>NZ_KI911783.1:7335679-8048963 GCF_000515415.1 Bradyrhizobium sp. WSM1417
TCACCGCGCTGTGCTGGGCCGGCAATGCCATCGTCGGGCGGCTGGCCGCCGGTCACATCCCGCCGGTGACGCTGTCGTTCCTGCGCTGGTTCTTCGCCTTCCTGCTGGTGCTGCCGTTCGCCTGGAAACACCTTGCGCAGGACTGGCCCGCGATCCGCGGCAAGCTCGGCCTGATGGTCACGCTCTCGATCACCGGCATCGGCGCTTTCAACACGCTGCAATATTGGGCGCTCGAGCATACGCAGGCGCTCAACACTCTCCTCTTGCAATCCGCCGCGCCGCTCGTCGTGGCGCTGTGGTCGCTCGTCATCCTCGGCGTGCGCCTCACCGCGGCGCAGGCTTTCGGCGTGCTGCTGTCGATGTGCGGCGTGCTGATCATCCTGCTGCATGGCGATTTCACCACGCTGTCGAACATCGACTTCAACAAGGGCGACCTCATCTTCGTCGTCGCGCTGATCATCTTCGCGCTCTATTCGGTGCTGACCTTGAAGCGGCCGCCGATGCACGGCCTGTCGTTCCTCGCCTTCACGTTCGGCTGCGGTGCGGCCTGTCTCATTCCGCTGGAGATCTGGGAGTTGTCGGCGCGTCCCGTGATGAAGCTCGACGGGCCGAACCTCCTGACCCTGTTCTATGTCGCGGTGTTCCCCTCGACGCTCGCCTATCTCTGCTTCAATCGCGGCGTCCGGCTGATCGGCGCCAACCGCGCCGCGCCCTTCTTCCATGTCGTGCCGGTGTTCGGCTCGATCATGGCAATGGCATTTCTGGGCGAGCACCCGCAGGCGTTCCACTTCATCGGCTTCGCGCTGGTGCTGGCCGGCGTGTTCGTGGCGTCACGGAAGCAGGCGGCCTAGGCTTGGGGCCCGGTTCGATCGACTGCGATCAAGCGTTTGCCGACGCGTTCATCCATACCATCTCCCAAACATATCCATCCGGGTCTTCAATGTGTCGGTTGTACATGAAGCCGAGATCCTGCGCCGGATTGGGATCGGCGCGACCGCCCGCAGCCACCGCGCGGGCCAGCGTTACATCGACGGCATCGCGGTCGTCGACCGTCAGGGCGAACATAGACTGGCTGTGGCGCCGCGCGTCGCCGATCTCGCGTTGGGTGAATTCACGATACTGGTCGTGGGTCAGCAGCATCACGCCGATCGCATCCGTGAACATGAGCGAGGTCGAATTTGCTCCGGAGAATTGCGGATTCACCGCGCCACCCAGCGCTACGTAGAACGCCGTCGATGCGGCGAGGTCGCGTACAGGCAGGTTGATCAGAATCATCTTGGACATTGCTTTTCCTTCGAAAGCGGCTGGAAGCCGAGCCAGGGTCTGGCATCAGGAACAGAAGGTCTCAACCTCCTTCCCGAATGCATTCAAATATAGCGCGCGGCGCCCATGCAAAGCGCGGCGATGCCCAGCAGGCCCGCCGCCGCACGTTGGGCGGCCGCGATACGCGCACGGAGGTCCTCCGGCTTGCCGGTGCCACGACGCAGGGCCACGAGCGCACGGGGACCGATGACAGCCTGAACGCCCGCCGCGATCAGTGCGCAGACAGCACCGACCGCGAGCACCTGCTCGGTCGTGCCGAAGCTGTGGGAATGAACGAGATGCCCGAGATAACCGCCGGTCAGGATGGCAATCGTCGCCGCGCCGAGTTGTGGAAAGACCAGTTGCTCACCGCCAACTCCGCCGATGCGGGCCAGCGCAAAGCTTGATCCCGCCCAGAACACGGACGACAACACATGAAGTGACAACGCGATCACGAGGGCAGTTTGCATGGCAAGCTCCGAACCGGCTTCTAAATTAGATATACACGATGTATAATCAATTCGTCAACAGAATGGCAAGCCGATGTCGAAGCGCAATTATGTGAGCTCCGCGCGTGCTTCCGCGGCGGCGGCGACGCGCCAGCGCATCATCGCGGCCGGCGCGCGGCTCCTGCGCGAGGACGCGAGCATTGCGCACTTCTCCCTCGACGTCGTCGGCAAGGCGGCCGGCGTCTCGCGGTTGACCGTCTACAACCAGTTCGGATCGCGGCGGGGATTGCTGGAGGCCGTGTTCGACGACATCGCGCACCAGGGCGGACTGTTCGAACTGGCCGGGGTGATGACGATGGCGGATCCGCGCGCCGCGCTCGACCGCGTCATCGAAATCTTCTGTACGTTCTGGGGGCGCGATCCCGCCATCGGCGGGCTCAACCAAGCCATCGCGACCGATCCGGAATTCGGCGAGGCGCTGATCGAGCGTAACGAGCGCCGCCGGGAACTGCTGACCGCGCTGCTGTCGCGGATCGTCGGCAAGCAGGCGGCAAAGCGCGCCATGCGGGACACGGTCGATTTGGTCTTCGTGCTGACGAGCTATCCGACTTTCGCAGCGCTGAACCGGCAGCGGTCGAGCGACGAGGTCTGTCGCTTGCTGCAGAAGGCGTGTCACGCGGCTGTAGATGGGCTGAAGTAAGCCGGCGGCAGGCGGCGCCTACCTCATTTTGAACTTGCTGTACGCTTCGTTCATCGCAATGATGACGTGCTCGGCGCAGGCGTTGACGCGGTGCGGATCGGCTTCGTGCTCGTAGGACTCTGACGTCATCATGCCCAAAAAAGCCGCGACCGTGGGATAGTAGACCAGCGCGACGAAATCCCACTTATTGCCGTCATGCGGGCCGAGCGCGACCGCCTTGGCGTCGCCGGTCCAGAGCAGCGTGCCGCCGCGCGCCTTGATCATCGGCACTGTGACCGCACTGTAGCGCAAATAGGCGTCCCAGCCGGAACCGTCGCCATCGCCGGAGCGCGCGTGGAAGCGCATCAGGTTCAACATCACCACCGGTGCATCCCGATCGAGCCGCTTCAGGTCGTCGATGTTCAACATATTAACCGCCAATGCCGCCTCCTCTGGTCATGCCTGCATTGTAGCATTGCGGCCGCGTGACTTGTGTCACGACGTAAATCCGGCGCAAGCTTGTATCCAACGCCAATGACGATCGCTTCGCCCGCGCCACCGGCTTCTAATCCAGCCAGTTGGCTCAACAACCAGCCTTATCTGCTGCTTAGCCTGAGCTCGCTGTTCTGGGCCGGCAACATCGTGCTCGCGCGCCACGTCGGCGCGCATGTGCCGCCACTGACGGTGACCACTATCCGCTGGTTCGGCGTGTTCCTGATCCTCCTGCCGTTCGCCTGGCCGCATCTGAAGCGCGACTGGCCAAATCTGCGCAAGAGCCTGCCGCTGATGCTGTTCCTGTCGCTGGTGGGCTTTGCCTTCAACAACGCGATCTCGTACTGGGCGATGCAGTACACGGAAGCGCTGAACGCGCTGCTGATCCAGTCGGCCGGACCGCTGTTCGTGGCGCTGTGGTCGCTGGTGCTGTTCGGCGTGCGGCTGACCGGTGCGCAGCTCGCCGGCATCGGGATCTCGCTTCTCGGCGTGCTGATCATCATCCTGCGCGGCGATCTCGCCGCGCTCGCGAGCATCAGCTTCAACAGGGGCGACATCATGTTCGCCTCCTCGCTGGTGGCATTCGGGATCTACTCTGCCTTCATCCCGCGGCGACCGAAGATCCACCAACTCTCCTTTCTCTCCTTCACCACCTGCTGCGGCGCGACGATGCTGCTGCCGACCGCGATCTGGGAGGCCTGGAGCGGCCGCGTCCTGCAACTCGACGGGGTGACGCTGGCGACGCTGGGTTACATCCTGGTCTTTCCCTCGACGTTGGCCTATCTGTTCTTCAACCGGGGCGTGGCGCTGATCGGCCCGAACCGCGCGGCGCCGTTCTTCCATCTGGTGCCGGTGTTCGGCTCGGCGATGGCGATCCTGCTGCTCGGCGAAAAGATCCAGCCATTCCACCTGATCGGCTACCTGCTGGTGCTCGCCGGCGTCGTGATCGCTTCGCGCCAGGGGTCTGCGGTGAAGTAATTCCGCACCGCGAGACGAGGCGACAAACTCGCGCCTTCCGATTTCGACGAGGAGACGCTAGGTTCCCCGCCAACGAAAAAAGAGGGAACGACCAGACATGCTTTCAGCGTTGATCCGAAACCTGCGTGCCATCGGCACGGCCGTCCTTTGTCTCGCCGCCGCATCCGCCGCGCAGGCCGACAATTATCCGAGCCGCAACATCACGCTGGTGCTGCCGTTCGCGGCCGGCAGCGGCACCGACACCACGACGCGGCTGATCTCGCAGCATTTGTCGCAGGCACTCGGCGTCGGCATCGTCATCGAGAACAAGGCGGGCGCCAACGGCATGATCGCCGCCACCTATGTCGCGCGCGCCGCGCCGGACGGCTACACGCTGCTGGTGACCACCAACACCACGCATTCGGCCAATCCCTATCTGCTCAAAAGCCTGACCTACGATCCGGTCAAGGACTTCACCCCGATCGCGCGCACCGGCGACCTGCCCTTCATGCTGGTGATCCACCCGGAGGTGCCGGCCAAGACCGTCGGCGAACTCATCGCCTACGGCAAGGCCAATCCGGGCAAGCTGAGCTACGCCTCGGGCTCGTCCTCGGCGATCGTGTCGGGTGCGACCTTTGCACACAATGCCGGGCTCGACCTCCTGCACGTGCCTTACAAGAGCTCGCCGCCGGCGCTCAACGACGTCATGGGCGGCCGCGTCTCGATGATGTTCGTGGACATCCTGACCGGTCTGCCGCATGTCCAGGGCAACGCGCTACGCGCGCTCGCCGTCACGACCAAGGACCGCTCGTCGCTGGTGCCGAACCTGCCCTCGATGCAGGAGGCCGGCGTGCCGGACTTCGACATCTCGTCGTGGCAGGGCTATTTCGGCCCCGCCGGCATGCCCAAGGAGATCGTGACGCGGCTCAACGCCGAGATCCGGAAGATCGTCGAGAAGCCGGAGATCAAGGCCCAGCTCGCCACCCTCGGCATGGACGCGTTTTCAGGCACGCCCGAGCAGCTCGGCACGTTCGTGAACGAACAGCTGGTGTTGTGGGAGAAGCTGATCCGCCAGGCGGGGATCGAGAAGCAGTAGGGGCGCGCGAAAGCCGCGCCCTCCGCATTCTCCGTCATGGCCGGGCTTGTCCGGCCGTCCACGTCTATCAAAGCGTCCGGTGTCCAAGAACGTGGATGCCCGGGACAAGCCCGGGCATGAGGATGGAATAGGTGGCGTCGCTCTTGTGTGACGCCCTACGCCGCGCGCATCTTGGCGAGGAAGCCGTCGACTGCGCTACGCAGCGCGCCGGACTGGCTGTCGAGCTCGCGGGCGTTGGTGAGCACGTCGCTTGCCGCCGTGCCGGTCGCTTCCGCGGCCGAGGTGACACTGCCGATATTGGCGTTGATCTCGTTCGATCCGGCCGCGACCGACTGGATGTTGCGCGCGATCTCGCGGGTCGCCTCGCCCTGCTGCTCGATCGACGCGGAAATGCCCGCGGTGATCTCGCTCCTCTCGGCGATGGTCTGGGTGATGCCGCCGATGGCGGCGACCGCATCGCTGGTCGAGGTCTGCATCGCCGCGACCTGGGCGGAGATTTCCTCCGTTGCCTTGGCGGTCTGGTTGGCGAGCGCCTTGACCTCGGAAGCGACGACGGCAAAGCCGCGGCCGGATTCACCGGCACGCGCCGCCTCGATGGTGGCGTTGAGGGCGAGCAGATTGGTCTGTGCCGCGATCGAGTGGATCAGCTTGACCACCTCGCCGATCTTCTCGGCGCCGGTGGAGAGCTCCTGCACCGTGGCATTGGTGCGCTCGGCGTCGTTGACGGCGCGGCTCGCCACTTCGGTCGAGCGGGTGACCTGGCGCGAGATTTCCGCAACCGAGCTCGACAGCTCTTCGGCAGCCGCGGCGACCGTGCCGACATTGCCCGACGCTCTCTGCGAGGCTGCGCCGACCGTCGCCGCGCGCGAAGAGGCGTCGCTGGCGGTCGCGGTCATCGATTGCGCCGTGGCTTGCATGCCCGTCGCGGCCGAGGAGACCGAGCGGACGATGCCGTTGACGCTGCGTTCGAAATCGGCGGCGATGCCTTCCATCGCGCTGCGACGTTCCGCCGCGACACGATCCTTGGCGTCGGCTTCGGTCTTCTCGAGGTCGCGAATGCGCAGTGCGTTGTCCTTGAAGATCTGGACGGTCGAGGCCATCGCGCCGACCTCGTCGCCACGGCCGACGCCGGGAATGTCGCCCTCGAGCTTGCCCTCGGCGAGATCGTTCATGCGCGCGCCGAGCAGCGCCAAGGGAAGGCTGATGCTGCGGCCGAGCAACCAGGCGACGCTGCCCGCCACGACGACGATGCCGAGCATGGCAAGCCCGAGCAGCCAGTAGACCGGGCCCATCCTGGCGTCGAGATCGTCAAGATAGACGCCGGTCCCGACGAACATGTTCCAGCCCGGTATGGCGACCGCGTAGGACAGCTTGCGGATTGGGTCCTCCTGACCCGGCTTCATATATTCATAGCGCAGGGTCACGTATCCGTTGGCTGCAACGCCGTCGCGCAGCTCGCGCGCGAGCTTTCTGCCGTTGGTTTCGACGTCGAGCTGATTCTGACCGATCGTCTTGAGGCTGGGTGACAGGATGGTCACGCCTTCCATCGTATAGGCGAATATGTATCCGGCACCTTTGTCATAAGTGAGCGTACTGCCACGGCGGGCGAACTCGGCGATGGCCGCATCCTTGGTCAGTTGCCCCGCGTCCACCTGCTTTTGAAGTCCGAGCGCCATGTTGAGTGCCATCTCGACGATGGCGTGGCTCTGTTCAATCCGCGCGTTCAGCATTTCGCGCTTCATCAGGTAGCCGGCAAGAACCCCGGAAATGGACAGGCCGAGCAACGTGACGCCGACAAGGATGCCAAGCTTGGGGGCGATCTTCATATTGGTCAACTTCACAGGATTGGCTCCAAAGCATAACGCGCGAGTGAATCGGTCGAAGTTGAATCAACTTCTAGTGGGGGACCCCTTAGCAAGCTGTTACGGAGCGCCCCGTAAAAGCCCGGAGGAAACGTCGGGGCCGGTCGCACAATCGACGCAACGGCAACCGCCGATTGTACGCAACGGCCCCGATTTCGCGTAAAAGACGCAAAGGCCCGCGCGAAGGCGGGTCACAACAAGAAACCAAATCGGGAGCAGGACATGCCGAAATACAGGGTGGTGACGCCAAAGGGCGCGAGCTTCACGGTCGCGAGCAGCGATTATTCCTACGAGCGCGAGGCGCTCGATCCGATCGACGCCGAGATCGTCGAGGCGCCGGCCGACGAGGCCGGGTTCATCGCGGTCGCGAAGACGGCGGACGCCATCTACGCCAAGGGCATCCCGATCACCAAAACCATCATCGACGCGCTGGAGAGCTGCAAGGTCATCACGCTGGGCTCGGTCGGCGTCGACAGCGTCGACATCAAGGCCGCGACCGCGCGCGGCATTCCCGTCACCAACATCCCCGACACCTTTATCGAGGAGGTCGCCGACCACGCCATGATGCTGCTGCTCTCGGGCTTCCGCCGGCTGGTCGAGCAGGACCGGATGGTGCGCAGCGGCCGCTGGGCGGAGGGCCGGCCGGCGTTGTCGAAGATCCCACGGCTGATGGGCCAGACGCTCGGCTTCATCTCGTTCGGCCGCGTCGCGCGTGCAGTTGCGAAACGCGCGGCTCCCTTCGGCCTGCGGATGATGGCCTACGATCCCTTCATCCAGGAAACGCTGATGTCAGACCACGGCGTGATTCCGGCGACGCTGAACGAGGTGTTGTCGCAATCCGATTTCGTCTCGATGCATGCCCCCGCCCGGCCCGAGGTGCATCACATGCTCACCGAGAAGCACTTCCGGCAAATGAAGAAGGGCTCGGTCTTCATCAACACGGGCCGCGGCGCCACCGTGGACGAGGAAAGCTTGATCAAGGCGCTTCAGGAGGGCTGGATCGCCCATGCCGCCCTCGACGTGCTGGAGAAGGAGCCGCCCTCGCACAACAATCCGCTGCTCGGCATGGAGAACGTGACCCTGACCGCCCACGTCGCCTCCGCCTCGGCACGGTTCGACGAGGCGCGCAAGCGCCGGGTGGGCTACGAATTGTCACTGGTGCTTCAGGGCATGTGGCCGGTAAGCTGCGTCAATCCGTCGGTGCTGCAAGACACCGCGCTCCGCCGCTGGCAGCCCGTCAGCATGGACCGCGGCCCGAACAGCTAGGCGGGACGGCCGCGAACGCGCGCCGGCAACCGGAAAGACCCTTCACCGGCGATCAACGCCGGGACGGGAAACACATAGGGAGGAACCGATGAGGAACGACATCACACGTCGTGATGCCTTGGCGCTGGGCATGTCCGCTGCGGCAATCGCAGCAACCGGTGCTCCGGCAAATGCCCAATCCGCGATCAAGGCCGCGGACGTCCCCACACCGAAACTGCCGATCGAGAAAGGCGCATCCCTGCGCATGCTGCGACCGGTACGTTTCGTCCAGACCGACGAGGACGTGTTCCGCGCCAATGCGGCTAAATTCACCAAGGAAACGGGCGTGGAGGTCAAGGTCGACTTCGTCGGCTGGGAGGACATCAACCAGCAGACCGCGGTGACCGCGAATTCCGGCGCCGGCCCCGACATCATCATCGGCTTCTCCGATGCGCCGCACATCTATATCGACAAGCTGATCGAGCTGACCGACGTCGCCGACTATGTCGGCAAGCGTTACGGCGGCTGGCTGCCGCTGGCGCAGCGCTACGGCAAGAAGAACAAGAGCGACGCCTGGATCGGACTGCCGTTCGGCGCCACCGCGGGTCCGCTGATCTACCGCAAGTCGATCCTGCAATCGGTCGGCTTCGACAAGGTGCCGGACGACCATGCCGGAATCCTCGACCTCTGCCAGAAGCTCCAGAAGGCCGGCAAGCCGGCAGGCTTCGCGCTCGGCAATGCCAGAGGTGACGGCACTGGTTTCGCGAACTGGTCTTTGTGGTCGCACAACGCGGCGCTGCTCGACGAAGACGGCAACGTCACAATCAACAGCAAGGAGACCATCGCAGCGCTGAACTGGGTCAAGCAGCTCTACCCGACCTTCATCGCGGGCACGACGTCATGGAATGACGTGTCGAACAATCGCGCCTATTCCGCGCAGGAGATCGGGCTGACTGCCAACGGCGTCTCGCTGTACTTCTCACTAAAGAACGATCCGGCGACCAAGGCGATCGCGGATGATAGTGAGCATCAGCTGCTGCCCAAGGGCCTCGCCAAGGTCTCTCCGATGGATGGACTCACGCTCAATGCCATGGTGTTCAAACACAGCCAGTATCCAAACGCCGCAAAGGCCTTCCTGCAATACATGCTGGAAAAGGACCAGTACGAGCCGTGGCTCAACGCCAATTCCGGCTACTGGTCGCAGCCGCTCGCGGCTTATGCCGATGCCGCGGTGTGGGCGCAGGACCCCAAGGTATCGATCTTCAAGAACACGATGAATAGCACTTACTACAGCGGTTATAAGGGACCGATCTCGACCGCGAGCGGAGCGGTCACCGCCGACTACGTGCTGATTCAGATGTTCGCATCCGTCGCGACGGGCGCTGCCACACCGGAAGCCGCGGCCGCGGAAGCCGAGCAGCGCTGCAAGCGGTACTTCCGGCGGCAGAAGTAACGCTGGACGATAAAGCGACCGTCATTGCGAGGAGCGAAGCGACGAAGCAATCCAGACTGTAACTGCGGAGACAGACTGGATTGCTTCGCTTCGCTCGCAATGACGGATGTGGTGACAGCCTAAAACAGGACGCCTGACCGATGTCCGTGACCACACTTCCCACTCTCGCCCTCGCACGACGGCAGCCCTCCTGGCTGGTGCGCCTGTTCGACTACAAGCCGTTCCTGATCGTGATGTGCCTCGCACCCGCGATCGGGCTGCTCACGGTGTTCCTGACCTATCCGCTCGGCCTCGGCATCTGGCTCGCCTTCACCGACACCACGATCGGCAGAAAAGGCGTCTTCGTCGGTCTGGAGAACTTCCAGTATCTGCTCACCGATTCCCTGTGGTGGAACGCGGTGTTCTACAGCGTGGTCTACACGGGGATCGCGACCTTCGGGAAGTTCGCGCTGGGCTTCTGGCTGGCACTGCTGCTCAACAACCATTTTCCGTTCAAGAGCCTGTTGCGTGCGATCATCCTGATGCCCTGGATCGTGCCGACGGTGCTCTCGGCGCTGGCGTTCTGGTGGATCTACGATCCGCAGTTTTCGATCATCTCCTACCTGCTGGTCGACGTGCTGCACTGGCGCACCACCAATATCGACTTCCTCGGCTCACCCTGGCCGGCGCGCTTCTCGCTGATCGCCGCCAACATCTGGCGCGGCATTCCCTTCGTCGCGATCTCGTTGCTGGCGGGCCTGCAGACCATTTCGCCCTCGCTCTACGAAGCCGCAATGCTCGACGGCGCCAGCGCCTGGCAGCGATTCCGTTACATCACCTTCCCGATGATGATGCCGATCCTCGCCATCGTCATGACCTTCTCGATCATCTTCACCTTCACCGACTTCCAGCTGGTCTACGCCATCACCCGTGGCGGTCCCGGCAACTCGACCCATTTGCTGGCAACGCTGGCCTTCCAGCGCGGCATTGCCGGTGGCGAGCTCGGCGAGGGTGCGGCGATCGCGGTGTCGATGATCCCGTTCCTCGTGTTCGCGACACTGTTCTCTTATTTCGGCCTGGCGCGCCGCAAATGGCAGCAGGGAGAGAGCAATGACTGATACCACCGCCCAGCCGGCCGCCGTCGCCACCACACCGCCGGACACCATGGCCTGGGATTCCGGGCTGCGGCGGCTGATGATGATCTACCTGCCGCTCGGCTGCTTCGTGCTGATCCTCCTGTTTCCGTTCTACTGGATGGCGATCACGTCGTTCAAGCCGAACGCCGAGCTGATGAACTACAAGGAACACAATCCGTTCTGGATCTCCTCGCCAACGCTGGCGCACATCAAGCATCTCTTGTTCAATACCGCCTATCCGCGCTGGCTATGGACGACGATGCTGGTTGCGGTCGGCGCGACCACGCTGTCGCTGATCGCGAGCACGCTGGCCGCCTATGCGATCGAGCGCCTGCGCTTCCGCGGCAGTCCCTATGTCGGCCTCGGCATCTATCTTGCCTATCTCGTGCCGCCGTCGATCCTGTTCATTCCGCTTGCGACTGTGGTCGTGCAGTTCGGCTTGTTCGACAGCCCGCTTGCCCTGATTCTGGTCTATCCGACCTTCCTGGTGCCGTTCTGCACCTGGCTCCTGATCGGCTATTTCAAGTCGATCCCCTACGAGCTCGAGGAATGTGCGCTGGTGGACGGCGCCACCAGGCTCCAGATCCTTCGGCGGATCACGCTACCGCTGGCGGTGCCCGGCCTGATCTCGGCCGGCATCTTCTCCTTCACGTTGTCCTGGAACGAGTTCATCTACGCGCTCGCCTTCATCCAGAGCGGCGCCAACAAGACGGTGCCGGTCGCGATCCTGACCGAGCTCGTCACCGGCGACGTCTACCAATGGGGTGCGCTGATGGCGGGATCGCTGCTCGGCTCGCTGCCGGTTGCGATCTTCTACTCGCTCTTCGTGGATTACTACGTGTCGTCGCTGACGGGCGCGGTCAAGGAGTAACTCCACTCTCTCGTTCCCTCCAAAGGTTATGAGGGCTTCGCCGCCGCGAACGACGGCAAATTCCTCTACGGCCTGCTCGAGAGCCCGCTGTGGGATGCCGAGAAGAAGGACTGGGAGAAAGTCGACGGCAAGGAAGCCTCGCGCATCCTCGAATTCGACGTCGCCGCGGAAAAATTCACCGGCCGCTACAGGCAGTATGTGTTCGAGCAGAACGGCAATGCCATCGGCGACTTCAGTTCTTCATCATCGAGAACGTCGATCGTGTCGACGACACCCACATCATCGTCGGCAACGACAACAATCTGCCGTTCTCGTCCAGCCGCGATCCCAACAAGGCCGACGACGACGAGTTCATGCTGCTCGACGTCGCGGATTTTCTGAAGGCATAGTGAGCCACGCTCTCTCCTCTCCCTCTCCCTCTCCCCGTTCTTACGGGGAGAGGGTCGGGGTGAGGGGCTCTATCCATGGAGACGGTGAGCGTGCGACTCGCGGAGAGTCCCCCTCACCCGGCGCTTCGCGCCGAGTTCTCCCCGCACGCGGGGAGAGGCGAAGACTCCCTAACCCGCCGGCACGATCACCATGCTCTTGTCCTTCGGCCAGCGAACGCGCCAGGCGAAATTGATGTCCTTGACCTCGCCGGGCTTGGCGTCGAACGACCATTCTAGGACGCCGCGCCGGTCGCGAATGTTGCTTGCGGTCGGCGGCGTGGTCGCAGGCAGCATCTCGACGAGGATGTCCTCGTTCTCGCTGACCGGCAACTGATCCTCGATCGCGACCTTGATCGGGAAGTCGTGACCATTGCGGATCGTCGTCTTGAACGATCGCTCGTCGGTCTTCGACGTCGTGACCAGGAGGCCTGCCGAACCTTCGTTGCGCTTGAGCACCGCGCGCTCGATCCTGACCTTGTCGTCGGCGCCGAAGCCGAGCCGCACGATATCGTCCTTGGCCGAAGCCGAGAGCTTGCCGCGGCCGACGAAAGTCCCGTCGCGATAGATTGCGACCTTGCCTGGCAACAGGCTCGCGTCGTCGGTCTGCTTGAAGCTTGCCTCGAGGAAGGCGGTGGGATCCATCACCGGCGCCGCGCGCACCATGAGATCGGCGGGCACGGTCATCGAGGCGATGCGCAGGCTCTTGGCGCCCTCGGCGGCGCCAAGGCTGACGCGGCCGGGAATTTTGTAGGTGGCCTGGAAATCGCCGATTTCGGCAACCGCCTGCTGTTCTTCGGCGCGCTCGCGGATATCGTCGGCCGCCCTGGCCGCGGAAACTTCCATCTTTCGCTGCTGCATTGGCGCCGCTGCAGGCATTGCTGAATCCGAAACTGAGCCCAGCGCCCGCGGCCTCGGCACCTGCGGATATTGTGCAACCAGCGAATTCAGCTCCAGCGCGCTGCCGCCACGACCGATGCGGACCGTGGAGACACCGAGCGCGACGTTCGACCAGTCCTCGCCGGTCGATTGCGTGACCTCGGCGCGGCGGACCAGTTCGACTTGCGGCTTGCGGTCCTTGGCGCCGGTGTCGAGCCGGGCGTCATAGAGCGGCAGCCAGCGCGCATTGCGCACATTGTAGGTGACCCTCAACGTCGCCTTGGTTGCTGCCGGCGCGGCGATGTCCATGCGGACTTCGAGCTTGCTCGGCGGCTTGGCCTTGCGCTCGACTTCGAGCTGGGCGATCTGCCGATCGATCTCGCGCATCTTGCGCGTGGCGTCGCGAACGGCGGTGTCGGCGCTCGCAATTTCCTCGCCGACGGTGGCAAAGGCCGTGCGCCATTCGGCAATCGGCCGCGCCTCGCCCTTGTCGCCGATCCCCGCGGGCGACGCTTCCGCGAAATGCTCCGCGAATTTGCGCCGCGCATTGGCCGAGTCGATCGCGCCTTGCAGGTCGGCGCGCTGGTCGGTCAGCGCCTCGATGCGCTTGTCCAGCTCCGGCAGATTGACCGGCGCCGCACGCGGCGTTCGGGCATCGATCGTGCCGATGGTGAGCTTCGCTCCCCCCTCACCCTCCACGCGGATCGAGGAGGTGTCGAGACCAAGCGGGAAGTCCTTGGCAATAAGCGTCGAGTCGCCAGACGGCAGGTCCACCGCGATGATTCGGGTGACGGTCGCGCCATCGGGGTAAACGGTGACGGTATCGATGGCCGACGTGGCGTCCAATTCGGCAGCCCATGACGACGACGCGAATGCCGTGGTCACCAGAACCAGGCTCGTCGTCGCCAGACATCTTGCGGTGATGCGCATCAAGTCCCTCCTCCAAGTCATCGCCGCCGCCAGCCGGACGCGCGATCCAATGCCTCGCCAACATGGTTGGACGCGGCAGGGAAGGAACTGGTTCGATTAGGGTTTCCGTGGGGCGCCGCCGCGGCGGCAGCAAGGCCCGGAACGCGTCGTCGGCCCGCGACGGAGCCCTTAATCCTGAGCGGACGAACCCTGCCCGAAGATGCGCCGGAGCAGATCGGTGACGTTCTTGGCGCCCGCCTTCCTCAGGATGCCGGCGCGATAGCCTTCGACCGTCCGTGCGCTCAGATGCATGCGCCGGGCGATCTCCTTATTGGTCAGGCCGGCGGCGAGATGCTCGAGCACGTCACCTTCGCGCGCGGTCAGGGGTTCGCAGCCGGGCAGCCAGCGCTGCCGGTTGGAGCCGGGCTGTGCGAACTCGTCGATGGCGGCATCGATCCGGTCGACGATGTCGCGGGTGCGGAACGGCTTCTCGATGAAGTCGGCCGCACCGCTCCTGATGGCATCGACCGCCATGGCGATACTGCCATTTGTCGCGGTCACCAGCACCGGCGCCATGCAGTTTTCCTCGCGCAGGCGCTTGAGCACGTCGAGACCAGAGCGATCGGGCGGCATCTCCAGCAGCACGCAGGCCGGCATCCGCGCCTTGGCCTCCGAGAGCAGAGACGCGCCGTCGGCGAAGCAGATCACGTTGTATGCGCTCTGTTGGAGCGCGGTGGACAATTGTTCGCGGGAGGCGGCATCGGTGTCGATGACGAATACCTCACCCTTGGAAAGCATGTTCCCCGGCATAATTCCGATCCAGCAATGTCTTTGGTCAAATGGTCCGAGACAGCAGCGGGGCCTCGTCGCGCCGCGCCGTCATGTGCACGGCATTCACGCCCGTGCTTCGGTTTCACTTATGTATGTTCCACCCGGTTCCCGGATTTGACGGATCGGGACACAAACTTTACATTTCGGGACATCTGCGGATGGCCGGCAGGAACGCGGCGATGACCGACCTCATTCGTAGCGCAGGCTTGAGCTATTACCCGGAGGTCGCCCGGTCGGTCGGGCTCGACCCCAAACAAATGATGCGCAAGGTCAGGCTGCCGCTGGCCTGCCTCGACAAGCCCGATACGCCCATTGCGGTCACAAGCCTGCGACGTCTGCTCGAATTGTCGGCCGAGGCGTCCGGAGCCGAAGATTTCGGCTTGCGGCTTGCCGAGCGCGGCGGGCTGACCAATTTCGGCGCGGTCGGCCTGATCGTGCGCGAACAGGCGACCGTTGGTGAAGCCATCGAAGCCTTCTCGCGCTTCATCCCGATCCATCACGACGGCATGAAGTTGGACGTCACCCGCGACAAGCAGACCGTCACCGTTACGCTGCACCTGCGCGGCCGACAGCCGACCGCGCCGCGCCAGTCGATCGACATGGCGCTCGGCAGCGTCCACCGCATCATCCAGTCGCTGTTCGGCAGCGATTGGCGGGCCCAGGAAGTGCACCTGCATTATCCACCGCCGCACGACCGCAAGCGCTATCGCGAGTTCTACGGCTGCCGTGTGACTTTCAATGCGGAGGAGGATTCGATCCTGTTGTCGGCACACGAAATGGAGCGCCGGATCCCGAGCGCGCATCCGCTGATCGCGAGCTATCTGCGCAAGCGGATCGAGGCAATCGAGACGCGGCCGGCAAGCTGGGAGGAGAAGGTCGACGAGGTCGTCCGTCTCTTGCTCGCCGGCGGCGACTGCACGGTCGAGCGCGTCGCCGAGCACCTCGCCTGCACCCGCCGCACCATCCACCGCCACCTCGCCGAAGCCGGCACCAGCTTCTCGGCTATCCTCGACGCGCAGCGCGCCGATCTCGTGGTCCAGCTGATCGACGATCCCGGCCGGCCGCTAGCCGACATCGCCGTGCAGCTCGGCTTCTCCGCACAGAGCGCAATGGCCCGCTGGTTCCGCGGCCGCTTCGGCTGCACCATCACCGCATGGCGCAAAGGCGTCCGGCCATTGGAATCACCGACCACGGCGACCGCGGCCTGAATTCAGCGGGCCGGGACGGGGACGCCCATGATGGCGAGTGCGCGGCGACGGCTGCCGGCGAGCAGCGGGCCGAACGCGATGGCAAAGCCGAGGAACGCAACGATCCAGCCGCAGGCGGCAAGGTGGAGCAACGCATCGCTGTGCGCCGGCCAAACCACCGCCGCGACCCGCGCCAGCGCCGCGACGATGATCGCGGCATAGATGGCTTGTGTCGCCGGCGAAGCCGTCAGCGCCTGTCCGGTATGGCCGAGACTTGCACGAGTCATCACCGCGAGCGTCATGGTTCCGGCCGCGCCCGCCATCCAGGCATGGATGCCGGCGCTCGGCGGCAACGCGCCGAAGACCGCAAAAGCATGCAGGAGGAAGCCGAGCGGCACGAAGACATAGCCGACATGGAGAATTACGAGCAGCCTCTCGCGGAAGGTGCGGTCACCAGCCCAGCGCGCAAGCCGCACCAGGTGCAGCACACCCACCAGTGCCATCACCGCCCCGGTAACCGTACTCAAGGGCGCGACGATCCACGCGATGATCGCAATTGCGCTGCACCCGATCACCACACCGTCAAAACGCCCGAACGGCACCGGGAGGCGGCCGGGGTTGAACTTGACCAGCCAGTTTCGGGTGAAGCTCGGGATGATGCGGCCGCCGATCAGCGAGATCGTCACAACGACCACGCCGATGCCGACGCGGATGCTGACATCGGCCGCACCCGCATAATGCGCTTCGAGATGGAAGGCGACATTGCCGGCGAGCAGCACGAGTACCAGCACCACGACGGGCAGGTTGCGCCAGTTGCCGCCGGCGATGATCTCGCGCGTTGCAGCGGCGACGACCAATGTCAGGAAGGCGGCATCAACGGCAAGCGCAAACGCCCAGCCGATATCCGCGGACAGCGTCACCGCGATCCGCCCGGCGAGCCAGACCGCCACCAGCGCGCCCAAGGACGTCCCCTGGATGGGCAGCCGCCCGGTCCAGTTCGGGATCGCCGTGAACAGGAATCCCGTGATCACCGCCGGCAGGAAGCCGTAGAGCATCTCATGGACGTGCCAGTCGCGCGGCGCGAAAGCGGAGCTCACCGACAATTCGCCATAGAACATCGGCAGCCAAGCCAGGATCGAAAGCCCTGCCTGGATGGCGGCGAGCAGGAAAAACGGCCGAAAGCTGTTCGCAAACAGCGGCCAGCCCTCAAAGTTGCGGGATCGGACGCCAGCCATGGGTCAACTCCAGTCGATACAAATCGTCGCCTGGAAAAATACTGCCGTCCGGCCGGCCCCCTTTTGAGCTAGCGCAAACACCCTGACGATTGCAGGTGTCATCACACTTCCAGCGCCAAGGAGGCAGAATGGCCAAGGTCGACACATCGCTGGTTGCGCATTTGCCGCTGTTTGGGGGTGTCAAACCGGAGGACCTCGAGGAGATCCTGCGCGAAGCCCGCTCAGTGCGCTATCCCAAGAACAGCGCCATTTTCGAGCAGGGCGCGGACGCGCAATCCTTCTTCCTGCTGCTGCACGGCCATGTTCGCGCGGCCAAGACCACACCGACCGGCGAGCAGATCGTGGTGCGCTATGTCGCGCCGGGCGAAACGTTCGGTCTGGCAATGGCGATCGGGGCCGCACGCTATCCGGCCACGGCGATCGCGGTCGACGACAGCGTCGCCTTGGTCTGGCCGACCTCGGCATGGCCGCGACTGGTCGAGCGATTTCCCTCGCTTGCCGCCAACACGCTCCAGACCGTCGGCACGCGGCTCCAGGAGAGCCACACCCGGATCCTGGAAATGTCGACGCAGCAGGTCGAGCAGCGCGTCGCGCATGCGCTGCTGCGCCTCGCCAAACAATCCGGCAAGAAGCTCGACCACGGCATCGAGATCGATTTCCCGATCAGCCGCCAGGACATCGCTCAGATGACCGGCACCACGCTGCACACCGTGAGCCGCATCCTGAGCGGCTGGGAACAGCAGGGGCTGGTCGAGAGCGGCCGCCAGCGCATCATCCTGCGCGATCCCCATGGGATCGTTGTGCTGGCGGAGCGGAGCCCCGACAGCGGCGCGGCTTAGCTCTTTCTCCCTCGCCCCGTTCTTACGGGGAGAGGCGTAGGCGGCCTTCGGCCGCCGTTGTTAGAACGCCGATGCGAAGCATCGGCTATGGTGAGGGGCCCTCTCTCCGCGTATGAGATCGTCGAGAGACCTGTACCCCCTCACCCGGATCGCAAGGGCGATCCGACCTCTCCCCGCAAGCGGGGAGAGGTGAAAAAAGAAAAATAGGGGTGAAGGGTGCTTCCGCTTACGGCGAAAGCGCCCCTCACCCGGGAATCCGCGCGCGGCCCGCGCGAATTCCTGACCGGTTCACGCCGGCACGCGGTCGCACAATGCGGCGAGGAATTTGTCGCGATCGATGCCATGCTCGCGGCAGGCGTCATCGACCGTGTGAAAGGTTGCGATCGGACAGCCCACGCAAGCCATCCTGAAGGCGAGAAACACGCGGATCGTGTGCGGCGCCGTGCGCATGATGTCATCGACCAGATCGTCGGATCCAAAAGGCATGGACAACAACTCCGTTCCGAAACCACGATAGCGGAGCAGGCGAGAATCTCTTTGTCGAAGCGCAAGCTGGCCCGTCATTCCGGCATGACGGTAAGGTGATCTCACACCGCCCGGCTGTGCAACTGCTTCGCGGGATCCAGATGCGCGTCGAACGCGGCTGCGACGCTGCGCACGAGAAAGCGGGAGTCCTTTGCGACTGCGATGCGGTCGCCATCCAGTCTCACGACGCCGTCGGAAATCAGCGGCTTCAGACGCGATGCCGATTTCAGCATTGCCCCGGCCTCTGCGCCATGACGCGCGCAGATGTCGCCGAGATCGGCGCTGAACTCGCACATGATGCGTTCGATGATGTCGGCGCGCAGCCGGTCGTCGTCGGTGAGCCCATAGCCTTTCGCGGTGGCCAAATGGCCCGCGGCGATGCTCTGCGCATAAGCGCCGATCTGCACCTCGTTCTGGACATAGCCCTGCGGCAGATGTCCGATCGCGCTCGCGCCGAAGCCGAGCAGAACTTCGCCCTTGTCGGTGGTGTAGCCCTGAAAATTGCGCCGCAGCGTGCGTTGCTCGAAGGCCACAGCCATGGAATCGTCCGGCCGCGCGAAATGATCGAGCCCGATCTGCACGTAACCGGCCTCCTTCAACGCATTGGCGATCGCGCAGGCCTGGTCGTGGCGCGCAAGGCCGTCGGGCAGCACGGCCTCGTTGATCATGCGCTGGTGCTTCTTGAAAGCAGGCACATGCGCGTAGCCGAACACCGAGAAGCGGTCGGGCCCAAGCTCGAGCGAACGTCGCACCGTATCCAGGCACGAGGCAACGGTCTGGTGCGGCAGTCCGTAGATCAAATCGAAATTGATCCCGTTGATGCCGGCGTGCTGGAGCATGTCGACGACGGAAGCCGTCTGCTCAAAGCTCTGCACACGGTTGATCGCGCGCTGCACGACGGGGTCGAAGCTCTGCACGCCCAGGCTCGCGCGATTGACGCCGGAGAGCCGCATGGCCTCGACCATGTCGGCCGTCAGCGTGCGGGGATCGATCTCGACCGCAATCTCGGCCGACGGCAGCACGAAGAACGATTGGCGCATCGCCGCCATCAACTCGGCAAAAGCCTCCGGCGCCATGATCGTCGGCGTGCCGCCGCCGAAATGAATGTGCTCGACCTTGATGCGCCGGCCGATCGTCTCGGACACCTGCGCGATCTCGCTGCGAAGCGTACGCAGATAGGCCGCGATGAGACCGTCTCGACGGACGATCTGGGTATGGCAGCCGCAATACCAGCACATCTCGCGGCAGAACGGCACGTGCAGATAAAGCGACGCGCTAGCCGCCGCCGGGAGCTCCGCCAGCCACCGGGCGTAGGCGTCCTCGCCGATCGCCGGCGAGAAATGCGGAGCGGTCGGGTAGCTCGTGTAGCGCGGCAGTCGTTCTTCGCCGTAACTCGCCGCAAGATCGGCTCTCATAATCTTACCCATTCGTATATCAATGCTGCGCAGTGGGACGGCGCATCCGGGATGGCACGAAATTACCCGTTTTCGGGTGCGAAACTTTGCGCTCGCTCAAAGTCCGAGCACCGGATCGGAGCCATGGTGACATGTGATGATTGCCCTCTGGAGACAGGTTATGGCGTCGTTCGCGCTCGATCTCGTTCTGTGGCTCACCGGCGTTCGCGGCCATATCCCGCGCTTTGACGATTTTCGTCCCGTCCCCACGACGCCCACCGTTGGCGCCAGCCACCTGGTCCGCGTGATGGTCATCACGGCCGCCGTTCTCGCCGCGCTGTCGCTCGCGGTTTGGGGCACGGTCTGGATTGCGATCCAGTTGCTCTAGTCGAAGACAATCCATTCACAATAAACGCAATTGAATATGCGAACGATTTGCGGCCGACGCGGCTGACGTCGGGCGCCATCGCGTCTTTGGTATCGCCGATGCGATCTTCGACAAACTCCTAAGGGTTTTACTGGAGGCGAATACGGCAAAAGCTTGTTGCAGCGCAAACACGGTTGCCGCGATCGGCGCACACTGCATTCCGTCATCAAAACCATTTTAGATGAAGGATGCTTCCGATGTTCACCCGCCGAGCCGCATTGATCAGCGCCGCCGCCACCGCCTTGATGCTGGCAACACCCGCCTTGGCTGCCGACGATCTCAAACTGCCGCGCCAGAAGGTCGAGTTGGTCGCTCCGCCGTTCGTGCACGCGCACGAGCAAGCGACCAAGCAGGGCCCCAAGATCGTGGAGTTCACGCTCACGATCGAGGAGAAGAAGGTCGTCATCGACGAGAAGGGCACCACCTTCCAGGCGATGACCTTCAACGGCTCGATGCCAGGTCCGATGATGGTCGTGCACGAGGGCGACTACGTCGAAACGACGCTGGTCAATCCCGCATCCAACTCCATGCCGCACAATATCGACTTCCATTCCGCGACCGGTGCGCTCGGCGGCGGTGCGCTCACGCTGGTCAATCCCGGCGAGCAGGTCGTCTTGCGCTGGAAGGCGACCAAGACCGGCGTGTTCGTCTACCATTGCGCACCGGGCGGCCCGATGATCCCCTGGCACGTCGTCTCCGGCATGAACGGCGCCGTGATGGTGCTACCGCGTGACGGCCTCAACGACGGCAAGGGCCACGCACTGAAATACGACAAGGTCTACTATGTCGGCGAGCAGGACATGTACGTGCCGCGCGACGACAAGGGCAATTTCAAGTCCTATGAATCGCCGGGCGAAGCCTTCACCGACACCGAAGAGGTGATGAAGAAGCTGATCCCCTCCCATGTCGTGTTCAACGGCAAGGTCGGCGCGCTCACCGGCAAGAATGCGCTCACCGCCAATGTCGGCGAGAACGTGCTGATCGTGCATTCGCAGGCCAATCGCGACAGCCGTCCGCATCTGATCGGCGGCCATGGCGATTATGTCTGGGAGACCGGCAAGTTCTCCAACGCGCCGGAGACCGGGCTCGAGACCTGGTTCATCCGCGGCGGCTCGGCGGGAGCTGCGATGTACAAGTTCATGCAGCCCGGCATCTACGCCTATGTCACGCACAATCTGATCGAGGCCGCCGACCTCGGCGCCACCGCGCACTTCAAGGTCGAAGGCAAGTGGAACGACGATCTGATGACGCAGGTGAAGGCCCCTGCCGATATCCCGCCCCCCAACACCAACTAGACGCGATGAGGGGCCGGTAATGACCGGCCCCTTTTTCTTGGGGAACGACCATGCTAATCGCATTCAAGCTGAAACTGCTACTCGCCTGCGCCGCCGGGCTTGCAGGACCGATCGCGGTGGCGCCGCTGGTGTCGGACATCGGGACCCACGGCACGGCGGCGGAGCCCGCCATCGTCAGGGTCGCGCCGGGCAGCCTGTCCTATCGCGAGGCTGGCGATTTCACGCGCGCCGGGCAGCAGGCGGAAGCGCCGCTGCGCGCGATGCGCTTCGAGAGGCCGCTGCACATCATGCGGCATCAGGTCTCGTCTTCCGACTATCAGATTTGCGTACAGGAAGGCGCTTGCCGCGCGCTTGATCGCGGCGTGGCAATCGCCTCCGATCGGCCTGCGGTGCAAGTGAGCTGGCACGATGCCGAGGCCTATGCCGGTTGGCTCTCGCGCAAGACCGGTCACGGTTACCGCCTGCCGAGCGACGCGGAATGGGCGTTTGCGGCCGGCTCAAGATTCAGGGATGACGGCCTTCCGGTGGACGCAGCAGATCCATCGAAGCGCTGGATCGGCCGCTACGAGCGTGAATCAGAACGCGACCTCTTCGACACGACGGCCTATGCGTTCGGCAAGTTCGGTTCGAACGAGCACGGCATCGAAGATCTCGCCGGCAATGTCTGGGAGTGGACCTCGACCTGCTTCGTGCGCTCACGGATCGACGCGGCCGGCAATGCCGGCAAACCGACCGTGAACTGCGGCGTGCGTGTCGCCGAAGGTGCGCACCGCGCCTATGTCACCGATTTCATTCGCGACGCCCGCGCCGGTGGCTGCGCGCAAGGCGTGCCGCCCGCCAATCTCGGCTTCCGCCTGGTGCGAGAGGAAACGTCCTGGGTCGCCAGCGTATCGGCGCGGTGGAGCAAGACGTGGGCGGCGAGGTCGTGAGTGATCGTAGCGTCATGGCCTTCGCCAGCACGACACCGGGAATTCACGTCGCCCGCGCGAACATGCGAAAGCCCGGCGCACCGATGATCGCCTCGAAGGCAGGATCGCGCTTCTCCTCGGCAAGGACAAAGCCGGCCTTGGCATAAGCGCGCTCGGCGGGATCGTTGCCGATCAGGAACGATATTGTCGCCCGGGCAAATCCAGCCGCCCGCCCCTTGTCCAGTGCGTGGGTGATCAGCGACTGCACGAGACCGCGACCACGATATGCGGGATCGGTCGCGACATGCTCGACCATCCAATCGCCCTCGCCGCCCTGAACCCAGCAGGCGCGCGTGTAGCTGGCGCGTTGACGGATGGCCTCCAGCTCTGCCGGGGCGAGCCCGGACGCGGCGGCGACGTCCTCGATCGCACGCCAAGCTGCTGGTCCCGTGCCGGCCGCCGGCAGCGCACACAAGGCGGCAGCAGGCTTGCCATCGATCTCCGCGACCAGAAATTGCGAGACGTGCCACATCGACACTGCGCGGGTGACTGCGACGCGTGCGATGAAATCGCGGCACTGTGTTTCAGGCCAGCCGAGCGCGACGTCGAACCAGCCGCGCTGCCGGTAGCCACGCTGCGATGACAGGATGGTTTGTGCGATGAAATCGGCGTCTTCGGGACGCGCAGACCGTATCGTCATGCGCGCCCCCTTTCGCGAAAACCTTACGTGTTCTTCAGCGCGATGCGGAATTCGGCTTCGGTCTTGGCCTTGACCTCGTCGAGCGAGACGCCGTCGGCGAGCTCGATCAGCGCCATACCGCCGTTGCCGTGCTTGTCGATCGTGAAGACCGCCAGATCGGTCACGACCATGTCGACCACGCGCTCGCCGGTCAGCGGCAAATTGCACTGCTTCAGGAGCTTTGGACCGTCCTTGGCCGAATGCTCCATCACCACGACCACGCGCTTGACGCCAGCGACGAGATCCATCGCGCCGCCCATGCCCTTGACCATCTTGCCGGGGATCATCCAGTTGGCGAGATCGCCGTTCTGGGCCACCTGCATGGCGCCGAGGATCGACAGATCCATGTGGCCGCCACGGATCATGCCGAAGGAATCCGCGCTCGAGAAATACGAGGTCGACGGCAGCTCGCTGACGGTCTGCTTGCCGGCGTTGATGAGATCGGCGTCCTCTTCACCCTCATAAGGGAACGGGCCCATGCCGAGCATGCCGTTCTCGCTCTGAAGGCTGACGTCCATGCCGTCCGGGATGTAGTTCGAGACCAGCGTCGGGATGCCGATGCCGAGATTGACATAATAGCCGTCACGCAATTCCTTCGCGGCGCGCGCAGCCATCTGTTCACGGGTCCAGGCCATGTGGTTCTCCTGATACGCTTAAGCGGCGGTGCGCGGGCGGGTGTTGCGGAATTCGATGCGCTTCTTGGCCGTTCCGACCTCGACGATGCGCTTGACGAAAAGACCGGGCGTGTGGATGTGGTCGGGATCGAGTTCGCCGGCCGGAACCAGATGCTCGACCTCGGCCACCGTGACCTTGGCGGCCGTCGCCATCATTGGGTTAAAGTTGCGCGCGGTCTTGCGGTAGATGAGGTTACCTGCGGTGTCGCCCTTCCAGGCGTGGACGATGGCGAGGTCGGCGAACAGGCCGCGCTCCATCAGGTATTTCTGTCCGTCGAATTCCTTCACTTCCTTGCCTTCGGCGATCAGGGTGCCGACGCCGGTCTTGGTGTAGAAGGCCGGAATGCCGGCGCCGCCCGCGCGGATGCGCTCGGCCAGCGTGCCCTGCGGATTGAATTCGAGTTCCAGCTCGCCGGCGAGGAATTGCTGAGCGAACAGCTTGTTTTCGCCGACATAGGACGAGATCATCTTCTTGATCTGGCGGGTTTCGAGCAGACGGCTGAGGCCAATGCCGTCGACGCCGGCATTATTCGAGACCACCGTCAGGTCCTTGACGCCGGAGTCGCGGATCGCGTCCGACAGCGTCTCGGCGATGCCGCAGAGACCGAAGCCGCCCGACATGATCATCATGCCGTCTTTCAGAACGCCCTCGAGAGCCGACTTGGCGTCGGGATAGACCTTGTTCATGCAAATAACCTTCGAGTGAACCTTCGGCTTGCAGGCGTCGCGCCTTAGTGGCGGCGATTATTAGGCGAAATCGTCCGAAGCCGTCAATGATACGGGGTTCTCCGCTCCGCCCGTGGGTGATAGAAGCTGCCCAAGCCGTGGGCGCAACCGTTCCCGCGGCCTTGAAAGCGACAAGAAAACCCATCAAGTTGCGGCACTTAACACAATAGGTCCTGGGCGTGGGGCGCGCAGGTTTCCCGGCCCGCCTTCTGGCTCCAGCGACCAACTCGATCAGGACATGCCATTGACCATGGCCCAAGGAATGAAGCGCCTCGGGACGCCGATCGCGGCGCTGCTCGGCGTGGCGCTGATCGCCCTGATCGCGACCTCATGGCTCATCAATCGCGACGCGTTGCGCAAGGCCGTGGAAACGCAGATCCGCGACGTCACCGGACTCGAGGTCAATGTCGCAGGCGCGATCGACATTTCGGTGCTGCCGGCAAGCTACATCTCCTTCCATGACGTCGGCCTGAAGGGCGGCGGCACCAGCGATCCCGCGCTCCATGTCGACGTGCTCACCGCGAACCTGCGGCTGCTGCCGCTGCTGCTGCAACGGTTCGAGATCGCCGACCTGACGCTGCTGCGGCCGCGCATCCATGTCAGCCTGAAGCCGGACGGCGAGAGCAACTGGACGCCGTTCATCCAGACCATCGCGCGCACCATGAAGCCCGGCGCCGAGAATCAAGTGTCGTTCTCCGAGATCCGGATCCAGGACGGCGTGCTCAATTACGAGGACGCTGCCACGCACGGCACCGAGAAGTTCGAGGATATCGACCTGTCGCTGGCCTGGCCCTCGATCTCGCGCTCCTTCGCCGCGACCGGACAGTTCGACTGGCGCGGCGAACGGGTCGATGGCTCGATCAGCTTTTCCGATTTCGTCGCCGCCCTCTCCGGCGAGCGCTCGGGGTTGAAGGCGCGGATCGCGAGCGCACCACTCAAGCTCGCCTTCGACGGCAGCGTCGCCAACCGCACCAGCCCGATGATGGAGGGCACGCTCACCATCGACAGCCCGTCCTTGCGCAACGCGCTACGCTGGACCGGCCAGCCGCAGCCCGCCAGCGGCGGCTTCGGCCGCTTTGCGCTGAAGGCGCGCGCCAATGTCGTCGGCGCCTCGATCGCGCTCACCAACGTCAATGTCGAGCTCGACGGCAACACCGCCGAGGGCGTGATGACCTACGCCAATAACGGCCGGCAGACGCTGCAGGCGACGCTCGCAGCCGACGCGCTCGACTTCACACCCTATATCTCGACCTTCCGCCTGCTCGCGAGCGGCGCGCGCGACTGGAACAGGCAGCTGTTCGACCTCAACGCCTTGTCGACCACCGACCTCGACATGCGCCTGTCGGCCGCCAAGCTGACGGTCGGGGCGTCGAAACTCGGCCGCACCGCGATCGGCGCGAATCTGCGCAACGGCACGCTGGCGCTCTCGGTCGGCGAGGCCCAAGTCTATGGCGGCATCGCCAAGGGCTCGTTCGGCATCGCGCGCTCCGACACCGTCGCCGACATCAAGGCGCAATTCCAGTTCACCGACGTCGACCTTCAGGCCTGCGCCTCCGAGCTGTTCGGTATCAACAAGCTGTCCGGGCGCGGCAACATCAACGTCTCGCTCCTCGCGTCCGGCTCGAGCCCGTTCGGCCTCGTGCAGTCGCTCGACGGCAGCGCCACCGTGACCGGGCATGACGGCGCGATCGCGGGCTTCAATGCCGAGCAGCTCCTGAAGCGGCTCGAGCGGCGGCCGCTGTCCGGCGGCGGCAATTTCCGCAACGGCTCCACCCCTTACGACAATCTCACCATCGCGGTGAAGTTCTCCGACGGCGTCGCCACCGCCGAGGACATCCGCGTCGAAGGACCGGCGGCGAAGATCACGATGACCGGCACCGCCTCGGTGCCGGCGCGCGAATACGACATGAAGGGCGTGGCCAGCCTCAACAGCTCATCGGGGTTCGAATTGCCCTTCGTGGTGCAGGGCCCCTGGGACGACCCCTTGGTCTTCCCTGATCCGGAAAGCCTGATCCGCCGCTCGCCGGCCTCTGCGCCGCTGCTCGACATGCTGAAAGACCGCAAGCCGGGCGACGCAGTGCGCTCCGCGATCGAGCGCATCACCGGCACCGGAAAACGTCCCGCACCGGCCGAATCGCCGACGGCGGAGAACGCCAAGGAAGGCGCGAAGTCCAATTAAGGACCGCGATCATACGGCATGAGCCGATCGGCGCGAATTGATCAGGGCGCATTGATGCGGCGATTGGATCGATGCGCCCATTAAGCATCTCCTCTCGCCCGACACCCCCACGACCTATGTCTGACAACAAGCCGCTAGATCGGACTACCGGCATGCGCTAGTGTTTTATACGACCGGTTAAAAACACCGGCCGTTTGAGGGAGAAAAACGTGAAATCCAAGGTTATTGGCGCAGTATCACTGGCGGTCGCTGCGGCCGGGCTGTTTGCAGCCGCTGCACCCGCATTTGCGCAGCAGAAGACGATTACGGTCTGGTGGGGCAAGGGCTTCTACCGCTCCGAAGACGATGCGCTGATCGAGACGATCAAGAAGTTCGAAGCCAAGACCGGCATCAAGGTCGAATTGTCGCAGTACGCGATCCAGGACATGATTCCGAAAACGGTTGCGGCGCTCGATGCCGGCACCGTGCCCGACGTCGCCTATTCCGATTCCTATGACGTGCAGGCGCAGGGCAAGTGGGCCTATGAGGGCAAGCTCGAGGACCTCACGGATGTCATGGAGCCGATCAAGGGCCGGTTCGTGCAGAACACGCTGGATGCATCGATCCTCTACAACGACGTCACCAAGAAGAAAGCGTATTACGGCTTCCCGCTGAAGCAGCAGAGCATGCACGTCCAGATCTGGAACGACATGCTGGAGAAGGCCGGCTTCAAGCAGAGCGACATTCCGACCGACTGGGCGGGCTACTGGACGTTCTGGTGCGACAAGGTGCAACCGGGAATCCGTAAAGCCACCGGCCAGCGCATCTACGCCGTCGGCCAGCCGATGGGCGTGGAATCCACCGACGCCTTCCAGTCATTCTACACCTTCATGGACGCCTACCACGTCAAGCTGGTGGACGACGACGGCAAACTCACGGTCGACGATCCCACGGTCCGCGAGAACCTGATCAAGGCCATGAAGGACTACACCGACACCTACATCAAGGGCTGCACGCCGCCGTCCTCCACGACCTGGAAGGATCCGGACAACAACGTCGCGTTCCACAACAAGACCATCGTGATGACCCACAACTTCACGATCTCGATCGCGGCTAAGTGGTACGAGGACTCGCAGAACCAGGCGCTCACGCAAGAGCAGCGCGACGCCGGCAAGAAGGCCTATGAACAGGACATCATCACGGCGTCCTTCCCGAAGGCGCCGGATGGGTCGACCATCCGCTACCGCTCCGACGTCAAGACCGGGCTGGTCTTCAGCGTGGCCAAGAACAAGGCCGAGGCCAAGCAGTTCATCAGCTTCCTGCTCCAGGAAGAGAACGTGCGGCCCTATATCGAAGGCGCGCTCGGCCGCTGGTTCCCGGTGACGAAGGAAAGCCAGGCCAGCCCGTTCTGGCAGGCCGACAAGCACCGCAAGGCGGTCTACGCCCAGTTCACGGGCGGCACCGCGCCGTTCGACTTCACCAAGAACTGGAAGTTCACGATCCTCAACAACGAGAACGTGTGGGCCAAGGCGATGAACCGGGTGGTCAGCGAGAAGGTTCCGGTCGACAAGGCCGTCGACGAACTTATCGCCCGCATCAAGCAGGTCGCGGGTTAAGTCATCATCCCCTCGCCCCGCCCTGCGGGTGAAGGTATAAGAACAGTACCGGCCGCGTTTCGCGGCCGGCAACTCTTTGAAGAGTCCAAAAAGAATGGCGATTACGCTCTCTGGCGATCAGTCGATCCCCGCACCGCCCTTGTCGTCGCGGCTGACCCCGACGCAAATCTGGGGCATCGTGCTGCTCGCACCCTATTTGCTCGTTTTCCTCGCCTTCGTCGTCTACCCCGTCTGTTACGGGCTATGGCTGGCGCGGGCCCCGTCGAATTATGTCGCGCTCTATAACGACCCGATCTTCGCGCGCGCCGCCGTCAACACGCTGATCTTCCTGGTCATCGGCATCAACATCAAGATGCTGATCGCGCTGTTCCTGTCCGGCTTCTTCGCGCAGCAGCGCACCTGGATCAGATGGCTCTCGGTGGTCTTCATCCTGCCCTGGGCAGTGCCGTCGATCCCGACCATTCTGTCGGTGCGCTTCATGTTCAACCCCGAATGGGGCATGGTCAACCACTTCATCTTCTCCTTGACCGGAGACGACGGCCCGAACTGGCTGAACGACCCGACGGTGGCGCTAACCATGGCGATCGGCGTCCACATCTGGAAGTCGCTGCCGTTCTGGACGCTGATCCTGATGACCGGACGGCTTGCGATCGCGCAAGATCTGTTCGAGGCCGCCGAGGTCGACGGCGCGAGCTGGTGGCAGAAATTCCGTTACATCACCTGGCCGTCGCTGCAGATGCTCTACATCACCTGCACGCTGCTCTCGATGATCTGGACGCTCGGCGACTTCAACAGCGTCTATCTGCTCACCGGCGGCGGCCCGGCCGACCTCACACACGTGTTGTCGACGCTCGGCATCCGCTATCTCCGGCTCGACCAGCTCTCGCTCGCGATGGCCTCCATCGTCTGCGCGATACCGTTCGTCCTCCCGCTGATGTACTTCATGATGAAACGGTTGTCGCGATGAAGCTTCCCTCTCTCCGTGACGTCGCGACCGAGGCGCGGCTGCTCCTGATCGGCATTCCCGTCCTGCTCTGGACGATGATCCCGATCTATCACATGTTCCTGTTCGCGATCTCGCCGAAGGAGGACGCGTTCTCGGGCAAGCTGTGGCCGGATCATCCGACGCTGCACAACTTCGAAATCGTGTTCAAGCAGCAGCATTATTTCCTGCGCGACTTCTACGTGCAGTTCTGGAATTCGCTGGTGATCGCGGCGGCCGTCGGCGTGCTGACGCTGGTCATCGCGACCGCGGCGGCGTTCTCGATCTCGCGGCTGCGTGTGCCCGGCGGGCGCATCGTGATGAACCTCGCGCTGTTCACCTATTTCATCCCGGCGGCGTTCCTCGCGGTGCCGATGTATCGCACCATGGGCAATTACGGCCTGCTCAACAATCACTGGTCGCTGATCCTGGCCATGGTGACGATCGCCAGCCCTTACGCGATCTGGGTGCTCAAGCAGGCCTCCGACAAGCTGCCGGTCGAGCTGGACGAGGCCGCCGTGATGGACGGCGCGACCACCCTCCAGATCTTCCGCCTGGTCTACTTGCCGCTGATGATGCCCTCGCTGGTCGCGATCGGCACTTATGCGGTGCTGCTCGCGTGGAACGAATACCTCTACGCGTTCCTGCTGCTCTCGAACGACCGCGAGATCACGCTTCCCGTCGCGCTCGGCAACTTCCTGGCCGCCGACGACTCGCCGTGGGAGCTGTTGATGACGACCGGCTTCATCTACGCGCTGCCGCCGGCGGCGATCTACTACGCCTTCCGCCGCTACATGGTGGGCGGGCTCACGGCAGGTGCGGTGAAGTCCTAAACATCGGCCGCGCGCTTGCTGCGATAGGCGATCAGAAGCGCGATCGTCGAACCGATGAAATAGCCGGCGGTCGCGCCCGAAATGGAGCGGCCGACGATGACGGCCAGCGCACGATCGCCGGCATCGATCGCCGAGATCACGCCGACCGTGTATTGCAGAGAGAACACGACGAGGTTGCGGATAAGCGCAAACGCGTCGCCCGGGCGGACGATCTCGCCTGTCTTGTGATCGACGTCGAACGGGCGCGGCGTCAATACGCCGATCGGCAACAACGCCAACGCGGACCCGCCCCAGGCAATCAGCGGCCACGCGCTGTCCTGATGCCCGAAGCCGATCCGGGATATCCCCCAGACGATGAACACGACTGGCACGATCAGCGCACGCCAGATCGGCGTCGTGCGCGGCTGCATCGCCTGCACACCTTGCCAGATGAGATAGGCAAGCAGTGCGAAGACCCAGACCGGCGTATGCACCAGGACCTGGTAGGTGAATGTCACAATGCCTCCTCTCTCAAAGCGGCGCCGCGCTCTCGCCCTGCGAACTCGACAGTTTCGAGGCGAGCGAGGCGATCACGATGACGACCGCGATCAAGGCGATCACCAGCGTGCAGATCGCATTGATCTCGGGCTTCACTCCCAGCCGCACCTCCGAATAGATCCGGATCGGCAGCGTCGCCGAGCCCGGGCCGGTGGTGAAGCTCGCGATCACGAGATCGTCCAGCGACAGCGTGAAGGCGAGCATCCAGCCCGCGACGATCGCGGGCGCGATCAGTGGCAGCGTCACGGCGACGAACGCGCGCACCGGGTCGCAGCCGAGATCCATCGCGGCCTCTTCCAATGAACGGTCGAGCGAGCCGAGGCGGGACTGCACGACGACGGCGACGAAGCACATCGTGAGCGTGGTATGGGCGATCGTCACCGTCCAGAAGCCCCGCTCGGCGTTCAGCGCCACGAACAGCAGCAGCAGCGACAATCCGGTGATCACCTCCGGCATCACCAGCGGCGCATAGAGCATGCCGGAGAACAAGGTGCGGCCGCGGAATCGCTCGCCCCGCGACAGCGCCACGGCGGCAAGCGTGCCGATCAGGGTCGCAATGGTCGCCGACGAAACCGCGACGCGCAGGCTCATCCAGGCCGCCTCGATCATAGCACGATCATTGAAGAGCTCGTGATACCAGCGCAGCGACCAGCCGCCCCACACCGTCACCAGGCGCGAGGCGTTGAAGGAATAGATGACGAGGATCAGGATCGGCAGGTAAAGGAAGGCCAGACCCAGCGCAAGCGAGGCGACGTTGAAGCGGGACAGACGCGAGAGTTTGCGCATCGTCTCACCGCCCCTGTTCCAGCTGCCGCTTCTGCAGCCGTTCATATAGCAGCAGCGGCACCAGCAGCACCAGCAACAGCACGATGGCCGCGGCGGAGGCGACCGGCCAGTCCTTGTTGGTGAAGAATTCGAGCCACAGCGTCTGGCCGATCATCAGCGAATTGGAGCCGGCCAGGAGATCCGGAATGACGAACTCGCCGACGATGGGAATGAAGCACAGCAGCACGCCAGCGCCGACGCCGGGCAGCGACAGCGGGAAGGTGACGAGCCAGAACACCTGCCAGCGCGGCGCGCCGAGATCGGAGGCGGCCTCCTCCAGCGCGGGCTCCATTTTGGCCAGCGTGGCGTACAGCGGAAGGATCATGAACGGCAGGTAGGAATAGACGATGCCGATATACATCGCACTGTCGGTGGAGAGCCATACCACCGGTTGGCTGACCAGATGCAGCGCCAGCAGGATCTGATTGAGCAGGCCGTCATGCTGGAGGATGTTGATCCAGGCATAGATGCGGATCAGGAACGAGGTCCAGAACGGCACGATCACCAGCACCATCGCCACGGCCTGCCAGCGCGCCGGCAGCCGCGCCATGCCGTAGGCGATGGGATAGCCGATCAGAAGCAACAGCGCGGTCGCGGTGACGGCGACGGTGAGGCTACGCACATAGGCGAACAGGTAGATATCGTCGGAGGCGAGCAGCCTGAAAGTGTCGACCGACAGCGCGGCAAAGGCGGTCTTCAGCGCCCCCCATCCCGCCATCAGGTCGAACACCGGCTCGTAAGGCGGCTGCGCGATCGCCGTCTGCGAAAGGCTGATCTTCAGCACGAAGCCGAACGGCACCAGGAAGAAAAGCACCATCCAGACATAGGGCGCGATCGCGGCAAGGCGAGCCGGTCGCGCAAAGATGCGGCGCGCGCTCATGACGGCAGCACCACGCAGTCGTCGGGCGTGAACCAGGCGACGACAGGCTGGTTCAGGCTGTAGGCGTCGACGTCGAGGCGCGCGTTGTTGGCGACCGAAGCCTGCAGCATCCCGCCGGCGTCGAGCTTCACCTTGTAAGTGGTGGTGCCGCCGAGATAGCAGATGTCGGCGATCACGCCGTCCAGCTGGTTGATCGCCGTTTCATGACCGGCTTCCCTCACCGGCCCACGGCGCGACAGCTTGACCTTTTCGGGGCGGATCGCAACCGATAATCTGCCCTCGCCGAACGGCTCGCGCGGCTCCGCCACCACCAGCGTGCCCGCATCGCGCGTGCCGATGACCAGACGATGACCGTCGCGCAATTTGGACTCGGCGTCGAACAGGTTGACGTCGCCAACAAACTCCGCGATCCAGCGCGAGCGTGGCGCCTCGTAGAGTTCGCGCGGGCTAGCGACCTGCGCGAGCTTGCCGTCTCTCATCACGCCGATCCGGCTCGCCATCGTCATCGCCTCTTCCTGGTCGTGGGTGACGATGATGAAGGTCATGCCGAGCCGGCGCTGAAGCTCCATCAGCTCGCCTTGGGTGTTTTCGCGCAACTTCTTGTCGAGGGCCGCGAGCGGCTCATCGAGCAGGAGGAGCTGCGGCCGCCGCGCCAGTGCGCGCGCCAACGCCACGCGCTGGCGCTGCCCCCCGGAGAGCTGGTCAGGCTTGCGCTTCTCCAGCCCATCGAGCTTCACCAGCGCAACCATCTCCGCCACGCGCGTGGCAATGTCGGCGCGCGCCATGCCGGCGCGCTTCAGGCCGAAGGCGATGTTGTCGCGCACCGCGAGGTGCGGAAACAGCGCGTAGTTCTGGAACATCATGTTGATCGGCCGCTCATGCGGCAGCGCCTGCGCGATGTCCTTGCCGCCGAGCAGGATGCGCCCTTGATCCGGCGCTTCGAAACCGGCGAGCATGCGCAGAAGCGTGGTCTTGCCGCAGCCGCTGGGGCCAAGCAGTGCAAAGAACTCGCCGGCCTTGATGTCGAGCGACACGCCGTCGACGGCCCGGAACGTCCCGAACGTCTTGGCGACGCCCTCAATGCGCAGCAGCGGCTCGCCGGCCGCGAACTGCGTCTCTCCGACCGCATCCGCAGCAGCGTCTGTTCTGGGCAACTCGTCAGTCATGGTCCCTTGCCAACCCCAATCCCGCCGCACGCTAGCGGCCGATCGTCCCCAGCTCAACCGGTTAGAGGCGGTTCGTTCACGCATTCGCCATGAACGCAGCCAGCGCATCGCATTCCTGCGCTGAGATCGTCAGACCGAGCTTGGAGCGGCGCCACAGGATGTCCTCGGGAAAACGCGCCCATTCGCGGGTCATGAGATGGCGCACCTCGGCGCCCGTCAACTCGGGACCGAAGGCGGGGCCGAGATCGTCGCGCGTCTTCGCCTCGCCAAGCACATCCGATAACCGCGAACCATAGGCCGCAACGAGGCGTTGGGCCTGCGGCTCGGACAGAAAGCGCCAACGGTCACGCGCAAGATCGACCTCAGTGTCGAAACGATCCCACGCGAAATCTCCGCCCGGCAGCGCCGCGCCTGCGGTCCAGGGCGGCGACATCGGATAGAACGGCGTCAACTTCGTCACCGCGCGCTCCGCGCGGAGGCGCGAGGTGGTGACGTCGCCGCCGAACATCGTGATCAGCGGCGCCTTGCGCCGGCGCGCGTGGAACAGCGTCGTGCCGTCACGCCCGCGCGCGGACGCCAGCGTCAGGTTGACGCCGGAGACCGCGCGCACCACGTCGGTCGGGGCGACGCGCTCGCGGAAATAGCGGCTGGCCGCTTCGCAGAGATAGCCGATGTCGGCCCCCCGCATCGCGACGATCGCGGGATCCCCGGTGAAATCGTGCGTGACTGTTCCGATCAGCGTGAAATCGCGATCGAGAGGACTCGCGAAGATCAGCCGGCCGTCACTGTTCTGGAAGACGTAGACGTTATCGGAATCGAACAGCCGCGGGACGATGATCTGGCTCATCTGCATCGCCGCCATGGCGGGTTGCGGCTGCCGCAGCACGGTTTCGGCGACCATCGACGTCCAGCCGCCGGTGGCGTTGGCCAGTGCCCGGGCCGTGATCGTGCGGCGATGGCCGCGGTCGACCACCGCGAGCCGCCATGCGTCGGTTCGATCGGCGCGCGCACAGCGCGCTCCAGTCCGAATCACGGCGCCGCGCTCGGCCGCATCCAGTGCCGTGAGCACCACCAATCGTGAATCGTCGACGACGCAATCCGAATATTCGAAGGCCGTACCGAATGGTCGTTTCAGCGCGTTGCCGACCGGATGATGTGTGATGTCGAGGGTCGCCGTTGCACGCAGGCCGCTCCGGCTGGTGAGGCTGTCGTAGAGGAGCAGGCCGACGCGCAGCAGCCATGGTGGGCGCTCGTCGGAATGCGCCGGGATCACGAAGCGCATCGGACGAACCAGATGCGGCGCGATCCGAAGCCAAATCCGGCGCTCGACGAGCGCCCGGCGCACCCGTCGGAAGCCGCGCCGTTCCAGGACCGAGAGATCGCCGTGGATCAGCCGCGGTGTTGCCGAGGACGCCGCGCCGCCCAGATCGCCCTGCTCCAACAGGATGACCCGCAGGCCGCGGCCGGCGGCATCGCGCGCGAGGCTGACACCGTTCAGGCCGCCGCCGATGATCGCAAGGTCGTAATCCGCCATGAAGCCGTCGACTAGGAGCGAACGAAGCGCCCACCATCACTAGAGCCATTTCCGTTCCGATGAAATCGGAACGGGGCTCTAGATTCTAATTTTGGCGCGTTTTCTTGACGCGGACCGGCATCCACTTCGCTCGAAAACGCTCTAGCCGGTCTTGAGCGCAAGCTCCATGACTTCCGCGCGACCGACGAGGCCGGCATATTTCCCGATCGGCAGGGGCTTGCCGAGCAGATAGCCCTGCACGCCGTCGCAGCCTTCCTCGGCGAGGAAGACGAGCTGTTCCAACGTCTCGACGCCCTCGGCGACGATCGACATGTCCAGGCCATGGCCGAGACCGATCACGGCGCGCACGATCGCCGCCGATTGCGGGTTGCGGCCGAGATTGATGATGAAGGCGCGGTCGATCTTGATCTTGTCGAACGGGAACGCCTGGAGATAGCTCAGCGAGGAATAACCGCTGCCGAAATCGTCCATCGAGATGCGCACGCCGAGCGCCTTGAGCCGGCGCAACAGCGCGAGACCACGATCAAAGTCCTCGATCAGTACGCCCTCGGTGATCTCGAGCTCCAGCCGGCCGGGTGCGAGACCCGTCTCGATCAGGATGGAATGGACGAGCCCGACCACGTCGCCGTGCATGAACTGCGCCGGCGACAGATTGACCGCGACCTGAAGCGGCGTCGGCCAGGACGCGGCCTCACGGCAGGCCTCGCGCAGGATCCACTCGCCCATCTCGACGATCAGGCCGCTTTCCTCCGCGATCGGGATGAACTCGGCCGGCGAGACCTGGCCGCGCACCGGATGCTGCCAGCGTGCCAGCGCCTCGAAGCCGATGATCTCGCTCTCGGCGACGCTGTGGCCCGCGGCTCCCTGCGGCTGGAAGGCGAGCGAGAGCTCGCCGTTCTTGATCGCCATCGAGAGGTCCTGATGCAGCACGCGGCGATCGCGGATCTGCTGGTCCATCTCAGGTTGGAACAGGCTGATCGTGCCGCGCGATTTCTGCTTGGCGCGGAATAGCGCCGCACCGGCATTGGCGAGCAGCGAGGCGGCGTCGGCGCCGTTGTGCGGGAAGACCGACATGCCGGTGGTGACACCGGCGCGGACCGGCCGGCCGTCGATCTGGAATTCCTTAGCGATCGCATCACCGATCTGCTGCGCCAGGGCGAGACCTGCCTCCGGCTGCTTGCCGTCGATGATCAGGCCGAACTCGTCGCCGGACAGGCGCGCCACCACGCCGCCGCGCGCGGAGTCCTGGAGCCGCTGGGCCACCTCCACCAGGAGCTTGTCGCCGTGCGCATGACCGAAGACGTCGTTGACCTCCTTGAGGCCGTCGAGGTCGACGCACAGAACCGCGAACTCCTCGCCGGTGCCCTCGCAGGCCTCGATCATCTGGGTCAACGCCTGCAGGAAAGCGGCACGGTTCGGCAAATCGGTGAGGCCGTCGTGATAGGCCATGTGCGCCATGCGCGACTCGGTCTGCCGGCGATCGGTGACGTCCTCGTGGGTCTTGATCAGATATTGGGGCTCGCCGGTCTCGCTCAGCACGGTGGCGCGGCGGGTGAGGAACAGCCGCAGCCCGTCCTTGGTGGAGATCGGGTGCTCTTCGGTGATCATCCCACGCTTCTTGATCGCGGCTTCGTCGCGCGCGATGATCAGCTTGGCTTCCTTGGGATTGAAGATGTCGGACGCGGTCAGGCCCGTGGCTTCCTCGCGCCTGCGGTTGAGGATCGTCTCCGCGCTGCGGTTGGCGAGCAGGTAGCGGCCGTCCTTGACCTGCTCGACGATCAGGGCCACCGGGATGTTGTCGACCACGAGCTCCAGGAACTTCTTCGTGCTCTCCAGCTCCTTCGACAACGAGCGGCGGTCGGTGATGTCCTCAAACACGAGCATCAGGAATTCGGGCTTGTTGCTCTCGTTGCGGACCACGATCCGGATCGAGGCAACCATGCGTCGCTCACCGGCGCGGTCGACCTCGAATTCGTTGCGAAACTGACCGTCCGGCGAATCGAGTGCCGCCCGGTCGGTCGCCTCGATGCTGTCGGCCGAGGCAGGCGCAAACAGCTCGCGCGCGATCTTGCCGACGACATGGTCGCGCGAGAAGCCCCAGAACCGCTCATAGGCGCTGTTGGCGAAGATGTAGCGGCCATCTTCGATGTTCTTCGCCGCCACGCAGGCCGGCACGTTGTCCAGCAATGTTTCCAGGAACTGCTTGGTGGAGGCGAGCTGCCGCGACAGTCTGCGTTGCTCGCTGACGTCCAGATGCGTCGTCACCGAGCCGCCATTTGGCAGCACGAAATATTTCACCAGGATGGCCCGCCCGTCCGGCAGTTCGGTGATCAAGCCGTTGGTGCTTGCCGCCTTCTCGTAGAACTCGTCGTTGGAGGCGGCGCCGAGCACCCCGCGCTTGCGTCGCAGCTCAAGGAGTTCGTAGCCGTCCATGTTGGCCCAGAGATCCGACCGCGCCAGGCCGTAAATCTCGATATAGCGATCGTTGCAGAAGATGATGCGCCGCTGCGCATCCGTCATCACCACGCCCTGGTTGAGATTGTTCATCGCGGAGGAGACAAAGGCATTGCGCCGCAGCTGCAGACGCCTGGTCCGGCGCAGCGAGGAATGGATCCACAGCGCGATCGCGGCGAGGAACGAGCAAATCACGACGCCCGCGATCAGGGCTTCCCAGATCACGTTGGGATCAAGCTCGCCGAGATAGCTCGGAGGGCTGAACCTGTCCGAGAGGGCAAAGGCGCGCGCAGGCGCCGCCGCTGCGGCCAGGCACACGACGGCCTGCACCGCAATCGGAAGCGCGCTGCCCGCGTGCCAGTTCTTCTCAGCCATCAGCCACCCGCGATTTCAACGTCGGATTGTCTGGCCTCGCGGGTTTGGATCGGGTAAACGCCTGTCCGCGCAACGGAAAAATGTGGCATCAAATACGGCAATTGCCCTGACATGATAAATTCTTCCTTAACGGAAAACGCCCCCGCGCCGCCGTCCCCAGGCGTGGGGCCATCGTCGCTTCGAGCGGACGTCCTGCACAACCATGGATAGGGTCGACTGCGTCGTCATCGGAGCTGGCGTGATCGGGCTCGCGGTGGCTCGAAAGCTGGCGCAAGCCGGGCGCGAGGTGATCGTGCTCGAGCAAGCCGAGGCCATCGGCACCATCACCTCCTCGCGTAACAGCGAGGTGATCCATGCCGGCATCTACTACCGCGCCGGAAGCTGGATGGCGCGCATGTGCGTCGACGGCAAGCACGCGCTCTACCGTTACTGTTCCGAGCGCGGCATCCCGCACAGGAATTGCGGCAAGCTGATCGTCGCGACCAATCCGAAAGAGACCGAGAAGCTGCAATCGATCAAGGCGCATGCCGAGGCCAATGGCGTGCTCGACATGCAGCTCCTCGCGGGCGATGCGGCATGTGCACTGGAGCCGGCGCTCGCCTGCGACGCCGCGCTGCTGTCGCCGTCGACCGGCATCATCGACAGCCACGCCTACATGCTCTCGCTGCGCGGCGAAGCCGAGGACGCGGGCGCGGCCTTCGCGTTTCACACACCGCTGATTCGTGCCAAGGCGAGCGCCGGCGTGATCGAGATCGAGGCGGGCGGCGAAGCGCCGATGACACTGCAATGCAGCCTCCTCGTCAACGCCGCCGGGCTCTCGGCGACCACGGTGGCGCGCAACATCGAGGGCATGCCGCTGGAACGGATCCCGACGGCCTACCTCGCCAAGGGAAACTACTTCAGCTGCAATGCCAAGGCACCGTTCTCGCGCCTGATCTATCCGGTGCCCGAGCCCGGTGGGCTAGGGGTGCATCTGACGCTGGACATGGCCGGGCAGGCCCGTTTCGGCCCCGACGTCGAGTGGATCGAGACGATCGACTACGAGGTCGACCCGTCACGCGCCGAGCGCTTCTACCCGGCCATTCGCAAATACTGGCCGACGCTGCCTGACGGTGCTCTCATGCCGAGCTATTCGGGCATTCGCCCGAAGATCGTGCCGCCGGCGGTGGCCACGCAGGACTTCTTGATGCAGGGCCCGCGCGATCACGGCGTCGAAGGCCTGATCAATCTGTTCGGCATCGAGTCGCCCGGATTGACGTCATCGCTCGCGATCGCGGATCACGTTGCCGAGCTCGCAAACATCTAGCGCTCAAAGCGAACTGAAGTCCGGTCACACGCAAAGAACCGCGTCCAGACAAGACGCTGGAGCCGCGCAATCCTTGCACGGTGTGGCACCTTGCAAGGATGAGCGCAAAGGCTCTCATCCCTGCTTGAAGGGTGCGATCAACTCTACGCTGATACGGGGGTTACTAGTGGAGCGTGTCGCCGTGCCTGAGACGCTCGATCTGGTCCTTGACCATCAACTTCCGGCGCTTCAACTCAACAATTTGCAGGTCGTCTGTTGAAAGGTGCACGAGAGCTTCGTGCAATTCGTTTTCGAGAGTTTTATGCTTCCGTTCCAATTCAACCAGATGTGCCTGAATTGTCATTCGAAACCTCCTCGGTAGGGGTGAACCTTGGATTCGACCGGACGACGAAGTGTACATCACCGATTCGTTCTGTCGATGGGTATCCGTCGTCGCACTGTCATTTTTGAAAATTCATAAGTAACGAAGCGTGAGTAAGGGAACCACGCGGGAAAAATCCGTGATATCAATGCGATTGCGCAACGTCGGAGCGACCGCAGAAATATCCCGCGGGAGATCGACGCGGGACAGCCCGAGATCGCTTGCGATCACGGCGCGCAAGGACGATAGTTTCCACAGGGCATCCACAGCCTTAATCTCACGCCTATCGGTTTTTCGGCCACCGCAGACATGACCAATGAAGATGCGCGCGAACTCGAATCCGAGCTCGCCCGGTTGCACCAGGAACACCGAGATCTTGATGCGGCGATCGATGCACTGCATCAATCGCCCGCCCCCGACCTGTTGCGGTTACAGCGGTTGAAGAAACGCAAGCTGTTGTTGCGTGACCGTATCGCGTTCATCGAAGACCAGATCACGCCCGATATCATCGCCTGATCCACAGGAGGACAGCTCACGGCGCCCCGCCGCATGTGAATCCGCTTGACTCGAAAGGAACAAAATAAGAACATTTGGGCACCACCGCCCCCGGGAAAACCGTCCAAGGAAAACGCAGATGTCGGCAGCCGCCCTTCTCGACAACGGCCATTATGAACAAGCCTGTGATCAGGCGATCGCGATGTGCGACGGCAATCTGCGCAGCACCATCAAGGCGCTGATCATGGCCAATGAATATCTGGAGGCCGAGCTGGAGGAATTGCAGGCGGCGGTTTCCGCAGGTTGCATTCCGGAGACCTCGCGCAGCAAGAGCAGCGCCGCCTAAGCTGTCAGCTATCGGAGCCGACCATGTCCGATGTCACCTATTACGTTGCATTACCTTTCCTGACCGACGAGGACGGCTCGCCGGTCGCAGGTGCGGCCGAGGAATGCCAGAGCGCGGCGGCCGCGTTACGGCGCGCCGAGATCATGTCGCACGGCACCGGCCACACCGGCGCGGTCGCGTTCAGCCGCAGCGGCGATCCCATGACCGGCGAATTCGGCGACGCCAAACTGCTCCGCAGCTTCGGCAACGTACCGAAAGACCTCGGCACCCTTTAGCTAGCTGCTGACGAGCCTGATGCGCGGCTCGTGCCGGCGGTGCGCCTTGCGCACATACATGGCGGCATCGGCCTCCTCCAGGGCCCGCGTGGCGTCGGATTGCACTCCAAGCAGGGCGACGCCGGCGGAAGCACCCGCACTCACGTGCTGGCCGCGAAAGACAAAGGACAATTCGTCGACGGCCTGCTCGAAAGCCGCGGCCTTCGCCTTGGCGTCGGTCTCGCTGAGATTCCAGAGCAGCAGCGCGAACTCGTCGCCGCCGAGCCGGCCCACCACGTCCGAGGCGCGGATCTGCCGCGTCAGCGTGGTGGCAATTGCCTTCAGCACCTCGTCGCCGGCCGCATGGCCGAAGGAATCGTTGATCGGCTTCAGCCGATCGACATCGAGCACGATCAGCGCGCCGCTGGCGCGGTAGCGCTTCATGTAGGCGACGGCGCGAGCGAGCTCGCGTTCGAAGCCGCGGCGGTTCGGAATATCGAGCAGGAAGTCGGTGTCGGCGGCCGCCTCGAGCTCCGCGACCCGCCGCAGCGCCCTCTTGAGCTTGCTCCGGAGCTCGCGGATGGTCGCGTTGATGGCCGGCTTCATGACCTCCTTGGCGCCGTCATCGGCAGACGCTTCGCGCCGCGGCGGTCTGGCCGGACGCCGCGCCGGACGCTTGGCCGGACTCTTGGTCCGACTCTTGGCCAGACGCTTGGGAGCAACTTTGGAGCGGCCGGCGCTGGTTTTCGGGCCCTTTTTGGCCTTCGCAGCGCTCGCCCTTTTTGGTTTCTTCATGGGCATCCTGCTCAATGAAGGCTTGCGGGGATTCACCAAGACAGGATAGTGCATTCCCTTCTCCTTGCCACCGCCTTGCGAGCAACCGGCCGGAACCGCTAATCTGGCCTATCTTCCTGTTTTTCGAGCACAATTGACGTCATGACCGCGCCAATCGCCATCATCATGGGAAGCCAGTCGGACTGGGACACGATGCGGCACACCGCCGACACGCTTGCAGCGCTCGGCGTTGCCGCCGACACTCGCATCGTTTCGGCACACCGCACCCCCGACCGGCTGTTTGCGTTCGCCAAGGGCGCCAAGGGGGCCGGTTACAAGGTCATCATCGCCGGCGCGGGCGGCGCTGCGCACCTGCCCGGCATGGCGGCGGCGCTGACGGAACTGCCCGTGTTCGGCGTTCCCATCGAATCGAGGACGCTCAAGGGTATCGACTCGCTTTATTCGATCGTCCAGATGCCCGCGGGGATCCCGGTCGGCACCCTCGCCATCGGCAAGGCCGGCGCCGTCAATGCGGCGCTGTTGGCGGCCGCCGTGCTGGCCTTGTCCGACCCGGCCTTGTCCGATCGCCTCGCCGCCTGGCGTAAGGCGCAGACCGAGGCCGTGGCCGAACGCCCGGAGGACAAGGCGTGACTGACGCAAAGCACGTGAAGCTGAAGCCCGGCGACACTATTGGCATCCTCGGCGGCGGACAATTAGGACGGATGCTGGCCATGGCGGCGGCCCGGCTCGGCCTGCGCTGCCAAGTGTTCTCGCCCGATCCGGACTCACCGGCCTTCGACGTTGTCCTGAATGCGACCTGCGCCGAATATGCCGATGTCGAAGCACTTGAGCTGTTCGCCAACGACGTCGACGTCATCACCTACGAATTCGAGAACGTGCCGTCCGCGGCCGCGATGGTGCTGGATGCACGCCGTCCCGTGCTGCCCAACCGCAAGATCCTCGAGACCACCCAGGACCGGCTGGCCGAGAAGGATTTCGTGACGCGGCTGGGCATCGGCACTGCGGCCTATGCCGACGTCACCTCGGTCCCGTCATTGCGCGAGGCGATCGCCAGGATCGGCCTTCCGGCGGTGCTGAAGACCCGCCGCTTCGGCTATGACGGTAAGGGCCAGGCCATCATCCGCGAGGGCGACGACGTCGCGAAAGTGTGGACCAGCCTCGCCACCAAATCGGCCATCCTGGAAGCCTTCGTGCCGTACGAACGTGAGATTTCCGTGATCGCCGCCCGCTCCGCGACAGGCCAGGTCGAGTGTTTCGACGTCACCGAAAACGAGCACCGCGACCACATCCTGAAGATCTCCCGTGCGCCCGCCCGGATCCCGGACGTGCTCGCCGAGGAAGCGCGCAGCATTGCCGGCAAGATCGCGGGCGCCCTCGACTATGTCGGCGTGCTTGCCGTTGAGATGTTCGTGCTCGCCAACGGCACCGGACCCAAGGTGCTGGTCAACGAGATCGCTCCGCGCGTGCACAATTCCGGACACTGGACGCTCGACGGTGCGTCCGTCTCGCAGTTCGAGCAGCACATCCGCGCCATTGCCGGCTGGCCTCTCGGCAAGCCCGTGCGCCACGGCGAAGTCGTCACCATGACCAATCTGATCGGCGACGAGATCAACGACTATGACAAGTGGCTGAGCGTGCCGGGCGCGACCGTGCACATCTACGGCAAGGGCGCGCCGCGCCCCGGCCGCAAGATGGGGCATATCACCGAGGTGCGACCCACGACCGACAATTGACGGGACCGCGGCGCATGCCGCGATCCCGCTTTGCGATTACGCCGTCTTCGCGCCCGCGACGACGCCGGCGGGTTCGTCGCTGAGCCAGCGATAGATCACCCCGCCCAGCGCGCCCCCGATCAGTGGCGCAACCCAGAACAACCAGAGCTGTGCTGTCGCCCAGCCGCCGACGAACAATGCGGGACCCGTGCTGCGCGCCGGGTTCACCGAAGTGTTGGTGACGGGGATGCTGACGAGATGGATCATCACCAGCGCGAGCCCGATCGCCAGCGGCGCAAAGCCCGCGGGCGCGCGGCCGTGGGTGGCGCCCATGATGATGAACAGGAACATCATGGTCATCACCACCTCGGTGAGGAAGCACACGATCATGCTGTACTGGCCGGGAGAATGGGCGTCGTAGCCGTTGGACGCGAATCCTTTGCTGACGTCGAAGCCGGGAGCTCCGCTTGCGATGACGTAGAGAAGCCACGCGGCCACGATCGCGCCGGCCACCTGTGCGATCACATAAGGCAGGATCTGTCCGGCCGGAAAACGTCCGCCGGCGGCAAGACCGACGGTGACGGCCGGATTGAGATGGCAGCCTGAGATGTGGCCGATCGCGTAGGCCATGGTGACCACGCTCAGCCCGAATGCGAGGGAGACACCGACGAGGCCGATGCCGACCTGGGGAAAGCCGGCTGCAATCACCGCGCTCCCGCAACCTGCGAATGTGAGCCAAAAGGTGCCGATAGCCTCGGCTGCGTATTTCTTCATATCCATGTGTCGTCCCCTGCTTTCAAAGATTCCGGAACAAAGCTCCGGAAACGGCCCCACCTTGGCGTCAAATCTCCCAAATCAGGGCCGCACAGAGGTATTTTGCCTCATTTAATGGCTGAACTTGGCCCGAAAACCCGCTTGGCCGGTGGACATCCCAAGTTTTGTCTGATACATCCGCGCCCTCAAGGTTAAGGGCTTGTGCGTTTCGCCATCCCCTTTGACTTACCAGAATTCAAATCCGATCCACTGAAGAGGATGCCGCGTGCAGGTTCTCGTTCGCGATAACAATGTCGACCAAGCCCTCAAGGCGCTGAAGAAGAAGATGCAGCGCGAGGGTATTTTCCGCGAGATGAAGCTCCGCGGTCACTACGAAAAGCCCTCCGAGAAGAAGGCCCGCGAAAAGGCCGAAGCCGTGCGTCGCGCACGCAAGCTGGCCCGCAAGAAGCTGCAGCGCGAAGGCCTGCTGCCGATGAAGCCGAAGCCGGTGTTCGGTGCCGGCCCCGGCGGTGATCGTGGCGGTCGTGGCGGCCCGGGTGCTGGTGCAGGTGCAAGTGCTGGCCCGCGCGGACCGCGCTGATTTACCGGACTTGAAGAGACTTCAGTTTTCGATGACGCGGGCCCCTGGCCCGCGTTATTGTTTTGTGAGCGGTGCCTTCCTGGGATGGGGCACTACCGATGCGGCACCAGCGCGAGCGAACCGTAGATGGCCTCCCCTTTCCCCAAGCGCGGCTTGGCGCGGTTACGCCACATCCTGCTGCAGCCGTTTGCGCTTGGCTTGATGGGGATTTCGCTGTGCGGCTGCTCCTTCGACCTGGGATCGCTGACGCCGGAGAAGGAGAAGCCGCAGGAGGCACCCAAGGCAGCCACGACCGCCGAAAACGTGGTCAGCGCCGGCAATGTCAGTGAAGCCCAGGCCCATACGACAAAGGCCCAGGCCCTGGCAAAGTCCGGCGAGACGGCGGCCGCGCTCGATGAATTCAATCACGCGGTCGGACTCGATCCCTACAACGCGCAGGCGCTCTATGGCCGCGCCCTGATCTACCAGGGCAAGAACCAGCACGATTTCGCGATCGCCGATTTCAGTGCCGCGAGCGGCCTTAACCCGCAGAAGGTCGAGCCGCTGCTCGGCCGCGCCACCAGTTATCTCGCCCTCGGCAAGGCCAAGGAGGCCGCGGCCGATCTGGATGAGGCTTCCGAGGCCGATCCCCACAATGCCCAGGTCTGGACCATGCGCGGGCAAGCCTATGAACGGCTGGGCGACAGGACCAAGGCGGCGGCGTCCTACACCAAGGCGGTCTCGCTTCGTCCACGGGACGATGCCGCCCGCAGCGGCCTTGCCCGCGTCGGCGGCTGACGTCTGGCGCAGCGCAAGCGCCGTCTTAATCTGGGGTGACGCTCTTCGGCAGAACGGAATGGAACATGGACTTGACGCCCGACAGCATGTCGTCGGCGACATTGGTCTTCGGCCGCGGCATGGACGCGCCGGCATCGGCGCGCAGATCGAGCGGGGGCGCAATCATCGGGACCGGAATATCAGCCGGCGGCGTCAGCCGATTCGGGTTCTCGTTGCCGACCGAGGCCGTGTAGGGCGGGCTCGGCTGCGACGAGCCGCCATTGCCATAAGCCTCGGCTGCGGGTGTCGAGACCGTGATCGGCGGCGGCAACGGACGCACCGATGACGTATCCACGGGAATGACACGCGGGGCCTCCGGGGTGCGGGCGGCTTCACGCACCGCAGGCTCCTGAGTCTTCTCGGGCGACTTGGGCTCGGAAGACTTGTTGTCGGAAGCCTTTGTGTCGGAAGCCTTGTTCTCCACAGACTTGGCCTCAGCCGCTTTGCTCTCAGGCGACTTGCGCAGGCGCTCGATCGCGGCGCGCACGAGATCGTTGGCGTCGGGGGTTGCGGCCGGCGCGGCAGCAGCCGGCGCCGAATTGGCCTCCACCACCGGGGCAGCAGGAGTGGGTGCACTGACGGCCGGGGTGGACTTGGCCACTGCCTTCTCGCGCGCGGACGGCTTGCCGCGCGGCGCGGCCTCGGACGGCGCCACGTCCGCCGTCGAAGTCTTCGACTCCGCGGCGGGCTGATCGGCGGCCTTCTCGGTCGCCGGCTTGTCCGTCACCTTCTTCTCGGAAATGCCCTTGGCCTTGACGCCGGGCGCGGGGAGGTTGGCCACATCGGCGGGCTTGCCGTTCTTGCCAGCCTCGGCAGGCGCCATCACGGCCGCGGGTGCATCCGCCGCCGGCTTCGCGTTGATGTAATGATTAACGATATACGCCCCGATGATCGTTGCGAGCACCGAGGGGAAGATGTCCATCGAGATTTTAGCGATGTATTTCAGCATTCCGGCCACTCCCCGCGCGATCTGATGCGGGAACTTTGAGGCATAGTGAGGGATCAACTGCGACAGATCAATGGCAAAGGGGTACGCCGGAATTACGGCTTCAGCTCGACCTCAAGGAACACGATCTCGGTTGCGGTTTCGTTAAGCACGTCGTGCTGGACGCCGGCGTTGCGAAAATAGGATTTTCCGGCCGCAAGCTGTGCCTTGGACCGCTCGCCATTGGGTGCCACGATGGTCATTTCCCCTGCGACCACGGGAACAATGACGTAGTCCATGCCGTGGGTGTGATGGCCGGTGGCGCTGTTTGGCGGGAGCCGCCACTCGGTCACCCGAACCTCGTCATTGTCGACCTGAACCTCGGACTCGGCGGCAAGCATCGGAACTCTCCTGGGCATCATCCGGAAAACCGGTTCAGGGCACGAAAACCATGTACACGTAGACGGCAAATACCACCATATGGACCAGCCCGAACAGGACATTGGTCCTGCCCGTACCGAAGGTCAGCATGCTCAAAAGCACGCTGCCCTGGCCGCTGAGGCCGAGCGTGAGTTCCTTGTCGAGCGCATAGGTGGCGACACCGACCGCCGGGATGGTCAGCCCGATGGTGGCCAACGACGAACAAATCGGCCGGCGGATTCAATGCCAGCGCAGGATCGGCGCGAACGGCAGCAGCGTCAGCAGCACGAACAGCGGGATCAGCACCGCGCTGGCGCGCACGAAATAGCCGAAGAAGCTCGGCATCTCGATGCCGTTCTCGCGAGCGATGCTGCTCACCATGAAATTCGGCGCGTTACCGATATAGGTGAGCGCGCCCATGTAGACTGCGCCCATGGAGATGGAGGCGAGCGTACCCGAGAGCTCGTGCATCATCACCTGCGGGTCCCCACCGGCCAACTCGAAGAACAACAGATAGGTCGGCGCATTGTCGAGGAACGCCGACATCAGACCGGTAAACCAGAAATAGGCAACCTCGCGCGGCGTGCCGTCCGGCGTCGTCACGGCCGACAGCAGCCAGGCGAACGCGCCGTGATGGCCGGCATTGAGCATGGCGATGACCGGGATGATCGCGATAAAAATGCCGGCGAACAGCTTTGCGACTTCGCGGATCGGCTCCCAGGTGAAGCCGTTGGCCTGCCTGTGCTCGTCCGGCGTCAACCACACCGACAGGCCCGCTATGGCCAGCAGCGCCGCGTTGCGGGCGATATCTTCCAGCTCCAGCCTGGTTCCGAGAATGTCGAAGGCGATTCCGGGCTTCCACATCGCCGAGGCCAGCAGGCTCGCCACGATGGTTGCGATCAGCACCAGATTGACGAGGCCGCGGATGCGGACCGGCTTCGCGACGCCGGCAGCGCCAAGGAAGGGTTCGCTACGGAAGCGCCAGACGTCGATGACGACGAAGATCGCGAGCAGCAGTCCGGCAACGATCACCGTCTGCAGCCAGATGGTCCGCGTGGTCCAGAAGAAATCGACACCATGCAGGAAGCCGACGAACAGCGGGGGATCGCCGAGCGGGCTCAGCGCGCCGCCGACATTGGCGACCAGGATGATGAAGAAGATAACGACATGGGCGTTGTAGCGCCGCGGCCGGTTGGCGCGGATCAGAGGGCGGATCAGGATCATGGCCGCCCCCGTGGTGCCGACCACGCTCGCCATCACCGTCCCGAGCGCGAGGATGCCGGCATTGGCCGCCGGCGTCGCTTTGATGTCGCCGGTGACGAGAATGCCCCCGGCCACGACATAGAGCGAGAACAGCAGCACGATGAAGCCGAGATATTCGGCGAGCATGGCGTGAACGAGCGCCGCCAGCGTCGCCGTGCTCCCAGCCAAGATGACGAGCGAGGCGAGTGCCAGCAGCGACCAAGCCGCGGCGATCTTGCCGTAATGATGGTGCCAGAATCGTGCAAACAGCAGCGGGCCGAGCGCGATCGACAGCAGGAGGCCGGCAAAGGGCAGCGCATAGGGCCAACCCATCGCCGCACCGTCGAGCCCGGTCGCAGCCCATGCGTGCTGTGGCAACAACACGACGAGGATCGCGGCGATGAACCCGCTCGCGCGCCGAACGACAAGCCGTCTAGAAAGCAATGAAGCGCCTCGCCGTTTCAATCGCACCGAATGCATCGAGATTATCGTGTCCCCCGCCCGCAAAGCGAACGAACTGCTTCGGTTCGTGGGCAAGCGCGAACAGACGCTCTCCGAACACGATCGAAATGGCAAGGTCATTAGTGCCATGCATCACCAATAGCGGCACCGTGACGCGCGGGATGCGCTCGTCGGAATGAAATGGATCGCGCATCAGCAGACGCACCGGAACGAACCAGAACGATGAAGCTGCAATGTCGGCCGTCGATGTATAGGGCGCTTCCAGGATGAGTTTTCCAACACGATGCTCCGAGGCCATCGCGACCGCCACGCCGGTCCCGAGCGAAAAGCCCCAGGCGGCGATTCGTTCCGCCGCGTAGCGCGCAGTGGTGAAGGCATAGGCGGCCGCGGCATCGCGCAGCAGGCCCGCCTCGCTCGGCGCCCCGCTCGAGCCGGCATAGCCGCGATAGGACAGCGCGACGAGGCCGGTGCCGTCCGCCGTCATGGCCTTGAACCGGCTGATACGACCGGCGAGATAATCACCATTGCCCGGAAAATACAGGATCACGGGACGACCGGGCTTCGCCGGCACGTGCCAGACGATGACCTTCTCGCCATCGGAGGTGGTCAGGACGTGCTCCTCGGCCTCAGGGAGACCTGCGGCATCCGGCGCCGTGCGACCGACCGGCGGGATCGGAAACAGCATCTCGCGCTGCCTGACATAGAGCACGAGGAGACCGACGCAATAGACGGTCACGAGCAGGATGGCGATCCACTTGACGATGATCATGATGACGCGGCCCGGGCCCCGGTTCAGGGCTTGCACCGGCTCCGCAGCAATTTCATGACATCGCCGGCCGCGCGCCGGAACATCACGGCAGCCGCACGCCGCCATGGCGGCGCGCTTTGGCAATGGCCCGTTTGCCTGCGCGCTACATCGCCTTGACGATGTTCTCGGTGACCTTCTTGGCGTCGCCGAGCAGCATCATGGTGTTGTCGCGATAGAACAGCGGATTATCGATGCCGGCATAGCCCGAAGCAAGCGAGCGCTTGATGAACATCACGGTGCCGGCCTTCCAGACCTGGAGCACGGGCATGCCGTAGATCGGCGAGGTCTTGTCCTCTTCGGCGGCCGGATTGGTGACGTCGTTGGCGCCGATCACGAAGGCGATGTCGGCCTGCGCGAATTCGGAGTTGATGTCCTCAAGCTCGAACACCTCGTCATAGGGCACGTTGGCTTCGGCCAGCAGCACGTTCATGTGTCCGGGCATGCGGCCCGCGACCGGGTGAATGGCATATTTCACCTCGACGCCTTCCTTCTTCAGGATGTCGCCCATTTCGCGCAGCGCATGCTGGGCCTGCGCCACCGCCATGCCGTAGCCGGGCACGATGATGACCTTCTGCGCGTTTTTCATGATGAAGGCCGCATCGTCGGCCGAGCCGAGCTTGGCCGGCTTCTGCTCGCCGCCGCCACCGCTAGCTGCCGCGGTCTCGCCGCCAAAGCCGCCGAGGATGACCGAGATGAAGGAGCGGTTCATCGCGTGGCACATGATGTAGGACAAGATCGCGCCGCTTGATCCCACCAACGCGCCGGTGATGATCAGCGCGGAATTGCCGAGGGTGAAGCCGATGCCGGCCGCGGCCCAGCCCGAGTACGAGTTCAGCATCGAAATCACGACCGGCATGTCGGCGCCGCCGATCGGGATGATCATGAGGACGCCGAGCGCCAGCGCGATGATGACGATCAGCCAGAAGTCGAGCGCGCTGCCCGACATCACCAGCCCGACGATGAAGACGACGAGGGCGACCGCGAGCGCGATGTTGATGATGTGGCGGAACGGCAGGATGATCGGCGCACCGCTCATCCGCGCGGACAGCTTCAGGAACGCGATCACCGAACCGGTGAAGGTCAGCGCGCCGATGGCGACGCCGAGCGACATCTCGACCAGGCTCTGCGGATGGATGTTGCCGGGGGAGCCGATGTCGAACGCCTCCGGCGCGTAGAACGCACCGGCGGCGACCAGCACCGCGGCCATGCCGACCAGCGAATGGAAGGCGGCGACCAGTTCCGGCATCGAGGTCATCGGCACGCGGCGCGCGATCACCGCGCCGACGCTTCCGCCGATCGCGATGCCAAGGATCACCAGGATCCAGGCGAGGCCGTCCGCCGGCGGATGGCTGGCCAGCGTGGTGGCGACCGCGATCGCCATGCCGATCATGCCGAAGAAATTACCTTGCCGCGACGAGGCGGGGCTGGACAGCCCGCGCAGTGACAGGATGAACAGCACACCCGCCACGAGATACAGAACTGCAGCCAGATTGGCGTTCATCTCAGGTCCCCTTTGTCTTTGTCACCCCGAGGTGCACGCCGCTCACTTCACCTTCTTCTTGTACATCGCCAGCATGCGCTGGGTGACAAGGAAGCCGCCGAAGATATTCACGCAGGCGAAAATGAGCGCGATGAAGCCGAAGCCGCGCGCCCAGCCCGAGCCGCTCGAGATCATGCCGACGCCGACCGCAAGCAGCGCGCCGACCACGATCACCGAGGAGATCGCATTGGTGACGCTCATCAGCGGCGTATGCAGCGCCGGGGTCACCGACCACACCACGAAATAGCCGACGAAGACGGCGAGAACGAAAATCGACAGCCGGAAGACGAAGGGATCGACGACCTGTGCAATATGCTCCATGACGGCTCTCCTTACACTTTCGGCTGGAAATTCGGGTGGATGACGGCGCCGTCCCGGGTCAGCGCGGTCGCCTTGACGAGTTCGTCGTCCCAGTTCACGGCCAGCGCCTTGCTGGTCTTGTCGACCATCGTTTCGATGAAGTTGAACAAATTGCGCGCGTAGAGGCTGGAGGCCGACGCCGCGACGCGGCCGGCGACGTTGGTATAGCCGACGATCTTGATGCCACCGACATCGGCGACCTCGCCCGCCTTGACGCCTTCGACATTGCCGCCGCGCTCGACGGCGAGATCGACCAGCACCGACCCCGGCTTCATCGACTTGACCATGTCGGCCGTGACGAGCTTCGGCGCCGGCCGGCCCGGAATCAGCGCCGTGGTGATCACGATGTCCTGTTTCTTGATATGCTCGGCGGTGAGCGCGGCCTGCTTGGCCTGGTATTCCTTGGACATTTCCTTGGCGTAGCCGCCGGCGGTCTGCGCGTTCTTGAATTCCTCGTCCTCGACGGCGAGGAATTTCGCGCCGAGCGATTCGACCTGCTCCTTGGTCGCGGGCCGGACGTCGGTCGCGGTGACGACGGCGCCGAGGCGGCGCGCGGTTGCGATCGCCTGGAGGCCGGCGACGCCGACGCCCATCACGAACACTTTTGCGGCGGGCACCGTGCCGGCCGCGGTCATCATCATCGGGAAGGCGCGTCCGAAGGCCTCGGCGCCCTCGATCACGGCGCGGTAGCCGGCAAGGTTGGCCTGCGAGGACAGCACGTCCATCACCTGTGCGCGCGTGATGCGCGGCATCAATTCCATCGCGAAGGCGGAGACGCCGGCATCGGCTATCGTCTTCAGCGCGGCCTCGTTGCCGTAGGGGTCCATGATGGCGATGACGAGCGCGCCGCGCTTGTACTGCGCCAACTCGAAGGCTTCGGGGCGCTTCACCTTGATGATGATGTCGGCGTCCTTCAGCGCGTCGGCGCTGACGGTGGCGCCCACGGCGGTGAATTCGGAGTCCGGCAGACCCGACTTGAGGCCGGCGCCCGGCTCGACGGCGATCTCGGCGCCCAGCGCCTTGAACTTCTTCACCGTATCCGGCGAAGCGGCGACCCGCGGCTCCGACGGATCGATTTCCTTGGCAACGGCGATCTTCATAGGCCCTCCGGCGACGCGGGAAAGAGCGCGCACGCGAACTTAGCGTTACTCCCGCAACGTTGGATACCGGTTTTCAATCCGGCTTGATTGCAAATTTTATGGGCACCGACGACACTGGCGGTGCTGCAGACGATGGATCAGGTCAGGAAGATCGCCATCAGGATCACGATAAGCGCGACCGAGACCGTGCCGTACTTCACCAGCTTGATGAAGCCCTCGTAGGTCTGCTCGTGGGCAACGTAGTCGTTGCCGTCGGCGGTGCTGTACGCCACTTCGCTATGGTCAGCCATGAATTGTCCCCAGTCGAAAGTCGAATTTCATGGCTGGGATACCGCAAACTTTCGGGCAGGGCAACGGCACGGAGGCGCGGTTTCCCGGCAAATCGGGTCATTTGGAATTCCGATTGGCGGGAAAGCTCGGCGCGAGAGCAGTTCAGCCTAGGTCGACCATCGTGGCGGTGACGCTTGCGGCGGGGCGCTGGGGTACCGGAAGGCCGAGCGCTTCGCGCACCGCGTCGATCGCCGGCTCGCCCGCCTCGGTGAACCGGGCCGTATGCGGATTGACGCCGCACCCGATCGCCACCGGATTGTCGCCGGACAGGAAGCCGTGGGCCATATGGAAACCCAGTGCGCGGTAGACCTCGAACTGCTCTTCGGAGAAGAACTGGTCACCCGTGGTCTCGTGCGGGAACGTGGCGTGCCGCCGCGCATAGTCGCGGATGTAGTCGTTCTCGTCACCGGTCAGGGACGATTTGAGGTAGACGAGATAGCCAATGTCGCCGGCGCCGTAGTCGATGGTGCCGATGGCGACATGGACGTGATCGATCGGCTCGTCGTGGCGCCGGCCTGGGGACGTAGAGGGGTCCGCATTGCACGCCATGACGGCCCGCGTGCGCTCGCGGATCGGCATCCAGGGCAGATCGATCCGGACACCGAGATCGATGCGGGCATAACGCTGCAACGTCATCAGCGAGGCGAAGTTCATCGGCGTGTCCGCTTCCGCATCCACAGCGATGATGACCCGGCACCGCCGGCGCAGCAGCTCGTAGATGCCGAGATTCTCGATATGGCCGCCGTCGGTGAGATAGACGCCGTCGCTGTTCTCGTAGAGACGGCCGGAAATCTCCGACCAGAAATAGAGCGGCGAGAAGCGGCGGAACCAGCGCGCATTCACATAGCGCGGATTTCGCAGCCAAAAGCCGAGCCGCACGTTGAGAAGCGCAAGTGTCGGCGTCAGCGCCCGGATCGAGTTCGATCCCATATTCGACGACGCAGCCGCCCCGGAGATCGCCATGGCCGTGGCGAGGTCGAGACTTTGCTCGGCCTTCTCGACAGCCAGTGTCGCCGCGTAGCCGGTGGCCTCGCTCCCGACATTGCGCGGTGAGAATACGAAGAAGTCGGCGTTGCGGCCGCGCCGGTTGGCGAAGTCCGACCCCTGGATGTTCAGCGCCGTGTTGATGAGGTGATAAGGCGCCAGCAATTTGGGCCCGCCCTGTTGGCCGTCCTCCTGAGCGTCTGCGACGCCATAAAGGTCGCTCAGCTTCATGCGATCGAGCGACTTGAAGTCGCGCCCCTGGTCGAGACTGGCCTCGGCGCGCGCAAGATCATGCTCGACCGGCCGGATCGGGTTGAACAGGAAGGCCTTGCTCAGCCTGTCGCGGTAAAGCCGGTGCAGCGAGTTCGCATTCGGGGTCAGAAGCCAGGAGACCAGGAACAACAATAGACCCGTCAGCGCATACAGGACGATCACCGGCAGGGTGTAGGAGTACGCCGCGTCGGATCCCGATCCCTGGAACAGTTGGGGAAAGTACGGCTGAACCCTGAGCTTGACCCATTGTGCCGCAGGCTGAAGCCACGCCGGCGCATGCCAAGTCGCCAACCGATCCGAGTCCGTCTCGACGCGCGGCTCGGGGGACGGCGCAGCCTTTGGCTCGGTGAATTCGATGGCGGCGTTTCGGTCCAGCTGCACCTTGCCTGCGAGAGCCGCCGGGAGGGTCGCGGTCAATTTTGCCTTGGCGATGCAGTCCCTCTGCTCGGTCTGGGCCGAGCAATCCCTGAAGATGTCGTTGGAGATCCCCCAATAAGACAAATTGAGATAAGCGACCCAGATGATCAGCGGCAAGGCGAGGCCGGCGAACCAGAGCGCGGCCTTGGCAACGACTGCAAGAACCATCGATCCTCGCTGCGAGGAAACGCTGTTGCCCTTCAGCAGTTCGAGAAATTGCTGCCGGAACGCGGCGACGAGCGCCGCGATCGGCGCCGCGACGGCGGCAAGCGACTGGATCCAGGTCACCGCGACGCCGCCGACCGGCCCGCCGATCACGCTGCTGTCGGCAACATCGAACATCTGCCGCAGCATGAACGGCTGAAACTCGAAGAAGGCGATGGCCGACAGCAGGACCAAGAAGGTCGCCCCCACGGTCGGCAAATGCGAACGAAATTCCTGGCGATGGCTCGGGCGGGCAAAGGACCGCACGATCGCCCACAGGAAAAAGAGTCCGACCACGATGATCGCAGTTGCCAGGGTGAGCGCGAAGTTGGTCACCTTGAGCGCGCGCGCGAAATCACAGGCGCCGCCGACCACAAGGACGATGGCCGCGGCATAGACCCATACGATCGCCGGACCGCTCCCCCGTTGGGATCGCGAGAACACATAAGCCAGCACTGCGCAGGCGAGCAGGATCACACAGGCGATGGCACCAACCTTGGTGAAGCCATGCTGATTCACGAAGCCAAAATCGTATAGCTCGCATCTCTTGGAATCGACAAAGCTGACGCCGAACAGATTGGCCACCGTCAGACATGTCCGGGTCGGCGTCGACCAGATGGTGACCGCCGCCAGCATCAGGATGATCGGAAGAATGATCCCGATATTGGCGATCAATCCGCGCACCACGATGGCAAAGCCGGTGAGGAGATCGCGCACGCCGGCGGGAATCAGATAGTTGGAGTAATTCCGGATGTGCCCGACGGAGGCGGTATCGCTGATCTCGCTCGCGGTCGCGGTGCCGCCCGAAGGCCTCTCCCCGAACACGAAACGCCGCGTGACCGTCATGGTCGCGCTGAGCGAGGCGCCGATATAGCCGCCGCCGGAGACAGTCGAGAGGTAGTCGATCCGCCGGAACAGATTGTGGTGGTTCAACGCCTGGAGGACGCCGAGGCAGAGCGCCGAGGACCGAATGCCGCCGCCGGACAATGCGAGCCCGGTGACGTCGAGCATCTGGCAGGATTGCAGACCATCCGTGCCGATCTGGCGCGTCGCCTCGCGGCGGGTGTTGATCGCTTCGATCTCGTCGCGAACGATTAGATGGTGCTTTTCGCACCAGGGCATTTCCTCAGTGGACCGCGGCGCCCGGGCTTCAACGGGCAGCGTCGGCTGGACCTGATCGAGCATGCGTGCCTCCCCTAGGTGGCGGAGCACCGACAATCAATGGTTGTAAAACGAATGAAAATAGCCTTATGGAATTTTAGTCTCGTCGGGGATGCAAACGTTCAATGCCACATCGCTGGCGCGCGTGGTTGCGAGGGCTATGTGGCCAAGACGCTGCGTGGCCAAGGGCTACGCGGCGCCGGCTGGAACTCGCCGGCGCTGCATCCTGCGGAATGTCTCGAGCCCCGCTTCAGGGAACTCGTGCCTGCCTCAGCCCATCGCTTCCAGTTCGTCGATCATGCCGGCGATGACGCTCAGGCCGCCGTCCCAGAACTTTGGATCCTTGGCATCGAGCCCGAACGGCCGCAGCAGTTCGGAATAATGCTTGGTGCCGCCGGCGGCGAGCATGTCGAGATAGCGCTCGGCAAAGCCTTCGGCCGCGTTCTCGTAGACGGCGTAGAGCGAGTTCACCAGACAATCGCCGAACGCATAGGCGTAGACGTAGAACGGCGAATGGATGAAGTGCGGGATGTACATCCAGTAGTTCTCGTAGCCCGCTTTGATCTCGATTGCCGGCCCAAGGCTCTCGCCCTGCACCGAGAGCCAGATCTCGCCGAGCCGCGTCGCGGTGAGCTCGCCGTTCTTGCGTTCGGTGTGGACCGCGCGCTCGAAGGAATAGAACGCGATCTGCCGCACCACGGTGTTGATCATGTCCTCGACCTTGCCGGCGAGCAGCGCCTGGCGCTGCTTTGCGCTCCTGGTCTGCGCCAGCAGCCGCCGGAAGGTCAGCATCTCGCCGAACACGCTCGCGGTCTCCGCCAACGTCAGCGGCGTCGGCGCCATCAATGCGCCGTTCCTGGCCGCCAGCACCTGGTGCACGCCGTGGCCGAGCTCGTGGGCGAGCGTCATCACGTCGCGCGGCTTGCCCTGGTAATTCATCAGCACGTAGGGGTGCGCGGACGGCGTGGTCGGATGCGAGAAGGCCCCCGGCGCCTTGCCCGGGCGCACCGGCGCGTCGATCCAGCGGTCGGTGAAGAAGCGCTCGGCGATGTCGGCCATCTTTGGCGAGAAGCCGCGATAGGCGGTGAGCACCATGCTTCGCGCGTCGCCCCAGCCGATGACGTCGGTCGCCGCAAAAGGCAGCGGCGCGTTGCGGTCCCAATAGGCCAGGCGCTTCCTGCCGAACCAGCGTGCCTTCAGCGCGTAGTAGCGATGCGACAATTTTGGATAGGCCGCGCGCACCGAGGCGACCAGCGCATCCACCACCTCGCGCTCGACGCGGTTGTTCAGATGCCGGGAATCTGCCACGTCCTTGAAGCCGCGCCAGCTGTCGGAGATGTCCTTGTCCTTGGCCAGGGTGTTCGTGATCAGCGCAAAGGTGCGCTCATTGGCCTTGAAGGTCTTTGCGAGCGCCTCTGCCGCGGCCTTGCGCTTGGCGCCGTCGCGGTCCTGCAACAGATTGAGCGTTGGCTCGATCGCGAGCTCCTTGGGGCCGACCTTGAAGCGCAGGCCCGAGATGGTCTGGTCGAACAGCCGGTTGAAGGCGGAATAGCCGGTTTGCGCCTTCTCAAGGAAGAGCTGCTCGAGCTTGTCGTCGAGCTGGTAAGGCTTCTCCTTGCGCAGGTCCTCGATCCAGGGACGGTAGTGCGCGAGCTCGGTGGCCTGCATCGCGCGGTTCAAAATATCGTCATCGACGCGATTGAGCTCGAGCGCGAAGAACAGCAGATGCGTCGATGCCGCCGTCAGACGCTCGGAAACGTCGCCATAAAACTTTGAAATCTTGGGGTCCACGCTGTCGCCGGCATGAACGAGGCCGGCGTACGAGCCGAGCCGGCCGGCGAGGTCGTCGATCGCCTCATAGCGTCGCACGGCTTCAGCGAGCCATTTTCCGCCATCTTCCTTTGCTGTTCCTGTTGCGAGCTTGCCCTTGTAGTCCGTCTCGAACGCGACGCAATCGGCGTCCATCTTTGAGAGATCGCGCGCCACTTCCGGCGCATCGATCCCGGAATAGAGGTCGGCGAGGTTCCACTCCGGAAGCTTGCCGGTCTTGCTCGCAGGCTTTGCGGGTGAAGGCTTGGCAAGCGAAGACTTGGCGGGTGAACGCTTGGAGGGTTTTGCCTTGGCTGTCTTGGTGTTCGGCTTGCGAAGAGCGGGCTTGCTGATGGCGGACTTCTTAACTGCAGGCTTGGAGCGCGAATTCATTGTGTGGGAAACCTGTGTTCAACAATCGCGACGGCGGGCGGGGGCATCAGGATTTAACAGTGCGTTAATCGGCTTCGGCCAGAGTGCCCCGATTCGAGACAGATAGTAGTAGCGTGCGGGGAACACCATGGCTGCCAGTATTTTGATCGCCGACGACGACGCTGTAGCCCGCCGGCTGGTCGAAAACATGGTGCAGAAATGCGGCTATGAGACGATCGTGGTGGACTCCGGCGACGCGGCGATTGCCGCCCTCACCGCCCCTGACGCGGCCATCGACGGCGTCATCCTCGATCTCGTGATGCCCGGCCTCGACGGCATGGGCGTGCTGGCGAAAATCCGCGAAGCGGGTCTCAGCATCCCCGTGATCGTGCAGACGGCCCATGGCGGCATCGACAATGTGATCTCGGCGATGCGCGCGGGCGCGGCCGATTTCGTGGTCAAGCCGGTCGGCCTCGAGCGGCTCCAGGTCTCCCTTCGCAACGCGCTCAATTCGTCCGCGCTCAAGGGCGAATTGCAGCGCATCCGTCACAGCCGCGAGGGCCGGCTGACCTTCTCCGACATCATCACCCGCGCCGAGGCGATGGCGGGCGTGATGCGCGCGGCGCAGAAAGCAACAAACTCATCGATCCCGGTGCTGATCGAGGGCGAGTCCGGCGTCGGCAAAGAGATGTTCGCGCGCGCCATCCATGGCAGCGGCGAGCGCAAGGCAAAGCCCTTCGTCGCGGTCAATTGCGGCGCGATCCCCGACAACCTCGTCGAGTCCATCCTGTTCGGTCACGAGAAGGGTGCCTTCACCGGCGCCACCGAACGCCACACCGGCAAATTCGTCGAAGCCCATGGCGGCACGCTGTTTCTGGACGAGGTCAGCGAGCTGCCGCTGAGCGCGCAGGTCAAGCTGCTTCGCGCGCTCCAGGAAGGCGCGGTCGAGGCGGTCGGCGGCCGCAAACCCGTCAAGGTCGACGTCCGCATCATCTCGGCGACCAACCGCAGGCTGCTTGAGCGGGTCAAGCAGGGCCACTTCCGGGAGGATTTGTTCTATCGCCTGCACGTGCTGCCGCTGACGATCCCCTCGCTGCGCGCCCGGCGCGAGGACATCCCGCATCTGCTCAGGCATTTCCTGGCGCGCTTTGCCGCCGAGGAGAACCGCCCCATCACCGGCATCAGCGGCGAGGCCGTTGCGCACCTCGCCCAGCTCGATTGGCCCGGCAACATCCGCCAGCTCGAAAACGCCGTCTACCGCGCCGTGGTGATGAGCGACGGCGACCAGCTTGGCCTTGACGACTTCCCCCTGATCGCCTCGCAGCCGCATCCGGGAGCAGACATTCCGACCGCGCCACTGATGCTGGAGCCGATCGCGGCCCCCTCCGTCGTGTCGGGTAATGACATACCGATCGCACCGCTGCCGCAAGCGGGTGCTCTCTCCATGCTGACCGCGACCGGCGACGTCCGGCCGCTGGAGGACATCGAGAACGAGATCATCCGTTTCGCGATCTCGCATTATCGCGGGCAGATGTCCGAGGTCGCCCGCCGCCTCAAAATCGGCCGGTCCACCCTCTACCGCAAACTCGATGAGGCCGGGGTTCCCGGCCATGGCGGCAAAAGCGGTGAGGAGACGCACTGAGCCTGACGCGAACGGAGGTTCGTCCGGGCGGAGCGATACGACTGTAAGCCGTTCGTAGGACGACGGAATTCGACTGCGATTTGAACCGTGACTTGGAAGTGACAGACACAGGGAAAAGCGCGTGTCAGAAGCGCACAATCCGTTGCCAAGAGGCTTGCTTGAAGTCAGTTTGTCGTGAGTTGTCCCGGGTAGCGCTGGCTGCGAAATCGGGGCCTGTATATCGTCTGCGTAGGATTCGTTGCGTGCAGGCGTGCAACTTTCGAGAGGCCGGCGCGGTTTAGCCGAAGCTCAATAGGCGATAACGAAGCTGTTCCACGGGGGACAGTTCACCCGAGGGGTGCGACACAATGCGTGACTGTTTGAACCACCGTGCAGGCTTTGACCGCGTTTTGATAACGGTCGCGGCGACCTTCCTCACGGTATCGGCCAGCTCGGCCCTTGCGCAGGATCAGGCGCGCAGCAGCGCTGCCGAGCTCGCGATCGAAGCCGCAATCCCGCGCCCCGAACCCGCAAACGTCCCGCCCCCGACCGCATCAGACATCAAGCTCGACACCACCGCCACTGTGGTGGACCCTGCCAAGGAGCCCGCTAGGGAACCCCTGAAAGCCGAAGCCGCTCCCGCGCCGGACAAGGTCGAGACCAAGCCTTCCGACGTCGCCACCACACCGGCGACCGAGGCGCCGAAGAGCGAGACGGCGAAGACCGAACCTGCCAAGACTGAACCTGCCAGGACCGAACCTGCGAAGGCCGACACGGCGACAACGCCGGCCGCGCCCGCCACCGCTGCGGCTCCGGCCTCGGAGCCGGTGAAGGCCGCGAGCAACGTTCCCGCCGCGGACCAGCCGGTCGCCGACAAGCTCAAGGACGCCATCGGCGCCAAGGCTTCGCGCTATTTCGACCGCAAGAACGAACGCGCGGCGATCGAGAAGTTTTACGGTGCACGCGACTTCGCGCCGGTCTGGACCCAGGGCGGCAGCCTGACCGCTGCGGCCAAGGGCGTGATCGCACGGCTGAAGGACGCGGCGTCCGACGGTCTCAATCCGGCCGATTACCCGCTGCCGGACTTCGCAGCCGCCACGACACCCGATACGCTCGCCGATGCCGAGCTCAAGCTTACCGCCAGCATGTTCGACTATGCGCGCCAGGCTCAGAGCGGCCGCATGCACTGGTCGCAGGTCAGCGGAGACATCCTCTATCCCGAGCATCCGATTGATCCGAACGAGGTGCTCGCCAAGGTCACGACGGCGGCGGACGCCTCCGCGGCGCTCGACAGCTACAATCCGCCGCAGAAGCTCTACAAGGAGCTGAAGGCGAAGCTCGCGGAGCTCCGCGGCCAGGGCAACGGCCCAGTGATCGAGATCGCCGATGGTCCGACGCTGAAATACACCCCGGCCGGCAAGAAGCAGGCTGAAATCGTCGTTGAAGATCCGCGCGTGCCGCAGCTGCGCGCCAAGCTCGGCATCGCCGAGAACGCCAACGACACCCGCTATGACGCGGCGGTCGCTGAAGCCGTGCGCAAGTTCCAGAACGGCGCCGAGCTCAAGGCGACCGGCATTCTCGACGACAAGACGGTCAAGGCGATCAACACGCCGAAGCGCGACAAGCAGATCGACGTGGTGCTGATGAACATGGAGCGCTGGCGCTGGCTGCCGCGCGACCTCGGCGTGCCGTCGCTCGGCGATGCCTACGTCATCCTCAACATTCCCGACTACACGCTCAAGGTGATGCAGCGCGGCCAGCAGGTCTGGACCACCCGCGTAGTCACCGGCAAGCCCGGCACGCATGCGACTCCGCTGCTCACCGAGACGATGAAGTACATCACGGTCAATCCGACCTGGAACGTGCCGCCGTCGATTGTCTACAACGAATATCTGCCGGCGCTTCAGCAGGATCCCACCGTGCTCCAGCGCATGGGCCTCAAGCTCGAGCAGAACCGCGACGGTTCGGTGCACATCTCGCAGCCGCCCGGTGAGGCCAACGCGCTCGGCCGCATCCGCTTCAATTTCCCCAACAAGTTCCTGGTCTATCAGCACGACACGCCGGACAAAAACTTGTTCGCCCGCGACGAACGCGCCTTCAGCCACGGCTGCATGCGCGTGCAGAACCCGGATCAGTACGCGTCGGTTCTGCTCAACATCGCGATGCCGAACGAGAAGTACACGCCGGAACGCATCCGCAGCATGTACGGCAAGAGCGAGATCGACCTGAAATTCCCGACCCCGATCCCGGTCAACATCACCTATCAGACCGCATTCGTGGACGATGGCGGCAAGCTGCAATTCCGCAAGGACGTCTATGGCCGCGACGCGACCATGATCAACATCCTGAAGAACGGCCGCGGCAAGGATCTCGAGAACGTGGTCGCGCATTCCCAGCCGAGCTATTCACGCCCGGCAACAACATTGCCGAACGGCGTGTTGGCAGCCAACAATGGCGGCTCGTCCGGCCCGAACTTCTTCGAGCGGCTGTTCGGCGCGCCGACCCCGCCGCCGGCTCCGGTCGGCCGCCGTCCGCAGCAGCAGCGGGTGTTCACCCGCTGAGCCAGGCCCGTCCCGACGCCTGATTTCCTGAAATTCTGCAATAAAATCAGCGACCTCATCCTCTGGATGGGGTCGCTTAACGTTAACCATTCTCCACCTGACCTCGGGCAGCGGGCCTTTTTTCGCCACACTCACCCGGTTAGGTTCGCGATCTGACTTGGTTTGGGGACGGGAAGGTCAACCTCGAATTAACCTTCTCGCTTTAACAAAGCGTTCATCCTCTTTCGCGCGCTACGGGGTTAGCGGGAGAGTCCATTTTGAACGCTCGTCGACTGGGTGGGCTCTAACGTGCTGACTGGTATCGCACGCCAATTTGCTGTGCTGTCGTTGTCCCATGCGGGAGTGAAGGCCGGATCACGGATCGGCCTCGCTGCCGTATTGCTGCTTGCTGCCGCGGGTTCAGTTCATAACGCCGCCGCGCTCAACGAGACCAAGACGCTCTCCTTCCACCACACCCATTCCGGCGAAGACCTCACCGTCACCTTCAAGCGCGACGGGCGCTATGACGAAGCGGCGCTGAAGCAGATCAACCACTTCCTGCGCGACTGGCGCAGCCAGGACGAGACGGTCATGGACCGTCACCTCTTCGACATCCTCTGGGAAGTCTACCGCGACGTCGACGGCAAGCAGCCGATCCAGATCATCTCCGCCTACCGCTCGCCCGCCACCAACTCCATGCTCCGCCGCCGCTCCTCCGGCGTGGCGCGCTTCAGCCAGCACATGCTGGGGCATGCGATGGACTTCTACATCCCGAACGTGCCGCTGGAGCAGATCCGCTTCGCCGGCCTGCGCCTCCAGCGCGGCGGCGTCGGCTTCTACCCGACCTCCGGCTCGCCGTTCGTACATCTGGACACCGGCAGCATCCGGCATTGGCCGCGCATGACGCATGACCAGCTCGCCCGGGTCTTCCCGGACGGACGCACCGTCCATGTCCCGACCGACGGCACGCCGCTGAAGGGCTATGAGCTCGCCAAGGCCGAGATCGAGCGGCGCGGCAGCGGCGAGGATTCCGGCAGCAAGTCGAACTTCTTTGCCGCCCTGTTCAAGGGCAAGCCGGCTCCGGCCGCCGCGAGCAACGACGAGGATGACGAGGGCGCGCCCGCTCCGTCCGCGAAGACTGTCGCGCCGACCGTGGTCGCCGCCGCGACCAAGCCGGCCGATCCGGTGCCGACGCCGCGCGCCAAGCCATCAGTCGCGGCGACGATCCAGCTCGCCTCGGCCGATGCGCAGGTCTTCGCGCTGCCCAAGCCGAAGCCGGCGCCCGTGGCTGACAAGCCGGCCGCCGGCAAATCTGCTGACGCCAAGCCCGAGACGCCCGCCGACATCATCAATGCCCGTGGCTTCTGGGATGCCCCGGCTACGCCGCAGCAGGCGACGCCGGCCCAGATTGCCGCGCTGAAGGCCCGGCAGGCGCTTGCCGCCGCCACCGATCCGCAGCCGACCGCGAGCGTGTCCAGCGCCGCCTATCAGGCACTGGCCTACGCGCCGGCGTCCGCTTCCCCGGTCGACCGCGCCAATGTCGTTGCCGCCTCCGCACCGATCCCGCGCTCCGCCCGTCCCGCCGCCGCGTCGCGCAACCTTGCGCCCGCGACCGAGATCAACACGGTGGTCGGCAAGCGCGTCGACGGCATGGTCGCAACCGCGACCCGGCTCTCCGCAGCCAAGGGCGAAAGCGTCTGGCTCAAGATCGTGATGCTGTCGCCGAGCGCCAGCCGCGCGATGTCGGTCACGCTGATGGGCGAGCTCGACACGGCCGCGATGCGCGCCTACTTCGTCAAGCCGCAGTCCGTGATCGCCATGGGTTTTGCCGACGATCCGATGCAGGGCCTGTCCTGCGACAGCTTCTCGGGCACTGCCACCGCCAAGCTCGAGACGACGTCGTTCGTCATGCGGACCGCCGCGTTGCGCTAAGGCCTTCGCGCGCCGCTAACGCTTCTTCCTTCGTCGATCCAGATGATACGTCAACGCCAGCGACAGGCAGATCGATAGGTCCTGCTTCGGCAGCTTGCCCGACACCGGCAACAGCAGCGCCCTGGTCTGCCGATATTCGAACCGATCGGGAAAGCGTTCGCGAAAGGTATCGACCAGCGTCGTCTTGCAGTTGAACAGAATCGCGGCTTGCGCGGAGTCCTTCAGGCGGCCGAGCCGGATCGTGCTGCCACTGCCGGTCTCTTCGGTCAGATAAGCAGGCTCGCCCCATTTCAACGTTTCGGTGAGACGGCCGATGCCTTCATGCGCCGCGGCGATCGCGAAGATCAGCTCGCGTACCGAAAGCAGCCGTTTGCCGATCGACGCCGGAAAAGCGTAGTAGGCACGGCTTACCTCGCGCGGCAGCGGCGGCGCAGTCACCGCGGTCTCCTTTGATCGACATGGTGTCGCCCTGGCAAAAGCCAGGACGACACCGATAGCTCAGATCATTCCCAGAGCCTGCATGTAGGTCTCGAGGATCGTCTCGGCCTCGGCGCGCTCGTTCGGGTCCTGCTTGCGCATGCGCACGATGGTGCGCAGCGCCTTGACGTCGTAGCCGTTGCCCTTGGCCTCGGCGAATACGTCGCGGATGTCGTCGGAGATCGCCTTCTTTTCTTCCTCCAGCCGCTCGATGCGCTCGATGATGGACTTGAGCTGGTCCTTGGCAAATTTCGTCGCGGGCTCGTCGTCGCGGACGGCGGCGGAGGTGGCCATCTTGGTACTCCCAATAAAACTGGCAAAACGAGGTGACGCCGGCATCCTCACCGCGCGTGCTGGTTAGACCCTTAGGGTTCGGACCTCTCGGGTTCAAGGCAGCATCGCGCTCGTCCACAGCGCGCCCACACCTTCCTACGACGCGTCGAAGAAAGCTGTTGTGTGATGCGACTCAAGGGCACCGCATATCGGGCCGTCGGCGAGGCCGTTCAGTGCCCGGGATGAACCTTCTTCATGGCATCGAGCTGCTCAGGCGTGGCAGCGCCCTGGTATTTCGACTTCCATGCCTCGTAAGGCATGCCGTAGACGGCTTCCCGGCTCTCGTCCTTGCTCAAGGCGACGCCTTGGGCGTCAGCGGCGTCCTTGAGCCAGTTGGACAGGCAGTTGCGGCAGAAGCCTGCGAGATTCATCAGGTCGATGTTCTGGACGTCTGTCCGCGTCTTCAAATGATCGACCAGGCGCCGGAAAGCGGCAGCCTCGAGTTCCGTTCTGGTTTTGTCGTCGATTGCCATGGCTGGATCCCTCGGCTTTGCGAAATTGGCTGTGACCTGGATGGGTCACCCTTACGAGATCAGGTGGGGCCTGTCACAGATTTTGCCATATCGCGGCGCAAACGGGCGCGAAGCCGGCTCGGGCAGTTCCCGGGCCCTACGCCAAATCGTCAATGATCTGATATAGCTTCCGCGACAATGATCGCCGAATCTCCCCGCTCCCCCCTTCGCCTGCTCGCCCGGTTGGTCCCGGTGCTGGTGGTTGGCTTGCTATGCTTCTGGACCAGCCCGGCCTCGGCCGATTTCCGGCTTTGCAACAACACATCGAGCCGGGTCGGCATCGCGCTCGGCTATAAGGATGCCGAGGGCTGGACCACCGAGGGCTGGTGGAACATCTCCTCCCGTTCCTGCGAGACCCTGCTGCGGGGAACGCTGGTGGCCCGCTTCTATTACATCTACGCCATCGACTATGACCGCGGCGGCGAATGGTCGGGCCAGGCCTTCATGTGCTCGCGCGACAAGGAGTTCACCATCCGCGGCACCGAGGATTGCCTCGCGCGCGGCTATGACCGGACCGGCTATTTCGAAGTCGATACCGGCGAGCAGCGGGCCTGGACGGTGCAGCTCACCGATGCCAACGAGCAGCCGTCAAAACAGCAGCGCGTGCCTGGTCTGCCCGGTCCTGTTGGCCCGGGGGTTCCGGGTTTGCCCAATGGCCCGCCCGGTGGTACGCCCCCCGCCGCGCCTGGCCTCGCGCCAGCTCCCTCGCCCCCGTCTGGAAATAAGCCATGAGGCGTCTTCGCCGTATCAAGATTCTCGCGACCCTCGGACCCGCCTCTTCGGACCTCGCGATGATCCGCCGCCTGTTCGAGGCCGGCGCCGACCTGTTCCGCATCAACATGAGCCACACCCCGCATGACAAGATGCGCGAGCTGGTGGCGACGATCCGCAACGTCGAGAGCAGCTATGGCAGGCCGATCGGCATTCTGGTCGATCTCCAGGGCCCAAAGCTCCGGCTCGGCGCCTTCGCCGAAGGCGCGGTCCAGCTCCAGAACGGCCAGACCTTCACATTGGATTCCGACAAGACGCCGGGCGACTCCACCCGCGTCCAGCTTCCGCATCCGGAGATCCTGGCCGCGCTGCGGCCGGGCCATTCGCTGCTGCTCGACGACGGCAAGGTGAGGCTGATCGCCGAGGAGACCTCGAAGGAGCACGCGGTGACGCGCGTCGTGGTCGGCGGCCGGATGTCCGACCGCAAAGGCGTCAGCCTGCCCGACACCGACTTGCCGGTCTCGGCGATGACGCCGAAGGACCGCGCCGATCTCGAGGCGGCGCTGGTCACCGGAGTCGACTGGATCGCGCTGTCCTTCGTGCAGCGGGCAGACGACGTGCTCGAGGCCAAGAAGATGATCCGCGGCCGTGCGGCGGTGATGGCCAAGATCGAGAAGCCGCAGGCGATCGATCGCCTCGCCGACATCATCGACGCCTCTGACGCCCTGATGGTGGCGCGCGGCGACCTCGGCGTCGAGCTGCCGCTGGAACGCGTGCCGAGCCTGCAGAAGCAGATGACGCGCATGGCGCGGCGCGCCGGCAAGCCGGTGGTGATCGCGACCCAGATGCTGGAATCGATGATCCAGTCGCCGGTGCCGACCCGCGCCGAGGTTTCCGACGTCGCCACCGCCGTCTACGAAGGCGCCGACGCCATCATGCTGTCGGCCGAATCGGCGGCCGGCAAATTCCCGGTCGAGGCCGTCTCGACCATGAATCGCATCGGCGAGGAGGTCGAGCGCGACCCGATCTATCGCTCCGTCATCACCGCACAGCGCCCCGCCCCGGAAGCCACCGCCGGCGATGCCATCGCGGACGCTGCGCGGCAGATCGCCGAGACGCTCGACCTGCCGGCCCTGATCTGCTGGACCAGCTCGGGATCGACCGCCGTGCGCGTGGCGCGCGAGCGGCCGAAGCCGCCGATCGTGGCGATCACGCCGAACGTCGCGGCGGGACGCCGGCTGTCGGTCGTCTGGGGCATACATTGCGTGGTGGCGGAAGATGCGCGCGACCAGGACGACATGGTGAGCCGCGCCGGCCAGATCGCGTTCCGCGACGGCTTCGTCCGGGCCGGCCAGCGCGTGATCATCGTCGCCGGCGTGCCGCTCGGCATCCCCGGCACCACCAACATGGTGCGCATCGCCTCGGTCGGCCCCGAGGGCGAAGCGAATATTTAGGTCCGCCAGCACGCGGCAAACAAAAAATGTCGAAAACAACCCCATGCACAGTAGCCGGCGGGACCGGCGCATGTGCTGAGGTTTTTCGCAAAGGCGAACTCTGGCAATGGCCTGGGCGCGATCAGGTCCGCCGGTCGATCAGACTGACGTTTTAGGCCCCAACCAGCGCTTTCGCCGCCGGCAGCAGCGTCTGCTGCACGACGAGACCCCTGGCGCGGGCGTCCATGACGCCGACCGCGCGGAGCGCCAGCAGCGTCACGGTCTGCACGGCATCGCGCATCCTGGCGGGATCGTCGAGATTGTCCGGCGCGAGCGGCCCGACCAGGGCCTCGTGCAGGGCGCCGAGCAGCGCGGTGGCGGCGAGTGCGGTGTCCTGTGCCGGCAGGTGGCCGGCGCGCACGGCGGCGTCGATTCGCGAAGCCATCTCGCCCGCGATCTCGCGCCGGCTGGCGAGGCGTGAAGCACTGACATCGACATCGACCGGCTCGGCCAGGATACCCCAAGCGAGCCTGCGCTGTGACAGGGTATGCACCGCCACGGTGGTCACCGCCGCCGCCAGAGCCGAGGACGGCCCCGGCGCGGCATCGGCGGCTCGCCGGATCGCAGTAAGCTCGTCGCGGGAGACTTCGGCGATCAATTCGGAGATCAAATCGGCCTTGGATGGGAAGTAGCGGTAGACCGTACCCGCAGCGACGCTGGCGCGAAGCGCGACCGGCGCAATCTGCACCGCCGCCATCCCGCCTTCCGCCGCCGCCTCCCGCGCCGCCGCCAGTATCGCACTGCGCCGGGCCGCAAGGCGCTTCACCACTTGATGCGTCCGCCGATAAACCATGGCGCGCTTCCTGTCCCCAGCATCCGGTCCGGCGCAAAGCCCGACCGCATGCTTATTCGCTAATCTTCGCCCAAATCGCCCTCAAGAACTGAACAACTATTCAGGGCGGATGACAAGACGCAAATGAGCATATGTGCGCGACGCAAACTTCAGCGCGAGGAGGGCAGGTAAACGCATTCTTGCTTGGCGCGGCCGCGGTAAGACGATCCGGTTTACCTCAACTTAAAAGCGATCATGCTCAGGTTGCCGATGCCTGCGCGCTGCTGCGTGCTGTCGTTTCAGCCCCGAGAGTCCGATGTCGATGTCCATGACAAGCAGCGTGCCCGTCCGCGGTGTTGCGCGCTGGCTTTTGCCGTTCTGCATTGCCGCCGGCGTCTACCTGTTCTTCCTGGGCATCGGCGACATCATGCTGCGGGATACCGATACGCTGTGGCAGATCAAGATCGGGCAGTGGATTCTCGAACACCGCGCCCTGCCCTATACCGACATCTATTCCTTCACGCGAGCGGGCGAGCCCTGGATCTCGAGCTCCTGGCTGTCGCAAGTCCTGTTCGCGCTGGCTTACGAACCGTCGAACTGGTCGGGGGCAGTTATCCTGACGTCGCTCGCGATCGGAGCGACCGCAGCGATTTTCGTCTACCTGCTTGAGCCCTATCTGGAGCCTGCGCGCGCCTTTCTGCTCGTCACCCCGCTCCTCTTCATGTCGATGGGCCACTTTCTCGCCCGCCCGCACATGCTGGCACTGCCTGTCATGCTGGCCTTTGTCGGCGGGCTGCTGGCGGCCGCCGATCGGCGCACCGCGCCGTCGTGGCTATTGCTGCCCTTGATGGCGCTATGGGCCAATCTTCACGGCGGCTTCGTCATGGGGCTGGCGCTGATTGGGCCCATCGGCCTCGATGCGATCGCGTCCACCGATCGCAAGGACCGCTTTGCACTGGCCTCGCGCTGGACCTTGTTCGGGCTTGCTGCGCTTGCCGCAAGCTGCTGCACGCCCTATGGCTGGAATACGCCGCTCGCATCGGCGAAAATCCTCAGCCTCGGCAAGTTGCTCTCGCAAATCTCGGAGTGGATGCCCGCCGATTTCAGCTCGTTCGACTTGTTTGGTGCCAGCCTGCTCGGATTGATCGCCCTCGGCTACTACAAAGGATTGGTGCTGCCGTGGACCCGCATTCTTCTGCTGCTCGGCCTGGTCTGGGCGGCACTCAACCACGTCAGAAACATCGAAGTCTTTGCGTTGTTGACACCGCTCGTGCTGGCGAAACCGTTGGCCGAACAATTCGGCGCGGCCAGAGCGGTCGCGCTCGCACGAGCTGAAGCACGGTCCTCCTTTGCAGTGACCGCGATCGCGGCGCTCGCGATCGTTGCGACCAGCTGGAGTATCACGCGGTCCTACGCCACGCCGACGCGGTATGCCTTTATTGGCAATCCGACCCCTCGGGCCGCAGTCGACCTGCTCGAGCAGCGGCACGCGCAGCGCATCTTCAGCACCGCGCCGATCGGGAGCTATCTGATCTCCCGCAACCTCAAGACCTTCATCGATGGCCGCGCCGAGCTGTATGGAGAGCAGTTCGTGCTCGACTATTTCGACGCCATCGAAGGCAAGAACGCCGAGACCCTGCTGCGTCTGCTCGATACCTATCAGATCGACGCCACACTGCTGAACGGAACGACTCCCGCCGCAAGGATCATGGATCATGTGCCGGGCTGGAAGCGGCTCTACTCGGATGACCTTGCCGTCATCCACGTCCGCGACGACGCACCGGCGAAGCTACCCTCAGCACCGTGAGCCGCGGATCGGGCGTTTAACCGTCGCGGACTCGCATGGACGCGACGGCTTCGGCGAAGAAAAGACCTCTCTATAACGAGACTTCGCTAGAACAACACTTGGCCGGAACAAGACTTGGCACGAAAGGCTTGGCTCAAAAGGCTTGGCACAAAAGAAAAGAGCCTTGTCCGGGACAAGGCTCTTTCTACTCTTGGTCCGTTCAGTCTTACTTGAGGCTGGACGAGATCGAGGTGAACTTGGCGTTCAGCGTGCCGCCCAGGTTATTGACGACAGTGATGATCGCCAGCGCGATACCGGCGGCGATCAGACCGTATTCAATGGCGGTGGCGCCGGATTCATCTTTCGCGAAATTCGCAACGAGGTTCTTCATAAAGAGCTCCAAATGAGTACACGAGGCTTACAACTGATCTGGTCTTTTTGGCTTCCCAGCGCCGCTCGACCATGGAACCGAACGTAGTGGCAAAGAATTGCGCCGCAGTTAATTCGACTGCGGAAACACAGAGCGGTTTGCGTGTATTCTCCGATGGTAAACCGAAATCTAAAACGATCCGTTAAATTGTCGAGACATCGAGCCGGCCCGGCATCGCCGGTTTACCCGGAATTATGACCGCCATGGTTCAATGTCGATCGCTCTGCACCCCGACAAAACAACAGGACGACGAGGCGGCATGTCCCTTTCCTTTGCCAACAGCATCACGGTGCAGGGGCGTGCGCGAGCCCTGGTGCCGCTGTGCGTCGGTGCGGGCGCCTATCTCTTCTTCATGTATGTCGGCGACACGCTGCTTCAGGACTCCGACTCGCTTTGGCAGATCAAGATCGGACAATGGATTCTCGATCACGGCGCTATGCCGCACACGGACCTCTACTCCTTCACGCGGACGGGCGCGCCGTGGATTTCGACGTCGTGGCTGTCGCAGGTACTGTACGCTCTCTCCTATGCGCAATTGGGATGGGCAGGTCCCGTCATCCTCACCGCGATGGGAGTCGCGCTCACGGCCGCGATCTTCGTCTATCTGCTCGACGTGCAGATCGAGGCACCGCGCGCAGTGCTGCTTGCGATGCTGGCCCTGCTGCTGTCGCTGCATCACGTTCTGGCGCGCCCGCACGTCCTGGCGCTGCCTGTCATGGTGGCGTGGGTCGGCCTGTTGATGGCGGCTGCCGACCGCAGGAGCGCGCCGTCCTGGTACTGGCTCCCGCTGATGGCGCTGTGGGCGAACTTGCATGGCGGCTTCGTGCTCGGTCTGGCGCTGATCGGTCCGATCTCGCTCGAGGCCGTCGAGCACGCCGAGAAGGGGCGGCGGCTTCAGCTGTTCCTGCGCTGGGTGCTTTTCGGCATCGGCGCACTGGTCGCGAGCTGCTGTACGCCGTACGGCTGGGGAACGCTGCTGGGCGCCACCAACATCTTGAGCCTGGGCGAGTTGCTCTCGCTGATCTTCGAATGGATGCCGGCGAACTTTGCCACCTTCTCCTCGTTCGAAGGCGCCCTGCTCGGCCTGATCGCATTCGGCTATTATCGCGGCATCGTGCTCTCCGCGCCCAGGATCTTCCTGATCCTGTTCCTGACCTGGAGCGCGCTGACCCACGTCAGGAGCATCGAGGCTTTCGCGTTCCTGGTGCCGCTGGTGCTGGCGAAGCCGCTCGGCCAGCTGGCCTCGCGCCCGCAGCCGGACGCACCCGGTGCCGACCGCTGGCCGGCCCGCTATGTCACCGCGCTTGGCGCGCTGATGATCGTCGCCGCGAGCTGGGCCTCGACCTCGCTCTATATGGGCCACCACAGCTTCAGCTTCACCATGACGCAGACGCCGGTCGCGGCAGTCGACTTGCTCGAACAACGCAAGGTCCAGCGCGTCTTCAACGCCTATCAGTTCGGCGGCTATCTGATCTCGCGCGACATCCCTGTCTATGTCGACGGCCGCGCCGAGCTCTATGGCGAGAAATTCGTCATGGATTTCTTCAAGGCCACAGAGGGGAGGAAGCCCGAGTTGCTGCCGCGCCTGCTCGACGAGTCCAAGATCGACGCGACGCTATTGGCCGCCGACGCGCCCGGACCGCAGATCCTGGACATGCTGAAGGGCTGGAAGCGGATCTATACGGACGACATCGCAGTGATCCACGTGCGGGACAACACGGTAGGTGGGTCGGCGACGAGCGCGAAGCCCTAGCGCCTAGGTGATTGCGAGGCAACCCTGCCCTGCGTCAACGTCGTCACTGCGAGCGTAGCGAAGCTTCCTCGCAAGAGCTCCTCGCAACGACGAGTCATTCGCCGACGCACCACCACCCAACAAAAAACGCGGCGTTTCCGCCGCGTTTTTCAATTCAATCTGCCGCTCGGGATTACGCCTGCGGCTGCGGCTCCAGGCCGGGATCCGGATCGGGCCGCGGGCGCGACTTGCCGGCCGGCGGCACGGCGGAGGCACGCGGCGTCGTCGGCTCGAGCACGGATTCGCGGTTCGGCTTCTTGCCCTTGAGCAGGTCGATGATCTCGTCGCCGGAGAGCGTCTCGAATTCGAGCAGGCCCTTGGCGAGGGCTTCGAGATCGGCGCGCTTCTCGGTAAGAATACGCGTCGCTTCGTTGTAGCCTTCTTCGACGAAACGCCGGATCTCGGTGTCGATCTTCTGAACCGTCGCTTCCGATGCGTTCTGGGTGCGCGACACCGACATGCCCAGGAAAACCTCGTCCTGGTTCTCGCCATAGGACACGGTGCCGAGCGCCTCGGACAGGCCCCAGCGCGTCACCATCATGCGCGCCAGACGCGTCGCCTGCTCGATGTCCGACGACGCACCCGAAGTCACCTTCTCGCGGCCGAAGATCAGCTCTTCGGCGACGCGGCCACCCATCATGATGGCAAGGCGCGAGGTCATCTGCTCCAGCGACATCGACAGCTTGTCACGCTCGGGCAGCTGCATGACCATGCCCAGAGCACGGCCGCGCGGAATGATGGTCGCCTTGTGGATCGGGTCGGTCGCGACAACGTTGAGGCCGACGATGGCGTGGCCGCCCTCGTGATAGGCCGTCAGCAGCTTCTCTTCCTCGGTCATGACGAGCGACTTGCGCTCGGCGCCCATCATCACCTTGTCCTTGGCTTCCTCGAACTCGGCCTGGGTCACCATCCGCTTGTTGCGGCGGGCGGCGGTGAGCGCTGCTTCGTTGACGAGGTTCATCAGGTCGGCGCCGGAGAAACCCGGAGTGCCGCGCGCGATGGTCTTGAGGTTGATATCCGGCGCCAGCGGCACCTTGCGGACGTGGACCTTGAGGATCTGCTCGCGGCCGACGACGTCCGGGTTGGGCACCACGACCTGACGGTCGAAGCGGCCGGGACGCAGCAGCGCGGGATCGAGCACGTCGGGACGGTTGGTCGCGGCGATCAGGATCACGCCCTCATTGGCCTCGAAGCCGTCCATCTCGACCAGCAACTGATTCAGCGTCTGTTCGCGCTCGTCATTGCCGCCGCCGAGGCCGGCGCCACGGTGACGACCGACGGCGTCGATTTCGTCGATGAAGATGATGCAGGGCGCGTTCTTCTTGGCCTGCTCGAACATGTCGCGGACGCGGCTGGCGCCGACGCCGACGAACATCTCGACGAAGTCAGAACCCGAAATGGTGAAGAACGGCACGTTGGCTTCGCCCGCGACCGCACGCGCGATCAGGGTCTTGCCGGTGCCGGGAGGTCCGACCAGCAGCACGCCGCGCGGAATGCGGCCGCCGAGGCGCTGGAATTTGCCGGGGTCGCGCAGGAATTCGACGATCTCCTGCAGGTCCTGCTTGGCCTCGTCGACGCCCGCAACGTCCTCGAAGGTGACGCGGCCATGCGCTTCAGTCAGCATTTTTGCGCGCGACTTGCCGAAGCCCATCGCCTTGCCGGCGCCGCCCTGCATCTGCCGCGACAGGAAGATCCACACGCCGATCAGCGCGATGAACGGCAGCCAGGAGACCAAGAGCGAGACGAACCACGGCACGTTGTCGCCGGGCGGCTTCGCGGTGATCTGCACCTTGCTGTCATAGAGGCGCTTCACGAGCGTCGGATCGCTCGGCGCATAGGTCTGGAAGCTCGAGCCGTTGGTGAAGGTGCCGTGAATGTCCGGCCCCTGGATCACGACGTCGCGCACATTGCCGCGGTCAACCTCGCTCAAGAGCTGGGAGAAGGCGATGTCCTGCGAGGAGGCGCGCTGACCCGGATTCTGGAAGAGCGTGAACAACGCCAACAGCAGCAGGACAATGATGACCCAGAGGGCGAAATTGCGCAGATTGGCGTTCATCGATCTTCCTTCGTGGTCGCGCGGATCGCGGCCTGAGCCTTGGGCAGTTATTTGGGCAGCGCGAGGAAATCCCCAAGGAATCCTCTCGGTTAGACGGATACAATCTAGGTGTCGCTCCGGTCGCTGCCAAGGGAACGAGATGGGACTATTTAGCCCATCTTAGTCCGATTCCCGCTGAAATAATGGCGCCCGGATCCCGCTTTTTCCTGCCTGGTTAAGGTGTCCTCACGGCGCGGTCTCGAAACGGCCGGTGCCATGATCCGCCCCTATCCACCCTTGATCCACCCTTGCGCCGGGCCGGCGCCGGCGCGATGCGGATACGTCCCCCGGCAAGGCTGATCAAGGCTCCCGCAAGCGTCTGCTTCAGGGCCGGCCGGCCATTTGCGGGTGCGCGGGAGCTTGCGGCAATGGCCTGATCGAGCATGGCCAGGAGGGATTCGACCTTGCCGAGTTCCGCCGGTCCCTCATGCCCGAAGGCGTTGATGGCCCGCAGCAGGATCCGCAGCCGGACCTCATCCGGCAGGGCGGCAAACACGGGGGCCTCGAAGCTTCGAACGCCGGCCTGCGGCGCATCGCCGCGATCCCGCAAACGGAGGAAGCGCTCGGCTCCATCGGTCAGCACCTCGACGGCCGCATTGGCGCGCGCCAACCTTGCCGCGAGGCGAGCCAGGCTGCGGGCATCACCGCCCTCCGCCGCGAGCTGCGGCAGCAGCGCACGCAGCCGCGGCCGGGTAAAGGCAGCGTCGTGGTTGGTGGGATCGTCGGCAAAGCCGATCTTCGCCCGCTTCAAGGTCGCGATCAGCTGCGACTTCGGAACATCGAGCAGTGGACGCGCAAGAACGACGCCGTCGCGCTCGGTGAGACGGGCCATCGCCGACAGCCCGGCCAATCCGCTGCCGCGGACAAGACGCATCAACAAGGTCTCGGCCTGGTCGTCGCGGGTGTGGGCGGTCAGCACGTGGCTCGCACCAGCTTTGCGTGCGGCCTGCACGAGCAGGCGGTAGCGGGCTTCGCGCGCGGCGGCCGGCAGTCCCGTTTTCGGCTTTGCCCCGCGCCAGCGCAGGGTCCGGTGCGGCAAGCCAAGCCCGGTCGCCAGACGCTTGACCTCGCGCGCCTCGCGCGCCGCCTCCGGCCGCAAGCCGTGGTCGATGGTGACGACGGTGAGACGCGGGCCGCGCGCGAGGCTGCGGTGCCAGCGCGCCGCAAGCCACATCAGCGCGACCGAGTCGGGCCCGCCGGAGACAGCGAGCAACAGTCCCTGCGCGCCTTTCAGGCCGGCGAAGAGGCGCCTGGCCTCACGCGCCGAGATCGGTGAATTGTCCTCTGACATGACGCTGCAATCGTCCGCGGATGGACCGACTGTTTAGCGCAGCGCCATCAATCTTGTCAGGATCAATCGCCGCGCCTCAGCACTTCACCCGCTTCTGCTCGCGATCGACCGCGGCTTTGACGCCGGCGGAAGCGCGCGGATATTTGCGGCCGACTTCGCCGAAGGCGGCGCACGCGGCCTCCTTTTCCTTCAGCGCGGCCAGCGACTGGCCGAGCCGCAGCAGGGCATCCGGCGCCTTGGCGGATTTGTCGTATTTGGTGGTGACGGCGAGAAAGGCTTCCGCGGAGTCGCGATATTGCTGGCGCTGGAAATAGCTCTCGCCGAGCCAGTATTGCGCGTCGCCGAGCAGCGGATCGCTCGGATATTTCTGCGAGAAGTTCTTCATTGTCTGTTCGGCCAGCGCATAGTCCTTGCGCTGCATGTAGCCGATGCCGAGGTCGAATTCGTCGCGCGGCGTGGCCGAGGGCGGCAGCGTCGTCAGCGCCGGGGCGCCGCTCGGGGCACCTGCAGGCATCGGTTGCTGCCCGCCGCCGAGCGCGCGTGGCGCACCCGGCGCATTCGGGCTCTGGTTCGGGTCGAACGCATCGCCGCGGCGGCGCATGCCCGGCGCGCCGGGCGCAGGCTGCTCCTGAACGATCGGCGCCGGAGAGGCGATCTGCGGCTGCTCGTAATTCGGCTGGGCCGCTTGCTGGTGCGGCGGCTGGCGATAGGCTGGCGCGGCTTGCGCGGGCGGCATGGCCGCGACATTGGGCTGGACCGGCGTCTGGCCGGGCGCAGCTTGCGCGCCGCCCTCGATCGCTCGCAGCCGCTCTTCGAGTTGGCGGTTGCGATATTGCAGCTCTTCGTTCTGGCCGGTGAGCTGGCGCAGCTGGTTCTCCAGCCGCTCGATCCGCATCTCGGGATCTGCATCGTCCGACTGTGCGAGGGCGGGCGAGCACAAGGAGAGCAGCGCGGCGATCGCCACGGTGCCGGTGAAGACCTTAAATCTGGATGACATCTTGCCCTGACGACGAAAGCGAAATGGCCTGCGACCGAACATTCGACGCGCCACACATTGAAGCGGAGTACGCCAAAACTGTGACTGAAACAAAGGGGTTTCCGTCACAGATCGCTGAAACGAAACCGGCGCCCGAGAGGGCGCCGGCATAATCGGTTTCTGAAGATGAACGGCGCCTGACCAATGGTCAGGAGCTCGCGTTCAGCACGGTGACGGCGCGGCGGTTCTGCGACCAGCAGGAGATGTCGTTGCAAACGGCCACCGGCCGCTCCTTGCCGTAGGAAATCGTGCGCATGCGGTTCGGATCGATGCCGCGCGAGGCGAGGAACGAACGCACCGACTGGGCGCGGCGGGCGCCGAGCGCGATATTGTATTCGCGGGTGCCGCGTTCGTCGGCATGACCTTCGACGGTGAAGCTGTAGCGCGGATAGCTCTGGAGCCACTGCGCCTGCTTCTCCAGGGTCACGATCGCCTGCGGGGTCAGATCGGTCTGGTCGCTTTCGAAGAACACGCGGTCGCCGACATTGACCACGAAGTCTTGCTGGCTGCCCGGCGTCGCCGCGTTGGCCATCGCATCCGTGTCAGCATTCTTGTTGGCGCAGGCACCCATCGACAACGCGACGGCAAGCACCGCGGCCAGCTTCAATCCCTGGAGGATGCGCATAGGATGTTTCATTCCGGAGCCTCCACGCTCACGTTTCGTCCACTGCTGTCCGGTCTACAGGGGGTTGGTTAAGCGAACGTTCCGTCAACCTTGATGGAACCTTGCCACAGCCGGTCAAATGCCCCCAACCAGCGAAAAGCAACCGTCATGGTTAATGGGTTGTAAATGTGGCGCGATGGTGAAGGCAAGCTGCGCCGACCGGCAAAAACCGCGGCCTTTGCTGGAATTTTAGGCTCTCGCGCGGAGACGCTGGGCCGGACCTTGAGGTCAGACCCTGGGACCTAGCGGGCAGAACCCGTTGCCGAGGCGGCTACGTCGGGGGTCCACTGGGTGGCCAGCGACACCGGGCGCGGGGCGGCCTGGCGCGGGCTGCTGCGTTGAAACAACATGCGCCGCTCAAAAGCGCTGGAGCGCATGATCGGAAAGCGCGTCAGGACCTTTTCCCGCTGGTTCCGGAAATCGGACGCCATCAGCACCGCCTTCTTGGTCGGCCAGCCCGGAAACCCGCGGGGCTCCGGTGAAATCGCCTCGTGCAGGAAGACGCGACGATAGAACGCCTGATGGTCGGTCCGGATCATGGCCAGCCCGGTGTCGGCGTTGAAATGATCGCAAGCCACAAAAGCCAGCCGCACCGTCAGATAGGGCAGCTCCGGAAAACGCTGGTGCTTTTCGGGATCGGCAACAAACCGGCACGGATCGATGAGAACTTCGCCCCGATCGAGGCGGGGATGCAGGACGTCGCCAAACACTTCGGTCGTGTAGGACATCCGCCAGTCGGACGTCAGGACGTGAATGCGAACGGAGCTGCAGAGCTCTCCATCCACATAAACCCCGAAATTCCAGGTGTTGGGCGCATCGTCGAAGCGATCGGTCACGCGCCGCGACTCCGACGGCTCGATCAGTCCGGCGTGCAGATAGGCCCGGTACCGCATCAGATAGAGGTTGTCTCGGTCCTCGGGAGTTTCGATCAGGCGGTAATCGATGCGGTCAAACAGAGCGGCTCCCCGCGGAAGGAGCACCGTTTGCGGTTCAGCTCCAGACGTCATCCAGTACCCCTACACTCCAAAGCAACTTCTGCGAGTGTGGCGAGATTAATGGTTCATTAACGGAATTGCAAAGGCTTAGAAACGTTAGGGTTAACCTTTGCAGCCCGCAAGAACACGGGGCGCGAACAAGAGCCAAGGCGTTGAAGGAGCAGGCAGTGAAAGATCAGGCGATCGATCGCGAGGACACCATGACGATCTGGTCCTCAGCCCCGCGACGGCCATGCGAGGCATTGAGCAACTGGCGAATCCGGACTGCGGGCACCGGCCGGCTGAACAGATAGCCCTGCCCTTCGGTCACGGTGCCGTCGGCGCTGATCAGCTCGAGCTGATCATTGGTCTCGATGCCCTCGACCACGACCGCCATGCCGAGATCGGCCGACAGCCGCGCCACGCCGCGCAGCAGCGTCAGCGGCCGGTCGGCGTCGATGCCTTCGAGGAAGGAGCGGTCGATCTTCACCTTCTGCATCGGGAAATTGTGCAGGTAGCTGAGACTTGAATAGCCGGTGCCGAAATCATCCAGCGAAATGCGCACGCCGATCGCATGCAATTGCGACAGGATATCGTGCGTGAGCTGGGTGTTGCGCAACAGCGAGGATTCGGTGATCTCGATCTCCAGCCGATGCGCCGGCAGCCCCGAAACCTCGAGTGCGTAGCGAATTTCGCTCAAGACGTCGCGCTGGTGGAATTGCTGCGGCGAGAAGTTGACGGCGACGTTGACGCCTTCCGGCCATTTCATGCATTCCATGCAGGCGCGGCGCAGGATCCAGCGGCCGAGGTCGACGATCAGCCCCATGTCCTCGGCGACCGGGATGATGTCCACCGGCGAGACCGTGCCGCGCACTGGATGATTCCAACGCAGCAGCGCCTCGCACGTCGTGATCTTGCCGGACTTCAGATTGACCAGCGGCTGGTAGAACAGCTCGAATTCCTCGTTGGCGAGCGCCTTGCGCAGGTCGAGCTCGAGGATGCGGCGCGCCTCGACCGTCGCCGCCATCTCGTCGCGGAAGAAGCAGAAGGTGCCGCGGCCGTCGGCCTTGGCCCGGTACAGCGCCATGTCGGCGTTCTTGAGCAGCGTGTCCGCGCTGACGCCCTCCGGTGAGGTCAACGCGATGCCGACGCTGGCGCCGATCTCGACCAGATGATTGTCGATGCGGTAGCGCTCGCTCAGCCGTTCGACGATCCGGCGCGCCAGCGCAGCGGCGTCCTCGGGCGAGGAGATGTTCTCCTGGAACACGACGAATTCGTCACCGCCGAAGCGGGCGACGAAATCCTCGGGGCGCAGCATCTCGCGCAGACGGTTGGCGACCGCGCACAGCAGCTGGTCGCCGCAGGGATGGCCGAGCGTGTCATTGACCTGCTTGAACTGATCGAGGTCGACGAACAGCAGCGCGGACAGGCGCTCGGCATCGTGCGAGATCGCCAGCAGCCTTTCGATCTCATCGCGGAAATGAACCCGGTTGGGGAGCGCGGTGAGGTCGTCGTAGCGCGCCAGATGCGTAATCTTGGCTTCGGCGCTGCGACGGTCGGTGATGTCCTCGAGCAGCACCACCGCGCCACCGTCAGCCATCGGCTGGACAGTCCAGCACAACGACCGGTTTCGCTGCGTGTCGGGATCGGCGGTGATGATCTCCTTGGCTTGCGAACTCTCGATGTCCGCGACGATCCGCTCGCCGCTCCCAGCCGAGATGGATCCGGCGCTGACGCACGCCGCGACAATGTCACGCGCGTTGATGCCGCGCTGCGCGAGGCCTTCCGGCAGATTCATCATTGCGCCGAAGCGGTGGTTCATGACCGCCAGCTGTCCGTCGACGCGGAACATGCAGAGGCCGTGCGGCATGTTGTTCAGCGCCGTATCGAACTGGCCGGCGAGCGCGGCTTCGCGCTCCCGTGCCACGACCGCTCCCATGAAAATTCGGTGCAGATTCACCGAAAGCTGCATGATCGCCATCAGGAACGCGCCGCTGACCAGCGCCATCGCGATGTAGTAGGGCGTTCCACGCAGCGCCAAGGCAAGCACGGCCGGACCGAAAATCAGCACGGCCTGGAGGTGGAAGATCGCAGGCCGGCCATATGCCCTGCCCGCGCCGCCCGCCGCGATACCGGTGGTGACCGACAAGGCGATCATGTGAGCCACGGCGTCGTCTGTGGCCAACAGGGCGGTGGCGCACCAGATGCCGATGGCAGCCGCCTGGATCTTTGCCCCGATCTGATAGCGCTTCTGCCAGCGTGCGGCCGCCTCGACGGTCATGACCGCCTGACGTGCCTGATAGAGACGCAGGTCGATCGCCCGCGCGGTCCCGGCCAGGATCAGAAGTGCGACGCACGCCCAGATCAGCGGCTCGCCCGTCCTCAGCGCGGTGAGGGCCGCACCGATCGACACGAAAATGAGTCCGGCCAGCAACGGGCCCGGCGCTTCGAACAGCGAATCGATTTGCGCCGCCGAAGTTTTCGGCGGCCGCTGTTCCGGCTCTCCGCTCTGACTTGCAAACTGCATCTGGTGTTTACGCGCGTCCTGTCTGGAGCGCAGTTTTACCGATCCGGTATGAAGTCTTTCTGAGGGAACATCGTTAAAGTCGAGTTGTTTTGAGTGACCAGTAATCGAAATACATCAATAGAAACAAGCCGATGGGAAAAGTTTGCCGAGTGCAACCTTAAAGAACAATTATCGCGGGGAAACATCTGGCAAAGTTTTCGGAAAAGGCGCGCGGTCAAATCATCGCGCGCCGCGGGCGGCGGCTAGCCCGATGTCGAGGACAATAGCGGCGACCATGCCGGGTCGGAGGCGAAGCCCGGCGTCGGCACCTTCAGCTCGTTGCGTCCCGAGATGTCGACGGAGAACAGCGACGGCCCGCCGCTGCCGCCGGGATCGCGGAAGAACATCAGCACGCGGCCGTTCGGCGAGAAGGTCGGACCTTCGTTGTGGTAGCCGGAGGTGAGAAGCCGTTCGCCGGAGCCGTCCGGCTTCATCACGCCGATCGAGAACTGCCCGCCACCTTGCCTGGTGAAGGCGATGTAATCGCCGCGCGGCGACCACACCGGCGTCGAATAGGTCGCGTTATTGTCGTCCTTGGAGAAGGAGATGCGCTGCGCCGCTCCGCCGCCCGCGGCCATGACATAGATCTGCGATCTGCCGCCGCGATCGGACTCGAAGCAGATGCGGGTGCCGTCCGGGGAGTAGGAAGGTGAGGTGTCGATCGCGGGCGTGTCGGTGAGGCGCGTGGTCGAGCGCGAGCGCAGATCCATCACGAACAGGTTGGAATTGCCGCCCTGCTGCAAGCTCATGATGACGCGCTGGCCGTCGGGAGAGAACCGCGGCGCAAAGGTCATGCCCGGGAAGTTGCCGACGATCTCGCGCTGGCCGGTCTCGATGTTGAAGAGATAGACCTTCGGATCGCCCTGACCGAACTCCATGTAGGTGATCTCTTGCGAGTTCGGCGAGAAGCGCGGCGTCAGCACGAGGTCGGAGCCGCGGGTCAGGTAGCGCACATTGGCGCCGTCCTGGTCCATCATCGCGAGCCGCTTGACGCGGCGCTCCTTCGGCCCGGTCTCGTCGACGAACACCACGCGGCTGTCGAAATAGCCCTTCTCGCCGGTCAGCTTCTCATAGATCTGGTCGGAGATGATGTGAGCGATGCGACGCCAATATTCCGGCGAGGTGAAATATTGCTGGCCGGCGAGCTGCTGACCGGTGACCACGTCCCACAAGCGGAATTCGGCCTTGAGGCGTCCGTCCGGCTGCCGCGTCATGCGGCCGGTGACGAGGGCCTGCGCGTTGAGGGTTTTCCAGTTCTCGAATTGCGGCGCGACGTCGATGTTGCTGATGCGCTCGATGAAGGCGGCCTGGTCGACCGGCGCGAATAGGCCCGAGCGCTTCAGATTGTTGGTGATGACCTGGGTGACGCCGTTGCCAACGTCGCCGTCGGCGGGCGAGCCCGGCACGAAATTGGTGATCGCAATCGGGATCGGCCGAAACTCGGTGGGATTAATTTCAAGCCGCTTTTGGGCCTGGGCCAGGGCATGTCCTCCCCCAAGCATCGCCAACGCAGATCCACTGATAGTCATGAAGCGGCGGCGGTTCATCGATCGAGCGTCATTCATCGCAAAATTCTTTTGTTCGGATGTCACAACATATCTTTCAGGCCGAAGCGCATCGGAATCGTTTTCCAAGTGTCATACTGTTGCTTTGGCAGGAACGAATAGACTTGACACTGCACGATGGCTCGCTTGCCACTCTCCGCCACTGCCTGAGCAATCGACCGCGACGGTCCCCTCGCCGCAACGACGACCGGCTCAGACGCCAGCGATCCATCGATCCTCATGAAAATATCGATGTCAGCTTCGTATTGATCGGCGTCCTGCCCGTTGTAAGTAGGTGTGAAGCAGCGCTTGACCGCTGCCATAAACGCCCCTTGCCAGGTCGCGACATTGTTGGCGGCGGTCCCGGTCGTCGAGCCCAGCGCAGCCGACGCATTCAGCGCCGCGCCGGTGAGCTCGTGTCGGGTGGCAGCACGCTTGTCGAGGTCGCGGGCAATCTGCGCGGGATCGAAGGTGCGCTCCTTGGGCTTCGGCTGCTGCTGCGGCTGTACTGCCGCAACCTTTTGCTCCACGGGCTTGGGCGGCGGCTTCTTGGTTTCGAGCTTTTTCTGGAGCTCGGCGATCGGATCTTCCTTGGCCGGATCAGGCTTCTTTTCCTGTGGCTTCGGCTCTTCCTTCGGCTTGGCTTCAGCCACGGGCTTGGGCGGTTCGGGCTTCTTCTCGACCGGCTTCTCGACGGGTTTGGGCGGCGGCTCGGGCGTCGAGTTGGTCTTGATCAGCTCTTTCTTCTCGGTGACCTTGCCGACAGCGTCTTCCTCGGGCTTGGCTTCCGCGATCTTCTCGACCTTCGGCTTCGGCTCTTTCTTGTCGCCGGTCTTCTGCCCCGACATCATCTGCGCGAGCTGGTCGGTGGAGATGATGTCGATCGGCAGCGACTCTTCTGCCGGAACGAAAGCCCTGCTGCTAAAGGTGACGAGCCCCCATCCCAGCACGAGGACGTGGAGGGCAATCGACGCAACGAGTGTCTTGTCGACCTTCACCTTCACGGTCTACCCCTGATCCGCTTCCGTGACGAGCGCCAGCTTCTTGAAGCCTGCGCCGGACAACTGGCCCATCACCTTGGCCACCGTCCCGTAATCCGCCTTCTTGTCGGCACGCAGATAGATGCGTTCCTCGAGCCCGCCGCGCGCGTCCGTGATCGCCTTCAGCTTCGGGATCAGTTCGTTAATTGCGATCTCGGCGTCGTTGATGAACACCTTGCCCTTGATGTCGACCGACATCTGGATTGGCTTCTGGTCGTTGTTTTCGAGGCTCTTGGCCTGGGTCTGCGGCAGGTCGAGCGGCACGCCGACCGTCAGCATCGGCGCCGACACCATGAAGATGATGAGCAGCACCAGCATCACGTCCACCATCGGCGTGACATTGATTTCGGCTACGACCGGCTTGCGCCGGCCACGGCGTCCACCGCCTCCGGACGAACTCGCAACGTTCATGCCCATGGTCTGGTGCCCAAATTGCCCTTCACACTATACATGCCGTCCGTCAGCCCCGCTCGTCGATCTGGCGCGACAGGATGGCTGAAAATTCATCGGCGAAGCCTTCGAGCCGCTGGGCCTGCCGGTTCACCTCGGAGGTGAACTTATTGTAGAAAATAGTGGCAGGAATGGCGGCGATAAGGCCGACGGCGGTCGCAAACAGCGCCTCCGCGATGCCGGGGGCCACCACCGCCAGAGAGGTATTTTTAGACGCCGCGATCGACTGGAAGCTCGACATGATGCCCCAGACGGTGCCGAACAGGCCGACGAACGGGCCTGCGGAGCCGACGGTGGCGAGCACCAGCAGCCGGCGTTCCAGCCGCTCGACCTCGCGGGCGATCGACACATTCATGACCTTGTCGATGCGCATCTGAAGGCCTGCGACCGAGCGGGCCTGGCTCTCGAACGAACGCTTCCACTCGCGCATTGCCGCGACGAAGCAGGCCGCCATGGAATGCGTCGGCTTGGCCGACAGCGTGCGATAGAGGTCTTCGATCGACTCGCCGGACCAGAAAGCTTGCTCGAAACGGTCCATCGAGCGGCGGGTGCGGGCAAACAGGAAGATCTTGTCGATGGCGATCGCCCAGACCCAGACGGAACAGGCGAGAAGCCCCAGCATCACCGCTTTCACGATCCAGTGAGCCTGCCAGAACAGCGCGATCAGCGACACGTCCGCGGAAGCGGCAACCGGAAGGGCTGACTGAGCCACGTCGGCCGGATTCATAGGCAGTATCCTCTCAAGGCGATCGTTACCTGATGTCCCGATCTAATGTCCCGGCCAGCAAATGGCCGCCGGTTCCCCAATAGCCGCGCTAGAACCGGCGCGGCCGGCAAGCCCGCTCAAAGCCTTGTCTTTCTGGGGTGCAGGGCTCGTCCAAAGCCAGCCGCCTGCATTCCCTGCCAAGATGTCAAAACTATGGGCCCGATCCCAAGGCTCAGACTTCGGGCTTTGGGCGCGATTGTCCGCAATTACCAGAGCCCGGCGATGGTTAATGCTGGGTTACCGCGGGCGGATTTGGCTGCGGGAAAGAGAGGTGGCGCAGGGGGAATGGCTGGCCGGCGAGCGGTTCCGCGTTCCGCCACCCACCGCAACGCCCGTGCGGGGCCTCGGCTCTGCGGCGCGTTTTGGACGGGACGTTGCGGTGCGCCCTGGACACCAGAGTTCCGCTCCCCGTGCGCATCATTAGCGGAGCCCGCTCTCCGCCGGAGGAACCAGCCCCGGCCCGAAAAATTGTCTGGAAAATCACTTCTCGCGAGGTTTTGCCATGAGCATCAACCCCAAGTCGACCGCCGCTATCGGCGATCATCCGCTCCACCCCATGATCATCCCGTTCCCCGTCGGCTTCCTGGTCGGCGCGCCCATCGCCGATCTCGCCTTCATCGGAACCGGCGACGGCTTCTGGGCCAGAGCCGCCATGTGGCTGATCGGCGCCGGCATCGTCATGGCGCTCGTTGCCGCCGTGGCCGGCTTCACCGACTTCTTCAGCGACGCCCGCATCCGCAGCCTCAATGACGCCTGGTATCACATGATCGGTAATCTCGTAGCCGTCGTGCTCGCCGCGATCAATTTCTACCTCCGCTACGCGCAAGGCGCGGAGGCTGCGGTCAAGCCGTGGGGCGTGGCGCTCTCGCTGATCGTGGTCGGCATCCTCCTGTTCACGGGATGGAAGGGCTGGGAAATGGTCTACCGGCATCATGTCGCGGTGCTGGACGCGCCGGGCCAGACCAGTTCGGAACCGGTCACCCCGCATCATGGCGGCGAGCGCCACCGCCGCGCCGCCTGAACGAGGAGCACGTCGCCTGAGGACGTGAGGGCGAGTCAGGCCGCCGAGGCGGGTTCGGGGCAATTGGTCAGCCGCGCCGGATTGCCGACTGCGGTGCAGCCCTGGGGCACGTCGCTCGTCACGACGGTGTCGGCGCCGATCTTGGCAAAATCGCCGATTCTGATGTTGCCGAGAATTGTCGCGCCGGAGCCGATGAACACGCCGCGACCAATGCGAGGCGAGCGCGCCGGCAGTTCCGTGCCCCGACCGATGCTGACGTTCTGAAGGATGATGGCCTCGTCGCCGATCACGACATCGGCGCCGATCACGATGCCGGTGGCGTGGTCGAGATACACCGAGCATCCCAAGCTCGCCGCCGGATGAATGCTGACCTGCAGGACGTTCGACGCCTCGTTCTGAAACAGTAGCGCCGCGTCGCGATGGTCGTGATGCCAGAGCCAGTTCGAGACGCGCCAGGCCTGCAAGGCGACGTAGCCCTTGAAGTGCAGCAGCGGCGCCAACACTCCGCTGATGGCGGGATCGCGAAGCACGATCGCCTGCAAGTCGCGGCCGGCCGCCTCAATCAGATCCGGCTGACCGCGAAAGGCGTCGCGGGAAAATGTCGTGAAGCGCGCGCGTTCGGCCGCGCTGTCGCCAAGCCGGCGTCCGATCAGGTCGGACAGTGCGGCGGTAAAATCGTCATGGGCGAGGATGAGACCGACAACGGCCGTACCGAACATGGGGTCGGCTGCCGCTGCGCGCCGCGCCTCGTCGCGGATATTCTGCCAGAGGGCTTCGCTCGCGATCATCGCCGCTTCCGTCATCGTTGCCGCCTGCGGTGTTTTGACGCTTCCTTTTCACTGTTGGATATAGAGCGTCGGCAGCCCGCGCGCCACGCACCCCGTGAGGCTACGAGCTTGCATGCCAGCCGGCCGGGATCATATATAGTCAGTCGAGTTCGCGGCCGAAGCTATGGCCTCAGGTTGGCTTTGCCTCGTACGGCCGCCTTGGGCCAGGGTTGTCCCGGCAAAGCATCTCGTTCAAGACCCCCGCAGTGGTCAGCCATCCCCGGGTTTTTCGTGCACAGCGGCCCTCAATGCTGCGAAGCGAATCCTCGTCATCCAAGGTCACGCCAATACATGTCGCCCAACGCCCCCGCCGACGACCAACACGACGACATCATGTATCCCTCCGCCCTGCCATTCCTGCTGGTCCATCTCGGCTGCTTTGCGGCCATCTGGTCAGGCGTTACCTGGCAGGCCCTCGCGATCTGCGCCTCTCTGTATGTCGTGCGCATGTTTGCAATCGGGGCAGGCTATCACCGCTATTTCTCCCATCGGGCTTTCGCGACCGGCCGGGTGTTTCAGTTTATCCTGGCCTGGGTTGCGCAAAGCACCGCGCAGAAAAGTGTTTTGTGGTGGGCGGCCAAGCATCGACATCATCATCTGCATTCCGATACCGAAGACGACGTGCATTCGCCGCGTCATCGGGGCTTCCTCTACAGCCATCTCGGCTGGATTTTCTACCGGGAGCACGATGGCACCGACCTCGTGAAGGTCGGCGACTTCGCCGCCTATCCGGAGCTGATGTGGCTGCATCGTCTGGAACTGCTGCCGGCCATTACGCTGGCTGTGCTCTGCTTCCTGGTTGGCGGGTGGTCCGGCCTCGTCGTCGGCTTCCTGTGGAGCACCGTGCTGGTCTATCACGCGACCTTCTGCATCAACTCCCTCGCCCATGTGCATGGACGCAAGCGGTACGTGACCGGCGATGATTCTCGCAACAATTGGCTGCTGGCCTTGTTCACCCTCGGTGAGGGCTGGCACAACAATCACCACGCCTACCAAAGCAGCGTGCGGCAAGGTTTTCGCTGGTGGGAAATCGACGTCACCTATTACATCCTGAAGGTGCTGTCCTGGTTCGGCATCGTCTGGAACATGAAGTCGCCGCCCGAGCAGGTGCTGCGCAACGAGCAGCCGCTCGGCGCACGCGTCATCAACCGGGCGGCCCGCGAGCTTGCCGGACGGTTCGATGCGCAGACACTGGCGCAGGCGATCTCGTCGGCGCTACGCCGAGCCGATCTGGCCCAGTTGCAACTGCCGACGCTGCACGACATCCTCAGTCGCGCGCATGAAGGCGTCGATGCACTGACGCATCTGCATTTGCCGAAGATTCCGACCCGCGAGGAGTTTCTCGCCGAGGCCAAAGCGATGTTCGCGCGAACGCGATCACTCAACGAGATCGTGGACTACGCCTACGAACACTTCCTGGAGTCGGTTCGCGCGCAGCTCGCCACGGCGCGCTGACCAAGTCTCTCTGGACCAGGACTTTCCAGACCAAGACTTTTCGAGACCAACGCAATCCGGAGGTCGCGGCAGCCTGACGCGCATTCCCAAATCAAACCGCCCGCCTGCGCGTTGCGCAGGCGGGCGGCTCGGGGCCATCAGGACTTTGGGGGCATGCGCCTGACGGCTTGAGAGGCGTCAGTCCCGAGATCAACCTTGAGATCAACCTTGCTGCTGATCGGTCGGCGGCGGGGTCGGGCGTGTCTTGTGTTGCGCCATGAACTGGTCGAACTCTTCCTTGTCCTTGGCGTGACGCAGACGGTCGAGGAAGTTCTTGAACTCGACCTGCTCCTCCTCGAGCCGCTGCAGTGTCTCGGTGCGGTACTCATCAAAGGCGCGGTTGCCGCTCGAGGGCGGGCCGAAGCCAAAGCCGAAACCGTGGCGCTCCATGCGGCCGCGCATACGGTCCATCTTGTACTGCATCCGCTCCATCTTGTTCTGCCAGCGATCCTGGTTGCTCCAGCACGACATTCTTCTGCTCCCGAGTGTGAAAAAGAGAAGGGCAAGTCCGATCGGCCACCAGATGATGAAGCCGAGGATGGTCACGGCGATCCAGCCGGGATGCCAGGGCGTGTTGAGCATGTGGGGGCGCTCGTAGTGTTGGTCCGAAGGGCCGCGCCATCGATTGACATCAGCGGTGTAGGCCATTTCCCTCTCCATGACGGCATCAGCGCCGTTGTGAATGTAAATAACATTTACATAGGTAGATCATCCCGCGATTTTGTCAAGCCGACCGCCTAACAGGGCGGGGCAATTATTTGGGTAACTTTATTTCGGCTTGCCCCATGGACCACCGGGCGGCACGCCTGAACCGGAGGATGCCTCCGGCGGCACCGGCGGCGGCTCGGCGCTTTTCGCCGGGGGACGGCGATCGGTCGGGAAGCCGAGACCGCGCAGATAGATCAGCACCTCGGCTTCGAGCAGCTCGTCCGGGGACATCGGCAGCTTTCGACGCGCAGCATCGCCGCGCGAGAACAGTGAGGCCACGCCATGCGCCATCGACCAGATGTGCAGCGCCATCATCATCGCCGGCGGCCGCGGGGTGCCCGGCGGTGCCAGCGCGGCAAGCCGCTCCGCCGCGGCACGAATGATGTTGAAAGCACGCTCGCTGGCGGCCTGTAGCGCCGGATTGGAATCCACCGGCACGCCCGATTCGAACATTGCGTTGTAGAACGCGGGCTCCTCGCGGGCGAAGGCAAGATAGGCCCTGCCGACACGCTCGAACGCCGTGACGGTGTCGGGCCCTCCGTCGTCCCAGGCCGCGGTCAGGCGCGCTTCGAACTGCTCGAAGCCGCGCTGCGCGATCGAGGACAGCAGTTCTTCACGGTCGCGAAAATGCCGGTACGGTGCCGCCGCGCTGACGCCGGCCATGCGCGCGGCATCGGCAAAGGTGAAGCCGGCCGCGCCCTTCTCGGCGATCAGCCCGAGGGCGGCCTGCAACAGGGCTTCCTTCAGATTGCCGTGGTGATAGCCGCGCTCGGCGCGGCGCGTCTCCTTGCGCCAGCTCATGTGAACGACCTTTACATGAGCTGGGCAGGAAGGTCACTAGCGGCAACGGGTTTGGTTGACCCGTATTCTGCCGGTCTGGGGCGGCCGCCGAAGTCTAGCCGCCAGGGATCGGCAGCACCGGCATGATCTCGACGCGTTCGCCGGGGAAAATCGCGAAGTGCGGGTGGTTCTCGAACATCTTCGCCGCGGCTTCATGGGATGCCGCGCGCACCACGGTGAAGGCGCCCATCTCGTTGGCGATGTCGGCGATGCCCTTGCCGTCGACCTTCTTGGTCTTGCCGAGCGGCCCGCCCATGGCCTGGATCGCGCCCTGGTGTTTTTCGACCCAGCCCTTCCAGGCCGCCATGCCCTCCCGCTCCTTCGTCTTGCGCTCGGCCTCGGGCATCGCATTCCATGCGGCCCATTTGGAGCTGGTCTTGCTGCCGAGGAAAACGGCGAGATAGGTGTCTGTGCTCATCGGTTCTCTCCCTTGGTGATGGATAAACGAAGCTGCGGCTATTTCTTGAGGTCGCCGAAACCGGCGGCGGCCTCCTGCACGTCAGGCGGAAAGTCGCTCATCTCCTGCACCTGACGGATCTCGATGATTTCGTTCGGTGCGGCCGGACACCGCTTGGCCCAGGCGATCGCCTCGGCACGCGAGGTAACCTCGATCATCCAGTAGCCACCCAGGACCTCCTTGGCCTCGGCAAACGGACCATCCGTCACGATGGGCTTGCCGGCCGCGAACGAGACGCGCGCGCCCATCGACGGCGGGTGCAGACCGTCGAGCGTGATCAGCACGCCGGCGTCCTTCAGCGCCTCGTTGTAGCGCATCATCGCAGCGACCCGCTCGGGATCGAGCTGAACGTCGGGCGCTGCGGTCTCGTAGCCGAGCGGAATCATCAGCATCATGAATCGCATGAGCATTCCTTGCGTGCTTGGTCGCCCTTACCCAAGACGAGCGAACCCTGACGGAACCGACAGCGTGGCGACAATTATTTAGCGCGCCTGTGGCAGGAAACGCCCGTCCTGCCGGGCAGCGCCGAAATAGACCTCGATGCGGCGGACCTTGCCGCCGGCGAAGGTGAAGAACTCCGTGTTGCGAAAGCTCCTGCCATCTGTCGCCAGGCAGAAATAGGTGACGAAGGCTTCCTCGCCTTGGACGAAAATCCGCTCGATGTCGTGCCGTGCGATCCAGCCGGTGTCCCTCCAGCAGCGCTCGAAATAGGCCGCCTTGTCGAGGTCGTCGTCGAACGGGCTGGTGAAGCGGAAATCGTCGGCGAGCGCGTCGCTCACCTGCTGCCGGTCGTTGGCGAGATAGGCAGCAAACAGGTTCCGGATCATGTGCGCGGGGTCGTAGGGCATCGGTCGGTCTCCTCGGCAGACGTTCTGTGGAAGACGATGCAGCGGCGGCCGCGCCGACATCGCGGTCGGGGCCTTTCTCGTCGGGACCAAAGCGAAGTAAAAGACCGGACCCAAAGGGCGCCGCGCGTCCCACTCGAACACAGGACGGATTAGCAAATGCCGCAGGCCCCACACAAACTCGCCCTCGTCACCGGAGCCGCGCGCGGCATCGGGCTTGCGACCGCGAAGAAGTTTTTGGCCGAGGGCTGGGGGGTGGCATTGCTCGACATCGAGGGCGAGCTGCTCGGCCGCGCGGTCGCCGAGATCGGCCGGGACGAGGCCACGCTGGCGTTGACCTGCGACGTCTCAGACGCAACCGCGGTTGCCGCTGCGATGACGACGATCGAACGGCGGTTTGGCCGGCTCGACGCGCTCGTCAATAATGCCGGCATTGCCGTGTTCGCGCCGCTGATGGAGACGTTGGAGACCGAGTGGCGCCGCGTGCTCGAGGTCAACCTCACCGGTCCGTTCCTCTGCACCAAGGCGGCGGTGCCGCTGATGCGCGACGGCAATGGCGGCGCCATCGTCAACATCACCTCGATCTCGGCGGTGCGCGCCTCGACGCTGCGCTCGGCCTACGGCACCAGCAAGGCGGGCCTCGCGCACCTCACCAAGCAGCTCGCGGTCGAGCTCGCGTCTCTCAACATCCGCGTCAACGCGGTCGCGCCGGGACCGGTCGACACCGCCATGGCGAAGCAGGTGCACACCAGGGAGATCCGCGCCGACTATCACGACGCCATCCCGCTCAACCGCTACGGCCTGGAAGAGGAACTTGCCGAAGCCATCTACTTCCTGTGCTCGGAACGCTCAAGCTACATCACCGGCCAAATTTTGGCCGTCGATGGCGGCTTCGATGCGGCAGGCATCGGCCTGCCGACGCTGCGCGGCGAGCGGCGGAACGGATAGACACGGCGTAGGTTGGCTTAGCGAAGCGTCACGCATCTCTTCTCGTCGGCCTATCCTACGGACTCGAATTCGCGGAGGCTTCATGCGACGCGTCACCTTCCTCGGGGCCTTGATGCTCGCATCCGCGCTGCTGGCGTCCAGGCCCGCCGTGGCCGAAATCCGCATCATCCAGTCGCCCGGGGGACAGGTCGGGCCGTTCCTCGACTTGTTCGAGAAGGTGCGGGAGAGCGGCGAGCGTGTGGTGATCGACGGTCCCTGCCTGTCCGCCTGCACACTGGTGCTGAGCATCGTGCCGGGCGAGCGCATCTGCGTCACCAAGCGTGCCGTGCTCGGCTTCCATGCGGCGCGATCGGTCGATCGGCGCGGACGCTTCTACGCCGAGCCGGAAGCATCCGATGCGGTGCTTGCGGCCTATCCCGGCCCGGTGCGCGACTGGATCAGCCGCCGCGGCGGCCTCTCGTCGCGGTTGCTTCTGCTGAAGGGACGCGACCTCGCCGCGATCTATCCGCGCTGCCGGTGATGATCAGGCGGACGCAAGCGCCCGCCAATTCCGCCCGTCACACGCTTCCTGAGGTCTAATAGAAACTCTGGATCAGCTCGGTCAATTCCATGCTCGCGCAGATGAGCATACCCCAAAGTGCAAAGTTGATCTGCAGCGCCGCCGCCATCGGTCGCTCCCCTTCCAAGTCCGCCCGCCCCAGCTTTTAAAATTTTATGACGAAATAAATAACGATTCTGTCCCGGAGTTCACAGCCTAATATTGCGCCAGTTGTTGTGCGATGCGGTCCGCATGATTTCACGAAGCGGCCTCACTGCTTTCGCAATGTGGTGCGACAGCAAAATCCATATTCGGCCGTGTCGGCCAGGCGTTTCCCTTAGGTTCCATTTGAGCGATGCGTCGCAAGCTTCGGCATGCGGACTTGGCGCGTCGCATACAACACCCAAGGGTCCGGCATGATGCGACACGGCTTTGTCTTGCTCACTTTTTGCGCAACGCTCATGGGATGCGTGGTTGCGCCTGCGCAGGAACGCCGTCCGATCGCATGGGACGGCCTCGGTCAGGATCCGAACCGTCCCTCCGGCGTGAAGCGTCGTGCGGCGACCCAAGCTCCTGGGGCGAGTGATCCGAATCAGGAGCGGGAAAGAGTCCTCGGCACCTTGCACCCGTATTCCGCGGCGTGGTGGGCAATCCATGACGAAATCGAAGCGGAGAATGACAGGCAGCTCGGGACAAAGCTCGTGATCTGTCCGCGCTGCGTTCCCTCCTCCCAACCACCGAGCAATGACGTGACCGGATCGATCCGCTGAGAGCGGCACGCGGTCGATCGGCACATGACGCAACGTCTCATGCGCGCCCCTCTCCGCATCGTCGGGGAGAGGGGATCGCCGCCTGGCGCGTCAAACGATCGCGCTCGTCACATTCCCTCGGCCGGGCAGTTCACCATCCAGGGAATGCCGAACTTGTCGACGCACATGCCGAAACCCTTGGCCCAGAACGTCTTGCTGAAGGGCATGGTAACGCTGCCGCCGTCGGCCAGCGCATTGAACTTGCGCTCGCCGTCCGCGGGGTCCGCGACCGTGAGCGAGATGGAAAAGCCCTGCGGCTTGTGAAAATGCTCGCCTGGTGCGTCGGAAGCCATCAACACGCTTCCGTCAGGCAGCGACATCCGCGCATGCATGATGATCTTCTCGCGGCCAGGCGTGGCGGGCACTTCCGGCGGCGCATCCGAGGTGCGCATCATCGCATCAATCTTGCCGCCCAAGACCCTGGCGTAATAATTGAACGCCGCTTCGCAGGTGTCCTGATAGAACAGATAGGGATTGAGCATCGTTTCTCTCCGTTTTGCTTTCGTTCGGGGTGAGGCGCTACTTCTCGGTAAGCTTCTTCAGGCTGGCCAAGCCCGCCTCGAAATCCTTGCCGATCATGCTGTCCATGTTGATGAACACCTGCATGACCTTGGACAGGAACGGGGCCGGACCGGACATCGCCCACGTGACCAGTGTGGCATCGCCTTGCGGCACAAAGGTGAACTCGGCGGTGTTGTGGCCTTCGAAAGGCCGCTCGAAGTCGAGCTTGATCCGGAGTTTTGACGGCGCACTCGCCTCGAGGATCTCCATATGGCCGGCGCCGACATTGTTGTTGCCGTCCCAGGCATAGGTCGCGCCCTTGCCTGGCGCAGTTCCGCCAAACGTCCGCTTCATCGCAGGATCGCGGTTCTCGTAGGGTGACCAGGCCGTCCAGCGATGGAAATCGGCGACAAAGGGATAAACCGCATTGGCCGGCGCTTTGACGGCGAGGCTGCGTTCGACGCGGAATGTGTCGGGCTTCGTCAGGGCGAAGACGAGCACGCCCACGATTCCGACTACGAACAGGATGGCGATGACGGCAATGGATTTCAGCATGAATGGCTCCCTGGATACGGTCCTAGGACGAAGGGAGAGGGTCGGGTCCGACAAGCCGAAGCAGAAATTTTGCTGCGCCCGAAGCAGATCGTCCCTACGTCACCTTGGCGCCTTGACCTTGGCGTCTTGCCTGGCGCCGCCATTGGCGCCCTTGGGCTGGCTGTCTCGGATCAGGCGATCGAGATGCACGCGGATGTGAGCCGCCTCTGCGGACGTGTTGGCGAGGGCGATGGCACGGTCGAAGGCGACGCGGGCTTCGTCATTGCGGCCGAGCTGCATCAGGAAAGCGCCGCGCACGCCGTAGAAGTGGAAGTAGTTGGCAAGCTTTGGCGCCAGCGGCTCGATCAGGTCGAGCGCGGCTTGCGGTCCGCGCACCTTGGAAACCGCGACTGCGCGGTTGAGCGTCACCACCGGCGAGGGCTGCACCACCTCCAGCGCACCATAGAGCAGGTCGATCTGCGCCCAGTCGGTCTCCTCAGGCGTCGACGCGCGGGCATGCAGCGCGGCGATCGCGGCCTGGATCTGGTAGGGTCCGCTACGGCGATGGCGTATCGCCTTGTCGATCAGCGCGAGGCCTTCCGCGATCATGGTGCCGTTCCACAGCGAGCGATCCTGGTCGTCCAGCAGGATCAGCGAGCCATCCGCGGCAAAGCGCGAGGCGCTGCGCGCATGCTGCAACAAGATGAGCGCCGTGAGCCCCATGATCTCCGGCTCGCTCTGGAACAGCCGCAACAGCAGCCGCGCCAGCCGGATCGCTTCCTCGCATAGCGGCTTTCTGATTGCGGCGGTGTCGCCGCTCGCAGAGTAACCCTCGTTGAAGATCAAATAGATCATCGCGGCGACTACGGCGAGCCGCTCCGAGCGCTCGATCGCGCCAGGCGTTTCGAACGGCGTCCCGGCCTCGGCGACCTTGGCCTTGGCGCGCGTGATGCGCTGCTCCATCGCCGCATCCGACACCAGGAAGGCACGCGCGATCTGCTTCACGGTCAGTCCGCAGACGATACGGAGCGCCAGCGCGATCTGCTGCGTCGCCGGCAGGCCTGGATGGCAGCAGATGAACATCAACCGCAAAATGTCGTCGCGGTAGTGCGAGCCGTCGAGCCGCTCGGCGATTGCACCCTCGGCGTCGTCGAGATCGGAGATCGCCTGGTCGTCCTCGGGCAGCGGCTGCTGCTTGCGGGTGCGGCGCACCTCGTCTATCGCGACGTTGCGGCCGACCATGATCAGCCAGGCCGCGGGATCGCGCGGCGGCCCGTTCTGCGGCCACGTCTTCAGCGCGCGCAGGCAGGCGTTCTGAAAAGCTTCCTCGGCGGTATCGAGATCGCGGAAATAGCGCAGCAGCGCGCCGACCGCCTGGGGGCGCGCCGAGGTCAGCGCGGTCTCGATCCAGGCGGTATCGGCCTCGCTCATTTCAGATTCCCTCCGGGCCTGAACACGCCCACGGGCCGCACCTCATAGGCGCCGCCGGGATTGGCCGATCCGAGGTCGCGCGCAACGTCGAGCGCCTCGTCGAGATTCTTGCAATCGACGATATAGAAGCCGAGCAACTGCTCCTTGGTCTCCGCGTAGGGACCGTCGAGCACCAGCGGCGGGTCCTCCTTGCGCAGCGTCGCTGCCGCAGTGGTCGGCAGCAGCCGCGCCACGGGGCCGAGCCTGCCCTGCTTCGCGAGACCTTCCTGCACCACGGCGAGCTTCTTCATCACGGCCTCGTCCTGGTCCTTGCTCCAGGAGCCGACGAAGTCCTCGTCATGATAGCAAAGGATCGCATAAAGCATGGGCAGTACCTTCTCTGAGCGCTTGTTTTGAAGACGATCCAGTATGCCTTGCCCCGACATGGCTGCGGAAAAAAATTGCAAGAAAAATCCGGCAGATCGTGCCAAGGAGAGCCTTCAAAAGCGGAACTTAAAGAGGCACTTCGAATGACCATGGGCACGCTGGCCGTCCTGATCAACAGCACGCAGCAGAACTGGCTGCCGGAGCGCTGGAAGGCCCGGTTCGACGCGGTCAGCGGCGGTCGCCCCGTGGTGCTGCTGCCCGATGCCGGGCTCGATCCGGCCGAGGTGCACTATGCCGCGGTGTGGAAGCCGGTGCCGGGCGACCTCGGCTCGTTCCCCAATCTGCGTGCGATCTTCAATCTGGGCGCCGGCGTCGATGCGCTGATGGCGGACAAGAGCCTGCCCGACGTGCCGCTGGTGCGCGTCGCCGTGCCTGACCTGACCAACCGCATGACCGAATACGTCGTGCTGCATGTGCTGATGCACCACCGCCAGGAGCTTTATCTGCGCCAGTCGCAGCGCGAAAAGCGCTGGGAGCCGACATATCAATGGCCGGCGAGCGCCGTCACGGTCGGTGTCATGGGGGTGGGCACGCTCGGCACTGACGCGGCCGATGTGCTGCGGCGGCTTGGTTTCCGCGTCGCCGGCTGGAGCCGCAGCGCGCGTACCATCGCAGGCGTCGAATGCTTCCATGGCGCCGGCCAGATCGACGCATTCCTGCGCACGACCGATATTCTCGTCAGCCTGTTGCCGCTGACGCCTGAGACACACGGCATCCTCAATCGCGACGTCTTCACCAAGCTCAACCGCAAAAGCCCGCTCGGTGCGCCCGTGCTGATCAATGCCGGCCGCGGCGGCCTCCAGAACGAAGCCGACATCCTTTCTTGCCTCGACGACGGCACGCTGGGCGCCGCCTCGCTCGACGTCTTCGTGCAGGAACCGCAGCCGGCGGACAGCCGGTTCTGGACCCATCCCAAGGTGTTGCTGACGCCGCACAACGCCGCCGATACCGACGCCGATGCGATCTCGACCTACGTCGCCGAGCAGATCGCGCGGTTCGAAGCGGGTGGTGTGCTGGAGAACGTGGTGGATCGGACGCGGGGGTATTGAGACCTCACGTGCCGCCCGGGCCCGTAAAATCACGGATCGCCGGGCGGTATCCCGTTCATCCTCTCTTAGCGAGAAGTTGATAGGCGTTGTTAATCAACGCTCAACGAACGAGTCGGACATGCGCTTCACGCTCGGCCTCAGGATGCGGATCACGGTTGCGCTGGCGGTGACGGCGGCGGCGACCGCCCTGTTTGCCGTGCTCGGGGCGATGTGGATCATTTCCGGCATCATCGACCGGGCCGACCAGCGCGAGCTTCGCAGTCATTACGACGCGCTCCAGTCGCGAATTGCCGAGGAGTCCCAGCGTGCCGCCGCCATGAGCGCCGTCGTGGCCGCGATGCCGGCGACACAGGACGCGATGGCCAAGCAGGATCGCAATACCCTGGTCAGCCTGTTCGGGCCGGTGTTTGCCGCGACCAAATCGGAGTACGGCGTCGAACAGTTCCAGTTCCACGTGGCGCCCGCGACTTCGTTTTTGCGCGTACACCAGCCTGCTAAATTTGGCGACGACCTCTCGGGCTTCCGCAAAACCGTGATCATGGCCAACCAGGAGCACAAGGTCGTGGTTGGCCTCGAGGGCGGCCTGGCCGGGCTCGGCATTCGCGGCGTCGTGCCAATCGCGCAAGGCGGCAAGCATCTCGGCTCAGTGGAGTTTGGCCTGACCTTCGGCCAGTCCTTTCTGGACGACTTCAAGAGCAACCGCCATGTCGACATCGCCTTCCATCTCGCGGACGGCGGCGGTTTCAAGCTGTTCGGCGGCACGCTGAAGGGCAAGAGCTTCTTCGATGCGGCCGATTACGGCCGCGCCGCCGGCGGCGACTTCACGGTACGGCAGGCCAAGCTCGACACCACGCCGGTGGCCGCGCTGCTCGGACCGATCAGGGATTTTTCCGGCAAGCCGCTCGGCGCGGTCGAACTCGTGATGGACAATGCCGACTATGTGGCCTCCGCCGACCGTGCCTGGCTGCTGGCATTCGGCATCGCCGCGCTCGGGCTCGTGCTCGCCGCCATCGTCGGCTATCTCATCGCCCGCAGCATCTCGCGTCCGATCATCTCCATCACGAGCGTGATGCGCGAGCTGGCCGACGGACACCTCGATGTCGCCGTCCCCGCCAGCAAGGCGAATGACGAGGTCGGCGCGATGGTCAAGGCCGTCGCAGTGTTCCGCGACAACGCCGTCAACTTCAACCGGCTCCAGACCGAACAGGCCGACACCAAGGCGCAATCCGAAGCGGAGAAACGGCGCGCGTTCGCCGCGCTCGCCGACAATTTCGAAGCCAGCATCCGCGACGTCGTCACCACGGTCTCCTCTGCCGCGGTCGAGATGGAGAACACGGCGCGCTCGATGTCCGATATTGTCGAGCGGTCGCGGCAGCAGACCGGCACGGTGTCGTCGGCCTCCGCGCTCGCCTCCGAGAATGTGCAGACGGTTGCTGCCGCCGCGGAAGAGTTGTCGTCGTCGATGACAGAGATCAGCCGGCGCCTTGCGCACGCGACCTCGGTGGTCGGCAAAGCTGCCAGCGACGGACGACGGTCGAATGAGCGCGTGCAGAGTCTGGCCGACGCCGCGCAGAAAATCGGCGACGTCGTCTCCTTCATCAGCGGCATTGCCGAGCAAACCAATCTGCTGGCCCTCAACGCGACGATCGAGGCGGCGCGCGCGGGGGAAGCCGGCCGCGGCTTTGCGGTGGTCGCCTCCGAGGTGAAGGCGCTGGCAACCCAGACCGCCAAGGCGACCGAGGAGATCGGCGCGCAGGTGACGGCGGTACAAGGTGAGACCACCGGCGCAGTGGACGGTATCCAGTCGATCTGCGCAACGATCCAAGAGGTCGACGAGATCTCTGCCGCGATTGCCGCCGCCGTCGGCCAGCAGGGCACCGCGACGCAGGAGATCGCGCAGAACGTCCAGCAGGCAGCCGCCCGCACCAGCGAGGTCTCGCAAAACATCGCGGGCGTCACCGCCGGTATCGCCGCGACGGGAACAGCGGCCGAGGAAGTCCTGGGCTCGGCGATCGAGCTGTCGAAACAATCGCAGCGGCTGCGCGACGAGGTGGACCGCTTCCTCGCGCATATTCGCGCGGCGTAGCGAGGCTACAAACTCCGTGTCGTCCTGGCGAAAGTCAGGACGACGTTTGGGAGATGGCTCGCGCCACGCAACCGCCTAGCTCTTTCCTCCCACCATCACGTCGATCGCCCCCTTCACGATCGCCTCGAGCTCCTTCCGCGACACACGCGCGCGGGAGCGAATGGCAATTGAGTGCACGGTTGCGGATGCGAGCTGCGCCAGCACGGCGGGATCGGCGCTGTCGGGCAACTCGCCTTTCTCCTTGGCACGGCGGAAGCAACTCGCAAACCCCTTGTCGAGCTCGTTGAGACCATCGAGCACCATGGCCCGGATGTCTGGATCGCCGACCGCCTCGGAGGCCGCCGTGACCACGGTGAAGCAGCCGCGCGGGCCGGTCTCGCCGGAGAGATAGATGTTCAGCGCGGAGGCGAAGATGCGCTCCAGCCGCTGCCGCACGGGCATCTCCTGACGAAAGATCTCCACCATCGATGCGCGCGCTTCCTCGCGATAGCGCTGGTAGCTCTTGATGTAGAGCTCGCGCTTGTCGCCGAAGGCGCCATAGAGGCTAGGACGATTCATGCCGGTGGCTTCGCTGAGATCGTCGAGCGAGGTCGCCGCGAAGCCCTGCGTGCGGAACAAATCGAGCGCCTTGCCAAGCGCGACGTCGGGTTCATAGGCGCGCGGACGGCCGCGGCGTTTAGGCTCACTGGCAGCAGCTGGCGGCTTCGATTTTTGTACCATTTCGCAATTTAATCCTTGACCGCTCCCATAATATGCAAGACAGTACAAAAATCAATCTGGCCAGGTTGAGCGACACTCCAAAAAGTCACATCGAAGAATTGCCCAAGGAGGCTCAAGATGGATCTTTATTTCTCGCCGCTCGCCTGTTCTATGGCGAGCCGCGTCGCGCTGTATGAAGCCGGCGCCGAAGCCAATTATCTCGAAGTCGATCCGCCTACCAAGGCAGTGCTGAGCGACGGCACTGACTTTCGAACCGTGAACCCGATCGGCCTGGTGCCGACGCTGCGCACCGACGAGGGCGTGGTGCTGACCGAGAACGCCGCGATCCTGCAATATATCGCCGACCGCTTCCCGCAATCGGGCCTCGGCGCCGCAGCGGGCATCGAGCGCACGCGGCTGCATCAATGGCTCTGCTTCATCGGCACCGAGCTGCACAAGGGCCTGTTCATCCCGGTGCTCGACCGCAAGGCGCCGCAGGAGACGAAAGCCTATGCGCTGGAGAAGAATCTGTCGCGGCTGGACTATCTCGACAATTACCTGAAGGGGCGCGACTTCCTGCTCGACCATTTCAGCGTCGCCGACGCCTATCTCGTCACGGTCATCAACTGGACCATGGCGACGCCGCCGATCGAGCTCGCGAAATGGCCGAACGTGAAGGCCTATTACGAACGCCTGCGTCAACGGCCGTCGGTCGCACGCGCGATCGCGGAAGAGTTCGAGCTGTACAAGGCCGAGCAGGCGCGGAAGAAGGCCGCGGCGTAAGCGACATTCGAAACGACCGTCGTTCCGGCCAATGCGGCCGGGACGGCGGGTTAAAGCGCGACTGACCGCGCCCGGAACAATTGGCTATTTCGGCGTCTGCAGTACGACCCCGTAGCGGCCGTATATCCGATCGATCGTGCCGTCGCTTCGCAGCCGTTCAAGCGCTCCATCGATGGTGTCGCGCAATGCATCATCCGGGCGGACCATGCCGACCGCGACGTTCCAGTTGAGATCCGTTAAGGACTCGTCGCGATCCAGGATACGGAATGCCTTGTCCGGATGCGTCAGATTGAAATAACTCGCTGCAGTAGGTGTGACCGCAGCGGCATCGATCTCATGGTTTGACAAGGCATCGAGGCTGTCGCTCTCGAAGCCGAAAGTCGACGTCGGGACGTGCCGTTGACTGATGATCATGGCAGCGACGGAGCCAACCTGCACCCCAACCTTGGTATGCTCGTTGAGGCTCTGGAACGAGGCGAGCGAGCTGGAGGAAGGGACGGCGAGCGCGACCCCCGTACGATAGTACGGTTTTGAGATTCTCAAGCGGGTTTCACCCTGCGCTTCGCGGTCGGCAATGACGTCCAGAACAATGTCGCAACCGGCGCTCCGCATCTGGTACTGGGTGATAATCCAGTCGAGTCGCAGCGAGACGCCGAGCTCGTGTGCCAGCGCCTGGCCCAATTCGATCTGAAAGCCGGGAGGATCGGCGGCCTTGCTTGCGAACGGAAGCGAGTTCGGATGGGCGCACAATCCGAGCACGCCGGACGCGCGGACCGCGTCGAGGCTTCGTCCCTGCGCCGGATTCAGCAGTCCGATCACGGCGCCGACCACAATCGGGAGAACTGTCTTCATTCCGTGTCCTCGTATCGACATCGGCCTGGTCGATTCAACCCTCGCGCGGCTTCAGGGCGCGGATATATTTGACGATCTGGTCGATCTGCGCGTCAGTGAAGGCCCCGCCGAATGCCGGCATCGCACCAGACTTGCCGTTCTTGATGCGGCTGTGCAGATAGTCGTCGTCGCGCGGCGAATTCATCAGCTGCGGTCCCTTGCCGGCGGCCCGACCCCCAGCAGAGTGACAAAAGCCGCAAGTCCCTGCGAATAACTGCTCGACGTCGAGCGTCCCGTTGTCGGGTATGGGAGCGGCAGACTGCGCCTGAACCGGTGCGGCATACAGCAACGAGGCTCCGAGCACCGCCCATAGCAGCGCGGTGATCTTCTTCAAATGCAAGTTCAAGGTATCCAGCTCCATATCCTGAAGCACGATGTCCTGATGAAGCACGCCGCAATTCCGATCTACGGGGAGCAAGCTTGCGCCTGCTCCCCGGCAATCTGCGATGATCTATTTCAAGCTGAAGACGACAAGCGCCCCGTCATCACGCGGCATGCTCTTGTAGGCGCCGCCGAAGTTTGGCGCGTATTCGTCCGCCAGCATGCCGCCAAAGCCAGCGACCACGGCAATGTACTGCTTGCCGTTGACGGAATAGCTGACGATGCCGCCCTGGTGGCCGGTGCCGTTGTTGTGACTCCACAGCTCGGCCCCGGTTTCGGCATCGTAGGCATGAAGGATCCCGCGGGAATCGGGCACGAATACGAGATTGCCCGCGGTCGACAGCACGCTTCCGAGCGGCGGCTCGGGATAGCGAACCTCCCACTTCTTGGCGCCGGTGATGGGGTCGCGCGCGTCGAGATGTCCATAAATCTCTCCGCCCGGAGGGGGTACCATCTTGAAATCGGCGCCGATGTTGAGCTGGACCTGGGGCGCTGTGACCGGCGTCGTCTTCTGGACGTCGAGCGTCATGCACCATTCCTGGCCGATCTTGTAGTACAGGCCGGTCTTCGGGTTGTAGGAGCCGGCGTTCCAGCTGACGCCGCCGCCAATGAAGGGGCACAGCGGCGGCTCGGTGACCTTCCCGGCGCTGAAGTCGCGACGGCCGATCAAGGCACCCGTCTTGGGATCGATATCCTTGACGAAATTGATGTTCTCAACGAGCCGCCAGACATTCTTCACGGCGAGATTGCGGTCATAGACGAAGACGAAACCGCCCTTGTTCGGGTGAACCACGAACTTCTGACCGTCGCGTTCGAGCATCACAAACTCGCCGACCGCGCTGTCGAAATCCCAGGCATCGTGCGGCAATTCCTGATGATGGAATTTCAGCCTGCCGGTATCGACGTCGAGACCGATCACCGAACTCGTGTAGAGATTGTCGCCGGGACGCGCGCCTTGCGTCTTGTAATCGGCGCCCGACCAATCGTAGAGCGGCGCCGGGTTTGCGGTGCCCCATAGGATCGTGTTGGTCTCGGAATCGTAAGTGCCCGGCATCCAGCCGCCACCCCCGCCGGTGCGCCAGGAATCGTTTCCCCACGTCTTCATGGCCTCGTCGGTGCCGGCGACGGTCAAGAACTCCCACTTCTTCTTCCCGGTGGTGGCATCCAGGCCGAAGATCGGGCCGCGGCCCGGCCATTCACCGCCTTGCGCTCCGATGATCACCGTACCCTTCGCGTAAAGCGGTGCACCGGTGAAACCGACCGTGAGCTTCTGCGAGTCGATCAGCCTGGTTTCCCAGAGGACCTTCCCCGACTTCATATCCAGGCCAAGAACCCTGCCATCCATCGTGCCGACGAAAACCTTGCCCTCGCCGAGCGCTACGCCGCGATTGTAGGGGGAATGGGTCTGACGGGAGATCAGTGCCTCGTCCAGCTCCGGAAAATGAGACCAGATCACCTCGCCTGTCGCGCCGTTGAGCGCAAAAACCCGGCTGTAAGAACCCGAGTAATAGAGCACGCCATCCGCCACGAGGGGCATCGATTGCAGGCCGCGGGTCGAGCGTCCTGGAATATGGGTCCAGGCAACGTTCAGATTGCCGATATTGTTTGCATTGATCTGCGCCAGCGGGCTGTAGTGATAGGATTTGTATGAACCGTGATAGGTCAGCCAATCGTTCTGACCGCCGTTCTCGATCCGCGCAGTATCCACGGACTGGGCCAAGGCCGACGACACCATCAGCGTCGCGCCGGCAATAAGAGGTAGACCAGACTTACACCAAGGCTTCTTCATCCGTTCCTCCCGCTTTTATGTTTGTTTAACTTGCGTCTCACAGACGCCACCGCGAGGGATGCTGCAGTCCGCTCTCTGTCGGCCTTCTCCATCGCATACGAGCCGCCAACGGCTCTCGATCTCTCTCGGCGGACATCGCCAAAAGGTGCTACGTTTTTGGACTGGTTGCAGTTGCGCTTATCCTCGCTCCGGCAGCGTACGCCGGATGACGAGGAGCGCAAAGATGGAACACGCGCACGGCGCGAATTTGACGCGCAGCGCGGATCACAAACGTCAGTTGCGCTGTCCGGTTCGTTGGCCTCGCAGTCTCAGACTGCTGCGGGCGGACGCGATAGCGCCAAGGCCGGAGGAAGGATTTACCCGTACAGCACGCGCGGGAGGATCGTGACGATGCCGGGCCAGAGCGTCAGCAGCAGCACGAAGCCGACCATGATGAGAAGATAGGGCATCGTGACGCGTGCGATGTAGCCGAGGCCGTCGTCGGTCAGGCCCTGGATCACGAACAGATTGAAGCCGACCGGCGGGGTGATCTGGGCCATCTCGACCGCGAGCACGAGGAAGATGCCGAACCAGATCTCGTCGAAGCCAGCACCCTTCACGATCGGCAGCACGATCGGCAGCGTCATCACGATCATCGAGAAGCCATCGAGGAAGCAGCCGAGGATCAAATAGAAGATAATCAGCACGACGATCAGCATGAAGGGCGATAGCCCCAAGCCCTTCACGAAGGCGGCGACCGCCTGCGGGATGCCCAGGAAGGCCGCGGCGTTGCCGAGGATCGAGGCGCCGAGCACGATCAGCGCGATCATCGAGCAGGTCACGACCGAGCCGATCAGCACGTCGCGCATCACCTGCTGCGACATCGAGCCCTGCGCCCAGGCGACCAGCGCCGCGCCGAGCACGCCGACCGCGGCGGCCTCCGACGGCGTCGCCAGCCCGCCATACATCGAGCCGAGCACGCAGGCGATCAGGAACAGCGCAGGCGCGAGGTCCTTCAGCGCCGCAAAACGTTCGCGCCACGGCACCTGCGAGAGCTTGGCTTCCGTCTCCGGCACCATGCTGGGGTCGAGGGTCGTGTGCAGCATCACCCACCCCATGAAGGTGGCGGCCAGCAGCAGTCCGGGCAGCACGCCAGCCGTGAACAGTTTCAGGATCGAGACGTCGCCCAGCACGCCGTAGATGATCATGATGTTGGACGGCGGGATCAAAAAGCCGAGCGTGCCGGCGCCGGCGAGCGAGCCAATCGCGATGTCGCGGGAATAGCCGCGGCGTGTGAGCTCGTTCAGCGACATGCGGCCTATCACCTGCGTCGTCGCCGCCGACGAGCCGGAGATCGCCGCGAAGATGGTGCAGCCGATCACGTTCACATGCAGGAGACGACCCGGCAGAAGCCCCGCCCAGGGCGCGAGCCCCTGGAACAGCGAACGCGACAGACGGGTGCGAAACAGCAGCTCGCCCATCAGGATGAACAGCGGCAGCGCCAACAGCTCCTGCGTCGTCAAAATGTTCCAGGCGTATTGCGGCAGCAGCTTGTCGAGCGGAATCGAGCGGAACATCGCCAGCAGCAGCGTCGCGGTGAGCGCAAGCGTCAGGCCGATCCAGACGCCGCAGGCCAGAAGCGCAAACAGGATCGCGAAGAGAGCGACGACTTCTATGGTCATGGAGTCCGGTGTCCGCTGGCTGGCGCGAGGGCGATCATTCGACGGGCGAGGCCTTCATGCGATGATCCTCCAGCGGCAGGCCGAGCACGGCCTGGATCGCGCGCGCCAGGAACTGCAGCGTCAGCAGCAGCATGCCAAAGGCGACGACTCCTTGCGGAAACCACAGCGGGGTATCGCTCGAGGTCGAAACCTGGCCGCGCACATAGGCGCCGAAGGCGAACTTCGCCATCGACGAGGTCAGGAAGGCCATGAAGGCGAAGCCCGCGGCGGCCGACAGGATTTCGATCGCGCGCTGAAACGGAGCGGGAACGTTCTTCAGCAGCAGCACGACACGGATATGGCCGCCGACGCGCAGGGTCATGGCGGCGCCGAAAGTGAAGGACGCCGCCATCAGATAGGAGGAATACTCCCACGCGATCGAGATTGTGGGCGGAAAGAACGGCAGGAAGTTCGAGAGGAAGCGCGTTGCGACCTCGCACAGCATCAGCAGCGTCAGCATCAAGAGGCAGCCGCCGCCGATCCAGCCGTCGAGCCGGCCGAGACGGTCGATACCGTCGAGCAGGATGCGCAGCGGCGCCGGCGCCGCCGCGTTGAGACTTTGGGACGACGCAGGCAAAACATCCGCCACTGCAAGTCCTCAGCGCTTCATTTCGGCGAGATAGGCCCGCACCGGCTTGTCGGCCGCCGGCACGCGCTTGACGAAAGCCTCAAGCTGCGGCGCGGTCTTGGCGCGAATGTCCGTGATCATGGCCTCCGAGACCGGCACCACCTCCATGCCGCCTTCCTTGAGCCGGTTGAGGCTGTCGACGTCCGCCTTGAGCGAGTTCGCCCAGAAGCCCGGCTCCATCTTGGCGGCAATGCCGGCGACGAGTTGCTGCTGATCGGCGCTCAGTGCCTTCCAGGAATCGAGGTTGACGGTGAGCATCTGCGACGACCAGACGTGATTGGTCGGGTAAATGTATTTCAGGAATTCCCAGAATTTTCCGTCGACACCCGACACCGACGAGGTGGAGACGCCGGAGACCGCGCCGGAGGCAAGCGCGGGGATGGTCTCGCCCCAGGGAATCATCACCGGCGCCATGCCGACCACGGCCAGCATGTCGACGGCATTCTTGTCGGGCACGCGGATCTTGATGTTCTTCAAGCCGTCGACATCGGCGACCTTGACCTTGAGATGCAGATATTGCGTCGGCCACGGCACGATGTAGAGGATCTTCTGGTTGTTGCGCGCGGCGACCTTCTCGTATTCGGGCCGCACATATTTGTGCAGCACCTTCAACTCGTCCATCGAGCCGCAGAGAAAGGGAATGCTTTCGACGCCCATGAAGGGCTCGTCGCCGACCTGCTGGATATTGAGGACGTCGGCGAGCGGCACCAGGCCGTCGCGCACGGCACGCAGATGCTCGGGACCCTTGAAGCCGAGCTGGCCACCGGCCTTCACGGTGATCGCGACCGAGCCGCCGCTCTGCTTCTTCACCTCCTCCGCGAAGGCAAACGCGTTCTGGGTGTGGAAATTGCCGTCGGGCCATACCGTCGACATGTCCCAGCTCACCGTCGCCGCCCGCGCGCGGGTCGAGATGTGACCGGCTGCGAGCAGCGTCGCTGCGCCCGCGGTGAAATTCCGTCGCGTGATCATGGAGCCCCTCCGTTTGCTACGCGCACGACGCCTGAGGCGTCATCGCATATGCCCATAAACTGCAACCGCGTTGTCGGCAGACACGAGGCCACTTTCGATGTCGTCGTTGACGGCTGTCGGCGCACGCTCCCGGGGATCGCCGATGCCGGCGCCGCCTGGTGTCAGCACCACCAGCCGGTCGTCCGGCGGCACCTGCTGAAAGCCTTTTCCACGCAGCTTCTTACCGGACTTCAGCCCGACATAGCCGGCCTCGCCGTTCTTGCCGCCATCGCGACCACGTGGCGGATGATCGATACGGTCGAACGCCGCCAGGATGTCGAACGGCGCATCGACGCCGCTGCTGACCTCGATGATCTGGCCGAGGCCGCCGCGGGTGCGCCCTGCCCCGCCGGAATCCGGACGCAGCTCCTTGCGCCAGAAGATCAGCGGCGTCTGCGTCTCCGCGATCTCGACCGGCGTGCCGCGCACCCCGCTGGGATAGGCGGTCGCCGACAGCCCGTCCTTCGCGAAGCGCGCGCCGGTGCCGCCATTGGAGGTCACCGCCATGGAGAATCCATAATTGCCGCCGGCGCCCGAGCGGGTCTGTCCGCGCACGTTGAGATTCCACAGGCACGAGGTGCCTTCCGCGGGCACGCGCTCGGGAATGATCTGGCGCAGGCAGCCGAACACGACATCGGGCAGCATCTGACCGATGATGTGACGCGAGGCGACCGGCGCCGGCTTCGGCGCATTGAGGATCGCGCCCGGAGGAGCCGACACCGTCAGCGGCGAGAGCGAGCCGGCATTGTTCGGCATCTGCGAGGCGACGACGCAGCCGAGACCGAACACCGTGTAGGCGATGGTGTAGGACAGAGGCACGTTGATGCCGAACCGGGACGCGGCCGAGGTGCCGTCGAAATCCACATGGATGCCTTCGTCCGAGATCGTCAGCGTCGCCTCGAGCGAGACCGGCGCGTCATAGCCGTCTACCACCATGGTGTTGCGCCAGGTGCCCTTCGGCAGCTTGGCGATCTCGGCCAGCACGGCCTCGCGCGAGCGGTCGCAAATGTAGTCGCCGAGCGCATCGAGCGAGTCGATGCCGAACTCGGTCATCATCTCGACCAGGCGCTCGCAGCCGACGTCGTTGCAGCCGGCGAGCGAGTAGGTGTCGCCCTCGGTGTCGATCGGCAGCCGCGTGTTGGTACGGATCATCGCCATCAGCGTCTCGTTGACGACGCCCTGGTCGATCAGCTTCAGCATGGGGATGTAGAGCCCCTCCATGAACACGTCGGTGGCGTCGGGCCCGAAGCCGATGCCGCCGATGTCCATGAGATGACTGGTGCAGGAAAACAGCGCGACCGGCTTGCCGTCCTTGAAGCAGGGCGTGGTGACGACGAAATCGTTGAGATGGCCGGTGCCCATCCAGGGATCGTTGGTGATGTAGGCGTCGCCCTCCTTCATCGTCTCGATCGGAAAGTGGGCGATGAAGTGCTTGACCGATTCCGCCATCGAATTGACATGGCCGGGGGTGCCCGTCACCGCCTGCGCCAGCATCCGTCCCTTGAGGTCGAACACGCCGGCCGAGAGGTCGCCGCATTCGCGCACGATCGGGCTGAAGGCGGTGCGGAGCAGCACCTGCGCCTGCTCCTCGACCACGGCGATCAGTCGGTGCCACATGATCTGAAGGTCGATCAGACTCGCGCCGCTTGCCTTGCTCATGATCAGGCCGCCTTCCGTTCCATGACGATGCTGCCGGCACCGTCGATATGGGCATCAAAACTGTTGGAGACGAACGTCGAAGTCTCGTCCTCCGCGATCACGGCGGGACCTGCAATCGTCGCGCCCGGCGCCATATCCTCGCGGCGGTAGAGCGGAATCTCGATCACCTCCCCTGCCCGGCCGTCGAAGAATTTGCGGCTGCCGGTCGCCTTCCCGGCCGGCTTGCGCGTCACGGCCGCGACAGTAGCCGGATTGCGCGCCTCGGTCGTCGCGAGCACGGACCAGCTCAACACCTCTATTGCCGCACCCGGGATCGACCGCTCGAACATCGCCGCATAGTCCGCCTCGAACTTCTGGCGCAGGCCGGCCAGATCGGCCGTCGCCAGCCGCCGGTTCGGCAACTCGATCGAGATCTCATGGCCCTGGCCGACATAGCGCATGAAGGCGGCGCGGCGCTCGCGGACCGGCGCACCGGCCGCACCCGTCTCGACCAGCGCACGCGCTTCCGTCACCATCTCCTGGAGCAGGTCGGAAACCCCTTCAGTGTCGAAATCGTCCAGCCGGACATGACGGCTGCGCACCAGTTCATAGGCGATCGGAGCCGCAAGGAAGCCGACGGCCGAACCCACGCCGGCATTGGAAGGGACGATCACGCGGGAGACACCGATCTTCTCGGCGACCCGCGCCGCATGTAGTGGCGCCGCGCCGCCGAAGGCGATCAGCGTGTGCTGCCCGACAATCTCACCGCGCTCGACCGCATGCACGCGCGCCGCACTCGCCATGTTCTCGCAGACGACCTCGTGCACGGCATAGGCTGCAGTCTCAGCCGACAGACCCAGCGGCTCGCCCACGGCGCGCAGCAGCGCCTGCTTCGATAGCTCCGGGTCGAGCTTGATCGTTCCACCCGCGAAATCGTCGGGATCGATCATGCCGAGCGCAACGTCGGCATCCGTCACGGCCGGGCGCAAGCCGCCGCGGCCGTAGCAGGCGGGCCCTGGCTCCGACGAGGCACTTTCGGGGCCGACCGTGACGCGCTTCATCGCATCGACATGGGCGATCGAGCCGCCGCCGGCGCCGATCTCGACCATCTCGATCACGGGAATCCGCACCGGCAGACCCGAACCTTTCAGGAAGCGCGCTGCGCGATCAACCTCGAACACGCGCGAGGTCTCGGGCTGGTATTTTTCGATCAGGCAGATCTTTGCCGTGGTGCCGCCCATGTCGAAGGACAGCACCTTGCTCTCGCCGAGACGCGCCGCGATCTGCGCCGCGAAAATGGCGCCGCCGGCCGGACCGGATTCGACGAGACGGACCGGAAAACGCCGCGCCGTCTCGATCGAGGTGACGCCGCCGCCGGAGGTGACGAGATAGATCGCGCCGCGGTACTGCTCGACTTGCAAGGCGTCGGACATGCGGGCGAGATAGCCATCGATCAGCGGCTGCACATAGGCGTTGGCCACCGCAGTCGATGTGCGCTCATATTCGCGGATCTCCGGGCACACCGCGGAAGATACAGTCACGGAAATGCCGGGCATCTCCTCGCTGATGATCGCGGCCGTGCGGCGCTCGTGCTCGGGATTGGCGTAGGAGTGCAGGAACGCGACCGCGACACTCTCGACGTTCAGCGCGCGCAATCGTGGCGCGAGCGCGCGCACCGCCGCTTCGTCCAGCGGGAGGCGGACGGCGCCATGCGCGTCGATGCGCTCGGGCACCGTGAAGCGCAGGGACCGCGGCGCCAGCGGCTTCGGCTTGTCGATGGAGAGGTCATACTGGTCGTAGCGGCTCTCGGTGCCGATATCGAGCACGTCGCGAAAGCCCTCGGTCGCGATCAGCGCCGTCTTGGCGCCGCGACGCTCGATGATGGCGTTGGTCGCCAGCGTCGTGCCGTGAATGAAGACGTCGATGTCGCTGATATGGGCGCGCGCATCGGCGAGAATGAGCCGCATGCCATCAAGCACCGCTTGTTCGGGCCGCTGCGGTGTCGTCAGCAATTTGCGCGTCTTGCGCACCTCGCCCACGTCCAGCACGATGTCGGTGAACGTGCCACCGATATCGACGGCAAGCCGCACCTCGGCTCCCTCAAGCATTCCAAATTCTCCGTGCTGATCGTCAAGACTGAGGACAAAAGCGCAGCAATTTCCATGCCATGAACGACAGGAACCTGCGGCGTCCAGCTATTCTGCTTGGCACCCATGCAATAGGCAAGGCGTGTTCGCAGCCCGCGCGATCAGAGCAGGAATGCAAGCGCCGCTTCACAGCGCTCCTCGACCTTCAGCGTGAGGAGATCATCGGCGCGGGTGCGTCCGAGATTGACCGCAGCGATCGGGATTTGCCGCTGCGCGGCAGCCTGCACGAAGCGGAATCCGGAATAGACCATCAGTGACGAGCCGACGATGAGCATGGCGTCGGCCTGCGCCAGATGAGCCTGCGCGGCAGCGACCACGTCGCGCGGGACGTTCTCGCCGAAGAACACGACATCGGGCTTGAGGATGCCGCCGCAGGTTTCGCAGGCCGGCACCTTGAACGACGAAAAATCCGCATGCTCGAGGTCGGCATCGCCGTCGGGCGCATCGGCGGCATCGAGCGTCAACCATTCCGCATTGGCGTGGCCGAGCGTCTCCTGGAATTCGCTCCGCGGCGTCTTTCGGCCGCAGCCCATGCAGCGGACCAGATCGAGCCGACCGTGCAGGTCGATCACCTGGCGGTGGCCGGCGGATTGATGCAGCCGGTCGACGTTCTGGGTCAGCAGCATTCCGCAACGCCCGCTCGCCTCGAGCCGGGCGAGCGCGTGATGCGCATCGTTCGGCCTCGCCTGGCCGAACCGCCGCCAGCCGATCAGGCTGCGCGCCCAATAGCGCCGACGCGTACGCTCTTCCGACATGAACGCCTGGAAGTTCACCGGCTGGGTCCGCTTCCAGTTGCCGTGACTGTCGCGATAATCGGGAATGCCCGAATTAGTGCTGCAGCCGGCGCCGGTCAGCACGAACAGATTTTCGTGCCGCTGAACGAAGTCTTCGAGCGGAGCTTTTTCCATGTCGCAGATGTAGTCTGCGCAGGCGGGTTTTGCCAGATGGCCAGGAAGCCCGGTTAGCTCGCCCAATTGTCCCGAAACTCGGGAAACAGCGTCAGGCCCCCGCAGGCATAGATGGTCTGGCCGGTGATGTAGCTTGCTTCGTCCGAAGCGAGGAAGGCGAACACGGCGGCGATCTCCTCCGGCGTGCCGACGCGGCCGAGCGGAATGTGGCTGGTGACCACGCCGCGCTTTTCCGGATCGCCGGTCCAGGCCGCGTTGATCGGGGTGTCGATCGCACCGGGGCCGACCGCATTGACGCGAATGCCGCGGCCGGCGAATTCGAGCGCCAGCGTGCGCGTCAGATTGGCCATGCCGCCCTTGCTGATGGAATAAGCGAGATAGCCGGGTTTCGGGATGATCTGGTGCACGCTGGAGCAGTTGATGATGCTGCCGCCTGCGCCGCGCGCGACGAAATGGGCGAGCGCCTTCTGCGCGCAGAGCACGGCGCCGTTGAGGTTGACGTCGATGATGCGGCGATAGGTGTCGATGTCGAGCGCCTCGCTCGGCGATTCCCGCTGGAAGCCGGCATTGTTGACCAAGCAGTCGAGGCGCTTCCAGCGCGCCAAAACCGTCTCGAACATCGCGGCGACCTCCTGCTCATTGCTCACGTCGGCCTTGACGATGGCATGATCGAGCCTGCCGTGGCCGCGATCGCTCGATGCCGTGCGTACCAGCGCGAGCACCTCCTCCGCCTTTTCGGGATGATCGACATAATTGATGGCGACAGTCGCACCTTCCTGCGCCAGCCTGATTGCGACGGCGCGCCCTATGCCCTGGGAGGCGCCGGTCACCAAAGCGTATTGGCCGACGAGGCGCGAGGAAAAGGTGGTCGAGCGGTCGGTATGTGGCATCGTTCTTCTCCGGGAGACACATCAACATGGAGGGAACCGGCGTTTTGTTCCATCCGTCGGCGCGCCGCTGGGATTCACTCCTCGCGGCGAGCCAGGCGCGAAGTCAGGATTTGATAGAGGATGATCGCGCCAAAAGTTGCGGTGCCGATCCCGCCGATCGTGAAAGCGCCGAATTTCAGCGTGAGGTCGCCGGCGCCTGCGGTGAGCGCGACCGCGACGGTGATCAGGTTTGCCGGACTTGAGAAGTCGACCTTGTTCTCGACCCAGATCCGGCCGGCCATCGCGGCGATCAATCCGAACAGCACGATCGAGAGCCCACCGATGACGGGACCCGGGATCGACAGGACCATCGCGCCGAATTTCGGTGAGAAGCCGAGCACGATCGACACCACCGCCGCGAAGGCAAACAGCAAGGTCGAATAGACCTTCGTGGCCGCCATGACGCCGATGTTCTCCGCATAGGTGGTAACGCCGGTGCCGCCGCCGCAGGCGGCCACGATGGTCGCGAGGCTGTCGGCGAGCAAGGCGCGGCCGAGATAGTCATCGAGGCTCCGGCCCGTCATGGCGCCGACGGCCTTGATGTGACCGAGGTTCTCGGCGACGAGGATGATCGCGACCGGCGCTATCAAGAAGATCGCATCCGCATGGAACGTCGGCGTGGTGAAGCTCGGCAGGCCGATCCACGGCGCCGCCGAAACTTGCGTGAAGTCGATCGGCTTGCCGAAGCCGAGGCCGTTCGCGAACAGCAGGTACAAAAGATATCCGCCGATCGCGCCGAGGATGATCGGCAGGCGGCGCCACAGGCCCGGTGCGCCCACGGCAACCACGCCAATGATCAGAACGGTCGCGAGCCCGATTCCCGTGTCGAATGCATTGGCGCTCACTGCCTTGACCGCCACGGGCGCGAGGTTGAGACCGATCGCGGCGACCACAGCGCCGGTGACGGCCGGCGGCAACAGCCTCTCGACCCAGCCAACCCCCGACCACATCACGATCAGCGCGATCACGCCGTAGAGGACGCCGGCCCCGACGATGCCGCCAAGCGCAACCGACAGGTTCGGGTTCGGCCCGTGCCCGGCATAGCCTGTGGCGGCGATCACGACCGCGATGAACGCGAAGCTCGAGCCGAGATAGCTCGGCACGCGTCCCGCGACGATGACGAAGAAGATCAGCGTGCCGATGCCGGAAAACAACACCGCAACATTGGGATCGAACCCCATCAGCAGCGGCGCGATGATCGTCGAGCCCGACATTGCGACGCAATGCTGGAGACCGGAGACGACGGTCTGGCCGAGCGGCAGCCGCTCCTCGGGCATGATCACGCCGGAGGACTTCAGAGTCCAACGCGGAAAATAGCCTTGCGCTCGCTGTTCGGAGCCCGTTGCAATCGGCATGTTCCCCCCAGTTGCGGTGCAGCGATCGATCTTCGTGCGAACAGACAAAAATGTGATTGTCGCTTCTGCGGCGGCCATCACATGATGCAAATCAAACAAGATCAATACGTTCCGGGGCCTATTCTATGACACAGATTGCGATCCAGCCAGCCATCCACCGGCGGCACCAGCCCTGGTACAAGATCCTCTACATCCAGGTGCTGATCGCGATCGCGCTCGGCGTGCTCGTTGGCTATTTCTATCCCGATCTCGGCAAGGCGCTGAAGCCGCTCGGCGACGGTTTCATCGCGCTGATCAAGATGATGATCGCACCGGTGATCTTCTGCACCGTGGTGCACGGCATCTCCTCGATGGGCGACCTCAAGCGCGTCGGCCGGGTCGGGCTGAAGTCGCTGATCTATTTCGAGACGGTCTCGACCGTGGCGCTCGCGGTCGGCCTGCTGGTCGGCGAGGTGCTCCAGCCCGGGCACGGCTTCAACATCGATCCCGCCACGATCGACCCGAAATCGGTGGCGACCTACGTCACCAAGGCCAAGGAAGAAGGCATCGTCGCCCATCTGATGGCGATCATCCCCGATAGCTATCTGGGCGCCATCGCACGCGGCGATCTGTTGCAGGTGCTGCTGATCTCGATCCTATCGGGCTTCGCCATTGCCTTTCTCGGCAAGGCCGGCGAGCCGATTGCGGAAGCGATCGACAAGGCCGCGAAAATGTTCTTCGGCATCATCCGCATCATCGTGCGCGTCGCCCCGATCGGGGCGTTCGGCGCAATGGCCTTCACCGTCGGCGCCTATGGCCTCGGTTCGCTGCTCAACCTGGCGGCCCTGATCGGCACGTTCTATCTCACCAGCATCCTGTTCGTTGTGGTCGTGCTCGGCGCGATCGCGCGGCTCGCCGGCTTCTCCATCCTGCGTTTCATCGCCTACATCAAGGACGAGCTCCTGATCGTGCTCGGTACCTCGTCGTCTGAGACGGTGCTGCCGCAGATGATCCAGAAGATGGAGCATCTCGGCGCCTCGCGTTCGGTGGTCGGCCTCGTCATTCCGACCGGTTACAGCTTCAACCTCGACGGCACCAACATCTACATGACACTGGCGACGCTGTTCCTGGCGCAGGCGACCAATACCCATCTGACCATCTGGCAGGAGCTCGGCATTCTCGGCATCGCCATGATCACATCGAAGGGCGCCTCGGGCGTGACCGGGGCGGGCTTCATCACGCTCGCGGCAACGCTCTCGATCGTGCCTGACATCCCGATCCAGTCGATCGCGATCCTGGTCGGCATCGACAAGTTCATGAGCGAGTGCCGCGCGCTGACCAATCTGATCGGCAACGGCGTCGCCTGCGTCGTCATCAGCATCTCCGAAGGCGAGCTCGACCGCGAGGCGCTGCACGAGGCCATGGCCCATCCGCTGGAGATGGGTGAGGCGCTCGAACCGGGCGGCAGCGCCGCCTCCTAGGCCGGGCACAGGTTTGGCGGAGTCCGGTTCCAACGCGGTAGTTTCCCGGAGTGGTAAATTGGTGCGACGCGAGTCACAACTATTGCGTTGGGATCCCGTATTGATACTCATCTTTTTCCACCCGACGCGCTGGGGGCAGGGCGTCGGGTTTTTGTTAATCAACGATGGGCAGCCGACCTAGCCGGCCAGTTCGACCCTGCGCGTGATCCCGATCGCCTGCAAGAATGCCTCGTCATGACTGACGACGAGCAGCGCGCCGTCATAGGCCCTCAGACCTGCTTCCACTGCTTCGATGGATTCGATGTCGAGGTGATTGGTCGGCTCGTCGAGGATCAGCAGCGATGGCGGGCTCGCTCCACCCAGCACGCAGGCAAGGCCCGCGCGAAACATCTGCCCGCCGCTCAAATGTCCGACGATCTGCAAGGCCGCATCTGCACGGAACATGAACCGGGCCAGCGCGGCATGGCATTCATTTGCACCGGCCTTGCGATGGAAGCTCCTGAAATTGTCCAGGATGGAGACCGCGGGATCGAGCAGACTGACCTTTTGATCGAACAGCGCAAGATCCGGCCTGACCCGCACGGTGCCGGAGAGCGGACGCAGTTCGCCGGCGACGAGTTTCAGCAGTGTCGTCTTGCCGGAACCGTTGGGCCCGACGATTGCCACCCGCTCCGGACCGACGATCGCGAGCGATAGACCGCGCAAGACTTCCCTATCCGGCCGATAGCCGGCGCTGACGCGATCGAGCCAAACCACCTCCCTGCCCGCCGGCAGTTGGGTCGAGGGCAGCTTCACCGACAGCGGCTGAAGAATCTCGATGCGTCGGCGCGCCGTATCGACGGCCTCAAGCGCATCCGCACGCCGCCGCTCGGCGATCTGCGCGGTCTTGCCGCCGGTGTCTTCGCTACGGTCCTTGCGTGCGCCGGCCAGAATGCGCGGCATGTCGCCCTTGGCGCGCTTCTTCTTGCCCCCGCTGTCCTTGCGCGCTTTCCTCTCCGCGGCCTCCTGCGCCTTCCCATCGATCTCGGACAGGCGCCTCTGGGCATGCGCGAGGTCGTGCCTGACAGCCGCAAGCGCAACGGCTTTCTGCTCGCAATAACTGCTCCAATTGCCGCCGTATCGCGTAGCTCCGAGCGACGTCAGCTCGACGATCGCATCCATGGTTTCGAGCAGGCTCCGATCGTGGCTGACGACGATCGCCCCACCGCGCCAGGACGCAAGGAAATCAATCACGGCCTTGCGCCCCTTCCGATCGAGATTGTTGGTGGGCTCGTCGAGCAGCAGGAAGTCCGGCTCCGCGAAGATCAGCGCGGCGAGACGAACCCGCGTGACCTGCCCGCCCGACAGGCTGCCGAGCTCGATCTCCGGAGCGACCTCGAACCCGACACGCGCAAGGGCGGATGCAAGCCGTGTTTCGAGGATCCAATCGACCTCGGAAACCTCCTCGGCCGAGGCATCCCCGCGCTCGGCACGGCGAAGCAGATCGAGCGCGGCTCGCGCACCGAACAGGTCGATCACCTTCGCGCCCGCAAGGGGCTGGACGTCCTGGCGCAGCAGACCGACGGTACCTTTGACGGCAATGCGCCCCGACTGAGGAATGTGCTCTCGCGAAATCGACGCAAGCAGCGTCGTCTTCCCGACGCCGTTGCGACCGACGAGGCCGGTCCGCTCGGCGCCGAATGTCAGATCAATACTGGAAAAAAGAGAGCGGCCGTCAGGCGTGGACAGCGACAGGTTGGACAGGATGATTGAAGCAGGCATGGAATTCCCCGTGAGCAAGGCAGGTCGGCTTTGCGGTCGGGGTAAAATCCATGGCTCTCGAATATCCTGTTTGAGGCGCTCTCTAACTAATCCCATCAAAGGGCAAGATCAAGGCGAGGCTCGCAGGGACGACAGCGCGCCGAGCGCTAACGTGCCCCGCCGGCCGGCGCGATCAGCCCTTGAGCGCGGTGACCACGACCTCGATCAACGCGCTGCCGCCGAGATCGGCGACACCAACGGTGGCGCGGGTCGGCAGATTGTCGCCGAAGAATTCGGTCCAGACCGCGTCCATCTCCTTCTTCTTGGAAAGATCCGTGACGAAGATCGAGGTGCTCACGACGCGCGACTTGTCGGTACCCGCTTCCTTCAGATAGCCGGCGATCTTGCCGAGGATGTTGCGGGTCTGCTCGCCCATCGACACCGAGGTGTCGTCGGCGATGGTGCCGCCAATGAAGACGAAGCCGTTGGCTTCGACGGCGCGGTGCATGATGGGCGTGCGGATGCTGCGGGTAATGCTCATGATGTCCTCTTGTTGCTAGAGCGTGGAAGGATGGAAACGGTCGATGCCGAGATCGCCGATGCGTGTCTGGGTGCCGCCATTGACAATCAGCTCCGCCATGACGGCACCCGCCCCGGGGCCGAGCTGGAAACCGTGCAGCGAGAAGCCGAACTGGTGATAGAGGCCCTTGTGCCGGCTGCTCGGTCCAAACACGGGCAGATCGTCCTTGGTCTTGGCCTCGATGCCGGCCCAGGCCCGCATGATCGTCGCGTCGCGCATGACCGGGAACAGCTCGAACACGGTGCGGGCGCTGGTCGCGAGGCTCTTCCAGTCCAGCACCGTCTCGTTTCGATCCTGATACGGCGTTGCCAGATGGCCGCCGCCGATCAGCACCGTGCCGTTCTTGAATTGCTTGAAGGACAGTTTGCGCCCCCGCAGGATCACGACCGGATCGATGAAATGCGGCACGCGCGAGGTGATCATCAGCATCGGCGCCACGGTCTCGACCGGAACGGGCTCACCGAGCGCGGCTGCAATGGTCCCGGCCCAGGCGCCGGCGGCGTTGACGAGCACCGGCGCGGCAAAGCTCTCGGCGCCGACATCGACACGCCAGAGGCCGTCGGTGTGCCGGATGTTCGTGGCCGCAATGCCCTCGCGCACGGTCGCACCGAGCTGCCCGGCCTTGCGCCGGAATGCCGTCGTCGCCTGCGCCGGATTGGCCGCGCCGTCGCGGCGCGAGACCACGCCGCCGGGACAGGTCTCGGCGACCGCGGGCACGAGGCGCCGCAGCTCGGCCGCATCGATCAGCTCCTCGTGCGTAAAGCCGACCGCGTTGAGCTCGGCCACACGTGCGCGGCAGACCGCGAGTTCCTCCTCGTTCTCGGCGACGAGGACCTGGCCATAGCTCTCAAAGCTGCAATCGTCGTCGAGGAGATCGGTGATCTTCTCCCAAATTCCCATCGAGCGGATCGAAAGCGGGATTTCGGGGATGTGCCGCGCCAGCTGGCGCACGCCGCCTGCATTGACGCCGGAGGCGTGCCGGCCCGCATAGTCCTTCTCGATCAGCACCGGTTTCAGGCCGGCGAGACACAGATGCAGCGCAGTCGAGCACCCGTGGATGCCGCCGCCGACGACGATCGCATCCACGTTTTTCGTCATCCGCGCACCACCGCCTTGATGTCGTCTTCGCTCTTCGGAACCGCGGCAAGCTCGGCGAGCGTGATCGGCTTGACCGGCGCGCGCAGCCGGTAATAGCCGATCTCCTGCGGGCTCTTGCCCCGCGCCTGCGCCATCAGCTCGGTGACGGTGAGGCCGCAGAGGCGGCCCTGGCACGGGCCCATGCCGGTGCGGCGATAGGCCTTGAGCTGGTTCGGCCCGGTCGCGCCGATCGCGACGGCGTCGAGAATATCCTTTGCGGTGACCTCCTCGCAGCGACAGACGATGGTGTCGCCCGCGGGAATGCGAAACTGCGGCGCCGGACGGAACAGCATGTCGAGGAAAACGCGGCCACGCTCGGCCTTGGCGAGATCGGCGCGGAGGCTCGCCATCGGCGCGAGTTTTGTGGCAGCCGCGGGCGCCAACGCCTCCACTGCCGCGCGCGCCGCGATGCGGCCGCGCACCACGGCTGCGTTCGCGCCGCCGATGCCGGCGCCGTCGCCGGCGATCGCAATACCGGCGACCGACGAATTGCCGCTGGCATCGAGCACCGGAGACCAGCACAACTGCAGATCATCCCAGCGATGCTCGATTCCGGCCGCCATCGCCAGATTGACGTTGGGCACGACGCCCTGGTGCAGCAGCAAGAGATCCGCAAGGACGATCTCGCGCTTGCCGCCGGCGACATAGCTCACGTTCGCGAGCTGGCCGTCGCCAGAGGCCGCAAGCTCGCTGACACCTGAGACGACCTGCACCTTTGCCTTCACCTCGCGCATCATCGACAGGCCCTTGGCGAAATAGGGCGAGGTCAGGAAGGCAAAGGCGTGGGGGAGAGCCGCGAAATAGTTTCCGCGCTGCGTAGTGTCGAGAATGCGATCGATGCGGCCGCCGAGACGCAAAATCTGGGCGGCGAGCAGCCAGAGCAGCGGCCCCTGCCCCGCGATCACCGTGCGGCCATCCGGCACCAGGGCCGACGATTTCAACATGGTCTGCGCGGCGCCCGCGGTCATCACGCCCGGCAGCGTCCAGCCGGGAATCGGGAACGGTCGCTCCAGCGCGCCGGTCGCGAGGATCACGCGCTTGGCCTTGACGAACGCGGACGCGCCGCCGACCGAGACGGCGATGTCGAGGTTGCGATCGAGGCTCCAGACGGTGGCTCGGTGGATGACCTCGGCGTCGCTCGCGCGCAGTGCCTGCACGAGATCGGCGCCCACCCAATAGTCGGCGCCGAGCTGATCGCGCTCGGTCACCGGTGTCGAGGTGATGGCGCGGAACACCTGGCCGCCGGGCCCGACATTCTCGTCGAGCAGCAACGTCGACAGGCCGGCTTCGGCAGACGTCGCAGCGGCGGCGAGGCCGGCAGGCCCGGCCCCGATCACCACGACGTCGTATTCTTCGCGCTTGGGAGCCACGGTCATTTCCCGATCTCCCGCTTGCCCTTCTGAATCTCGATCTGCATACCCTCGGCGACGGGCACGAGGCAGCCCTGGCGGTTACCGACGCCATCGATGGTGACGAGGCAGTCGAAACACACGCCCATCATGCAATAGGGCAGACGCGGCGCGCCGCTCACCGCGGTCAAACGGCGTGCATCGCAGCTCGAGGCCAGCAGCGCCGCGGAGACGGTATCGCCCTGCCGCGCCGCAACGGCAACGCCATCGACGAAGATCTGCACCGGCGGCCGCTTGTCCTGTTCGGATCGTTTGAACATCCTGGCTCCTTCAATATCCCTAGTAGCCGCTGTTGTTCGCAGCACCGGCGGCGCCAAAACGGCTGGCCGAGAACGCGCCGACCAGCTCCGGCTCGAGCGCGCCCTGCGCGACCATCCGCGCAATCTCGAAAGCGTGGTTGGAGGCGAGCGTCACGCCGGAATGGCAGCAGGCGACGAAGGCGCCGGGATGCGTTTCCGACTGGTCGTAGATCGGAAAGCCGTCCTGCGGCATGACGCGGATGCCGGCCCAGCTCCTGACCACGTTGAGCCGCGCGAGATGCGGAAACATGCGCTGGGCGCGATCGGTCATCACGGCGCTGATCGAGTGCTTCAGCGCGCGATCGTCGAGCTCGTCTTCCTTGCTGTCGCCGATCATCACCGTGCCCTCGTCGGTCTGGCGGATCGTGGTCAGCGGATGTGGCAGAAACGGCATGGTGCGTTCGGTCACCACGATCTGGCCACGGGTCGGGCCCATCGGAACGGTGAGACCGACCATCGGCGCCAGGGTCTGGTTGGCATTGCCGGCGGCGAGCACGATCTTGGCGGCACGGAGCTCGCCCTGCGGCGTCGTCAGGCGGAATTCGCCGCCGCTCTTAGTGATCGCCGAGACCGGACGCTCCGGAAGATAATCGATGCCGAATGCCCTAAAGCCGGTGTGGAACGCACGAAACGTGCGCAGCGAATTGACGTGACCGTCGAGCGGACAATAACTGCCGCCCGAGACCTCGGGCCCGATCAGCGGCAGCGCCTTCTTCACCTCGGACGCCGGCAGCATCTCCATCTTGTAGTCGGCGGCGCCTGTCTGGTTGTGCATGCGCTTGACCAGCTCGCTGCGCTGGCCGAACTCGTCTTCGCCGAGCGTGAGATGAAAGCCGCCATTCTGCTGAAGAGAGACGTCGAGATCAGTCTGTTGCTTCAACTCCGCGGCGAGCCTGCTCCACGCTTGTGACGCCTGCACGGTCCAGACGGTATAGGCCGGCATGCCGAGGCCCTTGCTCTGCACCCAGACCAGCGCAAAGTTGGCACGCGAGGCACGCTTGGTGATGTCGCCTTCGTCGAGCACGGCGACGCGCTTGCCGAGTCGGCCGAGGCCCCAGGCGATGGCGGAGCCGAGCAATCCGCCGCCGACGACGGCGACGTCGTAATCTGTTCGCATGGATTCTCCTATCGCCCTGTATCGCCCTTGCCGGCGAGCACACGGTCGAGCCCGTAGAAGCGGTCGAGCAGAATGAGGGCGGTCATGGTGATCGCGATCACGCAGGCCGAAACCGACGTCACCAGCGGATCGATATTATCCTGGATGTACAGAAACATGCGCACCGGCAGTGTCTCGGTGCCGGGTGCCGCGAGGAAGACGGTCATGGTGAGATCGTCGAAGGACTGGATGAAGGCGAGCGCCCAGCCGCTGATGACCCCGGGCAGGATCAGCGGCAGCGTCACGCGGCGGAACAACGTCCAGCCGCCGGCGCCGAGCGAGATCGCCGCCATCTCGACCGAGAGGTCCATGCCGGTCGCCGCCGCCAGCGTCAGCCGCAACGCGAACGGAAACACGATGATGACATGCGCAATGATCAGCGCGGCGAAGCTGCCGCCGAGGCCGGCCGACGTGAAGAAGCGCAGGAACGCGATACCGAGCACGACATGCGGGATCATCAGCGGCGACAGGAACAGCGCCGCCAGTGCGTCTCGACCGCGGAACCGATAGCGCGCGATCGCGAGCGCCGCGGGCACGGCGAACAGCAGCGCCACGAAGGAGGACAGTGCGCCGAGGCCAAGGCTGACCCAGAAAGCGTGGACGAATTCGGGATAGTTGGCGATCGCCCTGAACCAACGCAGCGAAAAGCCGTTTGTCGGCAGCGACAAGAAGCCTTCAGGCGTGAACGCGACGAGGCAGACGACGAGGATCGGCGCCACCATGACGATGACGAAGATGGTGTGGAAGATCAGCGCCAGCGGCCCGTTCCGGCTCATCGGAACACCTCCGCGTAACGGCGCTCGATCAGTGTGTTGCTGCCGACGACGATCAAGACCAGCGCGGCCAGCAGCAGCGTGGCGACCGCCGCACCCAGCGGCCAGTTCAGCGTATTGAGGAACTCGTCATAGGCGAGCGTCGCCGCGACCTTGAGTCGGCGGCCGCCAATGATGGCGGGCGTCGCAAACGCACTGGCCGAGAGCGAGAACACGATGATCGCCCCTGACAGCACACCCGGCATGATCTGCGGCATGATGATGCGGCGGATGATGGTCACGGGGCCGGCGCCGAGCGACATCGCGGCATTCTCGATCTGCGGATCGAGCCGCTGCAGCGCCGCCCACACCGACAGCACCATGAACGGCATCATCACGTGCGCAAGCGCGACCACCATCCCGGTTTCGGTGAACATGAAGGGGATGGGCGCGCGGATCAACCCGGCCGACATCAACAGCTTGTTGACCAGCCCGTTGTTGCCGCCGAACAGCAACGCCCAGCCGAGCGTCCGCGCCACCACGGAAATCAACAGCGGCCCCAGGATAACCAGCAGGAAAACGCTCTTCCAGCGTCCGCCCATGCGGTTGAGGATGTAGGCTTCGGGCGCACCGAGCACGGCCGTGAGCAGCGTGGTCAGGATCGCGATGCGAAACGTCCGCCCGAACATCTCGGCGTAATAGGGATCGGTTACGATCTCGTGCCAGTTCTTGAGGATGAAGACCGGCTCGATGCCCTTGTACTGGCCCCAATCGTGGAACGACAGCATCACGGTCATTGCCAGCGGAATCAGGAGCACGCCGACGAACAGCATCAAAGCGGGCGCGGTCAGCGCGCAGGGCGTGCGTGCGTTTCGTTCCTCGGCGGAAGCGCTCATGCGACGCCTCTCACGCCCATGTCTTCCGGCCGCCAGGTGAGGTGAACTGCCTCGCCTTCGACCGGCTGCGATCGGCCGTCATTCTGGCGGATCACGGTCGCCGGGCCGCATTCGCTGTCGCACTGGAACAGCCAGTGATTGCCCTGGAAAATGCGGGTGACGATCTTTGCGCTGAGGCCTGCGTCGCCAAAGTCGATCCGCTCGGGGCGAATGCTGATGGTGACAGGACCGCTGCGCCCGGCAGGCGCAGGCGCGCTCCACGAGCCGGCGATCAATCGCGCAGGCGCATTGGTCCGATCGATCGTCGCGGCAAAGTCGTTGGTCTTGCCCAAAAACTGCGAAACGAAGGCCGAGGCCGGCTTCTCATAGGTCTCCTGCGGCGTGCCGATCTGCTCGATTCGGCCCTGGCTCATCACCACGATACGGTCGGACAGCGACATCGCCTCATTCTGGTCGTGGGTGACGAGGATCGTGGTGGTGCCGATGGTGCGCTGGATCTGGCGCAGTTCGATTTGCATCTCCTCGCGCAGCTTGGCGTCGAGATTGGACAGCGGCTCGTCAAGCAGCAGTACGCTCGGCTTGATCACCAGCGCGCGCGCCAGCGCCACGCGCTGCTGCTGGCCGCCGGACATGCGGCGCGGATGGCGATCCTCGTAGCCGGCAAGCCCGACCATCGCGAGCGCGGCGCGGACGCGCTCGGCCCGTTCGCCCCGCGGCACATTGCGCATCTCGAGGCCGAAAGCGACATTCTCGGCCGCGGTCATGTGCGGAAACAGCGCGTAGCTCTGGAACACGATCCCGAGCCCGCGTTTGGCCGGATGGGTCGCGGTCAGATCCTTGCCTTCCAGCCGGATCGCGCCGCGGCTGGGATCGAGGAAGCCCGCGATCATTTGCAGGGTCGTGGTCTTGCCGCAGCCGGACGGGCCGAGAAAGGAGATGAACTCCCCCTTCCCCACCGCGAGACTGAAGTCGTCGACGACAGTCTGCGCTCCGAATTGCTTGGCGACCCCTTCGAGCTCGAGATAGGCCATCATACTGTCTCCGGTATGACCGATCAGCGTTCGACCTCGCGATTCCAGCGCTTGGTCCATTCCTCGCGCTTCTCGTTGATGACAGTCCAGTCCGGATTATAGAGCTTTGCCGCGCGCTCGCCGATCGGCGCCATCTTGCCGAGCTCGGGCGGGATCACCAGCGATTTCAGCACCGGGCCGTAGCCGTAGTCCTTCAGCATCACGAGCTGGATCTTGGGTTCGAGCAGCATCTTGACGAAGCTGGACGCAAGCGGCGAGGCGTTCGGCTTGGTGATCGGACAGGCGGTGGTCAGCAGCGTCGCGGCGCCTTCCTTCGGGTAGACGAAGTCGACGGGGAAACCGGTATTGGCAAAGCTCTGCACGCGGCCCGTGCCCCACACTGCGATCACGGCTTGGCCGGACTGGAACAGTTCGGTCATCTTGCCCGGCGACGGCTCGTAGGCGAGCACGTTCGGATTGATCTGCTCCTTGAAGATCTTGAAGCCGGAATCGACATTGGTCTCGCCGCCGCCATTCATCTTCGACAGCATCACTAGCGCTTCGAGGCCATAGGTGTTGTTGATCGGCGGGATCACGAGCTGCTTGGCGTATTTCGTGTCCTTCAAATCGTTCCAGGAGGTCGGCGGCGCCCAGCCTTTTTCGGCAAACACCTTGGTGTTGTACATCAGACCGGTGGCGACGATGCCGATCGCGACCGCACGATCATCCTTGAAGCGCGCGGTGTCGTAGAGATCGGCCGGCAGTCCCTCGAGCTTGCCGCAGAAGCCGAGTTGGATCGCCTGGTACATCGGACCGTCGTCGACGATGGCGACATCGATCTGCTGGTTGCCCTTCTGCGCCTGGAGCTTTGCCAGCGTGTCGGTGGAGTTGCCGGCGACGTACTCGACCTTGACGCCGTTCTCCTTCTCGAAGGTCGGGATCACCTCGTCGCGGATGGTCTTCTCGAACGAGCCGCCATAGCCGGCGACATAGAGCGTCTTTTGCTGGGCGGTGGCGACCGACGGGGCGGCGATGAGGGCCGCGATGCTGACCGCTGTCAGAAGGCGAAGAGTCTTCATGTGGTCCAATCTCCATACCGGATGAGGTGACGTGCCGACGAGTCGCGTTGGCTGAACCTTCCGCATTTCCTTCCGCGCAAATCCCTCTCCGACAGGGCTCCGGCCCCTGCGCAGCAGATTTTGGCGCGATCCGGAGGTTCGAACCCCTCCAATCTGCCGAAAAAGCGGGCCGTCTCCAGCTCTGATGAAAAAGATCGCAAACTCCGGCTTCCATCGTCCAATGAATAATGGCAGCTTCTGCATGCCTAAATGTTATGAATGGAATTCGGGATGGCGCGGATCAATTCGCGGCAGGTGGAAGCCTTCCGGGCGACGATGCTGACCGGCAGCGTGACGGAGGCGGCGGCGCTGATGAAAGTGACGCAGCCGGCGGTCTCCCGGTTGCTGCGCGACCTCCAGGCGCTGCTGAAGATGGAGCTGTTCGAACGGCGCGGCACCGGCCTGGTGCCGACCGCTGCGGCCATGGCGCTCTACACCGAAGTCGAGCGCTCTTTCGTCGGCCTCGAACGCATCACCGCGGCAGCCGAGGAAATCCGGGGCCGCCGCACCGGCTCACTGCGGATCGCGGCACTTCCAGCATTGTCGAATGGCTATCTGCCGCGGCTCACCGGGCACTTCCTGAAGGAGCGGCCGAACCTCAACCTCGCTTTCTTCGGCGTGATCTCGCCGATCGTGGTCGATTGGGTGCTGAACAACCAATGCGACGTCGGCTTTGCCGAGGTGCCGATCGCGCATTCCGGCTTGCCCAGTCAGAAGCTGCCGGCGCCGGCGCGTGTGGCTGTACTGCCGACGGGTCATCGCCTCGCGGAAAAGGAAGTTTTGGAGCCGCACGACTTCGAGGGCGAGACCTTCATCTCGTTGTCGGCGGGCTCGTCGAGCCGCCATCTCGTCGACCAGGTCTTCCATCGCCACGACGTCCGCCGCGTGCTCAGGGTCGAGACCACGCTGTCGGAGATCATGTGCGGCATGGTGTCGTCAGGACTTGGCGTCGCGATCTGCGATCCCTTCACCGCCCAGGAATTTTCCACCCGCGGCGTCGTCGTGCGCCGCTTCCTGCCTCGCATCGACTTCGAATTCTCGGCGGTCTTTCCAGCGCAGCGCAGCCCCTCGCCGGTGGCGCTCGATCTGGTCGAGACCATGCGCAAGTCGCTCGCCGAATTCGACGAGCCAACCCTCAGCCGTTAAACGCTGCCTGCGCTTCCGGCAGGTCCCAGATCTTGCCGATCGCAGCGGTGCCGGCAGCTGTGATCGCCGCCTCGTCAGCGCCGAGATAACGGCCGGCATCGACCAGCATGCGGCCGTCGACCATGACCTGATCGATATTGGCGCGATTGGCGAGCGCGATCAGCGCGCGGCGGGGGTCAAACAGCGGCTGAAGATGCGGATGGGTGAGATCGACGATGGTGAGGTCGGCGGTCGCGCCCGGCTCGATCCGGCCGAGATCGGGCCGCTTGATGACATCGGCGGCGATTGCCGTGTTCGCCTCGATCAATTCGGGCGCGTTCGCGACGTCAGCCCGCGCCGAGGTGACCTTGGAGATCAGCGACGCCGCATTGAGCTCGCCGAGCAGGTCCATGTTGTAGCCGTCGGTGCCGACCACGGTGCGAACGCCATGCTCTGCAAACCGGCTGAACGCGGCGGTGACGCCGGCGCGCGCGAACACGCGCGGGCAGTTGAGAACCGTCATGCCGCGCGCGGCCATCAGCTTGAGATCGTCGTCGGTGCTGAACATGCAGTGCGCCGCCATCAGATCGGGCGTCAGCAGGCCGAGCCAGTCGAGATATTGCGCCGGCGTGCGGCCGCCATAGCGCTTGCCGATGGTTTCGACCTCGGCGCGGCTCTGCGCCATATGCGTCGTGATGGGCACCCCAAGCTCGCGCGCCCGCGCGGCGCATGCCTTGAGCAGATCGGGGCCGCAGGTGTCGGTAGCATGCGGACTCATCGCCAAGCTGATGCGACCGTCGCCACGATTATTCCAGCGCTGGTAGAGCGCATCCCAGGTCGCCATGTCGGCGGTGCCATCATCGCCCGCATAATGGACCACGCCGTCGGGGCCGGCCTTGGCGTCGGAGGTGGAGAAGAGGTAGGGCGCGCCGTAGAAACGGATGCCCATCTCCTCGGCGGCGTCGAACATCTCCGGGATGGAATTGCGGAACGGCTCCATCACCGTGGTGGCGCCTCCCTTCAGGAGTTGAAGAATGCCGAGCCGCGCGACCGCCATGCGCTCTTCCGCCGACAAGATATCTGCACCGCGCTTGGTCAGCGGCAAGAGCACCGTGTAGACGATGCTCTGGTTGTTCTTGCGGCCATTGCCGTCCTCGGTGTGGCTGCGCGCCACCGCTTCCGAGAAGCAGTGATTGTGCAGGTTCAACAGGCCCGGCAGCACGAACCGGCCGGGACGGTCATGCACCTCGTCCGCGCGCGGCTTGTCGCGCGTGACCGCGGCGATTGTCTTGCCTTCGACCAGAACCCAATGGTCGCGCAACACATCCTGCGCGCCGTCCTTGCGAGACAGCACATAGCTGCCGAAAATTGCTGAGGTGCTCATGCGGGGCGTACGTTCCAGAAGACGGCGGTGCCGTCGAGAATGCCGGTGATGGCTTTGCGATAGGCGGTCGGCTGCTTGTACAGGCCGATCGGAATATAGGGAATTTCCTGGAACGCCACCGCCTGGATCTCGCGGCAGATGCGCTGTTGCTCCGCGAGCCCGGAGGCCGCGAGCCACTGGCTGCGCAGGCCGGCCATCTTCTCGCTCGCATACCAGCCGGCGACCTTGCCCTCGCCACGGATGTTGGTGTTGCCGGCCGGATTGAGCCAGTCGATGCCCTGCCAGTTGCCGACCGCCGCGCTCCAGCCGCCCTGACCGATCGGATCTTTCTTGAGCTGGCGCTGCAACACCACGGCGAAATCGAGCCCCGCATATTCGACGTTCATGCCGGCTTTGCGCAAGGAGTCGACGGCGATCTCGCCAAGCGGCTTCTGCGCCAGTGAATTGGTGGGGACCAGCACCACGATCTTCTCGCCATTATAGCCCGCGGCCTTGAGGTCGGCCTTCACCTTGGCGTAGTCACGCGGGCCGCGGAACACATCGAGGCCGACTTCGCTCGCCATCGGCGTATTCGGCGCGAAATAGCCGATCGGAGAGACCTGAAAGTTCGGATCGGTCCCGGCTACCGCGGTCATGAAGGCGGATTGATCGATCGCCCCCAGGAGCGCGCGGCGAACGGCAGGATTGTCGAACGGCGGCTGGAGATGATTGAGACGCAGCATGCAGGCATAACCCCGGGGATCGAGGATGCGCGTCTCGATGTCGCCGGCCGCCTTGATGATCGGCAGCAGGTCGTGCGGCGTGGTCTCCTGCCAGTCCTGCTCGCCGGTCTGCAGCGCGGCGACGCCGGTACCGGCATCGGGCGTGGTGGTCCAGACCACCCGATCGTAATGCACGATCTTGGGACCCGCGGTCCAATCCGGCTTGCCGTCGCTACGCGGCTGGTAGCGCTCGAATTTGGCGTAGGCGTTGCGCGCACCCTGCACGCGCTCGTCGGCGAGATAGCGGAACGGGCCGCTGCCGATCACTTCGGTGAGCGGCTTGAACGGATCCTGGCCCGCCAGCCGCTCCGGCATGATGAAGCACGCGTTGATCGCGGCCTTGCCCAGCGCCTGCGGCAATAGGGGGAACGGACGCTTGAGGCGGAAGCGGATGGTGCGGTCGTCAGTGGCAGACAGCTCGTCCGTCGCCTCCATCAGCTCACCGCCAAAGCCGTCGCGCGCGGCCCAGCGGCGGATGCTCGCGACGCAGTCGCGGGCAAGCACGCGCTCGCCGTCGTGCCAGAACAGACCGTCGCGCAAGCTGAGGTCCCATTGCAGCCCGTCGCCGGAGACGACATGGCCCGACAGCATCTGCGGCGAGACTTGCAGGGAGGAGCTCATGCCATAGAGCGTGTCGTAAACCATGAAGCCATGGTTTCGCGACACCTGCGCCGTGGAATAGATGGGGTCGACGAAGGCGAGGTCGATGACGGGAATGAAGCGCAGCGTGGTCTGGGATTCGGCGCGCAGGATGCCCGGGAGTGACAGCGCCGGCACAGCGGCTGCGGCCTTGAGGAGCGAACGGCGAGAGACGGGCATTGCAAGAGGCTCCTGAAGGATCTTACGTGTTCAGCAAGACGGCACCGATCGCAGTCACCACCGCCTGCTGCGCCGGCTCGACCACGGGAACGCCGATGGCATCCGCGATGGCCGCGCGATGCGAGGCCATGCCGGCGCAGCCCATCACCACGACGTCGGCGCGGCATTGCGCGACTAGGGCGCGGCCGGCCTCGATCAACCGTCCCCGGATGTCCGCGCCCGCCGTCTCCGCCGCGCTCGCGCCGACCGACCAGCTTCCGGCATAACGGCTATCGACGCCCATCAGCCGCACCATGCGCTGCTGGCGGCGGATGCTCGACGGCGACAGCGCGATAACGCCAAAACGTTCGCCCAGCATCAATGCGCGAAAGATGCCGCATTCGGCGATGCCCAGCACCGGGCGCCCGCCGGCCGCCTCGCGCACCGCATGCAGGCCGGGATCGCTGAAGCAGGCGAGCACGAAGGCATCCGCATTGTCGCGCGTGACGCGGTTGACCAGCGGCATCACAACGCTGTCGGCATCGCGTTGCGAGCTGATGCCGGGCGGCCCCTCGGCAAGGCCGACGACCTCGATTGCGGGTCCGCCGGCGATGCGCAGCGGCGCGACGGCGTCATCGATCGCCGCCGTCACCGATGCGGAGGAGTTGGGATTGATGACGAGGATGCGGGTCATGGCGTGGCTCAGCTTTTTCCGGCCTCGTGGCGCAGGAAGTTGGCCGCGATCTTCTCACCAGTCGTGGTCCAGACGTCCGGGCACGACTTTGCGTAGGTCAGGAACTCACGCAGCAGGCGCAGCCGCATCGGACGGCCGCTGCATTGCGGATGCAGCACGGTCGTCACCATCGCGCCCCAGTCTCTGGTTTCGTCGAGCTCGTCCTTCCAGATCGAAAGCACATGCTCCTTGGGGAAAATCGAGCGCGGACTGAAGCGCGCGGACAGGCCATGCATCCAGTCGTCATAGCTTGCGGTCACCGGCAGCTCGATCGTGCCTGGCTTGCCGTCTGCGAGACGATGCCGATAGGGCCGAACGTCGTCTCGGAACGATGAAGTGTAGACGATGCCGTGGCGCACCAGCGCCACCCGCAGCTCCTCGGTGAATTCGCCGTAGGGCGCGCGGTAGCCGGTCGGCCTGACGCCAAGCCGGCGCTTGAGCGCCTCGAAGCCGCGCTCGAGCTCCTCCTCGATCCAGGGATCGCCGGGATCGGGAAGGAGATGGTGATAGCCGTGATGGCCGATCTCGTGACCGGCCTTGAGAATGGCCTCGGCCATCGCCGGATGCGCGTCGACCGACCAACCCGTGACGAAGAAGGTCGCCTTGAGATCGAGCTGGTCGAGCAGCTCCAGGAGTTTCGGCGTGCCGACGCGCGCCTCATAGCCGCCATAGCTCATGGTGATGAGCCGCTGCGCGTGCACCGCGTCCTTGCTGGTCCAGGCGCTCTCCGCGTCGACATCGAACGACAGGAACATTGCCGAGTTGTACGGCTTCGGCCAGGGGTATTCCGGCGCAGGATCCGCGGTGTTGGCTGGGGTGAGCGGAATGCTCTGGAGTGCCTTACTGTCCAGCATTGATGGTCGCCTTTTCGAGTGCGTTGTCGGTCAGTTTCCACTTGGCAAGCAGCGTACGATAGGTGCCGTCCGCGATCAGCGCATCGACCGCCTCCAGTATGGCTTGCTGCAGCGCCTTTTCCTTGACCGGCAGCGCGATGCCGGTGAATTGCTGCGCGATGGGCTCGCCCACAGTCGCATAGGTGCCGGGCTCGAGGTCCATGATGTAGGGCAGCGTCTCGTTGCCCTGGGCGGCGGCATCGATGCGGCCCTGCCTGAGCTGGGTGCGGGCGTCGGCCGAGCCGTCGGTCCCGACGAACTGGATCGGATTGGTGCCGCAATTCTTCTCGCTCCAGGCCGCGATCTGCGCCGGGAACATGGTGCGGCGGCTGGCGCCGACCTTCTTGCCACAGAGCGCGGCTGCGTCCTTGAACTCCGCCTTGCGCGACTGCTGCACGAAGAACTGCGGGCCGCTGCGCAAATAATCGACAAAGGACGCGATCTCGTGCCGGCTGGCATAGTCGGTGAAGCCGGACAGGATGGCGTCCACCCGCCCGGTCGAGATCGACGGCATGAACTCGGCGAAGCTGGTTTCCTGCCATTCGATCTTGACGCCGAGCTTGCGGCCGATGGCCTCGCCGAGATCGATATCGAAGCCGGACAACGCGTTGGTGGCGGGATCGCGGAACTCCATCGGCGGATAGTTCGGCACCAGCGCGACCTTGATGCTGCCGCGCTTGGCGATCTCCGCCGGCAGCTCGACCGCCATGACCGGAGCGCTCATGGCGCCCACGAGTGCCGCCGCAACCAGAAGTCTCTTCATCGATACGCCCCCATTCAGATCACTGCCGAAAGAAATGCCTTGGTGCGCTCCTCGCGCGGCGTGCCTAAGACGTCCGAGGCGCTGCCTTGTTCGATGATCGCGCCTTGGTCCATGTAGACGACACGGTCGGCGACCTCGCGCGCGAAGCCGAGCTCGTGTGTCACGACCATCATGGTCATGCCGCTCCGCGCCAGCTCCTTCATGACCGTCAAGACCTCGCCGACGAGCTCGGGATCGAGCGCGCTGGTCGGCTCGTCAAACAGCATCAGCATCGGCTTCATGGCAAGCGCGCGGGCAATCGCAACGCGCTGCTGCTGGCCGCCGGAGAGCTGGGCCGGATACGCGTCCGCTTTGGCCGACAATCCGACGCGCCGCAGCAGCTCGATCGCCTCAGCACGCACCTCGTCGGATTTTCGGCCCTGAACCTGGAGCGGACCTTCCATGATGTTTTCGAGCGCGGTCTTGTGCGGAAACAGGTTGAAGCGCTGGAACACCATGCCGGTCTTCAGCCGCTGCCGCCCGATTTCGCGCTCGCTGAGCCGATGCAGCCGGCCGCCCTGCTCGCGCACGCCCAGGAGCTCGCCGTCGAGCCAGATGCCGCCGCTGTCGATCGCGGCGAGCTGGTTGATGCAGCGGAGCAGCGTGGTCTTGCCGGAGCCGGAGGCGCCGATCAGGCACATCACCTCGCCGGGCTGGATGTCGAGCGAGACATTTTTGAGAGCCTGAAACTCTCCAAAACTCTTGCTGACGGAGCGGATCGCGACGAGGGGTTTTGTCATCGCGCGAGCCGCAATGTGCCGCGCGCAAAACGGCGTTCGAGCAGCATCTGGAGCGGCGTCAGGACCGAGACGACGAGCAGGTACCAGAGCCCGGCGACGATCAGGAGTTCGATCACGCGTGAATTGGCGTAGTAGATGTTTTCGGCGTTGTGCAGCAGTTCCGGATACTGGATGACGCTGGCGAGCGAGGTCGCCTTCACCATCCCGATGAACTCGTTGCCGAGCGGCGGGATCACCACCCGCATCGCCTGCGGCAGGACGATCCGGCGCAGCGCACGCAAGCGTCCCATGCCGATCGCCTGCGCCGCCTCATATTGCCCGATATCGACCGACAGCATGCCGGCGCGCATCACTTCCGACGTATAGGCGCCCTGGTTGATGCCGAGCCCGAGCAGCGCGGCGAGGAATGGCGTCATGACGTCGACGGCGCGCGCGCTCCACAGGCCGGGAATGCCGATGGTCGGAAACACCAGCGCGAGATTGAACCACAGCAGCAGTTGCAGGATCAGCGGCGTGCCGCGGAACAACCAGGTGTAGCCGGCGGCAACGGTCTTCAGCACCGGGTTGGGCGACAGCCGCATGACCGCGACGACCACGCCGAGCAAGATGCCGAGCGCCATCGCCAGCACCGCCATCACCATGGTGTTGACGATGCCTTCGAGAATGACTTTTGCGGTCAGGAAGCGGCTGACATAAGACCATTCGATCTGACCGTTCGCAAAAGCGCGCACGATCAATGCAAGCACAAGAACGATCAGCGCGGCGCTGAGCCAGCGAAACCAATGCGGCTCGCGCGCTACCCGCATCCCCGACAGGTCGGGAAAACCCTCCGCGAGTGCCGGTGCCGTCTTCATTGTGGCGCCGCGTTCAGCATGGGCTGGGCGACCGCATTGGCGCCGAGACCCCATTTGTCGAGGACAGCCTTGTAGGAACCGTCGGCGATCATCGCGGTGAGCTTCTCGGTCACCGCCTCACGAAGCGCTGCATCGTCCTTGCGGAACATGATGCCCTGATATCCTTTGGCAAAAGGCTCGCCGATCACGCGGTATTTGCCCGCTTCCTGCGTCTGCGCATAAGGCAGCGTCTCGCTGCCCTGTACGGCGGCGTCGATGCGGCCCTGCTTGAGCTGGTTGCGGACGTCGATCGAGTTCTCGCCCGGCACGTACTGGATCGCCTGCTTGCCGGCCGCCTCGCAATTCTGCTTGCTCCACTTCTCGATCTCGACCGGGAAGCTGGTGCTGCGGGTGGTCCCGACCTTCTTGCCGCAGAGATCGGTCGCAGCCTTGGCTTCGTTCTCCGCCATCACGAAGAACTGCGGGCCGGTCGCGAGATAATCGACGAAATCTGCGGTCTCGCGCCGCGAGGCGCGATCGGAGATGCCGGAGATGATGAAATCGGCGCGCTTGGTCTGAAGTGACGGGATCAATTCGGCGAACGGCGTCTCGCTCCAGACGATCTTGACGCCGAGGCGCTTGGCGAGCGCGTTCGCCAGATCGACGTCGAGCCCGACGAGCTCATTCGTCGCGGGATCGCGGTATTCCATCGGCGCGTAAGTCGAGTTGACCGTGAGCTTCAACGTGCTCGCCTGCTTGATCTCCGCCGGAAGCTCCGCCGCCTGCGCGGACGCCACGGCCGCCAACGTTGCGATGCCGAGGAAATACGAGAAGCGCGTCATATCGGCTCCTTTGCCAGTGTTGTCGGAACGTCCTATCAGTCCGCGTCGAGAACCGCGGGCTCGATCACGCCGGCGCGTTCAGTGATCACCCGGTATTGCTCCGGCCGCCGGTGCGCGGCGAAGTTGAACATCTTGTCCTTGCCCTGGCGACAGAGGTCGAGATCGATGTCGGCGACGATCACCTCGTCAGTCAGCGTTGCGGCCTGCGCGACGATGCGGCCATTGGGATCGACGATGCAGGAGCCGCCGATCAGCCCGGAGCCGTCCTCCTCGCCCGCCTTCGCCACCGAGATCGCCCAGGTCGCGTTCATGTAGGCGTTGGCCTGCGTCACCAGCGTAGAGTGGAAGGTGCGCAAGGAGGCATCTTCCGTGCTGCCGCCATTGGGATCATAGGCCGCCGAATTGTAGCCGATGCAGACGAGCTCGACGCCCTGCAGGCCAAGCACGCGCCAGGATTCCGGCCAGCGGCGATCGTTGCAGATCATCATGCCCATGATGGCGTGGGCCCAGGCCGAGCCGGCGCGGAAGGCCGGAAAGCCGAGATCGCCATAGTCGAAATAGCGTTTCTCGAGCTGCTGGTAGCGCGCACCTTGTCGCGGCTCGACCGAGCCGGGCAGGTGCACCTTGCGATAACGGCCGAGCAGCTCGCCGTCGCGATCGACCAGGACGGCGCAATTGTAGCGGCGTCCATCCGGCGTCAGCTCGGCATAGCCGACATAGAAGCCGACGCGCAGCGCACGCGCACGGTCGAACAAGGTGGCGACGTTCGGGTTCGGCATGCCGCGTTCGAAATAATGGTCGAGCGCCTCGCCTTCGAGCAGCCAACGCGGAAAGAATGTGGTGAAGGCGAGCTCGGGAAACACCACGAGGCTGGCGCCGCGGCCGGCCGCCTCCTCAAGCAGCGCAAGCATTCGCGACAGCGTATGCTCGCGTGTATCGGCTTTTTGCGTCGGCCCCATCTGTGCGGCGGCGGCGCGAAGGACACGAACCAAGATTGCCTCCAATCTGTGCGCAGTGGCGCCTCAATGGGCGAATGAACCCTTTGATGCGACGTGCAAATCCGCTGCCATTACGCGGAAGCGGGGCTGCAAAATCAATTCGTTCTGCTATGATGTTTTGGCCCAGAGTATAATCGGCAGTGATATGAACCTGCGCCAGCTCGAGATTCTCCGCGCCGTCATCCGCCACCGCACCACGGTTGCGGCCGCCGACGAACTGGCGTTGTCGCAGCCCGCAGTCAGCAATGCGCTGAAGACGATGGAGGCGCAGGCGGGTTTTGCGCTGTTCGAACGCGTCAACAACCGGCTGTTTCCGACCACGGAAGCGATGGCGCTCTACAAGGAGAGCGAGGCGATCTTCGCGCTGCACGCAAAGCTCGAGAACCGCGTGCGCGATCTGCGCGAAAACCGCTCCGGGCATCTCGCGCTGGTCGCGACGCCGCCGCTCGCCTACAGCATCATCCCTTCGGCGCTGTCAGGTTTCCTGCGCCGCCGCCCGGAAACGCGGGTGTTCTTCGACGTGCGGCGCTATGAGGGCATCATCGAAGGGGTGCTCAACCGCGTCGCCGAACTCGGCTTCGCACTCGGGCTGACACATCATCCAGGCATCGCCCATGAGGTGGTGCACACCGGCGAGATGGTCTGCGTGCTGCCGCCGCAGCATCCGCTCGCCGACCGGCCGGTGATCTCGGCCGCGGACCTGTCCGGCCTGCCCTTCATCGGGCTCGAGCGCGGCACGCGGCTTGGCGAGGCCGTGCGTGACAGTTTTGCCCGCGCCGGCGCGCCGTTCCAGCCGACCGTCGAGGTGCGCTACTGCAACACGGCCTGCGTGCTCGCCGCCGCCGGCGTCGGCGCCGCAGTGGTCGATCCCTTCTCGCCGCGGCAGAACGGCGGGACCGGCCTCGTCGTGCGGCCGTTCGCGCCGACGACGCACGCGGTGGCCTATATGCTATGGTCGGAAGCAGAGCCGCTGTCGCGCCTGGCCAAGGCGTTTCTCAACGAGGTCCGGAAAGAGAGTACGCTGCTGGAGCGCACAGCGCCAGACCAGCAACATGGGGCACGAAGCGACTGAGCTTGACCTTTACCAGAGGGCACATGGCACGCATCACCATCATCGAGACCGGGCAGGTCCCACAAAAATATCGCGAGCCCCACGGTTCGTTCCCGGACATGTTCGAGCGCATGGTCCGCGCCGAGGATCCGACAGCCACGGTCGACATCGTCAGCATCCCGAACGGCGATGCGCTGCCCGATCCGCGCAGTTTGGAGGCGGTGCTGATCACCGGCGCGGCCGCCGGCGTCTATGACGGGCTCGACTGGATCGCGCCGCTGGAAGATTTCGTGCGCACGGCCTACGCCAGCAAGACACCGATGGTCGGCGTCTGCTTCGGCCACCAGCTGATCGCGCAGGCGCTCGGCGGCACCGTGCGCAAGTCGGAGAAAGGCTGGGGCATCGGCCGGCACGTCTATCAAGTGCTGCCGGACAACGGCGTCGTCGACGGCGAAGCGGTCGCCATCGCCTGCTCGCATCAGGACCAGGTGATTGTGCCGCCGAACGACGCGCTAACCATCCTCTCCTCCGACTTCACCCCGCATGCCGGCCTGCTCTACGCCAACGGCGCGATGCTCACCCTGCAGCCGCATCCGGAGTTCGACGTGGAGTTTGCGCAGGTGTGCTGTGAGCTGCGCGACGGCAAGGCGCCGGACGATGTCGTTGCCACCGCGAGGGAGTCACTGGCGCAGCCGATGGACCACGCCAAGCTTGGTGGCGCGATTACGAGATTTCTCGCAAGGCGCAGGGCACCTTAGTTGCGCACTCCTTACTTCGACCCTTAAAGGGAGAGAAGACAAAAGGCAAAGATGGCCTCTGGATCTGCAGGTTGGATTGAGAATGAGCCCAATTCGGCGCGCAATAAGCCTGATGCTTGCACTGGCCCTAATTGTCGTAGGGCTGGGTGCTCTAGTCTATCTCCTATTCTTCGCACTTTGGTGGAAGGGCTGGATGCTAATGGCAGCGGGGTTCGTGACGGCGTTAGGCGTTCTGTGGTTTTGGGAGGACTTCCCAAAAGCGAAACGCAAGAGCAATTGGGGCGATTAGATAATCAGAACGGATCCGTCCCCAGCCCCGCCACATCTGCCGGCCTCGGCCCCGGTGCCGGCCAGTGAAACCGCCGGTCCTTCTCCGCAATCACCACGTCGTTGATCGACGCCTCGCGCCGCCGCATCAGGCCGTGCTCGTCGAACTCCCACTGCTCGTTGCCGTAGGAGCGGAACCAGTGGCCGCTCGCATCGTGCCATTCGTACTGGAAGCGCACGGCGATGCGGTTTTCGTCGAACGCCCAGAGATCCTTGATCAGGCGGTAGTCGTGCTCCTTCTCCCATTTGCGGGTGAGGAATGCGACGATGGCTTCGCGCCCCTGAAAGACCTCGGAGCGATTGCGCCAGCGGCTGTCCTCGGTATAGGCGAGCGAGACGCGCACCGGGTCGCGCGAATTCCAGGCATCTTCGGCCATGCGGGCCTTCTGCGCGGCGGTCTCACGGGTGAAGGGCGGAAGCGGCGGGCGCGACATGAGGGCCTCATCGGTGGGCGGGAGTGCAATCTATCGCCGCGCGCGGGGGAGTCGAGAGGCCGTCCGCTATCGCCCGATCACGAAATCAGATCAGCCTTCATCAAGGCGCGGATCGATTTCGGGATCGGCTGGGCGCGGCCGCCGCTGATGAAGGCGACGCGCACCTCCGCTTTCACCAGCACGACTTCACCGCGTCGCACCTCCTGCGCCAGCATGATGGAGGCGCCCTTCACGGCGACCGGCCAGGTCACGACGTCGAGCACGTCATCCATCCGGGCAGGCTTGAGGAAATCGAGATGCATCGAGCGCACCACGAAGGCGAAGCTTGCGTCTTCCGCCTCGGCCTGGTCGAACAATGCCTGCTGCTCGGCGCCCATCAGCCGCAGATGATTGGTCCGTCCACGCTCCATAAAGCGCAAATAGTTGGCGTGATAGACGATGCCGGAAAACACTGGTTTGACGATGTCGCAACAGAAGCCTAGTGGGTTGCTTTCATTGGGTCGCTGGACCGCTAAGGCATGAATGAAGAGCAGATTTATCTAGCCCTTCCGTAGCACACCGTGACTAAGAGATCGTCTGCGCGCCTGACTGTTGCCCTCCGAAGGCAAAGGTCACACGTTCGGATCGTGTCGGGTGCGCCAGCAAAATCAACAGCTTATCGAAATTTCGTTACTTCACCGCTTAGCCGGGTAAGCACCGGGTAAGCAGGGCATTAGCTTTGATAGTCCCCAGGCCGCTCGAGCTTCTTGCGACAGGGCGGCACCCACATGAGACGAGGAGCTTCCGCCGCCTGCTTCTCCCAGACAATCCATGCATATCCGGTAGCGGTAGAGGCGCGCTGGAAGTTCAGATGCAGTGCCTGCGCGTCTCGATGCGCTTGCGCACCTAACTTGCCCAGTTCCAGAGTGATTTGGACACGAAGCGCGATTTCGATGCGCTCAATCACATCCATCAGGAGCAGGCGAAGCTTCTTGTCGAAGACGTATAATTCAACGATTTCGGAAAATTTGGTGTTGGGACGAAACTTATCGCCTACAACGAGGCTGGCGCCTGACCCTTGCGATTCCCTGTACGGGTACCAATAGCCACTGAGGCGGTAATAGCCGATACGATTTAGGTAAACCTCAGCCAGGGCGTCATCCGAAATGATCATTCCCCGGCCCTTTATTAGGGCCAGTTGATCCGGGACAGACAAGTATGGCTTGCTATAGGCCATTCACAGAGGCCTATAAAAAGAAGACCCACCCGTACACTTTCGTGCAGAGGGGCGGGCCATGTTGCCGTACATATGATTCATCGAACCGAATCCGTCAAGGGGGCATATTTCAACTTAGAATAGGAACTTTTACATTGGTTGTTAACACCTATCACTCTGATTTATCGTGAAACTTCCCCGTACGCACACTTGGCGGCTGATTGGCGACGGCCGGACGGCATCGCTTAGACCTCCAATTTTCCACAGCCAATCTGGCCGCCCAGGGTTCGGTCTTGACGAACAACTAGCGGTGCCATCCGCTTAGCGAGCCAGCCCTAGCGGCTTGCGAATAACCCTCGTCGGAGGAAGCCTCCGGCATGCCAGCCGCCAGAATCATCACCCCGCCCCTCTCCGGCCGCGACCGTCAGCACTATGCGCACGAGCTCCATAAGGCCGAAGTCGCTATGAGCACGAGATACAGGAAGCAGCAGAGGCTCACGCGGCGGCTGATGTAGATATTTTCCAAGGATTTGGTCGCCATTGGCTGCCCGGCGCCGTGGCGACTGTCACATCGCAGATCAGGGCTGGCCAAAAAGAACCGGTCGATTCCTCCGCTTGCGTTCGCGCGCTGGTTGCGATTGGATAACAAGGACCAAAGAGATCAAAGGTTGCAACGAAAAACCTTCCAGCCAGTCCCTCTGTGACGATCCTTGGCTTAATTTGACATCAGTGCGCCTAAATGCAGTCAGACGGGATTTCAGAGTCGCATCGGCAGACTGCGTTCTCAGCAGTTGTAGCCCAGCCGTCGGCTGAGTCTAAAGCAAGAGACGACGGCGTTCAAAGCAAGATCGCTATCGACGCGCTTATTATGAAGGGTGGAGGGGTTAAGGGTCTTGCATTTGCTGGTGCAATGCGAGAGCTAGAACGTTTCTTCGAATTTCAGTGCTTTGTAGGGACCTCCGCAGGCGCCATCGCCGCCACATTGTTTGCGTCCGGAGCTAGTGGTGCGGCCCTCGAGGCTACGCTGCGTGACCAGCGCTTCACAGACTTCCTCGATGGAAATATCTGGCTTCTTCCTTTCACCTTCTGGACAACACGAGGATTGCATCCCGGACACACATTCGTGGATTGGCTCCGGGGGGAGTTACACAGCCGAATAGATCGGCTAGCCGACATTGAAATGCAGCACCTACCTAAGCGGGCGGTCGTTTATGCATCGACACGGCGCGCCGGTGAAGTGACGTTCGACAAAATCGGTGAGCACAAAGATACCGCGGTCCACACGGCCGTTCGTTGCAGCATGTCGATACCATACCTCTTCCAACCGCAAATGTTCAATAATCGGCGGGTTTATGACGGTGGTCTGCTAAATAATTATCCCATCCAGATCTTTCTGCAGCAAGAGGCCCAGCGAGATCCGACGGCTGCCCGTCTTAACTTCATTGGCCTTTATCTCGGATCAGTAAAACCAGACTCCCTAAAACCGTCATCAGTGTGGGACGACCTACTGCACATAAATATTGATAGGAACGACGCGAAGCTCATCGATCAGTATCGCGATCGAACGATCATGATCGACACCGATCCCATCGGCACAGTCGACTTCGACCTCACAGATCAACAGAAGGAATTTTTAGTCCTTCAGGGACGTACAGCAGCCCTGCGATTTATCGACAAGCGTAAGCTCTTGAGCGCCTCTGAAGTTCAGCAGATTGAGGTGCTCGAAGCTCAGGCGGCGCAGTTGCGTGACGCAATCGAGGCCGAAAAACACGGGCGACGTGGTCTTGGCCGACGTATGGCCGCCGTTGCTGCTCTAATCGGCGTGCTGCTGGTACTCGGTTTCAAGTTCGTGCCTCCGCTTCCGACACCTCGTGCTTGTCAGATCGCTACCTCGATAGACATGTTGACACCGAACGAATCAGCTACGCCGCTTTTCCTGGATGTATCTGCCGGCGACGGAATGGTCCGCTATCCGATCGGAAATGGGAACACTGTCGAACTGAGGATTCAACCGCAAGATATTCAGAGGTATTCTATAACTTTGAAATGGTCAGACGACTCGTCATCTTACTTTGAACCTTTCGCGAGCTGCGGGTCTGTAAACGGTAGGAAATCAAAAGATGGGCGATCATCGCTGCGTCTCGCGCCTCGTCGTTAGCTCGGCGATTTATTGGACGTGCACGATAGGGTGCGCCTTTGCCGACTCGTTCGTCGGTGGTCATATATTTGATGCGATCACAAAGCGGCCGGTGGCCGGCGCTGATGTGTATGTTGAATACTCTTCCCGTCGGATCGGCGCCGCCAAAAGCGACGGGGATGGCGTTTACCGAGTACCGTTCGTGATGCCATCAACGATACCTGCTACAGCATTCGCAACCATCACTGCCAGCGGCGCCGGCCACGCGGCCAGCACGGAAAACCTACAAATTACGGATGGGAGCTCGGGTGCGGTCAAAGATCTGGAACTCTATCCGATCGGTCTACTTGAATGCAGATCTCAAGCGGAACACTCGGTAATCATCGGCAATTTTCTACCGCCCAGTCCGGCAGGAACGTTGTCCGACCTATCTCGCCGCATCGCGAAATCGTTGGAGTTCTCGCTGAAGACGCGTTTGCAAGCCGTGCATCTGATTTTGGACAAGCAGCCGTCGTTTGAGCCGTGCGAAAGTGCAAAACCCGCAACCAGCAAGTTGGGAGCGGGATATGCGAAAGCGCTGAAGGCGGACGCCTTCGTGGACGGAGATGTTTCCCACGACAAGCGTCTGCTTGGCTACGCTGTCAGCTTTTACGTCAGCGATGCGTACGATTTCTTCCCCGATCCTCAGCTTGCCTCTAACCGGAATCTCGACCTCGATACGCCTAGCGCGGTATCAGTTTCAGATGAAACGCATCTTGCCGTGCTGGCATCAATTGCTGCAGGATTAGCTAAAAGAAAAGATTGCGCTACCGCGCTCCAAGTCATCTCGGTTGGGGAGCGCTTGATAGAGGAGCCAATCACTTCATCGAATGCACTGCGTGCAGATTATTTTGCCCAACTACGTAAGGGGTGCGAGGAGCAGCTTCCGAACGTTGGCCTGAGGAAGACTACTAAATGAGCTTTGATAGAGCCGCGGCAGTACTATTAGCGATTCTCTTATTCGCGCTGACATTGCCTGACTCCGCGCAAGCCGGAGGCGAAATTTCCTTCGAAAAAGAATACAGACGGATCATCGACATCGAGAATCAGGTCATGGCTCAACCTGCTTATCGAGAATCAAAAGAACTATTGGATGAAATTGAGCGGTCGCGTGAAACTGTTGTTTCGATAGAAGAGCGATATGCAGATGCCGCGGCCTCTGATGGACCCGAGCCAATCTATCTGCGGGAGGCTGCCCGGATTCGAGCGCGTATCAAACAGTTGGAACGTCGCCTTGCCGAAGCGAAAAAGGCCGTTGCGGATTTTCGAGAAGCCGCAGAGGGTTCAGCTGGAGGAAGGATATTTCCCAACGCCACCCATCGGACGGCAGTATTTACTTACGAGGATCGGCAAGGAAGCGGTCTAGGAGATGCCATCGCGTTCCTTATCTCCAAAAAATTACTCTTCACCGCGCCGGTGCATTCGGTAGCAGTTGTGAACTTTAGGAATGAGCAATTGGCTACTCCGGCTGCTACGGTCGGAGTGGAAAAGGGGGTAACATACTTCGACAAAGTCGATTTAGTGACAAAAAATCAGAATTTTGGCCTCGCAATTTGGGGAAGAATTGCTCGACGTGGCGATGGGTTTAGCATCGACTCTTTCCTTCAAGTGCCGGCGAGCGCCAGCCGGGAAAAGTTTAGCAGCAGCGTTCGTATCCCGACGGCCATGGGCGGCGGAGCATTGTATGCTCGTCTCCGATCAGATCGCGTTCTGATCGGAACAACGTATATGGATGCCAAGTTAGCGCAGAGCCTTAACGAAATTGCGCGCCAGGTCGGTAACTTGCGACGTCAACCGAAAGTCGGTGCACCGGTAGTAGCCAAATTAGAGGGCCTTTATCGTATCACTCAGTATCAGGGCACTTGGGTTGAAATCTTGCTAGCCAACGGTCGTCGAGGCTGGACAAGCATCGATCAGTTTTGCACCGAAGAGTGTCGTTTTTTATTGAAAACGGCGGATTTCACCAACGATATTCTGGCACTCACTGGTGGCGCGCGTCCACGGCGCCTTTTGGAGGGGCTCACACGAGACGCGGACGAAATGCTGCAACAACTTGCAGTGCTTCGAACGCTTCAGGACAGCCCTGACGGAGCTGCGAATATCGCTAAGACTTGGATCGAGGGTAGCAGAACTCCGTCGCCTACGTTTGAAAGCTTGTTGGCTTTGGCAAAGCTCGAGATCGCGCTAAAGCGGGAGCTCGCGCGAGGAAAGAACTTCGAGGACATTCGCCTTCAGGAGCCGGAGGTGCAACCGGTAGTCGATTCTCTCGTGGAAGCTTCTATTGCAAATCCTGGCGACGAAGATGTGCTTTTGAACTTAGCTCATCTTTTCGAGTTCCTGAGCGATCCCACGCGAGCCGCGTTGGCGCGTCAACTTGCGTCACAAGTGACGCGTGCTACTCCATAAAGCTTTGCCCTAAATAACACGGTTCTGAGTGTCTTAAATGCACGATGCCTTCGGCGATGAAAGCTCCGGTGTCGAGCACGCGGCTTACGCCGTGGGCTTGAGCTGCACGAAAGCGGTACCTACCTGACGTGGCAAAATCCGAGCGTCAGACCGTGTCACCCGATTAGACTTCAGGAACGGCTCGTTCCCGTTCTTAAGGCGGGATCGATGAAAGCTGAGAAGCCCGCGCGATTTTGGTCCGCAACTTGGCCGCGCGCTCTGACGATGCGAGGAGCCGCCACTAGGTTTCGGACGCTTCTTTCCCGAGACACCGTTGTTCTGCACCCGAGGATTGTAGTAGCCTGTACCAAGCCCACGACGGGGGGATTGGGCATGCTCAAGGTTGTGGTTGGTGCGATTGTCGCTGCAGTTAGCATGCTGGCGACAAATCCAGCGGTCGCCGAACGCCGCGTCGCCTTGGTAATCGGAAACTCCGCCTATCAGCATGTTTCCAGGTTAGACAACCCCAGCAATGATGCGCGATTGGTTGCCGAAACGCTTCGATCTGTGGGCTTTTCACTAGTGGGCGGAGCAGCACTCCTCTGGACAAGGCCAGCTTCGATAGCGCCATACAGAACTTCGGTAATCAGATTGGCGGAGCCGATGTCGCCTTGTTCTATTTCGCTGGACATGGGGTGCAGGTCCGCGGCTCAAACCATTTGGTATGCCCGGCAATTGGCACCGTTGACCTCCGAAAGCGTTTTGCCGCACCACCATTTATTCAGACGCGCTATCCGCTCGTCGAACTTCGATTTGTTCGCCTGAGTTTCGCGGCGGTCATCGTCATAAACAGAAAGCACGTCCGCAACGTCGATGTCCTCAATATCCTTGAGGCGCCGTGCCGGGGTGTACTTCTCGCCGATGTAAGCGGCTAGGCTCGCGCCCCTGTGTCTTTCTTAGCGAAAAGCGGCGCCGCGTTGTCTACCACTTCTTTCGGGAGCATTTTTAGCTGCTCTGGTTCGAACGGCAGATGAGTGAGATAGTTCGCGACCAGAGCCCCCACGGCTTCCGCCTGTGCTGCATCTCGTTGGCGCTTGAGCGGTTCTCTGTCCGCACGACGGGACAACCAAAGCTTATGGGCGCCCCAAACCCGGGGATCAGGCGCGACGATACGCACGGGTTCACCCTTTTCGTCGATCGCAATCGCCTCGAAAGCCGGAGAATTCTGCAGCCAATCGAGTCCTTCGATTTGAACGGCAGTCAGGTCTTCTGGGTCCGAGCCGATCTTGTCTGGAGCTTTCTTCCAGGGAGGGCTCTGCATAGGCTTGATTAGATCGACGAGATAACCGTCTCGGTTTACAGCGCGGAAAGTCTGCTTGGCACGTTCAAAGCTGGTGTCGACACGTTGGAGTATCTTGAGGAGCGAAGAGTCAGAGACGTCGTCGTCCGCCACGAACGTAAGCCCGCCGCACGCGTCGAACAGAAGATCGATGTCCTCCGTCGTGGCGAGACCCGGATCAATTCTGACGCCGGAAGAGGCTTCATAACCGTAGATCGCGTTCGTTCCGAGAATCCGAATGCCTGAACCCAGCATCCCGAAGCCATCGAGAGCGCGCATGATCCGGGCTCCGATGAGCGGTACACGCCCCAAGCCGAGCACACGATTAACCGCAGCTTGCCGAGCCATCGTGTCGCGCAAGTTCTTCAGTCGGTCCTCTGCCGCAGTGCGCTTGGCCTCAAAATCGGCCTTCATCTTTTCCGTTTCGGGAGAGCGCGCGCCAAGCGAGCTTTGCTTCCGGAGGCCCGCTTTGTCGTAGTAGCTCCGGACTAGGTATTCATGGCCCTTGGACTCTACCCAAGTCAGGGAACCGCGATGAGCGTCGTACGCCTCCTTCGCGTCTCGCAAGGCCTGGAATCGCTGCTGGCTATTGACCACTTCGCGGCGCTGATCGTTGTTAAGCTCTTGAAAATCCATGGTTTCAACACTTCGGTAAGTTTAAGGTCCATACTGTTGAAACCGTATTTATCATTCAAAATCAAAGGTTTCAACAGTTCCGACCCATTGAAAGCCAAACTGTTGAAACCGGGAACTTTTCTCTATCCTCGCGTCCCCTGGTCTTGCTGGTACCCGCCTCCATCGAACCACCGATCCAGCGCCCGTCTATCGGTCTCCTCTTCCGCGCACGCAACATCGCGATCCAATTGATAAATGAGATCTGCCAACTGTCGATCGTCCAGGGAAGGCACCAGGTCGATCGCTTCGTTTTCGATCACCCGCAGGGGGACGCCTTCTTCGTAATGCTTGAAAGCTTCTCTCAAATGCTTCGGCAGCCATCGTTCGTATTTGGCAAGCTCGACCCGGAGAGCACTGTCGTACCGGCCCCGGGCACAACGGCTACGGAGGAGTTCCTGATACTGCTCCGCCCGCTTAGTTCGCGCTCTGGACAGACGCGCTTGCTTGGAGATGGCTCACCGAATTCACGCGCCGCCTCGATCAGCTTTTCGGGATTGCAGTTGTTGTTGGGCTTCCCGTCCACGCGACCGCCTCGGCCGGCTTCGAAGGTGATGACGGCTCGCACACCGGCCGGATTCAAAGACGAGAATGCCAAAGCGCCCCAGCCGCCGCCGGACTGACCGACGACGATCGTTCCGGACGCACTCGCAAGCTTTTGGCCGACGACGTAATCGATCACCCACTGATTGAGCCTGGCGATTGCGATACCGGCCGTTCGAAAGCTTGCGTCGGTGCATTTACCGACGGTGCCGAAATAGGTGCTGAATACGCCTTGGTCCGGCAGATCGATAGCCGAACTGCCGAAGCCCGGCCGGATCGGCACGACAACCAGATGTCCGCGCCTGGCGAACCAGAAGGCGGCGTCGCGGAATTCAACCATCGGATAAAAGCTGCGCTCCTTCGGGTCCAACGTCTCTCCGTCCAGGGCCGCATGAACTCCACGCCGCCGGCGGACACGATGAAAGTCTTGAAGCCTTTGCTCCGGAGAAGCGCGAGCAGTTCCAGCATCGGCTGGTAGGTCAGTTCGGTGTAGGGACGGTTGAAGCGCGGATGGCGCGCCATCGCGAGCCAGTCGACGACGGACTTCGAGAACTCGTCGGTGGTCATGCCGCTGTGGGCGACGCCGACGATCTGCATCAGGCCCGTTTCGCCCGCGCCGGCCAGCGCCTTCATGTCTCCGTCGAGCACCGCCTTGAACGGCTGCGTCGTCTTCCATTCCCGATGCTCGGGGCCATCGCCTTGACGCGGTCGAGGGCGAAGAAGCCCTGGAAATAGAACGGCTGCTCGGTCCACAGCGTGCCGTCGTTGTCGAACACCGCCACGCGCTCGGGCGCCGGCACGAAGTCCGGCCCGCCCTCCGCGGTGACGCGCGCGACCTGGCGGTCGGTCCACGACGGCAGCGGATCGGTCTGAGCCCGCGCAACGCCCGCAACGAAGCAGAGCATTCCCCCGAACATAACGCTTGAGACGCTCTTCCAACTCATTGTGTCACCTTCGCTGCCCCCGATCAGCAGGTGGCCCAATACGCTCCACCTGCATGACTTGATTGATTCACGACTGGTCGCGTCGGACGTCAGTTTTTGGTGGCTCCCTGCTGCAGCGCCTGCAACGCCTTCTCGACGCTCAGGGACCCGGAGACCTGGCTGGGTGGGGTAATTCTTGAAGGTTGCGAGGAACTGACCCATGACGGTCGTGGCGGGCATCATGACCCAGAGTTTCTTGCCCCACCATTCGCCGTAGGACGTCGATTCGGTCTGATAGCGCTCCCACGGGTCGACGCGCAGGTTGGTCACGATCGGGACGTTGGTGGAATCCTCCTTGCCGGAAAACAGGTTTCCGACGATGGTCTTGAAGGTGATCTTCCACTCGTCGTAGCGCACGGCCATCAGATCAGCGTTGTCGCTGAAATAGAAGAACTCCCGGCGCGGACTCTCAGTCACCTTGCCTTCGAAGAACGGCATGAAGTTGTAGCCGTCGAGATGGTTTTTGAAGGTCTTCTCGCCCGCCTTGTAGCCGGTGAGCAGCTTCTGCTTCTGCTTCAGATCCGGATCGCCGCCGGCAGCCGCGACGAGGGTCGGCATCCAGTCCTCGGCCGACATGACGTTGTTGATGATGGTGCCGGGCTTGATGACGCCGGGCCACTTGGCCAGCATCGGCACCCGAAAGCCTCCTTCGTACACGGTGCCTTTTTCGCCGCGGAACGGATGATTGCCGCCATCGGGCCAGCTGAAGATTTCCGCGCCATTGTCGCTGGTGAACATCACGATCGTATTGTCGGCAATGCCGAGTTGGTCCAGCTTGGTGAGCAGTTCGCCCACGACCCAGTCCAGTTCGGCCATCGCATCGGCAAACAGGCCGAAGCCCGTCTTGCCGTCCCACTGCTTGGACAGGTGCGTGAAGGAGTGGCACCGTGTGGAGTTGTGCCAGAGGAAGAACGGCTTGTTGGCCTTCACCGAGCGGTCCATGAAGTCGCACGAACGTCTCACCAGATCCGGCTCGATGTCCTCCATGCTCACCTTGGCGGCGGGATCCATGCCCGGATGCGGCGGCAGCGGGCCCGCGTCCGTGATCTTCTGCTTGCCGACGCGGCCCCAGCGCGGATCCTCCGCCGGATCATCCGCGTCGCTGGCAACGCTGCTGATGATGTTGCGCGGTCCGAACCTTTCGCGGAATTTAGCGTCCTTCGGATATTGAGGGTCGTAGGGTTCCTCCAGCGCGTTGAGGTGGTAGAGGATGCCGTGGAATTCGTCGAAGCCGTGAACCGTCGGCAGATATGCGTTTCGATCCCCGAGATGGTTCTTGCCGATTTGCGCCGTCGCGTAGCCGAGCGGTTTGAGGAAATCCGCGATCGTCGGATCGGACTCCTGCAAGCCTTGTTTCGCCGCAGGTAGGCCGACTTTCAGCAGGCCCGTGCGGAACGGCGTCTGCCCGGTGATGAAGGCCGCGCGCCCCGCAGTGCAGGATTGTTGTCCGTAGTAATCGGTGAATAGCGCACCGTCGCGTGCGAGACGGTCGATGTTTGGCGTGCTGCCGCCTAGGCGGTCACCGCAGCGGCGGTAACTTGGCTTTTGTCCAGCTCTCGAAGGTAGTCCGCCGACCAGTGGTAGATCGTATATGCTTCAAGTTTGTCCATCATCGACCGCCAGCGCCCGATACGCTCCTCACCCGGCATGTTGACTGCCTGCCAAATTGCCTCCCTGATTTCTTCAGGACGGTTCGGATCCACCAGCAGCGCCTCCTTGTCGTTGAAGTCTTCAGCCGCACCCGCGAACTTCGAGAGCACCAGAACGCCAGGGTCCTTCGGATTCTGTGCAGCAACATATTCTTTCGCGACGAGATTCATGCCGTCACGCAACGGCGTCACGACGCCAACACGCGCAGCGCGGTAAAGACGCGCAAGTGCGGACTGGCTGAACGATTCGTTCTTGTACTGGATCGGGCTCCACTCGTCCGTGCCGTGCTCGGCATTGACCTCGTTGATCCGGCCCTCCACCTCGTTTTTATACTTCTGATACTCTTCGACGTCGGCGCGTGAGGGGGGCGCGATCTGCAACAGCGAGATGCTGCGCGGCTCGGCCTTCAAAAGCTGATTGAACCCTTCGACCTTTTTGTCGATGCCCTTCGTGTAGTCGAGCCGGTCGACGCCGATCGCAAGCGTGGTGCCCTCGACGCTTTTCAGCAAGGACGACACTTTCTCCTGCTCTGCGGGAGACAAGTCTGCAACCAGGTATTCTGCGAACTGCTTCGGATCGATACCGATTGGGAACTTTTGACATCGCGTTTGGCCGCGCTCTGAGATCACAACGCCATCCTTGCTCTCCAGCCCGAGATGGGAACGCAGACAGGCGAGGAAGTTATTCACGTCCCGGTTCGTCTGAAAGCCCAACAGATCATACTCCAGCATCGACTTCATCAGTTCGCGATGATTGGACACGAGCTTGATCATGTCAGGGGCGGGCCATGGCGTATGCAGGAAAAAGCCGGTCGGCCCTTCGATGCCGAGCTTACGAAGGTCGGCCGCGAGAGGAAATAAATGATAGTCGTGCACCCAGAATGCGTCCCGATCCTGCAAGCCAAATGCCGCGCGCGCGATGAAGTCGTTCATCTCTCGATAGCTGCGGTACCCCGCTTGCGTGCGCGACATCCGGTCGGACAGAGAGTGCAATGCCGGCCACAACGTCGAGTTCGAATAATCTCGATAGTAGCCGGGATAGTGCGCAACCGGAAGATCGAGCTTGGCCACATGGGCTTTGCCAGCCTTCTCGAGCAGCAGAGGCTTCTCAGTCCCGTCGCCGAGGATATCCGAGGAGAACATCCAGACCGCCCCGGAACATTCCAAGACTGGCTCGAGGCCTGCGGCAAGTCCGCCGCTCTGGGGTTTATTGGGATCGAAGCGAGCGCCGCGGTTCGAAATGACGACCAGCTTCATGTTTGGCGGCTGGCCCACCAAATCAAGACGATCGTTAAGGTCGCTCGCGATAACAGGCTGGGAAGGACCTCCACTGGCTTGCTGCTCCAGCTGTAGTGGGATCTCGCTCAGGTATCGATCAAACGCCGCATGGCCTATCGTTTCAGGTTGCTGAGCGGCGTGTAACATAGCATCGGGGCTCAATGTTGCCGCTCTGAGAGTGTCATGGACTCGCTCCATTTCCTAACTCCGTTTGACGATGTTTCCGTCTGATGCGGTTCGCGATCAGCCCCCACTTATTTCTCAGCCCTCGTTATTTCCACCTCACAAGACTAGCAGGTCTAGCTCTCGGGAAGCTGACCAGGCGCCGAGCCAAATAGCGGTATCGGCGCTCCCATCCAGGACTGCAGCGCGATCGTGGCGGATGGGCCGTCGGCGCATCGGATTGAAAGAAGACTACCTTGGCCTTGATCGCGTTGATGAGCGCATGTAGGCCGCTGGATACAGCCGGACAAGGCGATCTCTAACACGCGACGGAAAAGATCGCTCTCTCGGAACCGGCCATGATACCGCGTGCGTGATCCTCTGTTGATCTTCGGCCGTTTGACCGGGCGCAGCACTTGTCGCGACCACGAACCACGTTTATCGCCCGCATCGTACAGACGCAAAAACTGGGGATACCGGCGAGCGGTCGCCGGAACCAGTCGCGGCCCCGCGAAGCTCTCGTCTACGATCCTGAGCTTCTCCGCACTCGTCCAGCGGCGCCGACGACCGCTCTCCACCACCTCTATGCGGCTCAGCACCGCACTGACCTTATGCACATCCATAAGACTACACTCCCAACCTTTTCACAAGACGGCCTTGCTCGGGTACGTACGTTTCGGCGGCAATGTGCGAGATAACTGAGTCTGCGCGCAAGAAGGAGGAAACCGATAATCCCATCCCGCTTGGAACGCGAAACCTGGCGTTTTGGGGCTCTTCTTTGATGCGAACCGGGACAGCAATCCCGTTTCATACTTAGGCTACTCAGGTCTGGCTGGGACAACGTAATGAACCCTACCAATTCCCGGAGGAGCATGCGGACGTGAAGTCCAATAGAGACTCCTTACCAGAGCGCGAACTCAGCGCCGAATCGCAGCGTCAGAAATGTTGGCAGTTGAAAGCGCCGCCGGAGAGATACGTACGTGACAGAGCACCCTCATTTACCGTCTGTCATGGCTGAGTGAGGGCTGGCGACAAGCACGAACTGACAGTCGATCGAACGTCCAGCAGCAGCGTCGACATCGTTCACCGCAAAGTGACACCGCCGCCAGAAATTGGGACGCCTAAAACTTGATTTTACCATGCCCCACATCCATCCAACTCGCTCTCTCTCTCACTACACTGCACCAGTTAATACCGAACCCGACGACACTTCGTATGATACTACAGTTTCGTCATCGGTTGACGGGTCTGGTGTCATCGGGCTGTCTGCTTGCAGACAAATCGCCGAAGGCATTAATGGAAATCCTTGAGCGGTTGATTGATGATGCGCGATACGAGGCAAGCCGTGCAAGCGCAAGAGACCGAACGGCTTGCTTTCCTTCTTAGGAGATCTGGGAGCCTTGCTGATTCTAAGAAGAGCGGCGGACCGTTTTCATTATCTGCAGAACAGAAGCAAGCATTCCTTGGCAGGTGTCAAATTTAATTGCTGAAGAAACACTCACCGGTATCTCCGATGAAGTACTAAAAAGAGTAGCAAAAGTCTCCGCGGGAACAGGAGTAGTGGGGCCGAAGACGAAAGAGGAAAGGAAAAAGATAGACACATCTTCGATACGAGAAGGGCTATACAACCTCGGCGACGAGATCGACGAAAAGCTTGGCGTGCCTGAACATGCGCGAATTCCTCCGATCACTTGGAAGCCGATGCATATCAAAGCAACACGGCTCTCGAACGTCCAGGAGTGAGCTGGTCCCGGTTGTCTGAACAGAATCTCCGCATCGATAAGTGGAGCGTCTGCCGGGGTTAGGCTGCCAGGCGGAGCGGCAGCGGGGTGAAGTAGGCTTGATCCGGCGTGCTGCCGTCAAGACTCGAATGGGGACGTCTGCTGTTATAAAAGTCGAGATATCGGCCGATCGAGTTGCGCGCCTCGCTGACGCTATCATAGGCCCGCAGGTACACCTCCTCGTATTTGACGCTGCGCCACAACTGCTCGACGAACACGTTGTCCCGCCAGCCGATGATGTCCGATCCGCGTCCAGCAGACCCGGACAGACATGGCGCCGTTGCGGGGATGGGCCCCGCGCGGGCACAGGCTCCCCGCCAAAGTCCCAGACGGCCGTTGGAAAACCATGACTTTCCTGGCGGCCCTGCGCCATGACCGGATCGATGCGCCATGGTTCATCGAGGGACCAATCGATGGCGCGAGCTTCCGGATCTATGTCGAGAAGGTTCTTCTGCCGATCCTTCGTCCCGGCGATATCGTCGTCCTGGACAATCTCGGCAGCCACCGAAGCAAAGCCGTGCGTCAGCTCATCCGCTCGGCCGGAGCCAAGCTGTTCTTCCTGCCAAAATACTCACCCGACCTGAACCCGATCGAACAGGTCTTCGCCAAGCTCAAACATCTGCTCCGCAAGGCAGCCGCACGAACTGTCGACGCGGTCTGCGCCGCTATCGGTGAACTCCTCGACGCCTTCACGCCCGAAGAATGCGCCAACTACCTCAAAAACTCAGGCTATCGAAGCTAATGCCATCACGCTTTAAGCGCAGACATAGAAGCTCACATCGGCTCACAAAATCAGCAGCCGATAGCCGATTGCTCACCCCCAGCGCCAGACGGGGTCTCTTTGCCGCTTACTCATCATTTGGAGCGCAAGGCGATTCTTTGGGCGTCAATCCTCGGCCCATCAGGTGACGGGCTCAGCGGTGAGGTGCGCAGTGCACAGATCTTCCGTCGCCGTGCTCGGCGCCTCGAACTACACCTACGCCGAGGCCAGCCTCACCCAGAGCCTGCCGGACTGGATCGCCTCGCACGTTCGGGCCTTTGCCTTTTTCGGCGGTGTGGCCCGGCACACTGTGAGCGACAATTTGAAGGCCGGCATCACCCGGGCCTGCTTTCACGAGCCAATGGCCAAGGACCTATGCCGATCTCGCCCGCCATTACCGCACCGCCATCGTTCCAGCGCGGCCGTATCGGCCGCGCGACAAAGCCGAAGTCGAAGTCGAGGTCCAAATCGTCGGGCGATGGATTCTGGCGCGTCTGCGCAACCGCCGCTTCTTCTCGCTCATCGCCCTCAACGAGGCGATCTACGCGCTTCTTGTCGAGCTGAACAATCGACCGCTGCGCAGCTGGGGACGAAGTCGGCGCGACCTGTTCGAGGAGCTCGATCGTCCGGCGCTCACCCCCTTGCCGGATGAACCTACGAGTATGCCGAGTGGAAGCGCTGCCGGGTCAACCTCGATTATCACATCGAGATCGCCAAGCATTACTACAGCGTTCCTCACAAACTCGTGCATCAGGAGGTCGAGGGGCGGATTACCCAGAAGACCGTCGAGATCTTCCTGCATGCAAGCGCGTGGCCTCGCATCTGCGCAGCACGCTGCCGCATCGCTCGACGACGATCCCCGAGCACATGCCGAGCTCGCATCGCCGCTATCGTGACTGGACCCATGAGCGCATTCGCTCCGAGGCCGCCAAGGTCGGCCCCGACGCCGAGACGCTGATCGACGTCATCCTGCGGTCGTGGCCGCATCCGGAACAAGGCTTCCGCTCGGCCATCGGCATTCTCGGGCTGGGCCAGGAACGCGTCGACGCTGCCTGCGCCCGTGCCCTGCTGCTCAACGCTCGTTCCTACAAATCGGTCGTCGCCGTCCTCAAGAACTGCACCGACAGAACCGCTCCTCCCACTGAGGAGGCGCCAATCCTCTTCCACGCCAACATCCGTGGCCGCAACTACTACAATTGATCAGGAGATCAGCATGCTCATTCACCCCACCGTCGATCGCTTGCGCGTACTCGGCCTCACCGCCATGGCCGATACCCTCGTCGAACTGCAGAACAATCCCGAGGCGACCGGAATGCCGCACGCCGATTGGCTCGGCCTCCTCGTCGATCGCGAGGTCACCGCCCGCGACAACCGCCGCCTCACCGCACCGCCCGTGGCCTCGATCGTTCGCTCTGCCAGAACCTCGCTACCTGTCAATGGATCCGCGATTCCAACCACCTGGTCATTGTCGGCCCAACCGGCACCGGCAAGTCCTGGCTTGCCTGCGCGCTCGCGCAACAAGGCTTGCCGCGACGGCTTCTCCGTTCTCTACAAGCGAGCATCCCGCCTGTTCGCCGATCTCGCTCAGGCGCGCGGCGAAGGCCGTTTGGCGCGCCTGATCGCCGCGCTTGAGAGCGTCGATCTCCTCATCCTGGACGAATGGGGACCCGAACCGCTCACCGCCGACCAGCGCCGCGATCTGCTCGAGATCGTCGATGATTGCTAGGACAAGGGATCCTTGTTGATCACAAGCCAGATCCCCGTGTCGCAATGGCGACGTCATTGCCGATTCCACTCTCGGCGATGCGATATTGGACCGCATCATTCACAATGCCCACCGTCGAGCTCAAAGGCGACAGTGTGCGCCGGCAGGCCGGCGAAAGGAAAACCACGTGAGCACCTCGCGCTCGATCGTCCCGCCGGCCCACAGGCCCCTCCCGCGCGTGTCGCTGCCGTCGCTCGTGGGGGCACTCCGCGCCGCACACGGGGCCCTCCCATGGACCGCCAGGACGATCTCCAAACCAATCGGCCAGCCTTGACCAGGAGACCATTTCCAGCCCACATAAACCCGTCAGTCGTGTTCGCCTCCGCACCTGATCATGATCGCTGGAATCCGTGATCACCATCGCCTGGAACACCTGATCACCATCCCTGGAATGCGCAGCCACCTCCGACCTGCCGCGAAAAGGCCACTCAATCAACGCGGCATGTTCTGTGTCGCTGGCCTACAAGGGCATGGCAAAAATAACCTGGTCTATAAGCTCGAAGACAGCCCTGCCACTGTGATGACGCAGCAGCAGCGTAGTGTCGGCACTGAGGTTAAGCATCTGGCGACGCACCCAGCCGGCTACAGGGCTGGCGAAACGATGCTTGAGTTGGCCATAAGCCGGTTTCTTGCTGCAGGTCGTCGCGCCAAAGTAAGCTTAGTTGCTACGCCCGAAGCGCAAGGATTTCATGAGAAGAATGGCTTCAATAGATGACGCTTTTTTGGTGCGCCTGTTTTTGATTTTAAACGTCCGTTTGACGGCGCGCGCTCGGCGTTTCTGCGGGGCTTGGCCGAGACGAAGCCGCGATAATGGCCGCCCTAGCGATGTTGCAGGAGATCGTGGCAGGTCGACACCGGCTGGTTCAACGAAGAAGGAAGCGATCAGCGTACGAGTCAAAACGCGGATCGCGCGCCTACGAGACCTCCCATGTCGCCGGCAAGCCACACTCATGGTTGCCTCGCGCGCTTCCGTTGGCGAGGATCAAGCCGGCTGTTGGGGGTAGCTGCGGCGCCATCGCGTAGAGCTGCACTTCGGCCCTCCGGAGCAGTTCGACGGACTGAACCATCCCTTTTTCGCGCGCCTGCGGAGCCCGGACGAGAGCGCAGTTGGATCGTCGTACGAGCTCCCGAAAGGGCCGTCATTTTGACGCGTCCGGCGCGCCATTGCCACAGAGGTAGGTCCGTAGTGCCTGCACGCATACATCTGCATTCTTGTTGTCTCTCTTCTCCCGCGGAACGAAGGTGAGATCGGCGTGCCGATAATGTGGCGTCCGCTTCTCGACCATTTCATTGAAGGCTTTATTCCGATCGCTGGTCTGCAACAACGGGCGGCTCTTGTCCTTTGAAAGGCGCTTTCGAATCTTGTTCTGGTCGGTGTCGAGCCAGATCGAGACCGCTTTCTCGCTGATAAGGTGTCGGGTCTCCTCACACATAAACGAACCGCCACCGGTCGCGAGCACCGCGGGCCCTTTCTCGAGAGATTGCGCGATAACCTTTGCCTCACAATCCCTGAACCACGGCTCGCCTTTCGTTGCGAAAGTATCCGATATCGACATGTCGGTTACCTTCTCAATCTGTTTGTCGGAATCGATGAATGGCAGCCTCAGGCGTGTTGCGAGATACGCGCCGATCGTGGATTTGCCGGACGCGGGAAGGCCGACGAGCACGATCGGCCGCGTGCCGAGAGCAGTGACAATCTCTTGTGCGATCGGTGATCTCTCAAGCGTTCTTGGCCGTTCGACAGCTCGCAATCCAAAGGCTGCGCTGGCGCCCCATCTACGACTCTCTTCGACCTGCCAGTGGGAGATGCTTTGGGCACCATCTGGGATTGCGACCTCCTTGCAGACCTCTCGCGCGCGCTGCGCGAGCTCTTCGGCTTCACGTTGCTCCTGAGCGTCTCCGCTCGCTTGCTGGCGAAGTTTCTCCAGCTCCTTGTAAGTATCGTGGTTGACGACCTTGGCCTGGTAGCTAGCTGGTGTATGAAACTCCACCTCGAAGCGGTAGCTGCCGGGAGTGGCAAGCACGGACTTGATGCCAACGAAGGCCGGATCGTGCATCCTGAACCAATTAGCGGTGCTAATTTCGGCGTAGCCTTGCTCCTCAAACGCGAGCATGGCCTTCATGAAGGCAAGTCTGAAATCCTTGTCAGGGATTTCGAAGACGTGACGGACAGCGTTGCTGATCAATTGTGCGGCGTCGGAGACTACGCTCTTACCGGTGAGCTGCTTTCTAATCGAGCTTTCAGATTTTAACCGATGATCGAGATGGGGCATATTCACCTGGAGGTTTGCCTTCCTGAGGGCTCGGGCAACCAAGAAGGCCGTGGTGGTGATTGCCTCCTCTTCCGCCTTAGCGCGGGCAGCCTCCATTTGGGCGCGCTTTGAGGCCTCCTCGCGGGTCAGCTTGACCGTCACGGTGGAATTCTCGGCGACAGGCTGCCGGCCAGAGGATTTGGGCAGAATGTGCTTCTCCACGGCGAGCCCGATCGAGGCTTCCATGATTGAAGCCGCCAGCGTGGGATTGTCCTTTAGATCCTCCAAAGTCGCATCGACGTCGAACCTTCCCTGGCTGAGGGTTGCCGCCAAGCTCTTGCCGAAGGGTGCGGAGTTCAGGCCCGGCGTCTGTTGCAGGAGCCGCTGCAGCTCTCGGCTTTTTTTCATGAAGAGCGGGGCGCCTGTATCGGACTTATAGGCGTCGGTCCCAACCTTGATGCCGAGGCTCAGGAGGTTATTTGCGCTTTGGACGCAATCGTCCGGAATGTAACCATCCGGTCGGGGATCGATGCGCGCAGGATAGTGATCGAGCAATGACTGGACGCGGTCGCGTGGGTGAGGAGCAACCTGATAGGCTTCCGCCAAGTCCGGGAAAAGCTCCGAAAGCGTCTCACTCACCGTCGAGTTTGGATCCGAGCCGCTTTCGACCGCCTTGGGCAGAACCTGCTCATCTTCTCTTGCTGCCCACGCCTTGAGGTCGGCGACGAGCCGCACCGCCGCTTCGCGAGCGACCGGATGGTCTGCAGCCGCGATCTCGTCCCTTGCCCTCTCGAGCTTAGCTTGAATATCCTGGCTGCTGACCTGTTCCTGATTCAACAGGTCGCGGATGTCTCTTCGCAGTTCGTGATGAACGCCCTCGTAGATGCCGAAGATGGCCCGTTCGGCAAACCACCGCTGCGCTTGATGGGATTGCGCAAGAAAGTGTCGCTGCAGGGTACTATAAGTTTCCAAGACATCCTGCGTGGCAGCGAGGATCTGGCGGCCACGACTGAATTGGTAGCTACCGCCCTCCATTGCCGGCGTATGCGATTTTGGCGGCTTGAGCGAGCGAACTCTGCGAGCTTGCTCCTTCTGATCAAACGCGCGAACATGGGCATAAAGCTGCGGCCTGTCACCGATGATAATGACGGTATCACCGTCAAAGTCACCATCGAGTTTTTTTTGTTCACCGATCGGTACGGCCACCAAGGACCCCGGAGCAAACAATTCGGTCGCCTGGAGAATGCCGACGCAGTCGACCCGTGTGTCTACCGTTACGCGGTCCTTGCGCTGGGTCCAGTTCGAATGCGACTTGACATCTTCGGCAGACATCACCAGCCCACGGTCGGCGTAGTTGGATGGCCACATCTCCTCCGGCACCACGATCAGGATGCCTTTCGAAAAAAACGTCGGATCCTCGGGCGTCAGTTGCTTTCGTGACTTCTGCGCGACATTGAAGCTGTATTGCATAGCCACGCATTTATCGAGAAATGCCGCAGTCGGGTCTCCGTCGAATGATAACTTAACGTGCTCGGCGGCGAATGGCCGCAGGTTGGCCTTGTCATAGGGGGACCGGCCGACCAGAACGCCATTTGTTCCTGTCAACGTATCGCTCTTGAGCGTCGGTACATGGAGATCGCCGTCACCGGAGGGTACGGCGACGGCGCCGGGACCATCGATGTGTCCGGCCGTCACGGTACGAAACAGCTGATCGGCCGTCAGGGTTTCTCCTTCTCTGCTCTCAAGCCAGCTCTTGGCCTTCTCGCGCGCTTCTTGTGCCACCTGCTCGCTGCGCGGATAGTGTTGCAACGCCGAGGCGGGCAGCGATGATCTCCTTCCCTCAGCGAAAGCATGGACCCGATCAGCGCCTTGGGCAACCAGGCGAATAACGCCCATACGCTCGGCCAGCGATGCCTTTATGAAGCCGCAGCCGTCATGCGGCCGCAAAGCGATCGGGCCATCTGGTCCAGTCAGCCTGAATGGATGCTGCTCGTTGGCAGGCCGGTCCGGCAGTAGCAACAGCCTGAACGCTCCCTCCAGCGCGTAGTCGTGAGGGCTGAGATCACTGACTGCAGGTGGCGCCGCAAACCCTCTGCGCTGAGTGTAATAATATGCCTCTTTGAACGGGGCCCAGGCGCGGGATAGCTGCTCGAACGCTGTGCCGGGAGCGGTTTCGGAATAAGGTATCGCCAGGAGCTTTCCCCCGGGAGTTATAGGGTCAGGCTCGCCAGGAACGGTCGCTGCGATTTGCGACAGAGTTGGCCTTGGCGCTTTTAACTTGCTTCCGCCGAACAGATCCATGCGATATGGCACACCTTCGACGGCGAGCGTACGCGCCAACATGAACGCGCTCGGCTTTGCCGGGAGTTGCACCGCGACTACGGGCAAGACCCCCGAGGTCAGTCGATGAAAAATCGAATATCGCGTCTCCGGCTCCGTGGCCACTCGCCGCCCCTGCATGTCAACGACTGGTAACTGCAGCAGCCCTACCTCACCCTGCGGCGGCCTGGGCTCGTGATCCATGGCTTGCAGAACCTGATGCACGTCGAAGACGGATGCAGGATGTTGAGCCCGGATCCTCGCCGCATCATGCGTCATGAATGTGTCCAGCGCATCAATGGTCTCGTCTTCCTCAATCTGTGCGATGAGATTCCAGCTTTTGTCCGAAAGATCGCCTTGAATGAGGTCGCGCGCGTTCGCCAGCATCTTCTTGGACCCGCTTTCCAGCTCTTGCCGCCTGATCGCCAAATCGGGCTTGCTGCCCTCGACATGCGGTCGCCGGTAAAAACTCGCCAGGACCTCACGCGCCTTGAGCACCTGATAGATTGAGAGGGCGGGACGGCGGGTCGACAATGATCCGCGGGTTCTCTCGGTATCGCTTGCTGTGAGATGAGCCGCGACCTTCTGCTCCAAGACTGGTTGGAGATCGTTCAGCAGGTATAGAGCTTGCCTACGGTGTCGGCGCGTCGATTTTTGCGAATTGCAGGCCAGCGGCAGCAGAGCGACGCAAAGGTTGCCCATCGACTCGAGGTTGTTCTCGGCCATAAAGCCGGAGCCATGAAGCAATTCCTCGAGCCGAGCTAACCCGATCGGTGCGAGTAAGCCAAGATCGTCGAACAACCGGGCCTTACTCAGGGCCTTGAAAATGGTGGCGATGATTAGAACATCGGCTTGTTCCAAGCGATCAGCCGCATACTCAAGATGATGGGCCACCCGATGTAGCCGATCGCTCAGTAGCGCCGTCTCTGTAATTTCTCCGGTGTCCTCCCCCCTCATGCAACTTCGCCCGAGAGCATGGGCAATCATGCTGAGCTGAGGTGTAGTAAAATCACCGAAGCGCCGGCCTCTCGTACCGAGGTCGCGTGCGAGGCGTATGATCGCCTGGTGGCACGCCGCCTCGTTCGGCCACTTGCTGAAACCATTCGCCAGGACAGCCATGGCCTGTGGATCGAAATGGGAGAGCTGGCCGGGACTCACCTCGCCGGCGATCGCGACCGCAGCGTCGCGGCAATCCGGCTCGTCCGACCACTTGCTGAAACCGTTTACCAGGTTCACCAGGTGGTGCGGTTCGAAATCGGAGAGCTTGCGGGAAAGCACCTCACCGGCGATTGCACCTGTGCCATTGCTACAATCCGGCTCCGCCGGCAACTTGCCGAAACCATTCACCAGGTTGGCCAAGGCCTGTGGATCAAAATGGGAGAGCTGGCCGCGACGCATTATACCCGCGATTGCGACTGTGGCCGTGCGACATTCCGGCTCGTCCGGCCACTTGCTGAAACCATTCACCAGGTTGGCCAAAGCCTGCGGTCCAAAATCGGAGAGCTGGCCGCGATGCATTACACTCGCGATTGCGACTGTGGCCGTGCGACATTCCGGCTCGTCCGGCCACTTGCAGAAACCATTCACCAAGTTGGACAAGGCCTGCGGTCCAAAATCGGAGAGCTGGCCGCGACGCATTATACCCGCGATTGCGACTGTGGCCTTTCGACAATCCGGCTCCCCCGGCCACTTGCTGCAACCGTTCACCAGGTTCGTCAGGTGCTGCGGTTCAAAATCGGAGAGCTTGCGGGAAAGCACCGCACCGACGATTGCGACTGTCGCCTTGCGACAATGCGGCTCGATCGGCCACTTGCTGAAACCGTTCACTAGGACGGCCAAGGCCTTTGGATCAAAATGGGAGAGCTGGCCTGGACGCATCCCACCGGCGACTGCGGCTGTAGCCTTGCGACAATTCGGCTCGTCCGGCCACTTGCTGAAACCGTTCACCAGATTGGCCAAGGCCTGTGGATCAAAATCGGAGAGCTTGCGGGAAAGCACCGTACTGGCAATTGCAACTGCGGCCTTGCGACAATCCGGCTCGTCCGGCCACTTGCTGAAACCATTCACCAGGTTCACGAGCTCTTGCGGCTTAAAATCGGAGAGCTTGCGGGAAAGCACCGCATGGGCGACCGCAACTGTGGCCTCGCGACAATCCGGCTCGTTCGGCCACTTGCTGACACCGTTCACCAGATTCGTCAGGTGCTGCGGTTCAAAATCAGATAGCTTACGGGAAAGCATCGCACCGGCGATTGCGACTGTGGCCTCGCGACAATGCGGCTCGACCGGCCACTTGCTGAAGCCGTTCACCAGGACTGCCAAGGCCTGTGGATCAAAATAGGAGAGCTCGCCGCCACGCACCTCGCCGGCGATTGCGACTGTGGCCTTGCGACAATCCGGCTCGACCGGCCACTTGCTGAAACCGTTCACCAGGTTCGCCAAAGTCTGCGGATCAAAACAGGAGAGCTCGCCGCCACGCACCTCGCCGGCGATTGCGACTGTGGCGCTGCGACAATCCGGCTCGACCGGCCACTTGCTGAAACCGTTCACCAGGACCGCCAAGGCCTGCGAATCAAAATGGGAGAGCTTGCCGCCGCGCACCTCACCGGCGACTACGACTGTGGCCTTGCGACAACCCGGCTCGACCGGCCACTTGCTGAAACCGTTCACCAAGTTCGCCAAGGCGTGCGGTTCAAAATCGGAAAGCTGGCCCGGACGCACCTCATCGGCGATTGCGAGTATTGCCTTCCGACAACCTGGCTCGTCCGGCCACTTGCTGAAACCGTTCACCAGGTTCGCCAGGTCCTGCGATTCAAAATCGGAGAGCTGGTGGGGACGCACCTTACCAGCGATTGCGACTGCGGCCTTACGACAACCTGGCTCGACCGGCCACTTACTGAAACCATTCACCAGGTTCACTAGCTCTTGCGGCTTAAAATCGGAGAGCTTGCGGGAAAGCACCCCATCGGCGATTACGACTGTCGCCTCGCGACAGGAAAGTTCTTTCGGCCACTTGCTAAATCCGTTCACCAGGTTCGCCAAGGCCTGCTGATTGAAGGCAGAGAGATTGCCGCGATGCACCTGGCCAGCGATTGCGACTATGGCCTTGCGACAATCTGGCTCGTCCCGCCACTTACTGAGACCATTCACAAGGTTCGCAAGGTGCTGCAGTTCAAAATCGGCGGGCTTGCGAGAAAGCACCGCACCGGCGATTGCGACTGTGGCCTTGCAACAGGACGGTTCTTTCGGCCACTTGCTGAAACCGTTCACCAGGTTCACCAGGTGCCGCGGTTCAAAATCGGATAGCTTGCGGGAATGCACCGCACTGGCGATTGCGACTGTGGCCTTGCGGCAGTCCGGCTCGTCCGGCCACTTGCTGAAACCGTTCACCAGGACCGCCAAGGTCTGTCGTTCAAAATGGGACACCTGGCGGCCACGCACCTCACCGGCGATTGCGACAGTAGCCTCGCAACAGGATGGTTCGTCCGGCCACTTGCTGAAACCGTTCACCAGGACCGCCAAGGTCTGTCGTTCAAAATGTGAGAGCTGGCCGCCATGCACCTCACCGGCGATCGCGATCGTGGCCTTACGACATCCTGGTTCGTCGGGCCACTTGCTGAAACCGTTCACCAGGTTCGTCAGGTGCAGCGGTTCAAAATGGGAGAGCTGGCCAGGACGCACCTCACCGGCGATTGCGACTGTGGCCCTACGACAACCAGGCTCGTCGGGCCACTTGCTGAAACCGTTCACCAGGTTCGCCAAGGCCCGCGGCTCAAAATGGGAGAGCTGGCCAGGACGCACCTCACCGGCGATTGCGACTGTGGCCTTACGACAACCGGGCTCGTCAGGCCACTTGCTGAAACCGTTCACCAGGTTCACCAAGTGCTGCTTATTAAACTCAGAAAGGCGGTGGGGACGCACGCTATCAGCAATTGCGACAGCCGCCATACGACAACCTGGCTCGCTCGGCCACTTGCAGAAGCCGTTCACCAGAGTCGCCAGCTCCTGCGGCTTAAAGTCGGATCGTTTGCGGGAAAGCATCTCACTGGCGATCGCAGCTGCCGCCTTCCGACAGGAGGGTTCTTTCGGCCACTTGCTGAAACTGTTTACCAGCAATGACAGATCTTGACCGTTCGGCTCCTCACGCACTCTGTTTTCGCCGCAATACAATTTGGCGACTTTCGTCGTTGCATCGCGGCATTTAGTCGAGCCTGGGTGACGACCGAATGACAATGCGAAGAGCGAAAGCGCCCCCGGCTCCACTTTCCTCATTAGCTGGTGAGCAAGCCGCGATACCTGTTCTGCCATGGCCTTGCAGGCTAGTATGCCTGCCTGACCTCCGGCCTCCCTACTTACCGCATTGCATGTCGTAGCGTAGCACCAGGATTTCTCGCTATGGACAGCATCTTCCAAGCGCGGAACAAATTCCCTTTCGAAATGAGTTGCGACCTTTTGCAGGAAGGTTGCCAACCACGGCATCCTCAGCTGCTTGGGATTATTTCGGCTTGTATGATCGACCACGACCCTTGAGAATGCATCGATATCGGATTTGAGACAAGCGCGTTGAATGGCCTCCAGCGCTTTACGAAGCTTTGCTTCAAGATCTACACGTCCATGTCGCTCCAAGTCTGTAAGGTGCAGGTTGTATGCGCCCACCTCATCGGTGCGCTGCTTTGCCCCGCTCTGTATGGACGCGGATTGCCTCTGTGATACGAACGCGCCTGTTTGCGAGCGTCTAGTTACTGGATCGACCGGCCAGTTTTCGTCGCCTGAACGCGACGAACCTGCGCCCCAACCTTGTACGCCACGCTCCGACACGGAGAAAGGATCACCGCGCCTCCCACCGGTTGCGTATTGTGCAGCCGCGTGGATTTGATGTGAGCCACCGGAGGGATCGGCAAGCCCATCACGGAAGACATCACGAGGACCAGACGCTGCGCGAGCAGAGGCCTTTAGCTCTCGAGGCCCAGCGTGCATCTGCCCCACGACAGAAGCGTACGTTTTGCTACCTTCTCCATCGCCGAGACCGGGCTCAGTGCGAGACGCGCACGCTCCACCGGTCCTGTCGGCTTCAAACCCTGCAATGTGCAACTTCCCGACTCGGCCAATGCCCGTCATCATCGCCCGCGATCAAATGGTCCGGGAGGTACGTAGCGAGTCACACTTCGCAATCGTAGTTTCGCAATAGTGGAGAGAACAACAATCATTGGCTGCTTTGTTATAGAGATGCGCCGCCCCCCCCACTGCAAAAGCGTACTTCATCACGGAAGCGGCCAAGCCGGGCGAGTTGCCGCTTCCGCGTGCTTGCTCTCCGTCACTGCATTTCGCAGCGTTGATTTGACCACGAATATCAGAAGCATCCTGTGGGGCGGCAAGACACTTGGTCGATGGAGTCGGATTCGACTTGGCCCTGTGCGGCGCAACCAGCAAGCCCTGTGATGCAATCCCGGTGCGTTGCGCCGCCTGAAACACCGTTCCCAATTGTCCATTTGTGATACGCATTTCCTATCACCTCTAGTAGGTGAACCGCCTGCCACTGAACTGTCACTTGGCAACGGCTAGGGTCTCGGCTTTTGAATCGAGATCAGGTGTCGTAATCAGCTCGCGTCCTGCAAGAGGTCTTATTTGAAGCACTTTTCGTACCTGCGCAATCAGCAAGGCGCTCACGGCTTCCGCGGCGGGGGCGAGGTCGCCAGAAGAGATGAGGCAGGCTGTCAGATGGATCGGTGGATCTATCACGAGCGGCCTCAGATCTTCGTCGCCTGGAATATCGGGAATTTCGCCCTTGGGCATGATCGCATTTGCGAGACCGGCCCTGACAAAGGAGAGCGCACTGGCGAAGGTGTCGACTTCTGCGATGCAGTTCGGCATCACGCCGGCCACTTCAAACGTCCGATCTAGTACGTCGCGAATTGTGTTTGGGCGCGTCGGCAATACAAGGGGGAGCTCGGCCAATTCCTCAACCGAAACGGCGGGAGCGACTTCTCCTGTATCGGGAGGACGTACCAGGTGGAGTCGCTGCTGAAAGAGTGACTGCCGAGCAACACCTGAGGTGGGTTCATCCTCAAGCACAGCGCAGATATCAAGCGCTCGTGATACGATGAGCGGCTTCATCTGAAGAGAGTCACCCGCAACAAGATGGAGGCGTACTTTTGGCAGCACTCTCCGGCTGGCTTTTATCAGGGCGCAGGCGAACGAAGCGGCGAGCGCTGAGGACATGCCGAGCCTTACAACACCTTCCGGTTCTCCTGCCGTAGAGCGGATGATGCCGCGCAGTTGGTCAACCTGTTGAAGAATGGACGTGGCCTCACGATAAAAGACCTTGCCCTCGCGAGTCGGGCGAACGCCGCGTACGCTACGGTGCAGCAGCACGACGCCAAGCTCGGCTTCCAAGGCAGCCATCTGCTGACTCAGGGCCGGCTGCGCCACGTGGATTGTCGCCGCTGCTTGGCAAAAACTACCAGCATCCACGATGCCCGTGAAATATCGGAGATGACGTAGTTGCATAAAGCTGGAAGACATAGCACCCAAGAAACGTCGTCGTTCAGGCGATATTCCGGATAATACCATTGAGCGCTTCGTGAACCGCTTTGATAACGGTCGAATTCAGGCTCAAGAGTGTAGTGTGTGTGTTCATTGAGAGCTGAAGCTTGAGCTGATCCATGGTGTCGTCCGGATTCATGGTCGCCATGTGACTTCTTAGGCTGCGTTCCGATGCCGCAACAGATCTGCCAAGAGGCCCACTTATCGTCCTGAAATCCACCTTACCCCTCCAAGCCAGAGGACAGACCGCTGTGGTGGTGCATCCATGTTGTATTAACAACGTCTGTTGCCGCATCTATTGCGTCAAGCAACGTGCACAATGCGTCGAAATGACGCCGCGTGACGCCGCCATCCATGTCACGTTTCAACGATTGTCGCCAACTCTCAAACTCTCTCTTGAGGGCAGATAGCTCTGCGCCATCGACGTCATCTACCAGGTGTTTCTGCAGCTCAAGCATGGCCAGATGCTCGCTCACAGTTGATCCTCCTCTGCTATCCATTCCGGCTTGTTCGGATAGGGAACGTGCACGTCGGCCTCTCCGATACGCACAAGCATTCCGTCGCGATCGATGACAACGATCTTGCCGAAATGATCGATGTTGTCGCCGACTTTCAGGCGCGTTCCGTTCTGAACGACGATGAATGGAGACCGGCCGAGGTGCACACCTCTCGCTGTCGGCAATACCACTGGCGAACAGTGTGCCTCTAGCCGAATGTGGGGCGCGAACTCCTCCTCAAAGCGGGAGGCAACGGTCTTCCATTCGCTATAGGCGGTTGGGGTAAGCGCCCCCGAAACCAGGATGACGTCTGGCTTCACCACGATGCGAATGGAGCGACGGAGTTCGGCTGTCGTCGCTGTCTCCAGAAAGGTTCGTGCGCGGTCCGGCGTTGTGACTGTGTCATCAATTGTGCGGACTCCGGGAATATCCTGCTGCAGGCGATGAAGGGCCGCTTTGACGACTGCATCACTCGGGCCATATCCCGCTATTGATATCCCTCCGGCGCTTCCCACGCGAACACTCCCCTCGATACCGAATGCCCGTATTACGGTCGTTGACAGGTCGATGATCTTTGCATCAGACAGGGCGGTGGCGGTCGCCAATTTCGGTGTTACCTCTGCTGTTAGCCCGGCGTCGCGTAGGGCTGCTTTGATCTTTGTCGCCTCTCCAGGTCCCAAGTCGCCGTCGATGATCAGCTTATCATCGGAGAGGGCGATGCTGAGCCCGCTTCGGACCTTCAAATCGCGAAGGACGTTCCTGGCAATTTTGATCGGATCGGTACCCGGAACAGGGGCCGAGGTGAAAGAGGAAACAACACTCGCTATCCCGGCGTAAGTTCCGTAGACGATGATCAGAAGGCCGCAAGCGGCTGCACCAAGCCGAAATGGCCGAGGTATCGAGTTCATCCCAAGACCAGCTTCTCGCCCCCCGGTCGCCGGTTCGTCGGGAGCTGGGGGGGCACGCTCTGCATCCGGCCTTCTGCCCTCGACCACGGCGTCGATCTCGGGAAAGCTGCCACCGGTCGGGCCGATACTGAAAATCGTCCGCCCAACCTGAACCGGAGTGAGTGGATCGAGGGTCGTCGGGCACTCTGTTAGACAATCACTACCGCAGATGAGCACACCCGGTGCGAGTGCGGTGATCTGGATTTGCCCGGCCTCGATGACAATGCGAAGATGTGAGTCAACCAGTTCCGGATCTGCGAAGGTAAGGTCGTCAGCGTCATGGCTACCGACTAGCCACGCTCCATCGCCGAGCGATGTCTCGGCCCCCTTGTTGGGGCCAGATAGCACATGCAAGGACAGCTGGGTCTGATCGCCCGTGAGAACATCTTGTTCTATGTTCGCGTTTTTCATTGCAGCGATATCCTTCCCAATGGCTGTATGGAGATATCGGGGGGAAGCTCCTGATACGATAGCACTGGAAGTTCGTAGAATTCGGTTTCGATGACCTTGCGTACGTATCGACGTATATCCATTGAAGCCAGCAGCACCGGCTTGTGCGGCTGCTGGTTAAGGTTGCCGATAGCCTCTCGTATCGCGTCAATGATCTGCCCTGTGGTTCGAGCGTCAAGGGCGAGATAACTGCCGGCGGAAGTCTGCCGAATGGCGTTGCGCACGGTATCTTCCACGTCTGGCGTAAGAAGGTAAGCGGGCAGCAGGTTCCTGCCGATACAATAAGGCGTGCAGAGTTGCCTCCTTAGCGCACAGCGCACATGCTCCGTCAGCAGGACAATGTCTTTTTCGATCTGTGCGCGTTCGACCAGTGCGGCGAGGATGGTACGCATGTTACGCAATGAAACCTCCTCCGCGATGAGTCGTTGAAAGACCTCTGAAATCTTCTGCAGAGGCGCTGAGCGCAGCACTTCCCTTACGAGCTCGGGAAACCACACCTCGACGCGATTCAAAATAGTTTTTGTCTCCTGGATCCCGACAAACTCGGCAGCATGCCTGCGCAGAATTTGACCAGTTTGGTAGCTAAGGATCTGAACCGACTCCAGGAAAGGGATGTTGGCAGCTCGCAATGATTCGCGATGTATGGCGTCCACCCAGACCGTCTCGATCCGAGGAAGGAAGGATTTGTCCAGAACATATGGAATGCCCACAAGATCGAGGTTCTCTGGAGTACCGCGTGCCAAAAGATGTTGCGATCGCAGTCGCCCTTCACCGCATGGTATTTCATTTACCATGATGACGTACGCTCCGTCCTTGCAGCTGTCGTTCACCCGCACATTGATCGCTGGAAGAGGGACGCCGAGATCAAGAAGGAGGGCGTGCCGTTCGGCATCCAATGCCTTCTTCAGCAGATCGGGAGGGATGACCGCCTGAACGTCGTGACCAATGTCGATCATCAGTGGCACGGTGAACGTGATGTCATTATCGCCGGCTTCATCACCGCCGCCGGTCGGCTCGTCCGACGCCGTTAAGCGCGCTCCCCCTCTCGCCGAGTAGCGACGCACTGCCGGTGCGGCCAGCCGCCGACTACGCTGTAGTTGCCAGCCACCGCCTCCGACTACGAGCGCCAAGATCATGAAGACTCCCGTCGGAAATCCAGGGACGAACGAAAAGAGAAGGAGAATGAATGACGCGACAATCAGCGCACGTGGTTGTGCGCTCACCTCGTCGCCGATTTCGTTGCCGAGATCTGCACCGCCATTTTCGTCACTAACCCTCGTAACGATAAACCCCGCTGTAATCGCCGTGAAGAGAGCCGGTATCTGACCGACGAGTCCGTCTCCGATGGTCAGGATCGCATAAACCTCGAGCGCCTCGTACAACCCCATTTCCTTTTGAAACGAACCAATCGCGATCCCGCCTACGATGTTCACGGCAATGCTGATCAAGCCCGCGATGGCGTCACCCTTGAGAAACTTCATGGCGCCGTCCAGGGCACCGTACAGCTGGCTCTCGCGCTCAATCGCACTGCGGCGCCGACTTGCCTCTCGCATATCAATACTGCCGGCACGCAAGTCGCCGTCAACGCTCATTTGCTTGCCCGGCATCGAATCCAGAGAAAACCGTGCAGCAACCTCCGCGACACGCTCAGATCCCTTGGTGATGACGACAAACTGAACGATCGTCATGATCAAAAAGGTGACTGCGCCCACCACGAGATTGCCGGCCACCACGAAGTCCCCGAAGGTCTTGATGATCTGGCCGGCGTCTGCATGAAGCAAGATAGTGCGTGTCGCGGCGACTCCAAGCGATAGCCGAAATAGCGTCGTCACCAAGAGGACCGACGGAAAGGAGACGAACGCAAGGGGGGATTTAATATAGACCGCCATCATCAGCAGGAGTGCCGAGAGTCCCAGGTTGGCGGCCTGGAGCACATCCATCAGGACCGGCGGCAGTGGGATGATCATCATGAAAATGATCGTGATCAGCAGCGCCACCAGAACAAGATCATTACGGCCCGACGCGACCGTTCGGACTCTGTCAAGAAACTTCACGCTAGCCACTTGCGCGCCATCCTCTGTACGTGCGTGTCCGGCAATGAGCGACGCGATGAACCGCAGACAGGTTCCCGCCTGGCGCTGATGCTTGCCCAAATCCTTTGACTAACACTCGGCGTTCGAAATCGGCCCTCGCCGTCCCGCGACAATGGTAGAAACCGCCTTGGATGGGCAGCGCCCCACCTGTCCGCAATATTCAGCGTTCGGCGGTGCGACGCGCCCGGCGGTGTTGAAATCAATTTGTCAGTCCCAGCTGCCATCCTCAGCACGCACCTAAGCGGCGATTCCCCGCGCGGCCTTGTTCTTGAGAAATTCGCTGAGCCTACGGAATAAGGTAGCGTAACGTATGCAGGTGGGCTTCTTAGGCTTCGGGACGGTTCTAAGCATTGCTCCGAATCGGCGTTTGCAATCTCCCAATTGTCGCCTTCGAAACAGTGTCGTGGCGGAAAACGATCAATAGTGTTCCCGTCCTCGGAGCGATTGGAGATGCGCGGGACATCCAGTGTCGATCCCGTCGGCTCCCCCGAGCAAGTACGGATCGCCCAACTGATACCATCGTTTTGCCCGAACATGACGCCATCTGCTAAGTCTTGATTGATCTTGTCACGGCGCGAGCAACCGCAGCGGCGGTTTGGAAAGCTCGTCTCAAGATCAGTTTGAGCTTGTCCGGAGGTAGCAATTGTCATGCCGAAACCGGTCTCGAACCAGGAAGCCAATCTTCAGCGGGAATGCAGGTCTGGCCGGCGTTTAATGAGCGGGATTTAGACGCGGTTCATTCCGTCACCCGACTTGGGTCACGTTGTGTCGATCAACGATGACATGCAAAGATAGTATTCCACGTGTGGCGTGGCGAATGATCGAAAATGGGTGCCAAGGCGACGAAGTGGCCTGCGCGGAGTTGGGGGTCACCAAGTATGAAGTTGTTCTGACGCGGGCAGTGCCATGCATCCAGACTGTGCACTTTATGACCTTCACGAGTGCGACCGAACCGGGCGTGTTCGGCCATACGAGCGCCTCAACGATGAGATCAAGCGACGGACCGAGATGGTCGGCATCTTCCCCAACGAGGATGCTATCGTTCGCCTGGTCTGTGCAATCCTGAGCGAACAAAACGACACGGGCTGAGCTTTCCGGGGAAGCGATGCACTCACCATCGGCGGCAGCAGCACGATAGTGCGCTCATTACCTGACGTTGGAGACTATTACGACTGTGAGCAATACCCATCGTCGGCTTGCTCTTGGCGGCTAGTGTTCTGTCCCGTTAATTCACAGCATAGTAATTGCATCGGTTTGAGGTGTGCCGATCGAAGGAGATACCCGATGCGCACCGGACGCCCGGAGGCGATGCTGACGATTTCCGGCGATGAACGCACACAGCTCACGGCCATAACACCGCGGATTCCATCCTCCAGAAACTCACACGACCTTGTTGACGCATTTCCGGGACAGAACACTAGCTGACGCCGTCCGACTCGGCAGGATAGCGGCGGTGCTCCCTCGTCAGCTACGCCACGCCACCGACGCGATCCGAGCTGGTCTTGCGTCGAATCCAGCCCAGGCGGCGGATAGGTTAGGCTTGCCTATGTCGCTGGCAGATGCGCTGGTCGGTGGCGGACGGAGTCGACCCTCGCGGTTCGCCGGCAAGTGATGAGCAGCCGGAGATCGTGTGGTTTCTCGAGATAAGCGCCCCCGTTCGGAAAGGGATGGTGCCGAGCTACTCGAAGTAGTCCCTGCGAGCTCGTACATGGTGCTCTTCACATCAAGTGCCATGCCTCCGAATGCTCTTAGTTCCCGCGGGAAGTCCGATCAAGGCAAGCACTGTGAGCCAGCAGAGAACGATCATTCAGGAATTGACGACACAGTCGCTAAAAAGAAACGACGGCTAGACCCGCTTCCAGTAGTCCCGTGGTGTTTCCTCTGAATCGACACGTGACGCCGCCAATTGAACCGCCCGATCGTCCGGCTGTCTTACGCCGATCGCCTGAGAGGCCGCCTCCGGGGCGCTACTGTAGGATCACGAACCATCTTCAGCCCGACGATGAGGACTCCGTCATCTGGGAATAGTTCATTAGCACGAGCAATCAGCGAGCCATGATCTAGCGTACTGATTCCTTCGCCATTACGATTGGGCACTTCGGCAAACCCGCGAAGACTGCGGCAATAACGGTCAACGGCAGTCAAGGAACGCCTTTTTCAACGGAAGCACGAGTCGCGCGCTCGATGACACACTTGTCGTCCTGAGAGAGCGTATGGCGTCGAGGACTGCGATCAGCTGAGGCATCGGGTTCTCGATAGTTACGGAGTATGGTCAAAGCGCGACGCGTTCGAAGGCTTTTCTCGAGGAACTGATCAGCGTGAGCGACTCGGCGAAGAATTCGAGCATAGCACTCTGCGGTTTTGGGTGCCCATCTCCGGCGCCTAGCAGCTTGCTTGATCGCCTCGTCAATGAGCATCTCGTCATCCTACGAGGCGAGTAGGCGCCTGACAGGAGGTGGAGCACCGGGCTGACGATGATGACGCAGCCAGGGCAGAGCGAACCTCATGTGCCTGTCACTCGCGAAGAACTGTTTGACGTAATCGACCAGCGCGTCGTGATCGAGTGCAGCAATCCTCGTGCCGACCGCTCCGAGATGGTTCGCCAGTCTGCGCAGCGCCGCAAGATGTTCCGCCGCCGTGCTCAATCGCTGTATTCCTCGTCCAACGGCGGTCTGGATCGCCGCCTGGGCGAGGCTCAAGTCCTCGGGATGGGCCTGAGGATAACACCGTCGGGGGTCGATATCTGACACGGCGCCAATTGCGGACTCGGCCTGACGTTGCTGCACCTGCGGTTGCTGCGGCACGGCGGAGCAGGCCGCCTGCCACTCTGGCTCCGATGAGTTGAATTGGCTTGAGTGAAATGCATTGACTTTGCGCAGCTGCATGTGTCCCTCATACGTTTGCAGGTGACGTGAGCGCTAGCTTCAGTAATTATATGCTGCTCGGCTAGCTTATGGTTAGCAAGTGAGCCGACTTTCCGCTGCGGCTAGCCTGCCGAACTAAGCGACATCGAGTATAGCATGGGCACCATTGCGAGCGGCTATCAATTCGTTCACGGACGCGGAAGAGAGATTAAAAAAGGTATGAATGGACCGGGTCGAGGATCTTGGGTCGATGCAGCCGGTTTGATGGACACCGCCGCGGGCTAATCCAACCTTGCATTAGAACTCAAACCGAGATGGCGCATCGTTAAGACCGTTGGGTGGCCAATTGAACACTCAGTCTGGCATCGCTCCTCGTTCGATAAGTCCCCGGCGCCGTGGGCTCTGTCTCGAGTGACGAAAAGGAGCTCTCCATCGCCGGGTCGTCTTGCACTTTGCCTCGGCTGCTCTTGATGGAGACAATGCCATTGTCGGCCAGCGGTTGGAACTCGTCCCTGGCATACGGCGGTCCCGGTTGGGGTGCAGCAGCGCAACCGGCTTCCCGCCGCGCCAGATCGCCATTACGAGTGTATCCGCGACCAACCGGGCGATCATGCTCGCGTTCATCGACAGCCCATGACTAGCCAGCGACGAAGCTGCTCTTTCTCGCGATTAGAAATGCTGACAACCATTGGCGACGACCGGTTACATGACCGTGATGGCGAGTTTTGTCACCCCGTTCAGCGAGCGCGTGGCAAGCTCACCGGAGAGACCCGATGTGATCTGTTCGCTGACCTCGCAAACTTCTTACAGAGGCGCTACGACACAGAACTTCCGAGGTCCCCCACAACGGCGCCCCGCACCATTGGACGCTCCGCTGCTTAGATCCATAGATCAGAGTTCCTTCTCGTACAGCGGGCCGGCGTTCAAGGCACGCACCAAATTGTCGCATTTCTCGAGCTCCCGATATGCCTTACGTGCGGCGTCGGAGGCTTCCTGACGCGCCTGCCGAGCTTGTTCGGCTTCCGACAGTGCCTCCTCAAGGTGCCGCTCGAGCAGCCGTTCGTGGTCGTGCAGTGAGATCATCTTCGCCTTCGCCTCCTCAACATCCTTCAGAGCGACGGTTTTGCCGATCAACAAATCGTATATCTCGCGTTCCAGACGAGGGCGGTCTTGCCGCCATGTGCGGAGGATTGTCAGTGCCGCTTCGATAGCCGTGTCGCATTTGTCGATGGCTGACTGCCACACTCGTAGACTCTCGTCGGCCCGGTGATGCCGCAATTTCCTCAACTCAAGCAATTGATGTACGGCCTTCGGAGTTATGCCAGGCACGTGGCAAGCTCCTGAAGCATTGCGTCGAAGCCAATTTGTTCACATCTTGGCTGTCGCAGGAACGCCCGTATGTTCTCTATCTTGGCGATAGCCGTATCGGCGTGCGGATCGGCTCCTTTCTTGTACTCGCCGACCCGTATCAATAGTTCTACGTCGCGGTATTTCGCTAGCAGGGTCCGCAGCTCACCGGCTAACTTCTCATGCCGTGACGACACGATAGCACTCATAGCACGGCTGACGCTTTCCAGAATATCGATAGCGGGATAGTGGTTCGACGCCGCCAAGGCGCGTGAGAGCACAATGTGGCCATCCAGGATGGAACGGATTTCTTCGGCCAGTGGTTCGGCGACGTCATCGCCCTCCACAAGCACGGTGTAAAACGCGGTTATCGATCCACGATCGTTGTTGCCGGCGCGTTCCACGAGCTGCGGCAAGGTTGCAAACACCGAGGGCGGGAAACCACGCAGGGTGGCCGGTTCGCCGGCCGCCAGACCAATCTGCCTCTGGGCGCGCGCAAAGCGCGTTATCGAATCCATGAGGAGCAGCACACGCTGTCCCCGATCTCGATACCATTCTGCGATAGCCGTCGCCACGTAGGCCGCCTTCACCCGCTCCATCGCGGAACGATCAGAGGTCGCAACGACAAGAACTGAGCTCCGTCGCGCTTCTGAGCCGAGATCGAGTTCGATGAACTCCTTCACCTCTCGGCCACGCTCGCCAATCAGCGCTATCACTGTCACGTCAACCGCCGCGCTACGCACCAGCATCGACAGCAGTGTGCTCTTGCCGCCGCCTGCCGCGGCAAAGATGCCCATGCGCTGTCCTTCCCCGCACGTCAAAAGACCATCGATCGCCCGTATGCCGACTGGAAGAGCGCGATCAATTATGCGCCGCGTCAAGGGATCCGGTGCCTCGCTTTGGACTGGCACGCGGGCGTCTGGAAGCAGAGGCCCATGAGTGGATGTGTCGAGAGGACGGCCCAGACCGTCAAGTACCCGGCCAAGCAGGTTCCAGCCCGCGGGTGCCGTCAGAGGCTCTCCCATCGGAATCACCTCAGTGAGAGTAGAAAGCCCCTGTGTTTCGCCAAGCGGTGTTAGAATGGCGATGTCGTTCTGGAATCCGATGACTTCCGCGGACAATTCACAGTTGTTCTCGGGATTGCGGAGCGCGCACAGGTCGCCTATGCGGGCGCCAGGTGCCGTTGCACGGATAGTTGTCCCGACGATTTGAAGGACTCGGCCGCGGACGCGCATTGCCGACGTCTGCGCCACAACCGTGCGAGCAAGCTGGAACAAGCGATCGATGCCGTCGTGCGAAGAATAAATGGCGGTGACTGCCCTTGGCTGCTCGGGTTGCCCGGAAATCACGGTGCAAAGGCCTTTAGGCTGCTGCGCAGGCCGGCTTCGATCGCCGCTAATTGGCTTTCGATCGTGGCGTCGACCAGTCCAGCATCGGTCTCAAGGATGCAGCCGGCATCTTTGACACGCGGATCAGAAATTACTTCGACGACGGCGCGCGACGTCGCCGTCGAGAGCAGTTCGTCCAATTGTCTGCGAACTGTTTCGACATGCGCCGGTGCCACGCGTAAGCGGACGAGGGAGCTATGACCTGTGAATTTGAGGCTATTCAAAGCGATCCGCACCGCCGCATCATCCGGCCCGATGGTATCGATTACCCGACGTGCGATCTGTAGGCCCATGTCGACAATCCGCTCTTGATTCTCCTCCATGATCCGCAGAGACGCCACCGCGATCGCGGTCAAACGTTGTTCGATGGCCGCTTGCGCCGTTGTCAGCGCGGCTTCCTTGGCTGCCGTCTCGATCATCCCTGCGCTTTCGCGCGCCTCATCCACCAGCGCGTCCGCATCGCGTCGCGCCTGAGCGAGCAATTGCTCTGCGTCTACGATCGTCTGTGCGTTTTCTGCCGGCAGGACGCGCCCTGGGCCCAGGATCCGGACCCTGCCAGACGTCAGTTGAACCAATGCGACCATGTTGGCATCTTTTTGCGGGCCAGGCGCCGCATCGCACGAAAGGCATCTTCGCCGGCACTGTCGTCACGGCAGGCGTCCGCCACCACCATCCAGATCGCTGCAGGTCGGCGCAATCGTAGTCGGGCCCGCAGCCCATGTGGAATGGCGCCTATTGCGAGGCCGAACATCACCGCACCGCGGTAGAGGAATGCGTTAGGCCCAACCGGCATCTCGGAAACGCTAACCGCGGACATCAGTTCGGCGGTCGGTCGCGGTAGCAAGACGGCATGCGAAACGAATGCCAAGGCCTCTTCTCCGAGAACGGCGCGTGCCGCCAAAACATCGGCCATCCGAAGAAGGCCGATGAGGCTGGACACGCCGGTCCAAGCTCCAGCGAAGCAGATAAGGCGTGCAGCGTCCGGCGTCGGCAGAAATGCGAGCCGGCTTCGTGGTGCGTTGCCGGCCGAAATAATCGCCGACGCTTCACCACCTTGGCCGCGAAGCAGCCAACGTCCAAGCTTGACGCGAATAAACGGGTCGGACTGAGCAAGGTCCAGAGGCATCCATTCGGGCCAATCGGTTGCTATTGTATCATCGAAATTGGCCGCAGGATCGGCGATGCAGCGCATTATCGCTCCCGCCCACGACGTATCGAGCCATTCATCCTGCATTGTTGCTGAGCTCATTGCGAGCATAGTCGGATTGTTCGCTTCGCCGAAGTTCATGACGCTGCCATAGCGTTCCCATGGCTAAAGCGCCGCCGCCATATGAGACAGACGAGCACTGCGTTGCCAATCAGCGATGCCGCCATGCCGGCGACGAGGCCGATCAAGAGGCGCGATGAGTCGCTACGTTCGAACGCTCCGGCAGTCACTTCCGTTCGACGAAGCGTGGTATTGTCCTGATTTGCCTCTACAAGGGCAACTGAGACATGATCATAGGACAGGCCCTTCACGCTATTTGCGACCAGCTCCTTGATCTTCGGCACGACCTGATCGATCGGGGCACCGGGCTTGTGACGGACGAGCACAGCGGCAGTTGGCGGGGCGGGCGGACTACGATCGTCACTCGCACTTTCCGGCAACACCGCGTGGACCCGGGCATTGAGCACGCCGTCGATACTGGACAGAGTCTGCGAAAGCTCCTGTGTGACGCCATAAATGTAGCGCACACGCTCTTCTGTGTCCGATGAGATCATCCGGTCCTTCTTGAAGAGAGTGCCCAAATCGGCAAAATGATCGCGAGGCCACCCGGCGCTGTCCAACACAGCCATGGCAAGCGGCACGTCTTCTGTTGGCACCACGAGCGAGGTCGTGCCGCCGGTTTCGGCCGTCCGTTCCGCGTGGATGCCTTGTCGCATCAGCAATGCAAGCATTTCGTTCCCCTCGCGCGCTGAGAGGTTGCGATAGAGCTCAATCTTCGATCCGCAGCCGACCAGCATGAATAGCACCAGAAGTGCCACCGCCCGCTTCAATACAAGAACCACGCCCCGCATCACCGTGGCTCATTGGCCGCTCAGGAAAGTGTCGAGAGTGTGGGTCGCCTTCCCAACCACCTTGGTCACAATGTCGTATTGCAGGCCCATAGCTGACAGCTGGACCTGCGCATCGAGCCATTCAGCCGAGCGGATGCTGCCCGCGTTCATGCCTTCGGCGGCCCTGCGCACACCTTGCATGGATTCTGTAAAACCGGCGCTCAGTTTTTCCATGCCACTGAGGATATCATCGGATAAGCGAGGAACGAGCGCCCCCCCGCCCTCCTCCGCAAGCTCGCCTCCAGCCATGATCAGCGGTTCGTCAGCTCGCTGCGATGGCACAGGCGGCTCGAGTGCGGCTCGAAACGCCTCGACGGATTCAGCCGATACTTTCGATGTCACTGGCACCTCGACCGCCAAAAACGCTGACCCTGTTTGCGGGAGGATACTACCTACGCTGCTCATTAGATGTCCTTTCCTGTGGTATGGCTGGCTCGGTCTGGTCCAAGGCTGTGAGGAACCCCTCGAGGCCGGGCTCGCCGCTTGGCAGGCTCCTGAGCACAGTATCGCGTTCGCTTAGCCGTCCATTAAGCCCAAGAGCCAGGGCCTGAAATGCCATCCCATATGCATCATTTGCTTTGGCAAGAGGATCGAGGCGGTCCAGCGCTGCTGCAACATCGCCTGCCGTCAGATCTGCGACCGCATAAGCAATGACACACTCCCGGCTGCCCGGCGCAATGACCTCAAGTCCCTTCGCGATCCGCCTCGCCCTCACCACGTCGCTCGTGACACAAGCCAAGAATGCCGTCTCCGTGAGACGTCGCAGGAGGCGGGAGCGGCTGTCGGGCGTCGCACAAGTCGACAACAAAGACATAGATGCCGAATCCCTTTCCCTAACCGAGTCATGTGTCGTTTGCCGATCATCCATGTTATGTCCTGCCACCGACCTCCGCCGGGAAAACATCGCGCCTGAGCTCCGAAAGGGCGCACGCTCGCAACACGGCCCGTGACCAAGCACTCACCTCGCCACCACATGACAAGAGCGTCTGCCGAGTGGCGTTGCGCGCTGGAAGCGATCTATTCTCATGATGATCTAATTCGGCGTCTCGCTCGGCGCCAATACAATACGGGCATGGAGTCATAACGGTAGCCTATGGATAATGGCGCCCTCCGTCAGCCGCTCGGTCCGGCACAAAGTGTGAGCTGCTCGCGGCGTTTCGTCCAAGGCGACTGCAGAACCCGATCCGCCGTCACTGCGATCCTCAACGTTACCTGCTTAAGGCCAAACATGCATACGGCCCGGCGACGAGTTCTTGCCGAACGAGTCATTTAACGCAACGACACGCATTTCCGGATTAGCGCCCCCGTCTCAAGCGCTCGCGCGGAGACGCACCGATCCATCGCGGGCGACTATGCCTTCATAGCGATCAAGTATTTCGCGCCATGTGCCGCCTCTAGTAGTGATGCCTGTCGGTGGCCTTGAGCGGCCAGCCCCGAGAGCAGGTCGTTGCCCCTTGAGCGGGGCTAGTGGCGCAAGCGGTTTCGAATCCTGCAGGCGCTACAGTGTGTTGGCAAGGAGACCGTCTGGGAGGGTCAATGAACCTCGATGACACGATGGAGGCTGCACGACAGACCATCGCACAGATGGATTGTCTTTTGACGCGGGCTCGCGAACAACTTGGCCGTTGTGCTTGGCCGTCGGGCGACACCAGCATGAGTGCCGCTTCAATTTCTGCATTTGTCGCCGATCAGGACGAAGCATTTCAAAGGGCGTATGCGGACGAGCAGGCGGCGCTCAGTCACATCCTGCCAAGCCCCCAATCAATGTCGCATGGTCCAAGCACCAAGCCGGCTCCACGGAGAGTGTGACATGATGAGGATGGCGGACGGTGAGCTATTGAATGGTGGTGATGCGACACACACCGAACGGCTGGCACAGCTCGCCATCGACTTCGTGGCAGGGCGCGCGGACCTAGCTAGCGTCGTTGGGATCACGGATGATGAGCTTGAGGCCTTATATGTATTTGGCCACCGCTACTATTCTTGCGGCAAGTATGAGGAGGCCCGGAATTTCTTTCGCTTCTTGTGCCTACACCGGCACATCGACGCACGATTCTGGTTTGGTCTGGCTGCTACTAGTCAGATGCTTGGGGACCCAGAGAACGCCATGCACGCCTATCGGTTCGCCGGGCTCCTGGATAGTGACGATCCGCAGATGCCGCTTCGTGCGGCGGAATGTTTCATCAAACTCGATCATCCCACAGCGGCCATCACCGCACTCGAGAATAGCTTGGCGCTGAGTGTCGGAAGGCCCGAACACAAGGCTTTGGCCGGGCGTGGGCTGATGATGCTTAACCGCCTCAAATCCCAACTTGGGTCCGGCCATGGATAGAGTGAACATGTGGGCGCTGACGAGCAAAACACTCCCCGAAGTCGGAACGCTGCCTTTCAGTGCCTCCGCCACCGGGCTTTCGGGCAATGGCTGCAAGACTGACGCCAACTTGTTGCCGCAATCAGTTTTCGGAGAGGCTGTCGCGTCAGGTTCGATTCCAGGATTATCGGCACCACGTGCGCTCGACACGATTGACCTCCTTACCACGTTTCTGGCTCTGAAGACCAAGATGACCGATGGACAGGTTGCAGCCGGAATAGAGGACGCGCGACACTGGGGAGAGCAGCAAAGGCAGTTGCACGAGCAAACCTCTAAAAGCAACATTGAAGCGGCAAAAAGATCGGCAGAAGCAAAGAAGAGCTCCGGCATCATGAAGCTCTTCGGATGGCTAGCGGTCGGATTGACGGTCCTGGCGGCCGTTGCCACCGGCGGAACACTTGCAGTCATGGCGGCGGCAGTTGGCGTTGGAGTAGCGACTCTCATTGAGACGGGGCACATCGATAAGATGACGGCGGCAATTGTGAAGAGTCTCGAGAAAGACGGAGTCGAGGGCGGCAAGGCCAACACCTTGGGCGCGGTCATCACGATTGGAATCATATTCGCTATCTCGGTGCTAACGGTCGGCGCTGGCTTTGCTAATGCAGGTGCGAGTGGATTGCGTATCACCGCCTTGATACCGTCTAACTCTGTCAAGGCTGTTCAGATAGGCCAAAGAGTTTCGACGGCGGCTCGAGTCGGCGAGGCAGTGGCATCGCTGGGCGAGGCTGGCGCCGGCATCGCCAATGGCCTTCAGCAGAAGGAGGCAACAGACGCCCAGGCGGAAACGTTGGACATTAGCAGGTGCATTGCAAGATTGAGATCACTGCAAAGCGATGAAATGGACTTCATCAAGCAGCTGCTTCTCGACAGGACGATGACCACACGGAGGGTTGCCGAGGCCATTGAGGGGCAGAGTGTCTCCAACGCCAATCTCGTAAGGCATTTCGCCTGACAGGCTTGCGTGGGGCCACTTATCGAACCTAGGGAATGTAGCGATGGTATTTGCGATTGAACCTGAAACGACCGTTGGCGGGTACGACCTGCTGGATGCTGCCGTGCATCAACAGCCTCCGTGGGTGCCGACCTCTGCTACGGTCCGCGGCAGAAACGTGCCAGAAGGCGAGATCCCACGCCCTCTTGCAGATCCCGTTGAGGGGACGCGGGGTTGGGGATCAGTTGGCGTACCGGATCTAGCGGACGTTGTGATCCACGAGAAGCTTTCCAATGTCCAGGTCAAGCTGAAGGACTTTGTTACGGGGAACGACATATCAGCGGTCGCGGCGCTTATCGTTCGGCTCAATGCGGAGTTCCGCGAGGCGGCGAGGTCGGACCGGTCGGCTGCGCTTGATGACGAGATTGCTGCGCAGGAAGCTGCTGCCAAGGCGCTTCGCAATTCAGGGCTATGCCAGTTATTTGGCGCAATAGCCACCTCTGGCGGCGGGATGTTAGGTGCCGGCGTGAACCTCAAGGGCGCTCGCCAGATTCAATCCCGCTTCGACGAGCTGTACAAGGCCAAGATCCAGACGCCGCTCTCGAAGTCTAGCGTGGAGACGCCAGCCCCGAACAGCCCTTCAGGTCAAGCGCAGCGCTTTGACAAACAAGGCGAGCCGGAGCTCTACGACAAGCCTCACGACAAAGCGCAATGTACCCAAGCACCGGAGCGCGACGCGCGGCCCTTGGAAGATAACATCGAGATGACCCGTCTTCATGGGAGCAAAACATCAAGCAGCAATACACCTAGCGACCCGCTTAGGCTGGACACGCCCCATAGCATGACGGATCCACTTGAGTTTACGCGCGTTGTCCAGGCACAGACAGCAGCCCAGCAGGCGGCCATGAGATGGAATGGCATGGGCACAATCGCAACAGAAGCCTTTAAACTTCCGGGAGCCGGTCTGAACATGGGCGCGACGCACTACCAGGAGGAGAAGGCGAAGCTGGAGGCGCGCGGCACCAAGGCGCGGGCGCAGATGGAGGAAGAGAGGGAATTCATGGCAAGCTATGAGTCGGCGATTCAGGATTTTCTCGGCAAGCTTGCAGAAATTCGTCGCGCCGATACCGAGGCGAGAAGCAAGATTGTCTATATGGCTTGAGTGCATCGTTTGGACAAAAAAACTTCTTAGTTTGAGAATGACGTAAGATGATCAAGGCAATGTCTGGATACCAGACCTATGCGTGGGCCAACAGCGCAGGAAATGTTCTGCCGGGTGGCCTGTCTTTGGGCTCGATTATGACGCTGGTTCTGATGCAACGGCATGACATTTACCAGAATCAAATCCGATCTCAAACCGACGATATGCAGGCGCGCAACAATTTGCTGAGAGAAATGAATAAGGCGTTGGCTGCCCTGCGGACCAATCGACCTACCGATGGAAAGTCGGTTAGAGACTACGGCAGCTTCGTCGATTGGGAGGGCAAGACTCAGGATGTGTTTGATTGGATGCAGGCAAACGGCATCGCCATGGAGTCGGAGAATTCCGACAAGAAAGGTGTGCAGTCGCAGTTCGACGCTGCCATCACCAACCTTAAGGCGGCGATTGACAGCGACAATAGCGAAGGGCAGGTGGCGTTGATTTTTATGCAAGGGCAGCTTGATAAGCTCAATCAGGTTGCAGCACTGATGTCTAACCTTCTTGCGAAAGATGAAAAGATCAAGGAGATCATTATTGGCAACTTTCGTTGAGGGGGGCCGCACCAGTAAATAGTGCAAGACGGGGTCCTCATCCCTGTTCTACCCAACTGTCCTCACACAGTTGCAATGAGCACAGGCGCAGCGGTGGATGGAATGTTGAATAGATGCGTATTCTTTCTCGGCAACGCTGCTTCCTCGATGCCTAGCAGGATTTTGCTAACGCTCCTTTGTCTACTGCTTACGCGATGTACCGGCTCCGACTCGATTGCTGAACGCGGTGTTCTGCTGGCTTCGCCAAGCGTCGGCTGGCACGCGTCGGAGCCCTCCTTCTCGGCGGGGAAACCGCAAGCACGTAGCTTTGAACTGCTGGCACAGCCGTCGACCCGGCCGGTCACCGCCTCGGTGGAGCGGCGGCTGCCCGTCACCTCCAACAGCACTCGCGTGAGCCTCGACTACGCCAATGCCGATATTCGGCAAGTTGTGAATGACGTCGTGGGCGACATTATGAGCATGCCTGTCATCATCGATCCGGGCGTTGGGGGAAAAATGACACTTCGGACTTCGGGCAAAGTCCCCGTGAGTGATGTGCCACGATTACTCGACCAAGCGCTAGCACCATACGGCTACGGACTGGCCGTGGTTGACCGCGGAGTTCGGGTGGGGCGCTTGGTCGATCTCGCCGGCGGAGTACGAAGCGATGTCCAAGTGGTTCCCGTGCGCTATGTCGATCCAGCCGATGTCATCAAGGTGATCCGACCAAACGTCGAGGAGAGCGTGCGTCTGACACCCGCGCCGGGAGAACAAGGTATTGCCATAAGTGGACCGCCGGGTTCGGTGAGTTCCGTGCGCGAACTCATCGGCTTACTTGACACTGATGCTATGGCTCACAAATCGTTCGCACTGTATACGCTGGCTCATGCGAGTCCGGCCGCCGTAGAGCGAGAACTCAGTTTCTTGTTCAACCAGAATGACCAGGGCAGAGCGCGCGTTCGGCTTGCGGCACTCGAGCGGCTGAACGGCATTCTTGTGGTAGCGGACGACCCTGTGCTAACTCAGCAAGTTCGTCGAGCTATCGCGAAGCTGGATAAGACGTCGGAAGCGGCGGCAAACGTTCACGTGCGTCCACTTCGGTACCGAAAGGCTACGGAAGTGGCGCAGGTGCTAGCACGAATCTTTGGCGCTCAGCCGCCCAGTGTCGTATCTCGCGCGCAGCCCGCGGGAGAGTTTGGGAAGTTGTCAATCGGAAGCGCATCCGATCGATCGAGTTTGCCCCTAAACGTTCCCGGCCTGTCGGACGAAAGATCGGATGCGGCCGCGTCAGCAACCCAAGCAAAGGACGATGCGGCGGTCTCCGCAGTCAGTCTTGGCCTGTCGGCGCCGGTCCGGATCCAGGCAGACCCCAGCCAAAATGCACTCGTGATCTTGGCAACGCCGACCGACTACAAAATCATCGAAGCCGCAGTCCATCGGCTTGACGTCAAGCCGCGGCAGGTCCTGATCCAGGTCATTGTCGCGGAGGTGCGGTTGAGCGATCATTTGCGATACGGTGTCGACTATCTTCTTTCCTCTCTGGATTTGGGTGCCGTTCCACAAGGTGGTTTGTCCTATGTGTTCCCAAATAGGGATGTCAACGTTGTGCTACGCGCGCTAAGCGGCCTCGGGGACGTCAAGGTCGTATCGGCGCCACGTATTCTCACAGTTGACAACCAAACCGCGACAATTGAAGTGGGCGATCAGGTTCCCGTCCTCGCGCGATCCTCACAATCCACGCTAAGCCAGAGTTCATCGATTGTGAGCGACGTCGAACTGCGCGACACGGGGGTCATTTTGGCCGTAACGCCAAGCATCGGCGCCGGGGGTAGCGTGACGCTCGACATCTTTCAGGAGGTCAGTACGGCGAACAAGAACACACTGACCAACGTCCAATCCCCGGTCATTTCGGTACGTCGCCTCCAAAGCACCGTATCGACACGAAACGGTGATACGATCGCGATTGGCGGTTTGATGCAGGATAGCACCAACCGGATGGAGTCTGGGGCTCCCGTGCTGAAGGACATTCCGTTGTTGGGACCTCTATTCGGTAGCACGGAGCACGCCAAAGACCGAACCGAACTCTTGGTATTACTGAATCCTCGGGTGGTTGAGAGTGGCCCCGACGCGCGGGCTTTGACTGAGGAGCTGCGGGAGAAGTTCGAATCGCTAGCGCCCGATCTCGGCCGCCACCTGATGCCCAAACGTAAGCGTGTTCTCAGTCCGCGGCTTTGAGGGCTTGGGCGCGGTAGGCGCAGGGCAGAAACTGTGCGATGTCGTGGTTGGGACAGCCGCCGGTGACCTTAATCAGGACGTCAGAGTCGGGCAAGCGGATCGACATCGTTAAGCTTTGCTGCCTTGACCAGGGACGCGACGACAGTCCAGTGTTGGGACCCACCGCCGGATCCGGCAAGCAGCGCGTTTTTTGTGGGGATGTCCCGATCGGTGTTGAAACGAATCTTGCGCGGCCGCGTCGAGTGCTGCTAGAGTTCGCGGGAAAGCCCGCCACGTCCACTCCCAGACTTCGCAAGGCCGAGGTGCGATCCGCGGGATCGTCAAGCCTCTCGGTCTGTGTGACCAGGTGCTGTTGGAACCCGCGTGAAAGCCCCGTCGCGCACAGTCCGAGGTCCTCCAGAGCGAGGACGCGATTTGCGGGCTCGTCAAGCTTGTCGGCGAGGGTGACGAGGCGCTCTGAAGTGGACCCCGGAAATAGGACCAGATCTTAAGGTGTGAAGCGTCCTGCTCTGTCACAACCGATGGAGCACGGATATGACCAAGTCACGCAAGAAGTTTGATGCCGTATTCAAGGCCAGAATTGCCCTGGAGGCGCTTCGAGAGGTCGCGACGGTGCCGGAGTTGGCGAAGCGGCACGGCGTTCACCCGAACCAGATTTACGGCTGGAAGAAGCAGGTTCTCGACAATGTGGCGAGCCTTTTCGCGCCCGGTGCGAGCGCCTTTGGGGATGGCGAGGAGGAGCACGAGCGCGAGACGGCGAAGCTCTACACCAAGATCGGCCAGTTGACGGTTGAAAGGGATTTCTTGGCCAAGAGGCCCGGGCGATGAGTATACCCGAGCGTAGGGCGATGGTCGAACGGCCGAGCGAGAATTTGTCGGTTCGCCGGCAATGTGCGCTGCTGAATCTGGCACGTTCGGGCGTCTATCGTCCCATTCCGGCGACCTGCGCCGACGATCTGGCCATGATGCGGCGGATCGACGAGTTGCATCTGAAGTGGCCGTTTTACGGCTCGCGGCGAATGGTTTTCGAACTCAACCAGGCGGGCCACGGCATCAACCGCAAGCGCGTGCAAAGGCTGATGCGCGTGATGGGGATCGAGGCGCTGGTCCCGCGCCCCGGCACCAGCAAGGCCACGCCCGGCCACAAGATTTATCCCTACCTGCTGCGCGGTGTCAGCATCACCGAGCCCAATGATGTCTGGGCCAGCGACATTACCTATATTCCGATGGCGCTGGGCTTTCTTTATCTGGTGGCGATCATCGACTGGGCCACCCGGGCGGTTCTGGCGTGGCGGCTGTCAAACACGATGGATACGGGCTTTTGCATCGCCGCGCTCGACGAAGCACTGGCGCGGCACGGCACGCCGAAAATATTCAACACCGATCAAGGCGCGCAGTTCACCAGCGCCGCCTTCACCGGCAGGCTCGAGGCCGCGGGCGTCGCGATTTCGATGGACGGACGCGGTCGCTTCATGGACAATATTTTCATCGAACGCTTGTGGCGCTCGATCAAATATGAAGAGATACATCTGAAAGCCTATGCTGACGGGCACGAAGCGCGCGACGGCATCGGAACGTGGATGAACTTTTACAATCATCGTCGCCCGCATCAGGCGATGAACAACCAGTTTCCCATGGCGGCATGGCGAGCCGGCACGGACAGGATCGAGGCGGCGAAGACTGTGGATATGCCGCTTCGCTTGGACAACGCAAACGCGTTGCCCACATACCCACAGCAGACGCAAACGCAGCAGCAGGAAGCTGCTTGATTTGAACGACAAAGGCAGGCGCGACTACACCTTAACTTCGGCGACACCTGGTCCCAGGTATGGGGTCCACTTCACTCCTGGAGTGTAGGCTCAAGCGTTGCCACCCGGCACCACATCCAGAGGCTCCGCCAGACGACGCTCGCCGCCTTGGAGGAACTCCTTGGACCAGCCATAATACATTGCGGCGGCGATGCCCTCGCCACGGCAGAGCTCGGGGATATTCTCCTCGCCCGCCGCCCTTCCAACACGAACGGATCTTATCTTCAGCTGAATACTGCCCGCGTCTCTGGCGCAGAATGTCCTTTAGCACTTGTTCTCCGAGCGCTTTGGGCGGTCCGGGTTTTCTGCTTCATATTCGCTCCTGGCGGCCACGATGAAGCAGTAATCCTCCTGCCCCTTCGCAAAACCGTAAATTTGTCTCTCAAGCCCTGACGGCGAACACATCACCGCTGCGATGCTCTGGATTAGAGCCGTCAATGCGGCCTAGCTTTCGCAAGGTGAATGGCTTTCAAACTAAGAAACCGGTTGAAGCGGTTGCGCCAACGCGGGGTCCATTTCACGGCATCCTATGGCCGGGAGGCGCGGTCGGCGGCGTACCGACACTCGATGTATCCAAGATCTGATGCTCACGATGTGCTTTTAACGCTAGCCATTCCGTCCATGAAATGGCATCCGCTTTTTCAAGAGGCTGTTCTTTTGCATACTGAAAAAATGTGTTCATCAGCTCGCTTTTCTCGTTCCGCAACACCTTGTTTAACGCCTTGCTTGTTGGAAATTCGTCGCGTCTTCTTAATTTTATCTGGCGTTCTATGATGTGCGCACATTGCACTTTGTCGGAATTGTGCAACATGTCTGCCAAGGTCATCAGCAGCGTTGTACGCCCTATGCCGCCCCGGCAATGAAAATGCAAATGAACATCACCCGCACGGGCGAGGTTTCGCAACTCCGATACAAGCTTATCTATTTCAGCATCGGTGGGGCGCGCATGATCTGGTGTCGGAATGCGCAGATATGCCACACCCTTTCTTTTAACTAATTCCTCTTCCGTTTCTATTTTCACTTTACCGAAATCGAGAACCTTTGGAGGCGCCGAAGAAGCCTTTCCTTTTACGACACTCCCGGATTCTATGGTCAGACCAAAAGGAAATTTAGTCGGTAGTTTTGCGAGCTTCTTTGTCTCCTTCGCGGGAATAATTTCAGCAGGCTTTTCCACGTTACCCCAGTTATAATTATCTGCAGCATACCAGGATATTGGTTCTCCATTTGCGAATCCATGGAACTCTTGCCTAGTATCTATAATGACGATCCGTTTTGGACGTGTCAGTGTAATTAGTTCTTCTAGCTGCCGCTCAGAAAATTGTTCACTCCCAGACAAGCTTAAACCGTCAAACCCAGTCAAGTCGCAACTCTCCATCCCGGATGTATCGGATGTGGTGCGAAAGGTAGAGGGTTCAATCATGTCATATACAAGCGTTGGGGGATTTTGGTCGGATATTTTCTTCGGTATTGTTGTCGGTGGAATTCTAAATGGCGTGCGTGACTCGACGCTCGATGAGGCTGGAGCGCGAGCGCCGAGATCGGAATCTGGCGCCGGCATTTGATATGAAAGACCGACAGGCTTGCCGGGACCACACCGCATAAGTCTCTCCTTTGAGCAGCAAAAAGATAGCCCCATCAAAATGACGCAGGCTAGGTACGGCAGGTCGCCGCGCACTACCCAGCTCCAGCACTGAACGGAGCGTGCACTCCGAGGCGCGGCAAACCAAGCACGAGCGAGCTGCGTTCCGCATCCTGACACGGCAAAACAAATCCTTCACCTACCGGCTTGCGGGGGGGGAGCGGTGGCGCTGTTTAACGCTTCGCCACTACTCGGGCTGCTTCCATGCGCGCGGAAGCCATCCTGCGCGGGCTCATCCACAGCTAGTAGCTCGTCGCAGTAATTTTGATTCTTTGGATATGCCTGGATAAGCGCTGCCCAGTTTGGTGCGAGCTTTGTCCGCTGTAAACATCCAGTTGATACGGGCGCGAATTTTGTTTCGCTGCCGCTCCCATGCTGCGATCTCGCTTCTAAGGCGCTTTGGATCGACGATCCGCCGGCCGAGACGCTGCCCTTGGAGCGCGCCGATCTAGATCTCGACCATATTGAGCCAACTGGCGTGTTTCGGGGTGTAGTGGAAACTCGATGCGGCGGGCCTCGGCGGGGCAAAGGCTTGTTAGAGCGCGCCGGGGGCATGGATCGACAGATTGTCTTGCACGACACCGATGCAGGCGGCCTTGGGGTCATGGACATCGACGAGTTCGCGCATGCCGTGAGCACGATCCACGGCGGTGCGCCGCTCGGTGACTTTGACCTTGCGCCAAACTCGATGCGGATCGAAGGCAACGAAGAGATTGGCCGTGCCGTTGCGGCGGTACCGCCGCCGCTCAGCATCGCCGCCAGTTCCTCTCGCTCGGCTTGGCTCAATTCGATCCGGTACCATACATTTATCGTTCGCCTCCCTATTGGGGGCTCCGGAGTCGATCCATGAGTCAAAAATCAGACGCACGCCCTACCAAGTAGCAGGGCCATGATCTGGCTTTCATCTATACCTACTTGCACGCGCTCGGACGCCCATGCATCGCGTTTTGGCATTGCGAAGCCGCGGTGTGCACGTGGCAGCGGTTTCACGCGAGCTCCAGGAACGCCTCGTCCCATGGCGGAGGGACTCGCCGATCCCACAAACCGCGTCTTGGCCTTGCGGAGCGTCGGGGCAGCCGTGGCGGAGCTTCCCCGCGAGCTCCAGCGGCGTCTGTCTGTCCTCGCCGAGAGTCTTCCTCAGCCTGCGGATCGGGCTCGAGCCTTGGCAGCATTGGGGTCGCAGGAGGTACGGGACGATTTGCAAGTCTGCCTCAACGGCCTCCGCTAAACGGCGCGACTGCTTCCAGTCAAGCCTCTGCCTCCAAAATCGGGGCGATCTTAGTCGGCCAGCACTCCAAACATAAAACGGCCTGCGTCTCACCCGACAAGCACGCCGCGACAACCCTTGCCAATTGCGGCATGTCATGCCGATCAGCCGTATGTGTGAGTAACCTCCGAAAATCGCTGGTCCCTGCTCATTCAAACCGGCTATTGGACGCTGAGCATGTTGTTCCTGAAAGGCATAACCTCATCAGCTGATCCCATATCGAAATTGTATTGGCTTCTGGTCGACCGTGAGTACATGGAGAAGTGGATGCTACTCCGTTGAGTGGCTGGCTGCTCTTCTCCTAGGAAGTAGGTTCCGACAAATACGATGTCCTGGAGACGTAGGCCCAGTGAAAACTACTGTTGTGATTCGGTAAGTCGCCGTGATGGTGAATGGTGTGTCCTGCCGAGCGCCTCAACGCGGCTGAGCCAGGTGGCCCAGTCCCACAGCGGTCAAAGTTAGCGGTGAGTTAGATGCAACTAGCGATAAGGGCTGCGATGTCGTGCATCACACCACGTGGCCGTTCAATTCCGGTGGCGGCCCCGGTGCCGACGTGTGTGCGTAGCAGGGATATAGCTTGGTTCTCGCAATTGATCGAAGAGGCGAATCTAGACGCCTGCGAGGGGGCCGATCGCGCACCTGATTGCAAGGATTTCGACAATGATCCGCATGATCTGGCCGAAAGCGAAAGCGCCACGTCTTCTTCCTTGATTGTCGGTTCGATCATCGGTGCCATGCCGGACCCTATACGGCGTCGGCGAGCGCCCGAAGAGCTTTCGCGATTGGTCGAACTCACTGAGTTGACCAGGAGGATTACCGAGCACACTTTGGTCAGCCAAGATTGTGCCGGCAATACCGAGGTGCAGATCATGCTGAACCGCGAATTGTTCGGCAATGCGCGTGTAATCGTCAGTTTCCAGCATGATACCCTAAGGGTTTGCATCGAATCGGAGCGGCTTTGGCCTATCCTGCAGGTACATGGTCATCCATTTGCGCGCGATTTGTCCGATCGACTTGAAATGCGCATCGTGATGGTCGTCTTCGCCCACAGCTCAATATCGGACGAACAAGGCAGCAACCGGCGATCTCGCGGATTTGAGACACTACTCTACTATGAAGTTGAGAAGCGCGCGTGATCGATCTGCCTTGCTATGGCCCACGTGAGGCCGTCGCCGTTTCGCGTCTTGCTACACGTCTGCCAGTCTCCTTCAACATCGCTGGCATCGACGTGGAAGCTGTCATGCCAGGTTCGACACCTCCGCGCCGTCCGGCGGATTACTGCCAGGCCGTGATGCGCCCAAGCGGCCACAGGATTCGCGTGGCAGTTGACTCGACGCTCCTTCCGGCGGCTGCTGTGCAACATTGGCCGGAAATTACCGCATTTCCTCCGGGTGACGGCCTGCGAGAAATCCTGTTCGACATTGTCTTCCGAGATCTCGCGATCCAGGTGGAACAATGGTGTGGGCATCGGCCGATCTGGTCTTCGGCCGGGAGCATTGAAGCGTTTCCCTACGCATTTGAGATTCTTCGCTTGGAGCGTCCGGGCGATATCCTCGGGATGGTCGAATTCGATGGCGGTGGACTGCAATGGATCGCCGACTGCTGCTCTACGCTTCCCGTCGTGTGCGCCGTGCTCGATGATCTGCCCGTTTCTGTCGATCTGCTGGTCGCCGGCATCAGCCTTATCTTGACGGATCTGCATCAACTCGCTTCAGGGGACGTCGTCCTGCTGGATACCACGCCCGTCGACCATGACGGCGTCATGACTGTTCTTCTATGCCTCTCTGGCGGTCCTTGCTTTCGAGCTTCGATCTTCGATGGCCGCCTTGCCATCCTTTCAACTGTGGACTGTATGATGGATAGACCGGATCCACTCCCGCCGGAAACCTTCGACAGCATTGATCTTCCTGTTGATGTGGATGCTGGACGTCTGACCATGCCGCTCAGGCAGCTTCGCGAATTGGCTGTCGGCCAAGTGCTGGATCTTGGTTTTGATGCCACTACCAACATCAGTTTGCGCGTCAATGGCCAGGTCGTCGCAACCGGTGAACTGGTGCGCATCGCCGAGCGAACAGGTGTGCGCGTGCTCGACCTGCGATTAGCACGAGCAGAACGATGATGGCGCAGCCTGATCCCGCGACGCTGATCGTCCTAATCGCCTGCGTCGCGATCGCCCCCTTCGTTGCTATTACCGTCACCTCTTACGTGAAGCTCGTCGTCGTCTTTGGGCTCATTCGCAATGCTCTCGGCGTTCAGAACATTCCGCCGAACATGGCGCTGAATGCGATCGCCATCCTGCTCTCGGTCTACATCATGCAGCCAGTGGCTAAAGGTGCGTATGAAGCAGTGCGCGACAAACCAATCGCATCCCAAGATATCCGCGAATTAGGGACAACGATAACGCTAGCTGCTGAGCCAGTTCGCAACTTTCTCCTGAAGAACACGTCGCAACGGGAACGGCAATTCTTCGTCAATGCGGCTCGGGGATTGTGGAGCAAGGAGGACGCCGCCGCCATAAGCGGCAGCGAATTTATGATTTTGATTCCGACCTTCATGACATCCGAACTGGAAGACGCGTTCAAAATCGGCTTCTTATTGTTTCTGCCGTTTATCGTCATTGATCTCGTCGTTTCGAACATCCTTCTGGCAATGGGCATGATGATGGTCTCGCCAATGACCATATCCTTGCCATTCAAGCTGTTCTTGTTCGTTGCCGTGAACGGGTGGCAGCGCCTAATTCATGGCCTCGTCTTCTCCTACGCGGGAGCAGCACCATGAATACCGCCACTCTCACCAACATTGCCATTGGCGCGCTCAAACTGACACTTGTCCTGTCGATGCCCACAGTCCTCGTCGCTACGGGCGTCGGGCTGATCGTCAGTGTTATGCAAGCTCTGACCCAAGTTCAGGAGCAGACACTCTCTTTCGCCGTGAAGCTGATATGCGTGAGCCTGATGCTGGCCGCCACCGCGAATTGGTTTGGTGAGCTTAGCCGGTATACGGTGAACATCTTCGACCAGATCGCCGGGATGTAAGTCTGGGGCCCAACGGACTTGCTAAATTTGCCTCTCTTCGCCGGGCGGCACGCAACAAGAACGACCCCACCAGCTGGGCAAGCGCTAGAGTAGTCCATTCCATGTCACCACTTGATCCAGCTCACCTGCGTACTTTCCTTGTTGTCCTGCCGCTTGCGATGGCACGGGTGACAGGGATGGTGCTTGTCATGCCCTTTCTGGGACGCGGTATGGTGACGGCGCCGGCGCGCAACGGCGTGATCATGGCATTGGCGCTCCCGGCAATGGGGTTTGCTTGGACAACGAGGCCTGCGGATCTCGACATCACACGTCTGATGCCGATCCTGGGCCTGGGGCTCAAGGAACTCTTGCTCGGGTGCCTCCTGGGCATGCCAGTTGCCGCGACTATGTGGGGTGTGGAAAGCGCGGGCACGTTCATTGACCATCAGAGGGGAGCCACGATGACAAGCCTCTTGAGCCCGGGAAACCTCAATCTGGACTCGCCGCTTGGGACCTTCCTAGCTCAGCTTTACGCTACATGGCTGTTCGTCAGCGGCGGCTTTTCCAAACTATTAGAAGCGCTCTATCGCTCCCATGAAATCTGGCCGCTGTGGAGCTTTCACCCTGCATTTGGTCCGGCCTTCGTCACCGGTATGTTAGATCTTGCAGACCTCGTGATGCTGCTGACATTGCTTCTCGCCGGTCCAGCCATTGTTGCGATGTTTCTCAGCGAATTCGGCTTGGCACTGGTCAGCCGGTTCGCGCCGCAACTGGAGGTCTTCTTTCTCGCTATGTCGGTCAAGAGCGCAGTTGCCCTTCTGCTGCTGATTCTATCGCTCACGATTGTTTTGGCCAATGCCGACAAGCATATGCCGTCGCCTGTCGCGATCGTCAATCGCGTCGCCAGGTGACTGTCGTGACCGGCAGAAAGACCGAAAAGCCGACCCCCAGGAGGCTGCGGGGCTTGCGCAAGAAGGGACAGGTTCCGCACAGTAAGGAAGTCGTGTCGGCGGCGGTGACCCTTGGGTTCTTCGCGCTGTTCTTCGCCTCTTTGCCTGGCCTAGTAGACCGACTTAAGGCAACGATCCTGTTGCCCGTATCGTTTCTTGAAGAGGACTTCCTAATTGTCAGCCGACAGCTACTCGAGTTTTATTTCGGTGAAGTACAAAGTATGGTCGCACCTTTCCTCGGCATCGTCCTAGTCATTGGCGTGGGCGCTAACCTGCTGCAGAACGGGGCGATTTTCTCCCCCGAGGCTGTCACGCCATCGCTGAAAAAGCTGAACCCCGGTGAGAATGTCAGAAGGATAGTCTCGCTGCAGAATCTCGTCGATCTGGGTAAGGCGATCGTGAAGGTGCTGATACTCAGCCTCGTCATAATGCTTGTGCTGCGCCAAGGTGTGCATGCGCTTGTGTGGACGCCGAGCTGTGGCATATCATGCCTAAGTGCCGTGACGGGTAACCTGCTGCTCGGGATCGCTAGTTATGTGGGGGCGAGCTATCTTGTGCTGGCAATTGCGGATTTTGCGTTCCAGCGATGGCAGTTCACGAACAAGAATTTGATGTCGCTGGACGAAGTCAAACGAGAAGCTAAGGAAAATGAGGGCGACCCTCTGATCAAAGACCGACGCAGGCGCCTCCATTCGCAATTGTTAGCCAGGGACGCGATTGAGCAGTCGCGTAGAGCGACCGTGTTGATCACCAATCCCACACATATTGCAGTGGCGATCTACTACGATCGGCAGCGCACCCCCCTGCCCATGATCGATGCCATAGGTACCGATCTCTTGGCGCAGCAAATGATTGATGCCGCGGCCGCTGCGGGGGTGCCGGTGATGCGAAACATTCCGCTGGCGCGCGCGCTCCTGAAGGACGGCCTGGTGGATGAGTATATTCCATCGCACCTGATTGTACCTCTCGCGACGGTTCTGCGGGCGCTCGGAAAACTGGCGGCTGAGACCGGTTATCGGTCCTGACTTCAGCTTGGTTCTCGCAGTTTTGAACAGCCCGCCGCCGGTGCGACGGATCTGCCGTTCTTGTAGCAGCCATAGGCAAGAGATATTGCTTCATAATGAACATCTATTTGTTCTCGAGATAATGCGCGTCTATCTTCATGTACGTGGGAGAGGAAATGGGCGCTGCCCAATGCGACGGTCCCATCGGGCTCGAGATCTTGCCGCCAAGATGCATGTCGACGCGAGTGGCCTCTCTTGGAGATCCGTTCGTCCCCTACTTATCAGCCTAAGGCGGAATAATCGATGCTCTTCGCGGTCGCTTGGACATTTATTGGCCATAGCACTAGCTGTGATGGTGACGGTACCGAGATGCTTGCGGAAGCATGGCGTTGGGGTTTATCGCGCGACGAAACGACTTCAGTTTGCCTAGTAGATAGTATTCGACGAGGTGACGCTGCGCGGAGAGATGTTTGTCGAGTGGGTACTTCGGCAACCGAATAGCGATCTTGAGAATAGCGGCTTGCGCGCCTTTGTCGGCGGCAGCCCGGATGATGATGGCTGTGGAGCACTAGGAAGAACTCATCCATTTGCCGCTTTGTAGGAGGTGAATCATGAGGGGTATTGACGAACGCGGCAAGGCGCCGATGGTGGGATATGAGACCAACGAAGCCAATGGCGCGGACGATTCTCCCACTGGGCCGGCGATTAATCTCGAAGGAAGCGGCCCGTCCCGTTCTGTCGTGGAGCAGACACGCTCTAACCCTCAAGGATCGAATGCTGCTGCGCTGCCTATCGAAGGGCACGGCCCTCATCTGACGATGGACGTACTCGGTGTAATTGCTGAGCAGCTCAGCCCGATCGATCCGTTGATGACGTCGAAGACAAGTCGCCGACTGCGTGATGCCGCCCAGCTATCTGCGGAGCTTCACGAAACGCGTCAGAACCTGACCAGAGGGCGGCAGGAGCACCTCGTCGCACTCGCCGAAGGGCTTAACGACCCCGAGCATCGCGTCTCCGTCATAGAGTACCTCGGGGAACGCATGGGAGAGCTTGCGCCAACGCTCCAAGGACGTCTCGTTGCCCTCGCCGAGGGGCTTAAAGCCCCCGAGCATCGCGTCTCGGCCGTGTGGGGCCTCGGAGCGCACGTGGCAAGGCTTTCGCCCGCGCTCCAAACGCGCCTCTTCATCCTTGCCGAGGGGCTCGACGACCCCGAGCATCGCGTCTCCGTCATCGGGGCCCTCGGAGCGCGCGCAGGACAGCTTACGCACGCGCAGCAGGAGCGCCTTGTTACCCTCGCCGAGGGGCTTGACGACCCCGAGCATCGCGTCTCCGTCATCGAGGGCCTCAGGGAACGCATCGGAGACTTTGCGCCTACGCTGCAAGAGCGCCTCGTTGTCCTCGCCGAGGGCCTTAGCGACCCCGAGCATCGCGTCTCGGCCGTGTGGGACATCGGAGCGGGTGCGGCAAGGTTTTCGCCCGCCCTCCAAGAGCGCCTCGTCGTCGTCGCCGAGCAGCTTAACGACCCCGAGCATCGCGCTCAAACTATGATGGGTATTGGAGCGCATGTGGGAGAGTTTGCGCCCACGCTCCAGGAGCGCCTCATCGTCCTCACCGAGGGACTTGACGACCCCGAGCATCGCGCCCAAGCCTTGGAGGGCCTCACGGGCGTCGGAGAGCTGGCGCCCGCGCTCCAGGAGCGCCTCATCACTCTCGCCGAAGGACTTCACGACTCCGCGCATAGGGCCTCTGCGGTGGAGGGCCTCGGAGTGCGCGTGGCAGACTTGGCGCCCGCACTCCAAAGGCGCCTCATCGCTCTCGCCGAAGGGCTAAACGAATCCAGCCATCGTGCTCAAGCCTTGGAGAGCCTTGGAGTGCGCGTAGGAGGGGTTTCACCCCCGCTGCAAGAGCGCCTCGTTACACTCACCGAGCAGCTTGACGAGCCCGAGGATCGTGTCTTGGCCCTACGAAGCCTCGGAGTGGGTGTGGAAGGGCTTGCGCCCGCGCTCCAGGGGCGCCTGCTCACCCTCGCGGAGCGGCTTAACGAGCCCGAGCATCGCGTCTCGGCACTATGGGCTCTTGGAATGCATGTGGGAGGGCTTTCGCCCTCCTTCCAGCTGCGCCTCGTTGCCCTCGCTGAGCGGCTGGCTCAGCCCGAGGATCGCATCTCGGCGCTATGGGCCCTAAGGGCGCATGTAGGCCGGCTAGCGGTCCCGGTCCAGGAGCGCCTCGTCGGCCTTGCCGAGGTGTTCAACAGTCCCGGGCATCGTGTCGTGGCCTTGCAAGGCCTCGGAGAGGGCCTGGCGGAGTTTGCGCCCGAGCTGCAGAAGCGCCTCGTCACCCTTACCGAGGGGCTGGACGACCCTGCGCATCGTGTTTCGGCTTTGCAGAGCCTCGGGGGAAACCTGGTACGGGTTGCTCCCGCAGTTCAGGAGCGCCTTGTTGCCCTGGCGGAGGGATTTAACGATCCTGAGCATCGGGTCTCGGCGCTGCGACATCTCGAGGCAGGCATGGGAGGACTCCCGCGCGACCTCCAGCGGCGCCTAGCTGCCATTGCCGAAGGCTTTGCCCAGCCTAGCTATGAGGCTCAAGCCTCGACGCCACTGTGGCCGTAGGAGGCGCGACGATCCGATGCGTAGATTCCGCAAACTCCGGTTTGACGATATCGCAACAAGACAGCGTGATTTCATTGGGGCGCTGGAGGGCTACAGCGTGAACGAGGCTAAAAATAGCTACCCCTTTGCATGGCGAGCCGCAGGGATTTAGGGATGCGCTGTGCTTTCCCGGCGCCGCCGATTCGATACCGGCCCCAGGATAAAGAGCCGCCGCTGGTAACGGTCCGGCACGTGCGGCTAGTTATCGCTTTTCTGGTCGTCCGTGAACAAGGCTCTAAGCGATTGAGCAGGAGTCAGTTTTCCGGTTGCGGCGGCATTTGAGATTGCAGGGATTGGGGGCTTGAGGCCCCCAAACCTTGCAATTTTGGTTTGTGGATTCCCTTTTGCTGCGGACCATGATTCTGTGTGCATCGGAGGGGCCGATGCGACCGAAGAAGCACAGGACGACGGGATCGAACGATCTGTTCCGGGCGCGGCTGGACCGTACGCATCCGACGGGGGCCGTCTTGCGTGACGGATGGTAATTCGCGAAGCGTGTGACCTTAAGTCTAGCTTTAAGGTCATCAGGTGATGCGGGTCGAGGTTTTGGGCGGGCTGGAGCGGCGGCGGCGCTGGTCGCAGGACGACAAGGCACGGATTGTCTGTCAATCGGCTTGCAAATTTGGCTCTGACGCATATTCGATGATCGTGTTTGTTTTTATGGCGCGCCAATCAGCCTAGCCTGAAGGAGATCGAGCTTAGCGCGCCCGTACATCTGCCGCTTGACCAGCTTGAGCTTGGTGATCTGAGCTTCCACTTGGCCATTGGACCACGGTTGCGTGATAGCCGCGTGCACCGCGCCCTTGTCGTTGGCGATCCCATTCGCGAACGAGCCAATGAGGCTCCGCTTGGATTCATCTATCCAAGGTTCGAGCTCGATCTCGGCCCTCTTTCGGATCATCGCGTGGAAGCGGCCAACGAGAGCGTTGGCATCGGCCAGCATAGGGACGCTTTGTTCAATAGCGGCAACCGTGACGGTCTCGGCCTTGGTTAGGTGGTCCCGCTTCATCGTCATCAACTGCACTATAGTCCGGGCGGCGGGGACCCTCTGCAATTGTTGACGGCTGATGGTCTCGGCGCGTCGCCGTCGCGTGGCCCATTCCGCCACCACGCGCAGCGATCCCTTAAAGCCTTGCCCTCTCAAACGGCGCCAGAGTTCGGCACCGTTACGACAGCCGCCTGACCACTGCGCGTCCAGGAACGGCAGGTGCCCATCCAGGGTGCTTTGACGGGTGCGGAAGATATCCGTACCGCCGCCGCGACTAATTTGGCGAACCAGATTGCGACTATGTCCTGTGCGGCGGACGATCTCCTTGAGCGGCACACCGTCGCTGACAAGAGCCGCGATTGCGGCATGGCTGTCCTGGCGCCGCAGATAACCCTGATAGCGAAGCTTTTCCGCGCAGGTCAGCAGTTTAAGATCGATCGTCGTCGCCCCGATTGCGGCTCGGATTTTGCTCATCGAACGGCGCACCGCTTCAAGGAAGGCCGCGCTCGCGTTTTCCATCAGATGCCAGCGGTCGGCGACCTGGATGGCGTTCGGCAGCGCCTTGGCTGCTGCCTCGCCATATCCACCACCGCGATCTCGCGACACAATGTTGATGCCCGGGTGCTTCGACAGCCACGCCTGAACGGTCGCCATTTCCCGGTCGGGTAGCAAGGCAACGATCCGCCGACGCTCCAAATCGCACACGATGGTCCCGTACCGACGATTTCTCCGGAACGCCCAGTCATCAATACCCACAACAAGCAAGGGATCCATCGGCATCGCCGCCCGCCGGCGGACCACCCGCAGCAAGGTATCGTTGCTGACAGGCAGCATGAGCCGCTTGGCGAAGCTTGCTGCCGGCCGGCCGCCGAGCGCCAACCCCAGGTGATGGACGATGTGTTCGAGCCGTGCCGTCCGACGCCGTCGAAGCGGAACGACGTCTTCTCCGAACCGCTCCGCGAAGATCCGCCGGCGGCAATGCGGCACCTCGCATGTGAAGCGCCGCGTGAGTAATCGGAGGCGCACCTTTCTGCCCGCTGATGGCAAATCGGCCACGTGCCGGATGTAGCGGCTATGGACTCGGCGCGATAGTGTCGCGCACAAAGGGCACTGGGCCTCCGCAGCCTCTGACCGAACAGCCAGAATAACCGAATCCTCTGAATCACTTACGCCATCAAAGACCAAACCACTCGGTACTAGCGATGAAATTCGAAAGCCTGTCCGCATGGCGCCGATTCTCCGTTGAAGAACCACAGTCGCCGGCGAACTTCATCAGAAATGAGTCAGAGCCAAATTTGCAAGCCGATTGACAGCCATGCCGGCGTAGCGACAGAGCGACCCCGAATCGCCCGGTTGAAGAGTGAACTCGGGGCCGCCCCTCCGCCGGCCCGCTGTTGGGGAGTGGACACGGCATCCAAGTGAAGCACCGGTTTCTGTCCCGAGCAACCGGACAGCGTTTCTGACGGGCTCTAGAGAGTCGCTGAGTGGCATTGCGTGAAGCGAAGGCCACCACCACAGGCGTGCCCGATGTGCTTCAACGAGCTGAAGCTCGACAAGGTCGAGCAGCATTGGTCCGGCTCAACCGAAGAGCCATCGCCAAATTTTGGTGACGGCTTGAGCCGGTCAGGCGGCGGCGGTTGTGGGCTGGCGGTCGGTCGACTTGGCGATGACCTCGATCCCGTCATTGAATGTCACACCGAGAACGAGTTTTGGCAACTGGTTATGACCATCGAGACGGCGCCAGGTTCTCTGCGCGCCCTCGACCAGTTTGAAGACCATCGCGAGCGCGGTCTTGTTGGATAGGCAGCCTTTCGATCGAATGGTGCGGTGGCGCACGGTGGCGAAGGTGCTTTCGATGGGGTTGGTCGTCCGCAAGTGTTTCCAGTGCTCGGCCGGGAAGTCGTAGATAGCCAGCAGCGTGTCCCGATCCTTGTTCAGGCAGTCTGCCGCCTTTTCGTATTTCAGCGCGTAGCTCCCGATGAAGGCGCCGAACGCCAGCTCGGCGGCGACCTTCGTTTCAGCCATCCAGATCTCCTGCAACGCGCGCTTGGCTTTCGGCTGCTGGGTCTTCGGCAACTTGGCGAGCATGTTCGCCGTCTTGTGCACCCAGCAGCGCTGCTCGCGCGTTTTCGGCCAGACCTCGCCGGCAGCTTTCCAGAAGCCGAACGCTCCATCGGCGATGACGAGCCGCGGAGGCACGGCGAGCCCGCGCCGCTTCAGATCAAGCAGCAGATCGCGCCAGTCGTACGCGCTCTCGCGGGCACCATTGGTGAAGCCGACCAGTTCCTTACGGCGTTCCGGCGTCGCACCGATCAGCACCAGGATGCACTGCTTTTCGTCTTCGAGCCGCGCCTCCAGATGGATGCCATCGGCCCAGATGTAAACGTAGCGACGCCCCTGCCACGCGGCGTGTTCGTCGATCCAACCGTCCTTCAGCCGACCGATGGCGGATGCCGACAACCCGGCAGCATCCTTGCCGAGCAGCGCCGCCAGCGCCTCCGAGAAGTCGCCGGTGGAGATACCCTTCAGGTAAAGGATCGGCAGCCGCGTCTCGATCGATTTCGAGCGGCGCATGTAGGGCGGTAGGATCTTCGAGGTGGTGCCGACCGAACGCGGAGAATTGACGCGATAAAAGCAAATGCACTCTTTCACTCACCGCGATGTAGAAGGATGACCATTACCTCTCCGTGGTGCCAAGACCTTGGCGGAGACCGTGGTCCTCGAGTCGTCGGAGCGAAGGGGTATCGGCGCTGGCCCATAGCCTACGAATCCAAGCCATAGTAACGACTGCCTTATGCGACCATAGCGGGCCATAGCTGGCATGCTCTGTTTTGTATGCCCCTGCTGTGCCCTCCGTGAAATTCCTTGCACAACAGAGCTGGGGATGTGGAGGGAAGGGTCTGATATCCGTTTCTCTTTTTCAAAAGGGCGTGTGCCCAGTCGATGTGGGGCACATGCCGAGGGAATGAGAGAACTAACCCCTTGGATAAAAGGGGCTAATGGTGGGCGCACAAGGGATCGAACCTTGGACCTCTCCCGTGTGAACCACAATCCGTAGACCCGAGCCAACCAAATCCGGCCATAGTTGAAATGTAAAAACCCCTTTAATTAATGTGGGTTGTAGCCCTATTCGGCCATATGAGCCCATAGGTGACCTTACTACATTTTGTATGCCCCCGTTGTGCCCGCCGTGGATTTTCCCTCGGGGCACAAAAACGGGGGAGGTCTGAGACCCGGTTCTGTTTGGGTCTGTGGATCCTCCCCGCGCGGGCACACGGCAAAAGGGGAGGGTCTGAGGCCCAGTTCTGTTCGAGGGCTGACCGCCCTTCTTGCGGGGCACGCTGGGCACAGAGAGAGGGAAGGAATCATGACGGAGCCGGCCAACCAGCTTACACTCACCGATACGGTGATCCGCAACGCAACGCTGCCGCCGGGTAAGGCGCAGCACTATCTCCACGACGACAAGCTGCCCGGCCTCGCCTTGCGCATGCGCGCCACCGGCGGCCGGACCTGGGTCTACCTCTTCACCAAGCCGGGGGTGAGGGGTACCCAGCGCAAGACCCTCGGCGCGTGGCCCAAATATAATGAGAAGGCCGCGCGCAAGGCCGCCACCATCGCAGCAGGCGAGGTCGTCAAGGGCTTGGACCCAAACGACGCGAAGCGCGAGGCGAGGCGGCAACAGGCAGCCGAGAAGCAGCGCACCACGCTCGCGACCCTCATTGTTGAAGATGGTCCCTACCAGACGTCCCTGACCGAACGTCAAGTGGTCAATTGGAAGCCAGCAATGTCGGCGCTGCGGCGCGGGCTCAAGGATCACGCCGAAAGCGGTGTGGGGGACCTAACGCGACGGCAGATCATGGCTGCGGTCGACAAGATTGCCAAGACCGGCAAGCGCGGTGCAGCTAGGGACTTGCGCAAGCACGTGCATACCTTCCTCGAATGGTGCGTCGGCGAGGGCTATGTCGAGCACAACGTACTCGCTGGCTATCGCGCGCCCAAGGAAACGCGCGCGCAAAGGGTCGGACGCCGAACGAAGGGTCGCGCGCTGACCGATGAGGAAATCATCAAGGTCTGGGATGCATCCGGCAAGCTCGGGGCTTTCGGTCTCCTGGCACGCATGTGTCTGCTCGGCGGCCCGCGCCGCAGCGAGCCTACCATGATCGAGTGGCAAAAGCACATCATGGACGGTCGAATCACCTTCGATGCGGAGTGGACCAAGATGGGGCTGCACCACGATGTGCCGCGCACTCACCTAGTTAACGAGGTGCTCACGGCCGCGAAACATTTCCAGCGGGCAACCTCCGACTATGTCTTCCCATCACCAAAGACCGGCGGCCAGATGTCCGGCTTCACCAAAATGGTCAACCGCTTGGTTAAGGAAGCGAGCGTCGCCAAGTTCACCATGCATGACTTAAGGCGCAGCTTGCGCACGATCATGTCGCGCTGCGGCTACGACAACGAAATCCAGCGGCTGTGTGTTGGGCAAAAGCCGGGCGGAATTGATCAGGTCTACAATCACGACGAACAGTGGATCATCCGCAAAATGGCGTTCGAAGCGGCCCACGACTACATTGCGGAATTGGTCGGCGCGAAACGGGTCGGCAAAATCGTGCGCCTTCAGCGGACGAATCCGCTTGACCCTATCAAGGCCGAGCTCCTCGGCCGTCTCCGTGAGCATTATGCGGCTGAGGCGCCCTAGTGGTCCTATCGCACTTGGCCAGATAGTCGCGCACCGCATCGACACGATAGAGGGGCCGGCCATCGACGTAGCGCCATTTCAGGGGGTGGTTCGGATCGCGCCGCCACTGCTCCAGTGCGCCGGGCGTGCGCCGGATAACCGCGGCCGCCTCTAGGGCCGTCAAATTAGAGCTGTTCGGCAATGTATCAAAATCGAAGGTCGCGGGCGGCGGCATGCCACGGTTCTTGCGAGGGCGCTTCGTGGCACGCGGCGTCTTGCTGGAATCTGCCGGCCCAAATAATTCGGTCCGTAGCTCTTCCTCCTTCTCTGGCATGCCTCCTCCCCCGAACCATGATCGGTCTGATGCAATAAGACCGTGGGCTGCTCCAGCAAGAAAGAAATCAAGCGCACAGGTATGGCTGCCGGATAGCTGTGGCGTGCAAAAAGGACGCCATTCTTTGCCGAGAGCTTGACTTGTGAATCGAAGACCGATCGCTATCCTAAATGTTGGCTGGAGGTCGCATAAGTGGGGCAATATTCCGATCGAAACACCATTGATTAACTGTCGATTCGGAAGGCGCACGACTTGCAACCAGACCGTTATGAGCGCACCACCATGGCGGCGGAAAATTCGAACAAAATCAGCGTTTCTCGATCAAGATCATTCACGTTTGTGCGCGTTTGTTCACGGGGTTCTGCCGGATAGCTGGTGGCATGGAGGGCCGCCGCAAACCACCAACCGGCCTCGAAGGACGGGTTTGCGTTTCGTCCGTCATGCCGCTATCGGGCTAAAAGCGGACTCGAAGGATAAGCCATTTCGGTAGCGATTGGACCCAGACCGGAAGTCGCAGGCGCTGCAAATCGCGAGTGCGGCGAGACAAGAATAATCAGATTACGGTGCACACTTAATCCGTGAGCTTTCGAGCCCATGCATTGAGTGCATTTGGCACCGCAATCGCGTAATCCCAAAATAGAAATTCACACCGAGCTTGATCGTGTCATCCTCGCGCCGGAAGGTATAGTTGAGGGCCGGCGATGGTGTCGGTTGGATTTGGCCACCGCTCCAAGCGCGCCAGCAAAAAAGAATTGGTGCTTTCTGCCTCGACTTTAGGTAGAGTTGCATGGGCATGCTGCCTTTGCGGCGCTCGACGCGAGAGCGCGTGGCTCTCCCGAGGAGATGTTTCATGATTGCAGTTCGACCGGGGACTGTCGTGCGCGCGATGATGGCGGCGACCGTGACGTTGCTGTCGGTGACGGCGGGGCTTGCGCGCAACGCGCAGAGCATCCAGCCGGCGGGTACCACGGTCGCGTTCGCCCAAACCATGTCGTGGTTCGACAAGACGCACTTTGCGGTCGGTCGCTGGGACGGGACCATCTCGATATTCCGGGTACCGAATGCAAATGAATTTGGCCCAGTGGTAACGCAGGCCATGGCTCTCCCGTCAGGGCGCGGCGTCGAGATGGTTGCAGCCGTCGACCAGGCGACGATTGCTTCCTCCGATACCAATGACGCGATCATTCTATGGCGTCGGAACGCGGCCACGGCCGGCGATACGGGGAAGGGGTTCCAAGCCGGCGAGCGGCTTACCTATGATCCCAGTTTCGGGACGGCCAACAGCGGGCTGTCTCTCGCTGTCGCGGGCCAAGACTACCTCGTTTCGGGTCATGAGGGTGGTTACATTCTGTTCTGGGCCAAGATGGCGGATGGTACGTTTAACCTCGCCAAGGCGGTTGATGCCCGATCGAAGTCGACTCCAGCTAATCCTTGGGGACTTCGAAACATCAGGGGCCTGGCAGCTTGGCGGAATTATATCCTAACTGGATCTGAAGACGGGGACATCGTCGCGCTCAGCGTCCCGGACGGCGATGAGCATTTCCGGCTGCGCTACAATGATAAGGCCCAGCGCGGCATCAACAATATTTCGGTACTCGGCGATTTGCTCCTTGTTGCAAACTGCGCCGTCGGCTCCAGCGATAAGAACCTCTGGCTGTTCGATCTTTCGTCGGGCACGCCGGTCCTAAGCGATGCGGAAAGTTTGGCCGTCGACTTGTCGAAGTCGCAGGTGTTCGACTTCGATGCGGTGCTCGTTAACGGCACGAATGGTCCGATCTTCTTCAGTAGCACTGAGGAAGGAATCCTGTGGGAGGGCGAAGTGCGTAGCGGGCAACTCGTTGTCACCGGTATCACAAAATCGTCTCCCGAGGGAGGATCGATCATCGCGCGTGCTCCGGACGGAGATCTCATCGCGGTAGCGACTTATGCGATCAGATTGTTCAAGACTAAATAAAAACCGGAAATGTTCGCCTCCGCTGACGGCTCCGTAGTGCTAGCCCCATTGTGCACAAATCTGCAGAAAGCAGCCGGAGGCATTTAATGCACTATCACCGTAGTCCCGCAATCCGGCATCGATTTGAAGAATCTTCAAGTGGGGCATCGCGGCGGCGAAGGGATGCCGACCAAGTGAATATTGAGATGGGCTTTTGAGCCCCATTCCATACCCTCCGTTCTTTGGAGAGCCCGCCGTTTTGGCTGCTATTAAAGGTTCTTCTTTCTATTGTTCAGCAATTGAGTCGCCATATATCGCTTTATTGCTGACCGGCGGCCCACATTTGATTTTCGGCTTGCTGGTCAGCCTTACCCCTTCTGTGAAACTCCGTGTACGATCTTTACAAGCCATTCCGGAACTACATGCGAAGGTTTCCGTTTGCGGATTCCATGGAAACGATATGGCTTTTTGCCGGGCACCTTGCGGGGCAGGGGCCGCAGGCTGACCGCCTTCGGCTTCCGCGTGAGCAAGGATGGCCGGACACACTGAAAGATACGATCTTTCCTTGGGATTTGGAGCTTTTGGCGCGTGAAACTATCCTTAATTCACCGACAATGGGTGGCGACAAGAGTCTTGGCCGATGGGAGGAGTTCGCGGGCGCAATCAACTTCATCCGTCACATCGACAACGAAATCTCAAGACAGAGTGACGGTGAGGAGGTTTTGCGCGAGCTTCACCGTATTGTGCATCGCCAATTTCATTGGCAACGGCCGCCCAGTGCTACGAGCATCATGCGCTACTACAAAATATTCGGTGGGAGCGAGCTGAAGCCGGCCGTTGAACAACAGACGGGCATTCCGATCCACAAATTTTATCTATTGGCGTTCGCCGTGTCAGGGGGCTTCCTAAGATCCGCCGGTATCAATATGGCGACTGACTACAGCGCGATCGGGGTAAGCAGAGAGGAGAGCGCCGCCTTCTTCCAAAAGATGTCTACAACACTTCCCGTGCTGCGTGAGCAAACGCGAGCCCTCCAAAGGTATGACGATGGATGGTTTTAGCTTGGAATCCCCTCCAAGCGAGACCCCTTGTCGCGTTTGATCCTTCGTACCCAGAACGCGCCTATTGCCCAATCCCTATGTACATGCTCCGCCGAACGTCAGACGGGCTTTTTTACGATCTTGTAAAGACGACCGGCTTCGACGATGCCTACGGCGCAGCCTTTCAGAGTTACGTCGGCACGGTTCTCGCGGAATTGCTCAAACCTCCGAAATTCGAAGTACTGGCTGAGGCGCCCTACGATCTTGGCAAAGCTTACCGCAAGCATGGTGTTGATTGGACGGTCCTCGACGCAACAGCGAATCTTTTTATCGAGTGCAAAACCAAGCGGTTGCGGCAGGACGCGAAGTTTATTGTCTCGGGTACCGGCCTGGAAAATGCCATGGACACGCTCGGCTCTTACGTAGTCCAGCACTACAAAAACATCGTCGATGCACTCGCGGCTAAAACCAAGTGGTTGCCGAACGAAAAACCGTGCTTTGCGATCATTGTCACTTTGGAGGATTGGTGGATTTTCACGCCGCCGATCGTGAGCATGCTTGACGACAGTGTCACACGTCACCTCGCCGAATCCGGTATCGATAGGTCAATACTTGAGCGTGTGCCGTTTACCGTTGCATCAATCGACGAATTGGAGATCGGGTGCCAAATAATGGCTGAAATCGGTATTGAGCCATTTCTCGGTATGAAATCCGGTGCCGAACACCGCGGCTGGTCTCTGTCCCCGTTTTCAATAGCAAAGTTTCCCGAGCAGGCGGCACGGGCAAATCGTCGCCTCTTTGGAGACGAATTCCTCAGTTTTGGCTCGAGCCTCACTAACGGCTCTCGCTAAATTTTCTTGTTCCTGGCAACTTCTATCGCGTCGATTGTTGGCCTCAGCCGGTGTTGCCGGCTTTAGAGTTTAAGGTGTTGCCCGTCGGATTGCGGGCAAATTGGCCCGACGGGCAATATCGCGCTTCACCGCACCCTCAAATCAGTGATTTAACTACGGCCATCCCTTTCCGGTAAGAGGGGCGGTCGCGCATCGTCACGAACGCGGGGCGGGATGTGGTGGACGCGAGAGCGTCGGCGCGCCATTACGGACGTTAGATCAATATGTGTAGCGGACTAAGCCTTGCCAACCGCGCGCTGTGTCACCATTGGAACTGTGACGATGAAGATTGTGAGAGAGATAAACGCGAATATGAGCAAGAGCGACGTGATATCTTTATGCGCAACTCCAGAGCCGCCGAGATTAGCAAGCCCGTGCCGCTCGGAGCCGTCATCCCTTTCCTGTTCCACTCGTGAAGGCGCAGTGAGCCTTTGATATGAGCGCGAAAGCACCAGGGCCGTCCGATACAACTCAGAGTGAACTCTATGTGGAGTACTGCAAGAAGGGCGAAATCATCCATCGTTTCGCAGAGAACCTGGCGCAGACGCTCGGTGTGTTCCATGGAATTAACAGCACAGGAAAGGCGCTTCGGTTCCAAGGAGAAGCGACGGGCGCTCTAAGCACCATCTTGTTTGACCAGTTGCAGATTATGGTGATCAGACTGAGCGCGTTATGCGACAACGGCACCAGAAATGATGACGCCTCGCTCGGACAGCTTGTGAGTGGCGTGAGCGTTCCCGGCTTCCAGCAATTCTTGATCGACAAGGAGACGCAATGGCAGTGTGCCGTTGGCCACAGGGCGGGAACGACAAGAGACATACCGAGGTTGATAAGGGTGCTGAAGGCGCGATGGTCCATCCTAAAGGCAGAGCAGGACGCTCTAACGAGGATAAAGCACTATCGGAACAAAGTTCTCGCCCACGCCACCACCGGGCTTGATCCAAGCCAAAGGGTTCTCATTCGCGATATCTGGCGCCTGTCTCGATCGACATTGAGCGTCGCCAAATACATCCGGCTATTGTTGGAGCGCGACGAGTGGAACTATCTGGAGCATTCAGAGGATGGCAAGAGCTGCGGTAGGACGTTGGTGCGTTCGCTACATCGCGACAACAAGGTAAGTGGACTCCAGAAAGGGGACAATTGATGGCTCTCAGCGAACGAATGAAGATCTTGCAAGATGCAATGTCCGCTTACAGCGACATGACGGTCAAGAGCTTCCGCACCATTGAAGCGCTTGGAGATGCTATCGTGCAACGTCTGCCGATCTATCTAGGGGAAGGCTCTGAAGCGCGTGGCGTGCCGCCTGAAGGCGAGTATCGAGAGGAGGCTGGCGACTACCGGGGTGCAAAATTCAGCACTCATGACAAAGGTACCTTGACGTTGGCCCCCATCCAGATGGGTGTTGCTGTGGGGATTCCGCGTACAAGCGCCAAGGGCAAGTTCTGGCCTCGCGTGGTGCTAGAATTTGAGATGATCGGTGACGCCATAACGGTCAGGATTGGCGATAGCCCGCGAGCGGTGCGAGGCATTCCACTCGACTTCAGCGAAGAGGACGTTGAACGGGTCTGCGAGGAGATTCACGAGTACATCAGGGTAGTATTGGAGAATCCCGTTAAAGTCGCGACTGCGGTGGGTAAGGGAAAACTTGGCTTCATCTAACGGCCACGGCAGAACGGTACTCATGGAAGCCACCTTCGGCAGCGCCGATTTGACGGACTATGCTTGGCGGCGCATAGCGCTCGCCCTCTATGCAAAGGGCCAAAGTTTCCTTGGCGCGTCCATTTTTCTGCAACGCCACGGGGGCGACGAATACGTAGTGCTCCACCTGACCAGCCAGGGCACGGAAATCATTGTGAAGGCGCTTCTGCTGCTTCTGGACTACAAGAAATTCGCTAAGCCGATCAGGAGATACGGGCACGATTTAGAAGGCGTTGCAGCAGAGGCTCTAAGGGTCTTTGGCCTCCATCCCATGCGTCCGGCGCTCGCGCAGGAAGTGAAAGTCCTGAATGTCTTCTATAAAGGAAACCTGCTCAGATATAATGGTCTTCCCGACATTTTCATCGATCCAAAGACAATCGGCCGGCATAGGTTGCTGAGGAGAACGACTGCTGTCATTCGGCTTGCAAATCGCGAAAAGAGCCGGCTCCGCAAATTTGAACAGGTCGATAAGTGGAGTTTCTGCCTGACAGCGGGCACGCTGATGCCTGCGAATCAGGAGCGACGATGAGCAGACGAGCACGCCGGAACCACACACCGGCCTTCAAGGCGAAGGTGGCGCTTGCCGCCGTCAAGGGCGACCGGACGATCGCTCAACTGGCCGAGCAGTTCGACGTCCACCCCAATCAGATCACGGCGTGGAAGGCGCAGCTGGAAGGCGGCGCGTGCGGAGTTTTTGGACCTGGCAGCGCTGCGCCCGCCGCGCCTGCGATCGACGTGAAGTCGCTGCACGCCAAGATTGGAGGTAAGCGCTAATTTCTCCGCACCTTTTGCTTTTGAGTGCCCTGATGCATGAGGTGTCCACCAAAATAGGTGGACACCTTGTGATGAGCGACGATGATCAGAAACTGCGGGTCAGGCTTGTCGGCCGGAACGGTCGCCGGCGTTACGAGGCGGCATCGAAAGAGCGTCTTGTCACGGCCTGCCTCGAGCCTGGGGTTTCGGTATCGAGGCTTGCACTCGAACATGGGGTCAACGCGAACCTCCTTCGGAAGTGGATCAAGAAGCACAGCGCGACCAGGTCGCTGCCGCCGTCCTCACGCCCGGCGTTCATCCCGGTTCAGCTTGAGGGGAAGGCCGAGCGGGACCTGTCGCGAAAAGACAGCGTGGCGACGGTTGATTTGCCGGCTTGCGATGAAGTGCGTGGTTCGAAACCCAAAGGGACTCCAGCTTTTTGTTCTCCGGCCAAAGTGAGCGTGTCGCTGCCGAACGGCGTGAAGCTCGCGCTGGAATGCGGCGATGTGGATGCATTAACGGCGATTATCGGAGCGCTGGGCGATGTTTAGACTGGGCGGTGACCTGCAGGTCTATCTGCACCGTGAGCCGATCGACTTCCGGGCTGGCATCAACAGCCTTGCGGTCCTGGTCCAGGAGACGATGGCGCTCGATCCATTCACTCCGGCGGTTTTTGCGTTCTGCAATCGCCGTTGCGACCGGATGAAGCTTCTGTTCTTCGATCGGTCCGGCTTTGTACTGGTCCTGAAGCGGCTGACCGAGGACAGGTTCCGATGGCCGCGCCGCCAGGAGGCGATCGTCACGCTGACGACGGAGCAATTGCACTGGATCCTTGACGGCATCGATATCGATGCGATGGTCCGCCATCCGGTGCGGCAATATCAGGTTGCCGGCTGAGCTCTCGAGTTGAGCGGTTGACGCGTCGGTACGGTTCAGATTCAAGAATCCGATGAATCGAACCGGCGATCCGAGTGTTGAAGTGCTGTTGGCACGCATTGCTGCGCTGCAGGCGGAGAACCATCAACTCGCCGACCGCGTCGCCAAGCTCGAGGAAGAACTGGCGCTGGCACGCCTGCATCGTTTTGCGCCGCGCAGCGAAAAGCATGTTGATCGTCTCTTCAATGAAGCCGAGCATGCCTCCGATGAGGATGACGCCGGCAGTGAAACGAACAATATCGCCGAACTTCCGGACACGGGCTTGCCGCCCGTCGAAAACACAACGGGAAAGAAGCGCGGCCGGAGGCCGCTGCCGGGGAACCTACCTCGTGAGCGCGTCGAGTATGACCTGTCCGACGATCAGAAGGCGTGTCCTTGCTGCCGTGGCCAGATGCATCGCATGGGCGAGGCTGTCACCGAGCAACTTCATATCGAGGTGAAGGCGAAGGTTTTACAGAATGTGCGCTTCAAATATGCGTGCCGCCATTGCGATCGCACCGGGATCCACGCCCGTGTTGTGACCGCGCCGATGCCGACGCAACCGTTGCCGGGCAGCGTTGCCACGCCCTCGACGCTGGCGTTCGCGCTGGTTCACAAATATGTCGATGGCACGCCGCTCTACCGCCTGGCGCAGGCCTTCGAACGTGCAGGTGTTCCTGTCAGCCGCGGCGCTTTGGGCCACTGGGTGATTGGCTCGAGCGAGAAGCATCTGCGTCGCATCTACGACGCCCTGAAGCTGCGGCTCAGATCACAACCTCTCATCCATGGCGACGAGACGACGGTTCAGGTCCTCAAGGAGAAGGACAAAAAGGCCACCAGCACATCGTACATGTGGGCTTATCGTAGCGGCAAGGGCAGCCACGAGCCGATCGTTCTTCTGGATTATCAGCCAGGCCGCGGCCAAATCCACCCGCAAGCCTTCCTCGGCGATTACCGTGGCATTGTGATGAGTGACGGCTATACCGCATGGCGCACGCTGGAAGGGGCCACCCACATTGGATGCATGGCCCACTCCCGGCGGCGCTTTGTCGATGCCCTCAAAGCCAGGAAGAAGGGCGGCGGTCCGCCCGAGCAAGCGCTGCGGTTCTTTGAACAGCTCTACCGGGTTGAAAGGCAGGCGCGGGACGGAACACCGGAGAAGGGTGAAACACAGGCCGACTGCATTCGCCGCTTCCGCCAGCAACATAGTGTCCCCATCCTCAATGCTCTCAAAGTATGGCTCGATGACATGGCCCCGAAGGTCTTGCCTGACAGCAAGCTCGGCGATGCCGTATCCTACACCCAGAACCAATGGGAATATCTGACGCGCTACACCGGGGACGGCAGCATGCCGATTGACAACAATCTTCTGGAGCGCGACATCAGGGTTTTTGCAACTGGCAGGAAGAGTTGGTTGTTCAGCGATACTGTGGACGGAGCCAAGGCCAGTGCCGTCGTCTATAGCCTGATGCTGTCCTGCCGCGCCTCACGTGTCGAGCCGTTAGCGTGGTTGCGCCACGTCCTCACCGAATTGCCTCAGCGCGCCGGCGACGCCGATATTACAGACCTGCTGCCCTTCAACTTCCACAAAGCCGCCACTGCCTGAACGGCCCGGTATCGCGCGATACCAGGGCAATCCATCAAAACCGCCGGCGTGCGAAGAAAATCGCGCTTACGATTGGAGAGCTGACGCTGGAGAACGATTTTTTAGAAGGAGCGCTCACCAAGGCGGGATTGCTGAGCGCAAAGCGATGATCGACCGTGAGCACCATCTGTCGATCACCAGGCAGGCGGAGGTACTGCAGATCAGCCGGGGCAGCATTTATTACCTGCCGCGTCCGGTGCCGGACGCCGATCTCGCGATCATGCGGCGTCTCGACCGGCTGCATCTGGAGTTTCCCTTCGCCGGCTCGCGAATGTTGAGAGGCCTGCTGGCTGCCGAGGGGTGCAAGATCGGCCGCCGGCATGTCAAAACGCTGATGCGGCGGATGGGGATAGAGGCGCTCTATCGCCGTCCGCGCACGACGAAGCCGGAACTCGGCCACAAGATCCATCCGTATCTGCTGCGCGGCATGGAGATCACACGGCCGAACCAGGTCTGGGCGATGGACATCACCTACATCCCGATGGCGAGTGGGTTCGTCTATCTCGCCGTGGTGCTGGACTGGGCAACACGCCGGGTTTTGTCGTGGCGGCTGTCGATCACCATGGAAGCAGCCTTCTGCGTCGAGACGCTGGAGGATGCCTTGGCCCGTCACGGCAAGCCGGAGATTTTCAACACCGACCAGGGCTCGCAGTTCACCGGACAGGCTTTTACCGGCGTGCTCGTCGACAACGGCATCGCGATCAGCATGGACGGCAAGGGCGCATGGCGGGACAACGTGTTTGTCGAACGGCTCTGGCGCAGCGTCAAATACGAAGAGGTGTATCTGCGGGCCTATGACAGCGTCAGCGAGGCTCGCAGTTCGATCGGCCGATATCTCGACTTCTATAACACCAGGCGTCCCCATTCGAGCCTTGACGGCACTACGCCGGATCAAGCCTACTTCACCCCACTGCCACTCCGCATGGCAGCCTAACCCCGGCAGAGGCTCCACCTATCGACGCGGAAACTCTGTTCAGACAACCGGGACCAGCTCTGTTGTCCATCGGGAAGAGACGGTTGAAAGGTGTCAGAAAACCGTATATATTTCTGACAAGAGAATGGCCATGCAACGGTTAACCGAACAGATTCTTGCGCATGCCGAAGGGCTGCCTGAAGGTACGCCCGTGGCGGCTAAGAGCTTACTCCACCTCGGTAATCGCGCCGCGGTGGATCAGGCCTTGTCGCGACTGACCGAGCGGGGCCGACTCATCCGAGCCGGCCGCGGTCTTTATCTGCGTCCCATCACGAGCCGGTTCGGCACGAGGGCTCCCTCCGTCCAAAAGGCGGTGGAGGCGCTCGCCAACCAGCGCGGCGAGGTCATCGTCCCGAGTGGAGCGGCGGCGGCCAACACTCTCGGCCTCACGACACAGGTGCCGGTCCGATCGGTCTATCTAACCTCTGGCCGCAGCCGAACGATGAACTTCGGCAAACAGGTCGTCGAGCTTCGCCACGCTCCGCGCTGGCAACTCGCCCTGGCTCACAAGCCGGCTGGCGAGGCGGTGCGAGCGCTGGCCTGGCTTGGGCCGGAAAAGGCGGAAGCCGCCCTGAAAACATTGAAGCGGAGGCTCCCGCCGGCCGCCTTCGGCGAACTGGTCGCAGCCGCGCCACAGCTTCCCACCTGGCTCGCGCGCAGCGTGGGAAAGGCAGCGCATGGCTGATGCCTTTCTCCTCCTTCCGGCAGCCGACCGCCGCGAGGCGCTCGGCGTCGCGGCCGATCGGTCTGGCCGGCCCGCGCACCTCCTGGAAAAGGACGTGTGGGTGGTTTGGGCGCTTGCGACCCTTTACGGCTCGGCGCTCGGCGAACATCTGGTGTTCAAGGGCGGTACGTCGCTATCCAAAGCCTATCAGGTCAGCCCTCTGCGAGGAACGCGTAGCAGAGCATTTCCGCCAGCGTGGTTTTGCCGACGGTGGGCCCGATATGATGACCACGTGGTCCGCCTCCAGCGTGTCGCGCGCGCCGTCGAAGCTCGGATTGGACGCGTAAATGCGGACCTTGGATTCGATCTCCTCCTTCGTGATCCTGGTGTAGGCGTGAGCGGCCGAGCGCACGACCTGGTCGAGAACGGCAGAGTCGGATAGCCAAAGCTTGATATGGGACTTGACGATGTCAGGATGTTTCCGGAATAGGGCGTTCAGGTCGCCCGGTCCCAGGATGTCTTCCTCCCGCGAAAGCAACGGCCCTATCGCCTCGGCGAGTTCGAATTTGTTCTTCGGCGTCAGCGGGCACGACGTCGCCAATATGTAGCGGCCGCGAGCCAGATCTTCGATGACGCGTCGCTCGCGCTTCATTTGCGACTTCAGCGAGGCGTAAGACGACCTTCCGTAGTGCTTCGCCTGCAGGATCGTGGCCGCGGCTCCCGGCGCACGACGCCCATCCATGCCGCCGTCGGGGCCCGCCGCAAAGGCCTCGAACCTCACGCCGAATTCCCGTCCTACGAGGTCGCGGACCAGATCTTCGAAATCCGCCGGCGAGAGGTTTCCGAAATCGTAGGCCACGACTCAGAGCTCATTGTAGATCGGGATCGATGGGGCGTGCGCGTCGACGGTTTCGACGACCTTTCGCTCCAGCGGAAGGTCGGCCTTTAGCTCCGCCCACATATTCTTGAAGCGCTGGACCGTTTCCGCAGCCGTATCGAGGACCAGCTTTTCTGAGACTTTCGCCTTCGCCGCCAGATGCTTCAGCTCGTCTTTGGAAAATTCGTCCATCCTCTTCGTGCGCGAGTAGTTCAGCGCCATCTTGTCGTCCGCAATGTAAGGGATTGTCGACAGCAGATCGTAGGCGGGCGACAGGACGGGCGTCCGGCGGTCGGGGTAGATCAACGACCAATTCTTCAGGTGCATGTCGGCGTTGCCAATCAGCGTGCTGAACACGAGGCGCCGGACGAACTCGGCGACGCCCGCTTCGCCGGTCTCGATGCCGAGAATGTGCGCGATCCCTCTGTAGTTGGCCTTGTTGTACTTTTCGTCCGGGAATACGCCGAATACCTGCGCGAAGTCCTCCATATGGACTGGGCCGTCAGCAGAGCGGTCGAACCGCTTGACGGCGAGTGCCCTTCCCTTCAGCTCGCCTATTCCTTCCGGCAGCCCCTTGATCGCCTCGACGTCGATCAGTTGGAGATCGGGCACTTCCATGCCCATCTTCTTCGCAAGGGTCATCATGGAATATTCGTTCTCGGGCACGCCTGCATATTGATGCGAGGGCAGCTTGACGATCCACGAGCCGCCGACGCCCTCGACGGGAATTGTCAGGCCGCCATGTTTGGGATCGTTCTTGAGCGCGGAGAACTTCAACTGGACGCCCGCGAGCGAGAAGCGCAGCATGTTCTGCCGCTCGTCCGGCGTGAGATCCTCGGCCACCTGAGGTGGCAACGCTTCTCCTTCCGCCGGATGGACCGACAGAGCGCCGGGTAGGTCCCGGCCGAGCATCCAGAGAAGAAAGAACTCACGCTTTTCCTTCACGCCCGCCCGTTCCGCGAGATAGCGACGCAGCGGGCCCTCGGGCAGCAGATTGGAGAAAAAGGGCGGAACGACCTGCTGATAGGTTTTGAACCCCGTGAGCAAGTTTCCAAACGGGTCCTTGAAGGATAAGCTCAATGTCGGGCGTACGACGTCGTCGATATAGTTCTGGTTGAAGGCAAGCAGCGATCGGTCGCCCTGCACGAGGGTGATGGTCGCGATCGGGGTGTCGTGTAGGCGGACGTCGAGGACCGATACGTCAGGCATCATCGTCCTCATCATCGAGAGCGTAGGCTGAACGGGGGGCTTCTACAGGATGTGCGATCCGATTGCGTAGATCTTGCAGTACGCCTGCGGAGTTTTCCAGCACGGAATTGGGTATCGGTTCGGAGCGGTAGCCTCTGAGTGTGTCGACGATGTCGTTGAGGAGGCTCAGGTCAGTTTTCGAAAGGTGGACCTGCTTCAAGAAGCGGAAGTATTCGGCGATGCGGTCTAGCGACGCGGAGCTGCCGTGGCGATTCCTCAGCTTGGAAACGATTCGTTCAGCCCTGACAAAGATGTCCGACGGGCCTTCATTGTTGGAGAAGTCGTTGGCGTTGGAGCGCAGAACGCCCTCCACCGCTGGAAGCAGCTTCTTGGGCACGAGTACGACTTCTAGGTCGAGCGCCCGTACCATCTGGATGAAGCTGGACAGGCCGGGTTCGAGGCGGCCGGTCTCTATTTGGGAGATGTGCGCTTGCGTCAGACCCGATCGGTCGGCCAACGCACGTTGGCTTATACGCTCTTGCGTACGTTTCGACTGAACGGTCCGGATAAGCTCTTCACTCAGGTAGGACATGATCTATAATCCTGATCAAAATAACCATCTTGATAAGAATAGTATATCGAAAGCCTAAAGAACTCAAGTCCAATAAGTATACTTATCAAACTCAAATTCTGATAACAAAAATATATCAACCTGATGAGCCTCCAAAGGGAGAGCCAAGCATCGCGACCACGGCGCGAGATCAGGCTTCCAGAACATCGTCGCAGTGCCGACAAGAATCTCGGCACCGGGGCCGAAGCCGCGCTGCTCTGCCGAAGAAGTCCGTCTCGTCTTCCACAGTGGTCCGGACCACCTGATCAAGCCCGCGCTCGAACCTCTCGCGGTTCGCCATCCCCACTCCCGGTGATCGACCGTGGCCATAGATCGTGCGCGCATCACGCTCGAAATCGGTCGGGACGCCGATAAGTCCGTCATTCCGAATTCTTTTTGAATTTGTCCCTAAGCCAATCCTGGTGATCGGGATGGCCCCAGCGCCAGAGGAGTTCGCCGTCCTGGGTGACCCTGACTCTGGGCCCGTTGAGCAGCTCGGCGACGGGATTCACGGGACAAAGCAGACGAAAGGGATGCTTGACCAGCGACGCCCCATCAAGTACGGGGTCGAGCCCCATCGCCTCGCCCAGATTGAACGGCGCGTTGCAGAGCCTTCTTTCGTAGCCCCTGGCGCGTACCTTAACGACGCGGTCGGCACCAGCCGCCCTGCTGCGGCGCTCGGCCATGATATCGATCCCGAGGATGGGGTGACCCGCGCGGACGAGCACCGTGCTGCCCTGACCTTCTTCCTCGCAAACGATGTCGAGGCCCCACATGTCGCGGCTGCCATGGATGCGAGCAGTCCCGTGCGGCATCAGGTTCTTGGCCCCCTTGTTGCGGCGCGAGCGGTTCTCGGGATGAAGGTGGGAGGCACGGTCGTTCCCTCCACCGTAGGCCTCGACATCGATCAGCATGATCGCGGTCTCGGCACCTCGGTTGTCGTGGTGCAGCACGCATCCGATCAGTCGCGGTGCCACCTCGGCGGCGGGCGGGGCGAAAAAGTCCGCATCGACCTCGACGTACTTCCTTCCGAAATATTCGGTCATCAAAATTCCTTTCCTTGGAAACGAAATCGCGTGGAATGCGAAGCGTCCCGGGCTCTATGATGCGTCCACAACATCAAATAGAGCTTGTAGTTGCATATATTCTCGAGCTTCAAAAATCTTGAGATCTCGTTTTCCGGAGTGTGCGAACGCGGAAGCCGCGCGGCGAGCGTCAGTTCTCCGACCAGCTCTACTTCGTCACCCACCTGGGCCGCTGAAATTGGAAGAGATCCCGGATCGGGCGGGCCTGCTGGAGCCGGCGTTGTCGAATAACTAGAAGCCTGGCTTAGCTGGCGCGAGGCCTGCCGGCGCCGATCCGCTCCGAGGATATGCCGAGCTGGCGGCTAGAGGCGACGTCGACATGGCGATACCAACAGATGATGATTAGCTCCGGCGGGCGTTAAATGGCGCTCGCGAGCACTGCGCGCTCAGGAGCGTGGAGCATCGAAGGTCGATGACCGTGATGCATACCTTCGCCCTCGGATCAACCCGGGGCTCGCGAGTTGATCAGCGGTTTCGGGGGTGACCGTGACGAGATGGTCGAGCATTGATGGCGCGGCGCAGCAAACGCTTGGGGGTCTAGTCGAAATACTTGGCCGCCCCCTTGTCGGCGCCGCGGAAGGGTGTATTTCCCAGCGCCCGTAATCTGGAGATTCCTATGAAGATGTCCCTGAAGATTCGCGCCTTCTTGGAAGAGCCGGCTTCGCTTGCAACGATCATCGCTGCCCTGCGCACCGGACGTGCGCCCGTGCGTGCCCTGGATACTCTGGTCACCGATCGCTTCGGAGATCTGACGCATGGCATGCGCCGCGCGTTCGGGAAGGAAGTCCGGTCCCTGGTGGAAACGCTCGGCGGGCAGCACCTCCGGACTGGTGCGCACCCTGTGAAGCCACAGCTCAAGTCCGGCTCAACCTACACATAATGAGGTGAGAGATGCCAGCCTACAATAAGCGGCGCCGCGAACGAGATTTCGAAGAAGGAATGGCGGAACGGAAGCAAGCCGCCGAAGACGCCCGCCGTGCTGGCTGGGTCTCCCATGATGATGACGGGCTGGCGGTCTGGACACACCCAGACAGGCCTGGCGTCAAGCACTACGGGCATGCCATTAACATCCCGGAACAAGATCGTCACTGATGAGAGGGCGCGAGGGGCCCTTATCTTAGTTCTCGATTGGCTGCCCGCGTCAAAGCTGAGACGATCGAACGGCTCTAGTTGATCACGCAGTCGGTCGGCCTCCGAACAACTAGGGTCTTCCTGGTTTTGAATTTCTATGCGTCGCGGACCACAGTAGCACGGTGTCGCCGCCGGGCAGTTTGCCTCTGGGGCGCGACCGCAAAGATCGTTATCGCCGATGCGGGACGAGTTATGAGCAAAAGACCGCGGGAAAACGACAATAAAAGTGGAAGTGCGGCAGGGGCGCTCGCGACCTTTCGTGTGCTGGTGAAACAGGCTCTCTCCATCGACGTGAGCAAGACCGAAGACCTCGATATTCAAGGCGTGCCTTGCCGGATCGCGATAAGGCCGGCTCACAACGATCTGGCGACGCAGAGGAAGCTCGGCGGAGCCACTCTTGCAGTCGAATTTCGGAAAGCCGCCGACTACGATCTGATCGCGGCCGCGCGCGACGGTTTCGAACTGATCGAGGACTTTCTTTCAGACAATCACGGTCGTATCGGGAACGACGTTCGCCCCATCCGAGATCGTCCAAGTCGCGAAACTCCGCGATGGCGGCAAGGGCGACTGCGACTTCGTCCAATTCCTGCCGCTTTCGGTCCGTCATTGGCACGAAGAGATAACGGACGACAAGCTGAACTCGGCGCGAAAGCTGTTGGCACATTGGGACGGCTTGGAGAGCGGCCGTCGGCTGCGCCGGGCGGCCCGCAGGTATCGCTTCGCGGCAGGCACTATGGACGACGGCGTTCTTGGAAGCCTATACGGGCCTCGAGGCTATGGAGAAGCCGCTTGCGATCGCGGCAGGACTGTCGCCCGGCTCGGAAGACAAGCAGGCTATCTGTCCGAAGTGTGGTCATAAATACTCTTACAAGCGGACGACGCTCGTCGGTGTTCGTGCGCTGGTCCATCGGACGACCGATCCTGCCCAAGCAGATGAGGATCACCTGGCGGATTGGAAACTGATGAATTCGCTCCGCAATGAGGTGCCCCACAGCCTCGTCGACGACTACCAACTGGAGGATCGACCTCTCAATGCGCTTATCGCGACGATGCACTATCTGCACGATGCGATCTGCACATGTTCACACTGCCCGGAGATCTCGTCAGCGCAGTACACGCTTGCGAGAGGGCCGGTCGACTTGATTCTTGTAGGGCGTTACGCGACATCCGAATGGCCGGTTCTCGAAGACTGGTCGCAGATTCTCAAGAATCCCGTCTACGAATGGGTACCGCACCCGGACTACACTGACCTGATCCCGGAGTTGCACTTCGAAGTGAAGGGCCTCGGAAGCGTCGGTGTCTGACCTGGGCGCTTGAGGAAGGCTTTTGCCGTCGCATCTATGAAAGACATCGACCGACAAAATTTCGAGCACGACTGAGGCGGCGACCGCAATCATAGCCTTCAGCGAGAGTTCCTGCACCGACGGCATCAGGCGGCGGCGAACGAGCGACGCTTTTGGCGCAGGTATCGTGATCTCCGGCAACGTCATTAAAGGCAGCGAAGAAGACCGGGCGAGGACGCAAGCAGGACCGGGCCAGCGTCGCCGGCGGGCAGAAGACCGGCCGCTCGGTCTCCGACGTCAAGAAAGCGGTCAAGAAGGTCGGCAACGCCCGCAAGCGAGTGGAGAAGCGTCTCGGCCCGTAAGCCCGCGATCGCGGGCGTCGATCACGACCGCCTTGTCAAACCCGGTTGGAAAATCGGTTGAAGGCGGTCAACGTCTGCAGTCGTGGCTCGACGTCGCGCAGATAGATGTCCTTTCTGAGAAAGGCGATCTCGTCGTCGAGGGCGGTCTCGCAGACGTCGATGTACCAGGATTTCGGCCGACCGTCGCTGCCGTCGGACCAGCGATAGCCGCGACGCTTGAGCGAGTCCTTGAGGTCGAACGGCGACTGCTCCGCCCAGACACGCACCGTTTTCTTCCGCGCGGTCTCGAGCAGGAGCGCGAGTGCCGACGCTCCGGTCGTCGGCAGCGTGAAGTCCAGGATCTCCAGCAGTGCGTGGCAGTCGTCGACGGCCCTGTGGGCCTGGTGGAAGTATCCGGCGCCGTTCAGCAGGTATCCGAGTTGGGCCCCTGCGAAGCCGAGCTTCCGCCAGTCGACCTCGGTCGCGCTGCAGGCCCAGGCTTTTTGCTCGAACACGGGCCAATAACGTTCGGCGAATTTGCGATCGAAGCCGGAATTGTGCGCGATCGCGATGACCGCGTCGTCGACGGATGCAGAGACCGCGACGTCGTCGATCCGGTGGCCGGCCACCATCTCGTCGGTAATGCCGGTGAGCGCCGTGATCTCGGCCGGGATGGGTTCGGACGGCTGGTTGAAGGCTGAGAAGATGTCCCTGACGCCGACGATGCGGCCGTCCGACAGATAGTCGAACTTGACCATGCCGAGTTCGATCACCTCATCCTTCTGGGCATCGAGGCCGGTGGTCTCGGTGTCGAGCAGCACGGCGGTCTTCGTATCCGGACCGAAAGGCGGAGTGAAGGGGACCCGCGGGACAAGGCGACGAAGGACTCGGTAGTCCGCCGACCTGCTCAGTGCGTCGGCCATAGCGGCCAGACTGATGGTATCCTGAAACATCGCTTCCCGAACGGCGTATGATCCGGATCGTACGATAGCGGCGAAGCGTCTTGCCTGGTACAGAAAAGTCGCGTAATGCAGAGGCTTTCCGCAGCGGTTGGCTCATGCCGGTCGCGTTGCGGGGTGATGAGAGATGATGGGCCTTCAAATCGGCCGCCGGACTTTTATTCCCGCGAATGTCCGGCAGCGAACTCGCCGTCATCCAGGACACCAAGTTTCTTCGCGAGCAGTTCGACCGGATGCTACTGAAACTGGTCGACGCGAGCGACGGCTACATCGACTACGCCTCTCTGCGTTTTCCATCCGCCCCTTGCGGACCCGCCGCAAATATGACCTTAACGGCGATCCCGGCCACCACCTGAGCGTGTTGGAGCCCGCCGGAGCAAGCGTTAAACCCGCGAGGATACCGATGATTCCGATCCGCTTCTCCAAACCGATGGGCCTCCGCCTGGATGGTCGGCGCCAGATCCGGCAGGACCCCCGGCTCGGTGTCGATCGTGCCCCGCGACGGCCTTTCGCCTTGCGGGGCACCTGTCCCGTGTAGAGGCAAACGCATGGCTCGGTTCAAAGATTGGTGCGATTCGCTCGACGGGAAGGTCGGGACCCATCACCGCCGGGTCATGACCGGAAAGACCGCGATGCTGGACGCCGGCATCGAGGCGACCGCAGCGGTCGTCCCCGGCCACTATGCGTCTGAGGAACGCGTCGTCCACGCCCTCCGCCGTCTCGGCAAGAAGGGCGCTGCGAAGCTTATCGAGGACAAGCTTCCGACGACGAAACAGATCCGGTCGGGCGATCTCGGGGAGATCTTCGCGACGGAGTGGATCGACGCGTACGGCGGAGGCTTTCGCGCGCCCGTTAAGCGCCTGCGCTGGAAGGACCACCGAAACATGGCGATGCGCGGTGACGACGTCATCGGCATGAAGCTGGACGACAAGACTCAACGCCTGCTGTTTCTCAAGACAGAAGCCAAGAGCTGCGGCAACCTCACTGTTCAGGTCCTCGCGGAGGCCCGTGCCGGCCTGGACAAGGACGGTGGGCTCCCATCGGCGCACGCGCTGACGTTCATTTCGGAGTGCCTATTTGGAATGAACGAGATTCAAATGGTCGACGCGATCGACGACGCGCAACGAAAGTACCGCATCTCGGCACAGAGCGTGACGCATCTGCTATTCGTCTTCACCGGCAACGCCCCGGAAAAGATGCTGACGACCGCTCTGCAAAATTATTCCGGCTTGATCGGCCAATGGGGGATCGGCCTCCACGTGAATGACCACGGAAAGTTCATAGCTGCGGTCTACGACAAGGTGATCGCCGATGCCAACGACGCCTGAAGCGATAGCGGCCGACATCGCGGAAGCGGCCACCGCCGGATTTCGCGGAAGTCTCATTGCGCGGGGCCAGGCGCGCGCGATCATCTGGCGCGACGGAGCCCTGCCTCCGGACGCCCCGGCATTCGCCCCGCAACTCAGCTACGATCTGCATTCCTACGGATACGCGCTTCTCGGACTCGGACTTCGCTTGCTGGAGCTCGGCGGCGACGCGACGCAAGCTAGAACGGCTTTCGAACAAGCCGCGACCGCGCTCGAGTCGGTGATCGCCAAGGGCAATCGCGGCGAGGTCGACCGCGACTTTCATTTCGTCATGGCGGCGGCGAGCTATCATCTCGCGCATTATTCGGCGCGCGCCTATTCGCTGTTGGCCATCGTCGAAGCCGACGAGAACTTCTCTCCGACGGAGCGGGTGCTCGCCCAACTCATGCGTCGGAATTTCCGCGGTTTCCGCCGTACCGCGCTTGACTATCGGGCCTCCGGAGAGGGCAGCGATGAGCACATCATCCACGCCATCCAGGTGGCGACGGAAGGCGTCGACGGAGCCGGAGGCGAGGATTTTCTATTCGACGGTCTCGATGCGGCGCTGACGGACGGGTTCATGGCGGCGATGTCCTTGTTCGCGCAGGCGGTGGAGCGCGGAGAGCGCGGTCTGCTCGACCATGCCTTGGAACGGCTCCGGACCGGCCTGACGATATGCGGCGAGTTGAACATGCTGCCGCAATGGTGGACCCACCGCGTCGCCGTCCATCTCATCGGAGATCTGTGGTCGAACACCTTCCACGAACGGTTGCCACGGCAGCCGGCCGGCGGAGAAGCCGCGGACTGGCCGCGCCTTCGCGAGCTCTTCATCGCGCTGTTGCAGAGCCGTCAGAGGTCGACGCGGCGTCGCGTGCCGTGGATCAGACCGACAATTTGGTCGTTTCGCTGCCAACCAGCGCCGGCAAGACCCGGATAGCGGAGCTCTGCATCCTGCGCTGTCTCGCCGGCGGCAAGCGGGTGGTCTTCGTCACCCCGTTGCGCGCTTTGTCGGCGCAGACGGAAACGACCCTGCAGCGCACCTTCGGTCCTCTTGGCAAGACGATATCTGCTCTTTAGGGCAGCATCGGCGTTAGCGGCTTCGACGAGGACGCCATCCGGGAGCGCGATATAGTCGTGGCGACGCCGGAGAAGCTCGACTTCGCCCTTCGCAACGAACCATCCCTTCTCGACGATGTCGGCCTTCTCGTCTTCGACGAGGGGCACATGATCGGCCTGGAGGAGCGCGAGGTCCGCTACGAAGTGCAGATCCAGCGGCTGCTCCGCCGCTCCGACGCGGCGACGCGGCGGATCGTGTGTCTGTCGGCCATTTTGCCTGAGGGCGACCAACTCGACGATTTCGCGGCCTGGCTGCGGCGGGACCAGTCGGGCGGCGTGATCAAGAACGATTGGCGACCGACCCGATTGCGGTTCGGAGAGGTCGTCTGGTCGAAATCGTCGTCCTCGGCGCATTTGAACCTGCGCGTCGGCGACGAACGACCATGGGTCCGGCGGTTCATCGTCGGAGCGGCCCCGCCGAACTGGGTGCGGCCGAAGCGCGAGCGCAAGATCCCGTTTCCTCGCGACCAGAAGGAGCTTTGCTCGCTGCGGCATGGCGCCTGGTCGAGGACAAGCAGACCGTTCTCGTCTTCTGCCCGCAGCGCCGAAGCGTCGAACCTTTCGCCGACGTCATCGTCGATCTGCACGAACGCGGCTCGCTTCGCTCTCTGCTCGAAGCCGACCCTGCCGTGCTTAGGACGGCGATCGCGCTGGGCGAAGAGTGGCTCGGATCTGACAGTGCGATCCTCAAGTGCCTCCGCATCGGGGTCGCGCTGCATCACGGCGCGCTGCCGACCGCCTACCGCAAGGAGATCGAGCGTCTGCTGCGCGAAGACGTCCTCAAGGTCACCATCTCGTCGCCGACACTTGCCCAAGGGTTGAATCTGTCCGCGACAGCCGTGATCATGCATTCCCTGCATCGCTCCGGCGAGTTGATCAAGACGTCCGAGTTCAAGAACGTCATCGGACGCGCCGGGCGGGCCTACGTCGACGTCGAAGGCATCGTGCTGTTTCCCATGTACGACGAAGCCGCGAAGAAGCAGAGGAGCTGGGAAGCGCTGATCGGCGATCTCAGCGCGCGCAACATGGAGAGCGGGCTGATCCAGTTGATCGCGGCTCTGCTGAACCGAATGCACGCCCGCATCGGCGGCGACATCAACCAATTAATCGAGTATGTCGTCAACAATGCGACAGCGTGGACGTTTCTCGAGATCGCCAATGAGAGCGCAGACGTACGCGAGAGGGCTTTGGAGGACTGGGAACGCCATGTCGCGACGTTAGACACGGCAATCCTGAGCCTGATCGGCGAGGCCGACGTGCCGGACGCCGGGATCGAGGCTGCGCTCGACGACATCCTGCAATCTTCCCTCTGGCATCGTCGGCTGCAACGTCGCGACGGCGCGATCCAGCACGCGTTGAAGGCGGGGCTGGTCTCGCGCAGCCGGCTCATATGGAAAATTCGACCGCGACACGACGTCGGGGGTACTTCCTCGCCGGGGTAGGTCTGTCCGCCGGACATTCGCTCGACGCCATCGCGGCGGAGGCGAATCCGCTCCTGGTCCGGGCCAACGCGGCCGTCGCGCAGGGCGACGCCGACGCGGCGATCAAGGCCATCACGCGGATCGGCGAGCTCGCCTTTGCGTTCCAGCCGTTCATTCCGGACCCCATGCCATACGACTGGCGCGACGTGTTGAAGACGTGGTTGCTCGGTCGGCCGCTCGCATCGACGGCCATCGGCCACGAAACGGAGACGCTGCAATTCATCGAGGGAGGACTGGTCTTCAGGCTTCCGTGGGCGCTCGAGGCCATCCGGGTCCGCGCCACGACGCACGCCGACACCGTCGACGGCATGTCGATCGACGACTACGATCTCGGCTACGCCGTTTCCGCCGTGGAGACCGGGACGTTGAACCGGTCCGTCTCTATCCTCATCCAGGCGGGTTTCAATTCGCGGCTCGCGGCGATCAAGGCGGTCGGCGACACCGGCGCGACCTTCGAGAGCGGTCAGGAGCTACGGCAGTGGCTGGCTTCGAAGGATGTCGACGCGCGAAGCGCGCTCGGCGATTGGCCGACCGTTGAGACCCATGCGATGTGGATCCAGTTCCTGCGGAGCTTCAAGCGCAGCGACAACCGCACGTGGGCGGATCGGCGGTATTGGGCGAACGTAGCCTGGCTCGGCGTTGCGCCTCCGCCGGGCACTCACGTCCAAATCCACGAATTCTCCGGACAGGCACGCGTGCTCGCAGCGGACGGCGCGCCGCACGCTCAAAGGGGACGTCAATCCCGAAAGGATCGGTTTGGCGCGAGCGCAGGTGTCGCTTGAGGCGGGAAGGATCGACATTTCGTATCTTGGTCCAGAGGACTTCCTTTCTGCTGGGCCCCCGTAGCGCCGACCACTCGTCAAGGAGCGCCGTGGCCGGGAGCAGATACGCTCTCGACGCGGCAGGTCGCCGTCGCTCCACATCCGCTCGTTCCAGCTTTCGCAAAGAAGTCTGTCGGCCTGCTGGATCATCGCCTCACCTTTGGCCCTCATCTCCACCGATTGGGCAGCCAGGATGTTGGCCATCGCGCGTGCCTTGCCGAGCTCTTTCGCCAGAGCCTTAACGGTGACGTCGACACCCGCCGAGACGAGGTGTACGGCGGTGACGTGTCGGAAGCTGTGCGGCGTCACATGCGTAGTCCGCAACGTTGGCGTGGTTTCGGCCGCCGCCTTCACATGGGCCGCAAGCTTGAACCGAACGTCGGATGGGCTGAGCGGCTCGCCATAGCGGTTGACGAACAACCGCTGGTCCAATGCACGCGGCTGTCGCTCCAGCAGCGTTTTCAGCAACAGCACGGTTTCCGGCCAGAGTGGGCAGATGCGTTCCTTGCGGCCCTTGCCGGTAAGACGAACGCAACTTGGGCTATCGAACCGGATCGCCCCGGGACACAGATCGAGAGCCTCCTGTATCCGTGCCCCGCTGTTGTAGAGGAACGAGAGCAGTGCGTGATCGCGTATGCTTTCGAGTGTGGAGCGGTTTGGCTGGGCAAGGATCGCTGCTACCACCGCCGGGGCCAGATAACAGGGGTCTGACACCGGAGCCGCTTAACCGGGATGTGAAGGATTTCCACGCACTGAGCGATCGATGCGGGGTTCTTGGTTGCGACGAAGTTGAAGAAGTTGCGGATCGCGGCAAGCCTGCAGTTGCGCGTGCCGATCGTACCGCCACGGTCGTGCTCGGCGTGACGGAGGAAGGCCGCCACCCCGTCGGCAGTCAGATCGGCCAGTGTGATCACCGCCACCTCCTTTTCCGCGCGTTGTGTGGCGAACCGCAGGAACAGCCGCCAGGTGCCACGCTAAGACCGGACCGTGTGGATCGATGCATTACGTTGCTCGACGAGCCATTCGTAGAAGAACGCACGCATCAAATCCGGGAACGCGTTCGCCTTGTTCATCGCCGCACCTCCTATCCCAGATCGAGGAGGAGCGCGGGTTGGCGCTTGCATCAGAGGTATCAGCGTATTTTCAGAGGCATCAGCGTATTTGAAATCACCGCTAGATTAAGGCTTCCAAATATATTCTTGCTTCATTCAGCGTGTTTTCCCAAGCACGTCGGGACGGGGTGCGGTTTGCCGCGCTCACCTTGTGCGTCACCCATAGTCAGCTCCTTTGGTTGCTAAGTTTCTCAGACATCAACCCGCCCTTGATCTCGTCGAGAAGATGCGAGTGTGGCTGGCCGATCCAGGTACAAAGGTAGTCCATGTGAACCAATCGCTCCTCCCTCTTCAGAGCTGGCGATTGTGGAAAGGCTTGCTGTCGCCTTTGCTCCGCCGGGCAATAGGGATCGCGCGCAAGCATGGTCGTGCCGCCCGTCATGTGCCGACGATACAGATATGACCTGGCCACGCATCCCCCGCCGCATTTGGCGAGCAACGAGCACCCGCTGCATCCCTCGACTATGTCCGGATTTGCGTTGCGCTGCCTGAACACGCGAAATTGCGGGCTGGAAATGATCTCCGACAGCTCATTCGTCAGCAGATCGAATTCCGATTTGTAGTCATGTAGATAGACGCAAGGACTCACATGGACCTTGCCGTCTGGCGAGATCGAGTGGATTCTGAATGACGTTCGTCCGCAAGGACATCGCCGAGCCTCCGAGGTGTTGGTCACCGCCGCGATGGGAGGTTCGCCCAGGTCCACGGGATCGCACAACTCCATCAGCCGGGCGAAACCGGCATAGTACATGCTCGGCGGAAGCGCGATCCTCATATGCGCGGGCTCGGTCGGCTTGATCGGGTTGATCCGGACGTTGGCGTCGTGCGATTTCGCTAACTTGGCGAGTGCTTCAATGTGCCCGATGGAGAAGTTCCAGTTCATCGCCGCCATGATGCAAGTCCGCGAGATGCCCTCGCGGCGGCAGATATCGAGCGCCTCCACAGCTTGCCGAAAGATGCTAGCTCCCCGATTTTCATTGTGTTCGTCTTCGAACGGCGAGTCGAACGAGATGTCGCAATCGTTCAACAGACGAAATTCCCGATAGTGATCCTTGTACAACCGCACCAACGATATGCCGCTGGTCGTGAGGCCCACCAGGATGTCCTCGTCCGCGAGCCTCCTGATGATGTAGGGCAGCAAGGTCGCCTTGGGGTTCAACCCATTGGTGAAGAGCGGTTCATTTCCGCCGAGATTGACCGTTTCAACGCCGTGCTTCTTCAATTGATCGACGATCCGATCGATCATCTCGACGGTAAGGTCGCTCCCCTTCTCCCTAGCATTCATGCTGTAGCAGTGCGTACAGCGATATGGACAATCGTTCCCCAGCGTCCAGCCGATATTCTTGATCGCAACCTCGCACTCGGGCAGGTCGCCGAACTCCTGCACCGGGCCCACGTTGAGCTTATAATGTTCGAGCCGGTCGAAGCTGATCGCGAATGGCTTTGACATTTTGAGCCTTCTCATCCGAAGAAAGGATTGGCGTCGGCGTCATACACCAGCCCGGCCGACGCGTAGGCGTGGTCAACCCGTGTCGCCAGCGTCTGGTATTTGATCTTGTTCCCTGCGACCTGAGCGTCAACAAGGCCATCGACGTCATGCTCACCCGACTCAACGGCGTCCAGGAGGAGTTCCATGAAGGCGAGGTCGTGCCGCCGCAGTTCGGTCGCAAGCGCGTGGAATTCGACCAGTTCCTCGTCCTCGAGTGCCTTTGGCGCGCTGATGGCGTCGATCGCTTTGTCGTAAAGGCGAAGATGGCTCTTGTGCCAGCGCTTTAGGCCCGTATAGGCCTGAACCACGTCTTCGTCGGCCAGACGATAGTTTCGGTTGCCAGTCCCATCGTCGTTGGCGTCGATCAGATTTCGTTTTCGCAGCAGCCTCGCGAACGGCGTTCCTTCGGCCGCATACATCTCGGAGAAAATTCCCTTGCTGATCGTCCAAACGTAGTCCGACATGCGACGGTGATTTTCCCGCAACTCTTCCATCGTCGTGCCGTGATCAAAGAGAATGTGCCCGGCTTGCACGTAGATGGCGTGTTTCTTGAAGACATCAAGGGCTTGCAGGTTTTGATCAACGCTTGCACTCTTCGCCATCCTCTTCAATGCGGATTCCGAATAATTCTCAATACCGCACGAAAACGCGAAGAAGCCGGCTCGCTTGAGCGGCCTAATTGCCTCGTCGGTCACGCGATCCGCTCTGATCGAACCTCGCAGGCGCACGCGCAGGCCTCGCGATTGAATATCGTCGGCAAGTTCACGGCACCACAGCTCGTCTCGAGGCGGCTCAATAAGGCTGTCGTCGATGACTTTGAAACACGTCGCCCCGAGGCGGCTAACCTGCTCCAGCTCGTCGACGAAGTTTTCGATCGAACGCTGCCTCCAATGCGAACCATCCGATACTTTCGCAAAGGCAACGATCGAGCAGAACGTGCAGTGGGCTGCGCAGCCGCGTGACGAAAGCACGGGCACAGCGCTCCGCCGCTCAAGTGAGGCGCGGATCGTGTCGCGGCTAGGAAAAGGTATGGCGTCAAGGTTCGCGACCGCTGGCCTGCGCCCGCTACGAACGATCTTGCCGTCGTGTTTGTAGCTGATACCTGAAATGTCGGAGAGGTCCAGTTTACCGAATGCGAAGTGCTCGCTCAACTCGCAGACAGTTTCTTCGGCCTCGCCGAGGACCACGACGTCGAACCCAGCGTTCAGGAACTCATCCGGGTGAAAGGTCGGCCCGTAGCCGCCGGCGATCGTCGGGGTTTGTAGATCACGCTGACGAAGCAGCTGCATGACTTCGATTGCCCGAGCCATATTGGATCGGTAGCAGGAAAATCCGATCCACAGCGGAACCGGCAGCAGGGCTATCGAATCTACGATCTCGTCACTCGTCAGACCGCCCAGCCAACCGTCGATGATTTGGACATTCGCCCCCTTGCTTCTGAGAATACTCGCCAGGTAACCGAGCCCCAAATTTTCCTCGGCGGTACGGTGCGTGATCGGCGCTGGCGTAGCCAGAACTATCGGCGGAATACCGCGTAAGGGTAAGACTGCCTCGCGCAACGCGAACCTCTCGGTATTGCTTGTGAGCTAGTTCGCGGTGCGGGTTACTTCATAATCGCTTCGGCCTCTGCACGAAACGCGTGGCGCGAGCCATCTCGTGAATAGAACATGTGGCCGCCTGGATAGACTACGAGTTTGACGCGCGGTGCTGAGGCAAATGGCGGCAATTGGTCGAGCACGATCTGTGATCCGAAATAAGGGGTGACGAGGTCAAACAGGCCGTGCCCGACTAGCAATTTCATCTTCGGGTCCGCTGCGAGAATCTGGCGCAGCTCCGACAGCGACTCCGGAGGCCCGCGGCCGTAATCCCAAGCCTGCCCGACCGCGTCGTTGACTAGCTCATAGGAGCCGTCCGGCCGCCAGTTTAGCTTGCGCGTAAGGAGATCGACAGTGGCGCTGGTCAGAGGTGCGAGCAGCGTGTCGCTCGACGGATCGTCGGAATGATGGAAATCCGAGTCCGGATACGGATCGAGGCCACGCACTGAAGCGTCATAATTGCCGATTAACTTGCCGTTCTTACGATCGAACTCACGGCCAAACGCGGCGGGGTCGAAGCGGCCCGCGAGCCTGCGACTCACCGCCTGATCGATGCCGGTCAGCGCCGCGACCTTGTCGGCCAGACGCGTGGTCGCTTCCTTGTCCGCCTGACCTTTGATGAGGTCGGTCAGAAACTCTCCGCGTGCATAAGCTTCCACGTCGGCGAGATCGGCTCGCTTTACCGGGCCCTCGGCTTCACGCAGCGTCGCGACATAGCTCGGCAGTGTTGCGATGTATTGCAGCAGGCCAGTGCGGGCGTAGTCGAAGATTGGCGAGACCATTATCAGGCCCTTGACGCCTATGCCCTGCTGCATCTGCAACTGGTGCACAACCTTTGGCCCACGAATGCCCCCATAGCTTTCACCCACGATGTATTTCGGCGACAACAGCCGGTCATGCTTTTCGAGCCAGCGACGGACCACCAGCGCGAGGGCGTTGACGTCGCCGTTAACGGAAAAGAGCCGCTTGCGCACATCATTGCCGGTCCCCACGAAACGGCTATAGCCTGTGCCCACGGGGTCGATAAACACCAAATCGGTGAAATCGAGCCAAGTCTCCGCGTTTGGCCTCACCTCCGGAAAAGTGGATGGCGTGACCTCGTCTGCATTGATCGGCAGCCGCCACGGTCCGGCATTGCCGAACTGCAGCCAAGCCGATGATGAGCCCGGTCCTCCGTTGAAGAAGAACGTTACCGGGCGCGTGCCGCGATCGGTGCCGTCAAGCTGATAGGAGGTATAGACGATGTCGGCGTCCGGCTCGCCCTTCTTGTCGAACAGGCGGATGGAGCCGGCCGTCGCGGTGAAAGAGAGCGTCCGCCCAGGGAGATCAAGCGTTTGCCTGGTGCTGGAGTCCGGCGGCAGGCGATGCTGCTCGGCCGCCGACGGCGTACTCGGCGCTTGGCCGGCGCGTTCGCCGGGGCCGGCGTTCTGGCCGGCTGGCGTTGTGGCATTGGCGGGCGGCGGCGGCGGATTGTCTGCCCGCACGCTCCCCATGATCCCGCAGGCAAAAAGGATCAACGCAAGAGAGGTGCTGCGCAGTGCGGTCGACGACATAGAGGTTCTCCTGTGCAGGGCTTGCACTGTTGGTGCGCAAGGCGTGTCTGTCAAAACGACCTAGTCACTAGCTCATGCGTGGAAACAACAAACCTACTAGAGTCAGTAGTTGTCACCGTCGGCGGGTGCAGATTATATGCCCCCACCATCGCCAATCGCCCCCGATTGGCGGCTTGACCGCTGATCAGCTCAACGCGCTCGGCCTGCGAAGTTCGAAGACCCGTGGAAGCTCCCGTCGTACACGTTTATCCTCCGCCACACCAAAGGGCGGCGACCAGAGCGAAAATCGCGGCGCCCGCAAAACCCTTAGTGACTGCTGACGTAGGCTTGCTCTGATTGTAGGTGATTCAACAGATCGGCCAGGTCGTCGGCGTCTTCCAGGGGAAGGCCATTTTGGGCGACGTCATTGATTAGCGCAGCAAAACCAGTGCGGATGTCGTAGGCCGTCCAGCCATTCGTCTCGGATCGAATATCGTATCGTACAGTCATTCCTCATCATGAGACGCGACATGGTTGTTTTCAAAATCCATGTTTGAGGGTTCAATCGAGTCGAGCGGAACTGTTCGAGCCGGATCAAGAATCTGACAGGCCGTTTCGATCGCTTCCAGATGGCGGTGGTCTTGTCGGGGAAGGGACTTGACGTTTGCCGTGGTTGGGAGTGCATCGCCGTGGTAGAGCCGCCCCCAGAGAGGGCTCTTCCAGCCGGCGAGGTCTCCTCGTGACAAACGAATAGTTTATTCCTGATTGGTACCTCGCATGTCGGGAAGTCGACCTGTGCGCATCGCATCGGCCTGGCCACCGGCTTGCCAGTGATTTCGACCGACATGTTAGGGCGTCATCCAGGGCGACCTTGGACCGGCGTGCCTGACGCCGTAGTAGAATTCTATCGTCGTCTATCGAATGACACGATCCATTGGTTCCCCGCGGGTGCATCATGAGAATATGCGGCCAATCATTCGGGAGAAGATCAGAGCGCAACGCCAAATGGGAGATGGTTTTCTATTTGAAAGTGCTGCGCTTCGCCCTGAATACCTAGCTGACTGGGAGATCGGCGATGCTCTGGTTGTGTGTTCCACGTTGAAGATCCCGTCCTGCGCGAGCGTATCGTGCATGGGAGCCGGTATTCGGAGCAAGGCGAACAAGTGAAAGCCGCAATAGAGAAGTTCGTGGAACGCTCGCTGCGCGAAAACACAGCCTTGGCTGAAGCTGCCAAGGCGCACGGCGTACCGCGAATTGACGTCACTAAACCCGAAAACGCCGATCCTTCAACTAAGGAGTTGGTGTCGCGTCTTGTCGGCTCGTCGGACCCATCTTGAGGTACGAGTCAACTGATGCCATTAGCCGGAGAAAACTGCATGCGCATGTACCACCAGGTGGACGCTTTCGCAGAGGGACTTTTCGCCGGCAATCCCGCAGCCGTTCTCGTTCCTTGACGGATGGCGAAGCTCCAATTGGTCGTCCGACAAGCACCATTTCAGCCTGCTCTTCCGATGAGAGTTCCATGCTACCGCATATCTGCTCTGCTCATTGCATGTCGGCTGTGGCGAGGCGTTGCCTTATTGGTATCGAAGCCCGTCTCTAGGGGCAGGACGGCATGGAACAGGAATTACGAGCGACGGTTGAGCGGGCGATTGTCGCGGCGGTTCGCGTTCACGAACCGCCTCGCTGCTCATCAATCATAGACGCGTCGTCGACACGCGGCGCATGCGGGAGTTGGCGCAGCCCTTGGCGGGTGATCTTCCTCCCTTCGCCTTCATGCAGGCCCCGCAGCCATCGCTCCGGCCCCACCCAAGAGCTTCACGTTGAGGCGGCCGCCGGTGAACAGCATGTCGTCGAGCGCTTCCTCGATGTCAGCTGTGGTCACTGAGTTTCCGCCGTCACGAGCGATGCATGATTGCGCAATGCGTCGCATCAGCTCCTTAATGAAAGCGGCGCTGACGCCCTCAGTGCGGCGCACCGTCTCGGCTACGATCTCCGCCTCAAGCGGCAGGCCCATGCCGTAAAGCCGGATCAGCTTGTCGCGGCCAGTCGTATCAGGCAGCGGCATCTCGATCGCCTGGTCGATGCGGCCGGGGCGACCGGCCAGGGCGCCCTCGAGTTGCTCGGGGCGGTTGGTGGTGAGCACAAAGAGGATGTCAGCGTCTTCCTTCAAGCCGTCCATTTCATTTAGGAGCTTGTTCAGCGCGGCCTCCTCACATGATGTCAAGTCGTCGCGCTTGCTGGCGATCAGATCGACATCCTCGATCACCACCATGGTAGGCTGCAGCAGGCGCGCGAGCGCCATATAGGCGCTCAGCTCACCGACCTCTTCGGCGGTGATGATTAGCGTGGTGTGTCCCGGTAAGTTGGTGGCGAGATAGCGGATGGTGTGGGTCTTACCGGTGCCGGGCGGGCCATAGAGCAGGATGCCCTTGCGGGTCGACTGGCCGAATCGGCGGAGTGCGCCACGCGTGGCGACAAAACTCAACACGTTGCGATCGAGCAATTTGATAGCCTGTTCCCGCAGGACCACGTCCTCGCGCCTCACTGGTGCCAATCGATGCACCATGATGCCTCTTGAGCGGCCGCTGTAATCCGCACCTTTCTCGAATGAGAGAATCTTGCCGCGATAAGAACGTGCCGCGTGTACCGCCCGTTCCAGTTCGTCAAAGCTGCGCTGAACAAAGGCTTCGCCGCCAGACCCCGCAGGGGCAACGATTTCAATCCGGATCCTCGGCTCTTGCTTGAACTCGAACTCAGTAGAGAGCACGACGGCATAGAAAAATTCGCTCGCCCGGCAAAGCCACAGTCCATTGTACAGGCATTTGACCGGCGCCGTCTCGCCAGTATCAACCTGGTGATATTGCGGTGGCACCAGCGAAATCGCATTCTGTCCACGCTTTTTCATCCGAGCGAATGAAAGCGTCTCGTACCTATGTTCTGCATAGGCGCCGAAGAAGCGGACCGGATCGGCGAATAGCTTATCGACCGCGACCTGAACATCGGCCTGCATGTGGCCCGGGAATTGCCGCACAGTTGTGGCGAGTTCGCTCGGCGGTATATTGGTGAAGTGCCACTCAAGCGCTTCGTAGGCATATTCGAATTGCACGTCGGACAGGTCGGAGCCGTCCGGTTCGCCCGCGGCTTCGCCCGTGATCAGCAGGGGACATCCTTCAGCTCGGATACGCTCTTGCGCCGCCTCGAGGAGCGCCTTTGCGACTGAGGGAGGATAGCGTCCGCAGACAGCCTTGCCATGCTGCAAGACGAGTTTGGCGAGCGCAATGGCATCCCGCTCCTGTTTGTCGAATACCTCGCGCAGCAGGCGTACCACGAAACCGAGAGTCGTCTTGCCGTCATTGTGCAAAAGAAGCTGAGTGGGCGCACCGCCTGCGCAGATATTGTCCACAAAGACCCCCGGTGCGTGTTCTAGTTGTTCGGCAGTGTTCGTCATGTGGTTTCCGATCTAAGCTCATCACCGGACTCTTCGGCCGGCTTAGACACGTTATGCAAATTGCTTGCCGCCGCGTTCCTTACGCTTCATCGGCTGAATCCATAAAGAAGACACGCAAAGCCGCCGCAATCCCTCGAAGACCTTTGTCAGCAACCCTACACGCGCCGCAAAGCCAACAGGCGCGATCTCGGACAATGTCAAGCTCGGGCGCGCTGGCATGCGACTTGCCAATTCCTATGCAACGACCCAGGCAAAAAGGATAGCCATGATCAATCTGACGGATAGCGCAATGAATGCGCTCAAGAGCTCGATCTCGGCTTCGGCGCAGCCGACGAGCGGCCTGCGCATCATGGTCGAGGCCGGTGGCTGCGACGCGTTCAAATACCGGATGAGCCTGGCCGACGAGGCTAAGCCTGACGGCACCGTGATCGAGCGCGACGGCGTCAAGGTGATTGTCGTCGACAATAAGGGCCCGTCCATAAACAACTGAGTCATAATTGCCACAGATCGCGAGGATTATTTGCGCAGGATTCACAATGATGAGTCGCGCGACAGCGTCGTGGGATGATTCGAGCCGCTCAGGCGCGCGCCGCGCGGAAGCGCTATCGGGAGATGGCCCCTGTTCTGAATGAACAGAGCCTCCGGCGCTTTGTCGCCCTGGAGGCAAAAGCGCTGGGACACGGCGTGGTAAGCTTGATGTCCGGCATCAGCGGATTGGCGCGCTCGACGATTTATCACGGACTTTCTGACATTCGCGACAACGTGGCGGTTCCGGCTGGACGTGTCCGTAAGGCGGCCGGCGGGCACAAGAAGAAGTCGCCCCGGGATCCAACCCTCGCGGCCGATCTCAAGCGCCTGGTCGACCGATGACGCAGGGCGATCCGATGCAGCCATTGTTGTGGACGACCCGCAGCCTGCGTAACCTCGTGACCGAGCTGGTGAAGGAGCGTCATAAGGTTTGTCCGACGGTTGTCAGCGAGCTTCTGCGCGGCATGGCTACAGCCTGCAAGCGAACAACAAGACACGAGAAGGCGGCCAGCACATCGATCGCGACGCGCAGTTTCAATACACAACACGCAGGCCACGACGTTCCTGGTGGCGAACGAACCGGTCATATCGGTCGACACGAAGAAGAAGGAATTGGTAGGCAATTTCAAGAACAACGGCCGGGAATGGCGTCGCCAAGGCAGGCCTGAGCTCGTCAACATTCATGACTTTATCGATCCCAAACTAAGCCGCGCCGTGCGGTACGGCGTGTACGACATCACCAATAATGTCGGCTGGGTCAGCGTCGGCACGGACCACGACACCGCCAGTTTCGCGGTCAATGCGATCCGCCGATGGTGGCCGGACGATGCGGAAGAAGCGTCATCCGACAGCCAAACACCTGATGATCACGGCCGACGGCGCCGGCAGCAACGGGTCTCGTGTACGGCTGTGGAAGGTCGAGCTTCAAAAACTGGCGGACGAGTTCAAGTTGCCGATCACGGTTCCTGCCGCCCGGCACCAGCAAGTGGAACAAGATCGAGCATCGTCTCTTCTTCTTCATCACCATCAACGCGGGGAAAGCCACTGCGTAGCTATCGCACGATCGTCCAGCTGATCGCCGCGATGACAACACATGCCGGCCTCAAGGTGTGCGCCGAGCTGGACGAATAGAAATATCCCCAAGGCGTCAACGTTTCCGATCTCCAGATGGCTGCCCTCAACAATGCACTAGCCAACCCCACCGTGCCGAACGGGAGTCCGCCCCGGCGGGATCGGTTGAATTCGATGCAGATCATAGTCCTACGCTCGAACTGCTCGTGGACGCGAATGGCGCCGTTGCTGGCGCCAGCGGGCTGCGCCGGCAGAAGCATGATCGCTGGACCGTGCGCGCCGAGGCGGTCGTAATTGCGACCGGCGGCTGTGCGCTCCTTAGCAAGATCCTGGGATCGAATGTTCTGACCGGCGATGGCTCATCTGATGGCCGTGCAGGTCGGCGCTGAATTCAGCAGCATGAAGTTCTCCAATCCATATGTAATCTCGCCGGCCAAGACGCTGTTCTGCGGTTGGGCGACATTCACTTATGAAGACGGCAGCGTTGTCCCCGGTGCGGCGTCGAAGGGCGGGCGCTTGGCCATCGCCCACGCGCTGCTCGAGGGTGCGATCTATGCGCGGCTCGACAAGGCTGACGATGACGTACAGCGTCAGATGCGCGCGTCGCAGCCGAACTTTTTCCTGCCGTTCGATCGTACCGGTATCGACCCGTTTAGGGATCGTTTTCCAAATCGTGCTTAGGCTCGAAGGCACCGTCCGAGGCACCGGCAGCTTTGCATCTTGACGACAGTTGTGCGACCAACGTACCAGGGCTCGCCGCAGGCGGCGCAGCGACGCGCGAGTTGATCTGCGGCGGTTTTACCAGTGGGGCAGCCACAATGCCGCTTGGGCCGTATCGTCGGGAAGCTGGGCGGGGAGGGCGCTGCCGATTACGCCAGGCAGCTTGGTACGACCACCAAGCGAAAGCCGTCGTCTGCGGGCACCGTCGTCCTTCGTAGTCGGTCGCCGCGCGCGTTCGCACCAGCGGCGCTCGCTAGAGCGGTTCAGGACGAGGTCTTTCCATATGAATTGAATTACCTCTGGGATGCGTCACGCCTGGATCGAGCACTGGCGCGCCTCGACGTCGCATGGTTCGGCGTTTCGCAGGCGGATGCGGCGAACGCAGCCGATGTGTTGCGGGATCGCGACGCACGGCCATGCTGGCGACCGCCAGGTGGATCTATCGGAGCGCGCTGGGCGTGAAGGATGTCTAACAGTGTCATTACGTGACGACAGGCGGTCTGGACGATGTCTGGACCTCGGTCCGGCCCCACGCTAAGCAAGCCTATGCGGAGCCGCGGAATGATCGAGGTCGTCGATCGAGGTCATCGATCTTGAGCGCTGCACATCGTGTGACATCCGTGTCAACGTGTGCCCGACCAACGTCTTTGACAAGACGGACGGAATTCCGGTCAGTGCCCGCCAGGAGGACTGCCAAACCTGCTTTCTTTGCGAGCTTTGTTATCCCGAAGATGCGCTCTGGGTCTTGCCCTTTGACGATGAGACCCAGCCCATCGAAGTCGCCGCGCTCAAGCGAACGGCGGCGATGGGCAGCTATCGCCGAGCTGTCGGTTGGACCGAGGAGACGCGGGATCACCGCGGCATCGACCAGAGCTACCTGCTCTTTGGTCAATGAGCGGCGGTGCCTGCCGGGCCCTATAGGCTGCGGAATCTTTGCCGCGGGAATCAATAACTTGATTGATCATTTCATTTCGCATCCCAAACATTCTCGCCGCTACTGATGCAGCCAACGGCGCCACGACTGACACGAGTCGCAGACCTATATCCTTGAGCGCCAGATAGCGCTAGAGTAGTGACTTTCGGAGCCGCTGGGAAAAACTCGGCGGCTGTTCCTTAAGATGCATGCGCTCGCGCGCGTTCGCGGGCTTCGCGGCGATGCTGGCGACGTTCGCGTCGCAGCTTGCCTGGCTCCATTGGCTGCGGCAACGCTGGAACTGGCGGGCCTGCCGTTTCCATTGAGGCCTTCTCAAATGCGTGGTGTTCGCTTCGGCGCGCCTCCATGGATTCGAGCACGGCTCGTCCTTTGACAGTGATCCTCCAGCCGCCTTTTTGACGCTCAATGAGGCCGTCCGAAAAAATGTCGAGCCCCGGCACGCGCGCGCCCAGCCGCTTGGTGCGCTCGGCCCATTCCGGGCCGCTGGTGGCGAGGATGGCCATGTCGCGCTTGAGGTCCGCCATTACCGCGAATCCTTCCGGGTAACTCACCAGGATCTTCAAAACCGTCACCTGCATATTCACCCCGCACCTCGCCCGATCAACGCCACATGATCGGCGCTTGTGTCAGGGCTTTCCGGCCTATCTGCCGCAGCTCGTCCGGTGTCGTTTCGCCGGTCTTTGCGGCTTCGAGGATCTTGCAGGCCACGTGGGTGCGAGCGCCGGTCTCGTCCCGAGGTAGGTTTTCGCAGACCTCGTCGAGTACCGCTCGCAATAGAGCGGTTGTCGCTTGTTCAAACATGGTACGCCCCTCTGAAAGCCCGATCCTAGCGCAAGTGTTTCCATTTTGGGATTCACGAATGTTAACTGATGAACTTTGCCGCACTGCACACGACCAGCGCCTGCGCCAGCAGCGCGGTTCCCAATCCGCACATTACAGCTCGCGGAGACCTGTCTCGTTCGCGCGATGAACGTGGGTCGCCCGGCGAGCCCATTCCTTGCTTTGGCCGCCCAGCGTGTCACGATCAGATCGACACCGGTGTTAGGGTGACGGAGATAGTGCCGAGCACTCCAAACTGCAGAGCCACGTTAGTCATCGTCTCGACGAACTGCGGAACAAGGCCAGGAAGAAGGCGGCTGTTTTCGGATTCCGCGCCTCAACGACGATGCCTTCGCGCAACGCGCGGCGGGCGCCGGTCGTCCGGACTTGGGTCGGTGCGGAAGCGCTGGCTTTCCTCCAGGTCTTGATGCCGAGCAGATGAGGTAGAAGGCGCCGGCTATCTTCAGCGCCGTGAATGCTTCGGCGCCCGCCATCACCGCGGCCGAGATGCCGACCGCGGCAGCGAGCACGTGCACCGGACCACCAAGACCCAAGCCGACGCTGGACGCCAAGTCCTCGCTCCGGCCGCTTTGGTCGAGCGATCGGTAACGGAAGGTGCCACCCGAATGTCCTCTGCACTGGCGCGTAAAGCCATAGGACGGGTTGATGCCGCATCCTGCATGCGTGCCTGACACCATCGCCCTGCACTGGGCCGCTCGGTTTGCTGTCGCCCGCGATTAAAGAACGGACGACTTAGATACCGACAACGAAACCTTGTCCCGCGTCGAGGCGGTTGTCGGTTCCAAACCAATGTTGTCGTGTTGCCGACGTGAGACAATGCGAATAATCAGCAATTTTCAGTTTGGCGCGTTGCTTGCTTTGTTCGCGCGGTCGGCGTCGATCGCTTGCGAAGGCATCGTGCATGGTTTGGCAACACTAAGCGAAGGCGAGGAGAGGCTATGTCGCGAACTGAGATAGAGCGATTTATCAACGATCTAGGGAAAAAGGGCAATCTGCTCGAAAACGCAAAACCGAGTGCTACAGGCCTTGCATCAATTGTAGCGGTCGGAAAAAGCCACGGCTACAATTTTACCCTTGATGAAGCGAAGAGTTACATCCGGTGTCGAAGCCGACAGGAGTTGATTAGTAAGCAGCTCGATGCGACTGCCGGCGCCAAACCTGATTCGAGTGTTGCGATCTCGACCGGCGTTGTGCAGGCCGCTGGGTTGGCCAGGCCCGCTGCGGAGGTGCCTGTGAGCGGCGTACAGGTCGCGAAAGCGCACTCTAGCTTCGCCTCGGCAGTCCAGCCCGTCGCTGTTGTTCTGGTTGTTGTTGTTGCGGTCGTGGCCTGACATGCCTTTCGCTCTGACCGTATGGCTCGTGCTCAAGGAGACGAGAAGGGCGACGAGAACATGAAAGCAGGCCTCGTCCGGGGTGAGTTCATTGCCATTAGGTTATAAGCTGCTGCTTCAAGGTTTATCCCTAACGTGATGACGCGCGCTGCCACCGAACACTACCGACAGAGTTTTGACCGTCGCACCCCCGAGCAACTGCGCACGCTGTCGCACGTCAAGCGGTTCATGGAGCGGTTAGCCGGTGACATCGAGTTCCGCAAGGCGCTTTCGGAGAATGCCCCTCGTACGGTAATAGAGCGCTACGGCATCGAAGTTGACCCAATGGAAATATTGCCGCTCTGGCACGGAGACTACCAAGAATACCGCTTCAAGCCGGAGTCTACCCAGTGGCCGCTGGCCACGATGTGGGACGAGCATCTGCGCGAGATGTTGCGCCATCGCGACCTCCTGCGCGACGAAGGCGAAATGTCGACGATTCACCCTCGTTTCCATGCTTGGCGCGAGCGCCAAATCCGGCGCTGCAACGACGAATTGGGTGCAGCGGCGCTGTCGGTCACGTACCCGATCATCGCTTTCGAGTTGAGCGAAGGCTGCACCGTTGGTTGCTGGTTCTGCGGCCTCTCTGCGGGCCGATTCAAAGGCTATTACGATTACAGCAAAGAGCAGGCAGAGCGTTGGCGTGGCGTAGTCGGCGTCGCGAGCGAGATGTTTGGTTCGGCAGCCCGTACTGGCTTCTGCTACTGGGCTACAGATCCTATGGACAACCCACACTACGATCGCTTTCTGTTCGACTACTATCGGATCACGGGCGCATTGCCGCAGACAACGACCGCTGCGCCGCTTAGGGATCAGGCACTCACCAGACGCGTGCTCAGACTGTTCAACCTGTATGGCACCACGCCGAATCGTTTCTCCGTGCTGAGCAACGCACATCTCAATCAGATTCATATGACGTTTTCGCCAGAGGAGCTGCTAGCGGTCGAACTCATCTTGCAGGGCAAGGAGGCGCCGACCGCAAAGGCTTTCGCCGGACGCGCGCGCGAGCGGAAGGGGAAGCTCAGGTCCGCCATCAAAGATGATGCAATTGGGTTGCTGGAACGCGATCATACCACGATCGCGTGTGTTTCCGGCTTCCTCGTAAATATGCAGCAGGGACGTTTGCAACTGGTGACGCCGGTACCGGGGAGCGAACGCTGGCCTCTCGGTTACCGCATCTTGGGTGAACGTTTCTTCAGGACGCCTGACGAGTTCGGGGAGGGACTGCAGAGCATGATCGACCAGTATATGCTCGAGAGCCCAGCCCCCGACCTGCCGATCCGCTTCCGCAGAGACCTGCAATACAAAGCAGGGATCGGGTACTTCCAGCTCCGCGCCGGCAACATGGAACACCGGGTGCCCGACGACGTCGCTCCGATTTCCGTTGGCGATCTCATCGCGTTCGGCAACTGCACAGCTTCGGAGCTGATTAGGCGGGTCACGACTGACGGAACGAGCGTATTTGCAGTCGCTGATTTGCTCGATCGGTTGTACGCGGCCGGGGTAATCGAAGACGACCTCGACGACCGCTTTGCCTGGCAGACCAGCAATTGGACGAAGAGCCGCATCGAAGCTGCCAAATACGCAGGCTGCCGCACGGACATAGATCATGCCGATTCGCACTGAGGTACTAGGACAGTATCTAAGAGCTGCGGCATCTTACCATCTCGCAGTGTGGAGTGGGGTGGCAGGCCGTTTTGCATCCACCGTCCACCGCTTCATGGCGCGCACAACCGACGTGACCGCAGAACTTGTTCTTGGCGTGCCGGGCTCCCCTAGGCGGCTCGAACTCATTCGGTCTACCATCTGCCTGAGCTCCGCCGGATGGGCTTTGGTAGCTCCACGCTGGACTCGACCGAAGGACTTCCGCGCTCGCGGCTTCGAGCCAAGTCCTCATTTTTTGCGCATCGGCGAGTACAACTGGAACGCTGAACGCTCTTCGTCAAGAACGGCTCGACCCGACCTGACCCTTGGCGTGGCGCCGCTTAATGTCGGGAGCGGAGCGGTGTCGGCTCATTCACCGCTCGGCTCTAGCACCCTCCCCCTGGACTTGCGCGTTCACGCTTTCCAGTCTCCAGGCAAATGAACGTGACACGGAAGATGGCTCGAAGCGCGCTGCCTATGGCATTCGCTGAATTAGGTTGACTTCATGTTCACGGCTCCAATCACGGAGTCGCGCAGAAGTTCGCATTGCCGTCCACCGCATGAGCCTGTGGCCGGGCGAACGCGCCTAGCCTACATCACCACAAATAATGTGGCATCACATGAGTATCGATGTGCCAATCGTCTTAGTCAACATGCCTATGTCGGCAGTCGAAAGACCGTCGTTGGCGCTTGGTCTCCTGAAGTCAGCGCTGACCCAGGCTGGGCTGCAAGCCACGATAGCATATCCCAACATCTGGTTTTTAGAATACATAGGCATTGCCGACTATGGGTTTCTTGAGAGTTGCCCGCCAGAGGAGGCGCTGGTTGATTGGCTGTTCGCGGGCGTCGCTTTTCCCGACTTCGAGCCTGAAGAAAGCGCCTTCCTGGATCTTTATTTCGAGCGCAACCCGATACACGCAGGCAAATCTTTGGCCGAGCGTCGCGCGAATTTCCTCAGGCTGCGCTCGGTAATCGGCGGGTTTATTGATTGGGCGGCTGACAAGATATTGGACCAGCGGCCGGCCATGGTCGGGTGCAGCTCGACCTTCACCCAGCATGTTCCCTCGCTGGCGTTGCTGCGCCGACTGAGCGAGCGCTCACCGGATCTTGTCACTCTCATGGGGGGCGCAAACTGCGAGTCGGTAATGGGGCGGAGCACTCACATGCGTTTCCCATGGGTCGACTATGTCGTGTCGGGCGAGGCCGACTTGCTGATCGGCCCGCTGTGTTGGGACATCCTTAATCGCGGCAGAGACATTCCGCCTGCTGACCTGCCATTTGGCGTTTTCGGTCCGGCGCATCGCGAGGCCGGTTATCCCGCGGCGTCGACGCGCGACTTAGTGCCCCGCGCAGTGATCGAGAACATGGGTGACCTGCCGCTGCCCGATTTCTCGGACTATTTTGCCGAGCTCAACGCGTCGCTCTACGCCGACCGCATCCATGCCGGGCTGCCGATGGAGTTCTCTCGAGGCTGCTGGTGGGGCGAGCGGAGCCACTGCACGTTTTGTGGGCTGAACGGCGGATCGATGACCTATCGCCAGAAACCCGCGAGGCAGGCCGCAGAAGAGATGATTGAGATGTCGGCGCGCTACGGTTCGTCGCGCATCGAAGCGGTGGACAATATTCTGGCCACTGACTACCTAAAAAAGGCGCTGCCTCGCCTCACCGGGCTACCCGAGAAGCTCGCGATCTTCTTTGAGGTCAAAGCCAACCTGAAGCGCCACGAAGTGGAGAAGCTGGCTGCCTCCGGCGTCCGCTGGATCCAACCGGGTATTGAGAGCCTGGATACTCGTGTTTTGAAGCTGATGCGCAAAGGAACGAGCTCAGCACATAATGTCCAACTCTTGAAGTGGTGCCGTCAGCACGGTGTGCGGGTCAGTTGGAGTTTGCTGTGGGGCTTCCCCGGCGAGAGCGACGCATGGTATGCGGACATGGCTCCTTTGCTACCGCTGCTGCATCATCTACAGCCGGGACCGGCGGTGCGTTTGCGTTACCAGCGCTACAGCCCCTATCACTACGCGGCCGAGAAACATGGATTGAAGCTGCGCCCGACCGTCTCCTATCGCTACGTCTATCCGTTGTCGGAGCGCGATCTGGCGGATCAGGTTTACTACTTCGAAGACAGTGAAGACGACGACGTCGGTGGTCATTTCGCGGCGCTCAACGCTAACCGCCGCCCGGGGCTAAGCGCTGTCGCGAAGGGTATCGATGCCTGGCTGAAAGCCTGGTACGAGCCGAAGTTGTCTATGCTGTCGATGCGGGACAGCGGCGACGAGATCATAGTCGAGGACACGCGAGCCATTGCAGTCGAGCGCGAACACCGGGTCAGGGGCCTCGCCCGGGAAATTCTTCTGGCTGCGGACGAAGGCTCGCCTGAAACCCGCCTGCGCGAACAGCTGAGCGGGACGAATGTAATGCAGGCCGAGATTGACGCTGCGATAGCTGACATGATCGCTCGCAAATTGATTGTGCGGCTGGACGCGCGGCTGGTTGGGCTCGCGCTCTGGCATCCATATACGCCAATCCCTCCGATGACTGCGTTCCCTGGAGGCTATTTCGACCGACGTGCCGCGCCATTGAGTACCTCGTGTGAATGAGGAAAACTGCGGGGGGCCCTCGGAGGGAGACGTTTCCTCTGGGGCGCACGACGAGGTGCCAAGTATGGCGGAGCGGAGATTTCGGGGCTTTGGAAGTATTGTCTCTGTATGTTCCTCCGGACTGGCAGCACGGCGAACAGTGGGCACCGGAAGAGCTCAAGGAGGGAATGCGCTTGCACAACGTGTTTGCCAAGCGTGTAAGAGCCAGAGGCAAGTCGAACCCTGAACCTCCTCCGAATGAGTGAACACCTGTAGTAGGCTCGTTGAGCCCGGAGGTGTCGAATGGAACGTCAACGTCGCTCGTTTACTGAGGAGCACAAGCGCCGGGCCGCCGAACTGGTGGTGTCGCGGTCGCTCGATCGGTTCGGTTTCCTTCGACGCCTCCACAAAAATGGGCAGGCACATAATCGCTATCTTCTGTTCGGGTAGCTGAAGCGAAAGGGCTTGAGCTGCCGCGTCAAGGTAAGGACGTCTGGCAACGACTTCAGCGTGACCGCGTGCTCGCGGGTCACAAAGCCAGTAACAGGCGCGGGCGTCTGGCAAAGGAGCTTAAGCGCTTCAATCTCACTCTAGGCGGGCTCGGGTCAGGACATGGGTTCCTTCTCGACGCCGGTCTACGATCTGGTTATCCGCAACCTTGAAGCGGCGAAAGATCAACGCCGCGCTCGCAATCCGTACAAATTGGCCAGCGTTGTCGAGCAGCCAAAATCTGTTGGGAAAGCCGGCGCATCCGTGCCAGCAGCAGCAAAAAGTCGGGCGAAGCCTCATCGAAAACGACGTCGAAGTCGTCGCAGGCATGAACCAAACCAAAAAGAAAAACCGCCTTGGGAGTAGTGGATCGCGGTTCTACTGGACTAAGCCGAAGACGACCGAGGTAATCTTTCAGTTCTTGAATCGACTTATTCAGGGACGCTGATGCTCCCTGCTTAAATTGCTTCGAGGTTTTGGCCATCCAAGCCCTCCCTTGTTTCGTTGCGTCGAAGATACGTTCACATAGAAAGACCCGCTCAACGATTTCTTGGAGCGGGTATTCGAATCGGGGAGGGATTCGAACCCTCGGAACGCCTCGCGGTGTTCGTCTCCTTCGCAAGGAGATGCCTTCGGCCTCTCAGCCAACCAGCCATAACGTATGGCGGCCTGTCCCAAATGGGCACATCTCCCCGAGATTTCAAGACGCCAGCGCGAGGAAACCCCCAAACGATATCAACGACCACCAAAAGGAAGGATTGAGGCCCGCAGCCTTTAGATTGGTTCGAATTGCTCTTTTGGCCATGCCGAATGCAGCAGGTCAAACTTCATATTGTCGGGACGCGGCTAAACCCACAATGAAGTCGCGTCGCCAGGATGGACTCTGGATCGGAGTATCCCGCCGTAGCGGTTCGGCCGTCATCGGCCGCCTCGGCGAATCTTCTGAGCAGCGAAAATGCATCCGATCAAGCCGCCGCCGCGCGCGCCAGGGCAAGCGAGTCGGTATTGGCTCCGCCGATTGCGTCTGCAGTGCCGAGAAGCGACTCATGATCTTCTTCTACTGGGCATCTCAGTTCATGGGCTCTCTTTTGTCCCGTTCTGGTCTTTTCGATCATGCCGCGCCCGGCTGTTGAAAGTCCTGCGACCTAACCCGTCACGAGCGCCGGAAAGTTATCTTCGTTCGCTGTAGAATCCCTTATTTTGGCTTCCCGGTCTTCACAGTTCCAGTTTGCGCGCTATAGTTGCATCATGTCGTCGACTACATTTATAGCTTCTTTTTCCAACATTCGCCGTTGATTTTGGGGTTGACAGAATATAAGGAATTCCCTATATGCTTGTTTCGTTTGATGATCCCGGATTGGGAGGCGCGGCTGATGAGTTGGAGCAGCTTGGGCACAATTTCGCTTGCGAGATCCTGCTCTACCTCCAGAAAGTCCACAGCGGATCAGTGGATAGCAGGAATCTGTTGCCCTTCTATACGTATAGGGGCGTGGAGATGTTCCATGCTTCCGCGGCGGCTAAGTTTGCGATCTTCGCTGTCGAAGTCGATGATGATGGCGATGTGACGGTAACGCTAATGCTCGCGGCTGAGCATGGCGTGCCGATGTACGCTGGAGGGTCTTCCTGGAATGGCGGCGATTATAATGCCTTGAAGACCGGAATACTGAATGCGCGAGCTTCAGTTTGGTTCGTATGAAGAGTGGAGGCTGCAATGGTCAAGCTCAAAGTCGACAAAAGTCACAAACGTAGAATGCGAGCCGTTGCTGAGGTTAGCAGTAAGGGGCGTGGTCGTTCGCTTGCTGATCTGGTCGAAAGAATCGAACGAGCTGAAGCAAGCCTTGCAGCTGAAAAGGAACTGTCTAGTGCGGCAATGCGTGCTGGCGAACTAGTTCGGGCCATGCGCAAGGATGCCAGATTCTCTCAGTCACAATTGGCGGATAAGTTGGGTATTAGCCAGGCTCGAATTAGCGAAATCGAATCGGGAGTCGGGACCCAGGGGCCAACTTGGGATCTGATGGAACGAATTTCGGTTGCGTGCGGCAAGACGCTTGGCGTTGCTGCCTCTAGCGATGACCTGGAACTCGCGGCGCACATGCCAATGGCTATGTAGTCTGATCCGTCGATGAGAGCCTGAGATACATGGCGTACTCTTGGTGGGACGCGCTCAAAGACGTGCTCGGCGCCGCGAGTCCAGTATGTATCGCCGTGCCGTGGTTCAGAGACTTTTGGCTGCGCGCTCGCAGATCGAAACTCGAGCAAGTCGAAGCAACAGGACGGCTTGGCAGGCTGAAGGCGTCTGTCGAAGGTTCAATCCGCCAGAAAATTGAGTCCCCCAAGCTGGCCGACATAGTGTGGACCACACTTGGGCTAATCCTAATGTTCATAAGCTTCATGATTGCCATTATTCGAGGCCTCGCTGATCTCTTGGGCGGAGCTTAATGCAGCGTTCTCCAATGACGCGTGCGTTCAGAACACTGGTCGGCATCTGCGCGCGGTAGTTGTTGCGGCATGTTTCTCACCAAAGCCAGACTGCGCTAACCCGTAACCGTCCGGTGAGGGCCGCGGGATAATCGCGTGGCGCGGTGGCCCGATCAGGCCGCAGACTGAACGGGGGTTCTCTTCCATTCCCAAGGCAGCAGCTCATTGAGCCGACCTTGCCGGGTGCTGGCGATGCGGGCCAGGACGTCCGCCAGCCAGGCTTGCGGATCGAGGTCATTGAGCTTTGCCGTCATGATCAGCGTCGCCATGACGGCGGCACGGTCGGCACCGCGTTCGGAGCCGGCGAAGAGCCAGGACTTGCGGCCGAGGGCAAAGCCGCGCAGCGCGCGCTCCGCCGCATTGTTTGTCAGGCAGATCCGTCCGTTGTCGACGAAGCGGGCGAACCGGTCCCAGCGGCGCAGCATGTAATCGATTGGCTTGGCGACCGATGAGGAGTTCGACAGCCGGGCACGCTGCTCGCGCAGCCATGCTTCCAATGCAATCACAAGCGGGGCGCTTTGTTCGTTGCGCACCCGCAGCCGCTCTTCGGCACTTTGGCCGTTGATGCCACGCTCAATATCGAACAGCGCATCGATGCGCTTGACCGCCTCCAGGGCAATCGGCGAGATCGCCGCGGCGTTCCTGTCTCGCCTCGCATTGGCGGCGATATCCGCCAGCTCGAAGAACTGCCGCCTGGCATGGGCCCAACAGTGTGCGGGCGTGATCGGCCCTTGCGCGCGCGAAGCGTCATACAGCTCATTATAGCCGCTATAGGCGTCGGCCTGCAGGATGCCGTTGAAGCTTTGGAGATGCCGTGTGGGATGCTCTTGCCGTCGGTCGCGTGAGGCATAATAGAGCGCCGCTGGCGGCGCCCGGCCACCAAACGGCCGGTCGTCGCGGACATAGGTCCAGATATGCCCCTTCACCGTCTGGCCCTTGGCCAGGATCGGCACCGTGGTGTCATCGCCGTGCAACCGCTCGGCGGCCAAGACGTGGCGCTCGATCAACCCATAAAGCGGATGCAGGGCCGTCGCACAGGCGCCGACCTGGTCGGCCATTGTCGACAGGCTCAGATCGATGCCCTCTCGGGCGTAGCGCTCGCTCTGCCGGTTCAAGGGCTGATGCTGGCCGAACTTCTCGAACAGGATCATTGCCAGCAGGTTCGGCCCGGCAAAGCCGCGCGGCGTCACGTGGAAGGGCGCTGGCGGCTGGGTGATCGTCTCGCAGTTCCGGCACGAGAACTTCTCCCGCACCGTCTGGATCACCTTCCATTGCCGGGGAATGACCTCCAGCGTCTCGGTGATGTCCTCGCCCAGCTTTGACAGCTTCGATGAGCCGCAACAGGGGCAGCTCTCCGGTGCGGCGACCACGACCCGCTCGCGCGGCAGATGATCGGGGAACGGTTTGCGCGACGGGCGCTTACGCTCGAAGGATTGTACGGTCTGCGTCTTGGCCGCCGCCCTCTCGGCTGCGAGTTCGTCTTCGGTCGCGGTTGCTTCCAACTCTTCGAGCTCAAGCTCCATCTGTTCCAGGAGCCGTGCCTTGCGCTCCGAGCGGCTGCCATAAATCTGGCGACGCAGCTTCTCGATCTCGAGCTTGAGGTAACTGATCAGGGCCTCGGCCGCCTTCGCGTCGGCAGCTTCCGCTTTGGCGCTCGCCGCGACCGCTTCCGCTTGAAGACGAGCGGCACGCTCCGCGAGGATCATCACATGCGCGGCGGCAAGATCGGTGGGGAGCGATTCAGATGTGGTCACGACGATGATGGAATCACATCCATCACGATCCGCAAGCTCAAAGCCTCATCCGACCGATGTCGGCCGCCACGTCTCTTGTGGGTGCCGCCAGTCGATCCCGGACAAAAGATAGCCGAGCTGCGCCGACGAGATCGTCACCACACCCTCCGCGGGGCTCGGCCAGATGAAGCGCCCCCGCTCCAAGCGCTTCGTGAACAGGCAGGCGCCCTGGCCGTCATGCCAGATCACCTTCAAAAGATTGCCCCGGCGACCGCGGAAGCAAAACAGGTGACCGCCAAGCGGATCGCGATGCAAGATTTCCTGAACCTGCAACGCCAGCGACGGAAAGCCCTTCCGCATGTCGGTATGGCCGGTCGCGAGCCATACCCGCACGCCGGCCGGCAACGGGATCATCGTGGCCGTCCATCAGTCAGCGCTGCCACGACTGCCCTCAGCGTCGCCGCGTCAACCGCGCCCGTGATCCGCATCCGAGCCCCGGCCGAGAACTCAATCTCGATCGTACCGCAGCTTCCGGAGGGAGCCGTCAACGATTGCCGGTCGGGCGCAATGGAGACTGCCGCAAAACGGACTTCGCCATCCTGCCGCTGCATCGGCTCGGGCCCGCAAGCGAGGACGCCTGTGCGCGCCTGCCGCCGCCAGGCCGTAACCAGATTGCGGTGAACGTCATGTCGCCGAGCAACCTCGACAACACTGGCTCCAGGCGCCAGACTCTCCTCAACGATCCGAAGCTTCTCGGCACTCGTCCACCGCCGTCGCCGCTCTGGACCGGACAGAACCGTAACCGTCGTCACGTTTGCTCATTTGCTTGCGAATTAATGAGCAAATCATCTCACGCTCGAACCCGATCCGGGAAGGCGGCCTCCACCGGAGCCTTACGCTAACCCGATGATAGCTCTAGTGGGCCAGGCTGACTCGAACCTGCAACCAGGACGCCGCGTGAGCATGACGAACCTCACGGGCGACGATGTGCGTTTCGGCCAGCGGCGAGGACGCCTGCGAACTGTCATGGATCTCGACATTTCGGCCGATGCAAGATCAAGAAAGCTTTGCAGAGGTATTGGCCGGCATTCTCGTTAGTGGCGCGGACCAGATCGCCGTCGACCTCCGTGTCGATTGAGCGGCGGCGATAGCCAAATCGTATTTCTCTCAGCCGGTTGTCCGTTTGATCTTAGCAGACCATCGTCGACCGCTCGAGAACGGTTTCCTTGATGCGGCAACCGCGGCCTGCCGGAATGCATAAGACCGTTTATGGCTCCTGTACATGAAACCAACAGGTCACCCCGGCCCATTGGCCGGGGCTTTCGATCCGCGTTTGAACGATAGATCAGTATTTGAGAAGAATCGGACCGCCGAACTTATAGTTGAGCCGCGCAGTCATAAGGTCGAAATCCTGGCGGATGCGATCGGTCCCACCAGCGGGCGCGGCGAAGTTCACCGCCGCGGGCTGCATGAATAAATGATCGTACTCGAAGCCAAGCGACCAGTTCGGCGCGAAACCGTACTCGATGCCGGCTCCTAACGCGCCGCCCCAAAGAACGTGCTCGCTGTTCCCAAGCGGCGCGCCCGTGAGGTTCGAGCTGATCTGATAGGTGTTGCTCGTCACTGCGCCGCCGCCTTTGGCATAAAGCAGTACGTTATCGAAGGCATAGCCGATTTGCCCCGTGACGAGACCGAACGCATCAACCTTGGTGTGGTTGACATCCGAAAACGCGACGATGACATTCGAGCCGGTCAAATCAGCCCAGTTTCCCTGGCCTTCAACACCAAGCACGATCTGGCCCATCTGCCATCGATAGCCGATCTGGCCACCAACGGTCACGCCGGTCGCATCATGACAGCCCTCGGGCGTGCCGCCATTGAAAGCCCAGCAATTCGAGCTTGAGCCCAATCCACCGTTCATACCGAGATAGTAGCCGCTCCAGTCGTAGATTGCAGCGGCGACACGCTGCGGAGCTATGGTGTAGAGAGGCTGGACGGGCTGTGCAGCCAGATCCGCGCCAAATGCGGGCGCCACCGCGTCAAGCGCCACAATGCTCACAGTCGCGAGCAACAAGTTCTTCATTTCTACTCTCATGTCCCTTGAGTGCCCCGAGCCCCGTGCGTCTTAACAACGTCCGCGCGAATTGCTGTAACTGCATCGCAACATTTGCGCCGAAAGAAATGCGTGAACCGAACGCTGCGTCAGGTTGCTACGTTGCAGATCATCTCCAACTGCCTCGCAAGGCTCCTGCGGGTGCGAGCGTAGATTGCGTGGGCGTGAGCAAGAGCGGGCTGCTGATCTCAGCGGAATAAGCGCACGGCAACCCGAGCGCAAGAGCTTTAGATTGTTCGCAATCGCTCGAGCATAGCTACTTCAAGGTCCATGAAATACTAATTTCGCCACCTCGCGTGCCGCTATCGCTGCGGTGACGCGGAGCGCGAAAGCTTTAGCGTCGGCAAGATTTGATCTTCCCCCGAAAAAGTGGACGGGTTTAAGCAGCTTTTAGCTCCATTTCGATCGGGGCGATATATCCGATGGCGGAATGGAGCCTTGTTCGGTTGTACAACGAGGTTTGAGAACGCCCACAGGACCGTTCTTCGCGAAGTTCTTTATCGGCATCATCCTTGGTTTGGTTGCCGAGTTTGCGTTCATGGGACCGTCGACAGGGCTGGCGAGGGCGCCTTCCGCTGCACGCTGGATGGATCGCAAGCAGATCGTTGGCTGGAGGTTCCAGCATGGATGTTCGACCGAACGGCATGCCCTGAGGCGGAGCTTTTGGCAGCTCGGCCATTTGTCAGCATAACCGCATTTGCCGCGCTTTCTGCGCTTCTCGATCCGGCGTTGATGGATCGAACGCCATCAGCTGCCCTGCTTTCTAGCGCATCCAGAGCCTCTCACGACCAGAATCGGGGAGAGACCCATGTCACGGCAGACGGCAATGCCAGGGAGCGGATACCGACACAATCGACAACCGCGGCCGCAGCAGCAGATGGATCTGTTCGGGAGCGGCCTGTCGAACGGCGCCATCGGCGCACCAGCATGGCTGGAGCTGCCGGCGGAAGCCCGGGCGGCCCTCACAAGCCTGATGACGCAGTTGATCCTCGACCATGCTGCGATGACAGCGACGCCGCCCGCGATGGGGGGCGATCATGATCTCTGACAAGGTCAGGCCTCATCATCTGGAGCGTAAGGCGATTCTTTACGTGCGCCAATCCTCGGCACATCAGGTGTTGCACAATCGCGAGAGCAGCGCGTTGCAATACGCCATGCGGGACCGACTGACGGCGCTCGGTTGGTCTGAGATCGAAGTGATCGATGATGATCTCGGTCGTTCAGCCGCCGGCGGCGTGCAACGCGCCGGTTTCGAGCGAATGGTAGCGGAGGTTTGCCTCGGTAAGGTTGGTGCGGTTTGCGCCCGTGAGGTCTCGCGCTTCGCCCGCAACAGCCGGGATTGGCAGCAACTCATCGAGATGTGCCGCGTGGTCGATACCGTTTTGGTCGATCAGGAGACCATCTATGCGCCGAGGCACACGGCAACGACCGCCTGCTGCTCGGGCTCAAGGGCAGCCTCAACGAGTGCGAGCTGGATCTGTTGCGCCAGCGCCCGCTTTCGGCCCGCTACGAGAAGGCGCGCCGGGGCGAGTTGGTTGTGGCGGCGCCCGTCGGCTTCGTGAAGGCCGGTGACCGCTATGAGAAAGATCCGGATCGGCGCGTCTAGGAAGCGATCCAGTTGGCGTTCGACAAGGTCGAGGAACTGGGCAGTGCCCGACAAGCGCTCTCTGCTGGCTCCACGAGTACAATCTCGATCTGCCGGTGAAGCAGCCCAATGGCGACACAGCCTGGCGGCGACCGAGTTACTCCGCCATCCACCGGATCATTGAGAACCCGGTCTACGGCGGCGCCTATGCCTATGGTAAGACGGCTGTGGCGGCGGGATACAGCGCTGAGGGCGTGAGCGTGAAGATCCGCCGCAAGACGCGGAACGAATGGCTGGCGCTGAAGCCCACACCCACGACGGATATGTGAGCTGGAATAGGTTCGAGGCGATCCGCACCATGGTCAGCAGCAACGTTCCCACCGGTCGGCATCACGGCGCACCCAAGCATGGTGACGCGCTGCTGGCCGCTCTGATCCGGTGCAAGCGCTGCGGCCGCAAGCTCACACTCCGCTACTCCGGCATGAGGCACCATATCCCACGCTACAGCTGCAGCCGCGCCTGGATGGACAATGGCGGTCCTCACTGCATCGCCTTCGGCGGATTGCGTGTCGATGATGCAATCGAGGAAGCACTGCTTGGCTTCCTCGGTCCGGGCGCTATCGCCGCTGCAACCGCTGCCGCCAGGGAAGCCGGAGAACGACGGGATCAGGTGCGCGATGCGCTCAGTTGCGATCTGGAAGCGGCGCGCTATGCCGCAGACCGGGCTTTCCGGCAACACGATGCCGCTGACCCCGCGAACCGGTTGGTGGCGAGTGAGCTGCAAGCGCGCTGGAACAGGGCACTCGCTCACGCGGCGGAGCACCGAAATGCCTCGCCCAGAGCATCGATCAGCTTGGGATGTTCGATGCCAACGTTAGCCTCCGCGGCAGAAGGGCTGCCACATAATTTCCTCGTTCGTTCGGTCGGTCGGCCAAACATACATGTCTCGAAGCCATCGGTGTGCAGATCACGGCATCATTTCCATACTGCTCCGAAGAAAGAGTGCCAACCGAGTTGCTCGGTGATCAGAACCAGGAATCCACCAGGTGAACAAGCTGGGAGCCCGCTGTATAGAAGGCTTCCTGCGCTGCACGAAAACGCTGGCGTTCGACGACAGTGACCCGCAACGGCAGATCGTTCTCAGCGATCTGCCCCAATATGTACGAAGCCAAAACGCTGCCAAACACTGTGCCTGGTGCGATTCCGCGGGCCGTTATAACCACTGAAACCGATGACGTTGCGGTCCAGCTTGTGAAGCGGAGCAAATTGTCCGAGGTCATTCCAATCATGCCAAACCAGCCGGTTTCAAACTGGACGCCCCGAAGTCCTGGAAAAGGCTTGCGCAACGATCTTTGGGCCCGGGCCCGGTGAATAGAACGTCCGATCCGTTCAAGCGCGCCAACACTGCCAAACACGAGTCGCCCGGAGCGCTCGAGGCGAAATGAAGAGAGGACCTCTCGAGTGTCCCACGCGCCCTGCCGCTCAGGCAGGATCGCGCTTCTCAGATCGTCGGGCAGCGAAGCGTGGCAAAGTTGAAATAGGGCAGTTGAGTGTAAGCGCTTAGCCGCAACCCTATTGAGGCTGGCTTGACGTTTTGCGGAATCGCCACGGCATGAGGTCTTTGATGCGGCTATGGGGATGGCCGTCGATGATCGTCTCGAGTGTTTCGGCGATGTAGGCGGCCGGGTTGACGTCGTTGAGCTTGCAGGTGGCGACGATCGAGGCGAGCAAGGCCCAGTTTTCGGCTCCGACCTCATGACCGGCGAAGAGCGCATTTTTTCTGGTCAGGCAGACTGGCCGGATGGCGTTCTCGACAGGGTTCGTGTCGAGCTCGAGGCGCCCGTCTTCGAGGAAGCGGGTCAGACCTTGCCAATGATTGAGCGCGTAGCGGATGTCCTCGGCGAGCGTCGAACCGCTGGAGATCATCGACAGCTGCTTCTCGAACCACATTTTCAAAGCGGCGACGAGAGCCAACGAATGCTCCTTTCGTGCGGCGAGCCGGATGTCCGGCGATGCACCGCGCACCATGGCTTCGATGGCGTAAAGCTGTGCGATGTGCCGAATGGCGGCCTCGGCGATCGGCGATTTGCTATTGCGGGCCAATTTGACGAAGCGTCGGCGCAAGTGGCTCCAGCAATGCACGAGCGTCCAAGGCCCTTGCAGTCGAGCGACTTCGGTCAGTCGATCATAACCGTCATAGGCATCGCATTGCAGGAAGCGTCCGCCAAAGCCATCCAGGAATTGCTCAGCGAAGGCACCGCTGCGACTGGGGGCATATCGGAACAGCACGATCGGCGGACTTGGGCCGCTGTGGCCGCGGTCGTCTGAGGCAATCGCCCAGAAGTAGCCTTTCTTCGTTTGGCCGCGCCCCGGATCGAGTACCGGCGCCTTGGTCTCGTCCATGAACAGCCGATCCGCCATGGCCAGGTGGTGGCGCATGTGTTCCGCGATGGGCTGAAGATGGAAGCAGGCGCGGCCGGACCAGTTGCCCAGTGTCGCCCGATCAAGCCGGATGCCCTGGCGCGCATAGATCTCGGCCTGACGGTAAAATGGCGTATGGTCGCCAAATTTGGAGACGATCACATGCGCGATGGCCGCTTCGGTCGGCAGCCCGCCGGGCACGACGTGCTCCGGTGCGTGCGCCTGCACGACGGGGCCGGAGCAGCGGCGACAGATGTATTTTGGGCGGCGTGTGACCAGCACGCGCCATTGCGCCGGGATCACGTCGAGGCGCTGGCTGACGTCCTCGCCGATCTTCGTCATGGCGCCGCAACCGCACGGGCAAAGCGTACTCGCAGGCTCGATGATCCGTTCCACCCGCGGCAAATGGGCAGGCAGGCAGCCGCGATTGCGATGAGAACCTTGATCCGGCGCGCTCCGCGATCGGCCCTTGATCACAGCCTCGGCTCTCTCCTGCGCCGCGTCCAGGATGCCTTGCGCGATCTCCACGTCTTCCAGCGGCAAGTGATACTGATCTGGCCGCAGCTTCTCGGACGTCGCGCCGAACTTCTCGCGTCGCAATTCGCCGAGAATGACCTCCAACCGACGCCGCGCCTCTTCCGACGTCGCCAGCGCCGCCTGATGTTCGCTCAAGGCCGCCTGCGTTTGCGCCAAAAGCGCTTTCAATTGTTCATTTTCGTCGCGCAGCGCCGCGATGCTCATGCGCTATTTCGAGCACATCGCCGCCGCGCGTGCCACATTCAAAATAGCTGCCGAGTCATTCTGCCGCAGTTATCCAGCCGCCTGGGGACGCCGCGCTTCTTCCGGGCGGACCAACCTCCAATCCAGCCCCTCGAACAGGGCTGCGAACATCGCCGGCGATATCCGTATCACGCCGTCTGCGATCGTTGGCCAAACGAACTTGCAACCTTCAAGACGCTTGTGCACCAACACCAGACCCGTTCGATCCCAGACCAAAATCTTGATCCGGTCCGCTCGTTTCGATCGGAACACGAAGGCTGCGCCGCTGAACGGGTCGAGACGAAGCATCTCCTGCACCTTCGCCGCAAGCCCATCGTGGCCACAGCGGAAGTCGATCGGCCGCGTCGCGATGTAAATCTTCAGATCGGCACCGGCCGCGATCATCGTGACGCTCGCATCGCGCGGATCACACGGGACAGCTGCTCGCCATCTATGGCTGTGTCCGTCCGCAGCACGACATCGCCGATCGAGATCTCGAGCTTGATCGCCGGAACCTGACGCTCCTCCAACGCACCTTCCACGACCAGCGGCGCGAATGTCGGCTGCGATGCCTCGCGCGGCGGCAACATGCCTCGCTGTCGAAACCGCCGCCGCCAATCGTAGATCTGCCAGCGCGTCGCTCCGTGCTTGCGCGCCACCTCGGACACCTGGGCACCGGGTAACAGACTCTCGGCGACGATCCGAGCTCTCTCGGCTTCCGAACGTACGCGGCGCCCCGATGGTCCTTCAAGAACCTCCAGCCGGCTCACCGACCCCCTCGTTGAGCCGTCCAAATGGACGTCCTTTTTGCTGTCCAATCCCATCCCAAACCTCCGTCCAAGCCGGAGGCTTCTTTCGCACGTTCATTCGAATTCTGAAGCAAGGGTATCGGCTTCGCGCTTACAGTTGAGTCTGTTCCTGCCGTACCTCAGACCAAAGTCCTTTGCCATAAGCATCCGTTGCGACGACTACCCAAGTCGGCCTCTACAGATCCGCTTTCCGTGCTGATTCTCCAGCGCAACCCGTTGTGCTGCGCCGTGACAGCCTCGCTTTGCGTAAATATCCTGGCTCCCATCGCAAGCGCGGCCCGCGCCAACCCTCGCACACAGGCCAATGGCTGTATGGTGCCGGCGCGCTTATCGAGCAGCGCGCCGGTGTAGTCGCCACCACCTACTTTGCTGCGTGTTGCCTCCGCATTTAGCACTAAGACGGGCGCTCCACGCTTCTGCCACTGTTCGGCACGGGCCTCAATACGTCCGACCGCACAATGCAAGGTGCCGGCACGTTCCACTTCACATTCGATGTCGTGCTTTTCGATGAGCTCGAACACCGTCTGCGGTCCGCGGCCGAGTTGTTCAAGCAACCGTTCTCCAAAGGGCGCGTCGAGCGTGTCCGGAAGTGCGTCAGGCATGAGCCACATACCCGCATTCACGAGCCCGACGTTCTGCCCGGAGCCTCCGAATCCTATTTCAGACGCCTCCAAAAGCGCGACATGCGCTCCTCCTTCAGCAAGATGGAGGGCCGCCGACAATCCGGTATATCCACCGCCAATCACGACGATATCCGCCGCAGTGTCAGCGGTAAGCGGAGCAGTTTCTGGTGCTGGTGGCGCAGCGACCACAGTCCGTGTGATCGTCGATTGTTTCGCATCCGCCAATCCCCTTACAACTAGCTTCTGGATCGACCCAAGGTCCAGCAGCTATCGCGAATACGGTAAGCTCTGGCGGACCTCTCTAGTCTGCAAAACTGACGTGGCAGCGCCACACGGGCAAGCAAATCGCAGGCCAAAGGACAGTTCGTCAGCACCGCGAGGATGGGGGTGAGCTTCTAAGTTTTTGATCGCTCTTGAGGGGGCCCGCAGCACCCACGCGCGGTGGGCCGGAGCCTCCGACTGCACGAACCAAGACCAAGCCTCAGCTCATTGACGCTTGCCGTGGAACGCGCCTCCTGTGCGAGACAATGGTCCAAAAGGGCAGTATCCGCCCGGCTCGGCGGCAATGTAGTCCTCCCACATCTAACGGATTGTGGGTGCCCACACCTCCCATAAGCCTCCAGCCAGGCAACGATGTTTCGCCTGTATTTTGGTTTCCTGCACTCATCTATGTGAACGGAAACGGCCACATGTCCCCAGCGGACTTCGCCTTGGGAACGCCAGGGCCACGCCCTCCAATCCCAGTGGCAAACGGGTTACCACAAAGCAGTCGGGACTGTGCCGGGCCAGCTTATTGGTGATTGATGCCTCAGTGTCTATGTTGCCTCTCACCGTTGCATAGCGCGTGACCGTGGTACGGTTGGTCTCTGCAAGGTCACGCCATTGTGGGCCTACCAATGCGACTCTGGAGGGGACGATTTGACCGATCTTGACGGCGAAATCCGGGACGGCGGGCACCACATGCAAGTCCGCGTTTATTTTGAGGACACAGATTTCAGCCAGATCGTATATCACGCGAACTATCTACGCTTCATGGAGCGCGGCCGAACGAACTACCTTCGGCTTTTGGGGACAGATCATCGCAGGTTGTTCGAGGCTAGCGGCGAGGAGCTGAGCGGCTTCGCCTTCGTGGTGCGTTCTATGAAACTGGACTTCTTCAAACCTGCCTATATGGATGATGTGATTGATGTGATCACGGCTCCTGAGGAGGTGAAGGGGGCATCGATCGCGCTACACCAACAGTGCAGGCGTGGAGCCGACTTGCTAGTCCAGGCGCGTGTGCGTGTGGCCTTCGTCTCGGCTGGCAAAGCTCAACGCATCCCCAAGAGCCTGAGGGATGCCATGGAAGCGAGCGTTAAGGGCGCTTTTCAGGCGGGCTGATATTTGGCTGTGGAAAGACGCCCCAAGAATCGGCGCAGCCAGCTGAAAAACGGCTTTCGCGTCCGTCGCCTGTGCAATAAGGCGCGCAATTCCGTCCAGCGTTTGCCGGACATTGATTTGGCGTGACAGCCGCTGATAGCGGGCGATCTTGGCGTCGTAGGGATGCACTGCTCACACATGGCTTGCGCGCAGAGTCCTGTTCCCGCAACCACCGACGCTTGCGATAGCAAGCCATCCAGAGCCCCCGGCTTCCGATATTGGGATCTCGGTCAAGGCCTTGGCCTTGTTCGTTCGCCTTGGTTGACGACGACACCACCACTCCCTGAGCCGGCTGCAAAGGCGGCGAGAGCGTACCCGGCTGTGCGCTACGACAATTTCGTCGCGGCACTTGGGGCGGCTCCGCCAATGGCCGAAGCTGCGACAGGAGATCCCGGACAAGGAGGCCGAGCCGACGTGAGGGTAGGGGCTTAAGAGTCCGATGATCGCTCACCGCGTGGACGAAAATCCAGCCGGGGCGGAGATTTAAGACCGCGCATCGCAAGCAGTTCCTGAGCAAGAACCGACAGCGCGCAGCCGATCTCTTCAACGCCCGGGGATGCATCGTTCTCAACATGGGCTGGAGAGAATGCGAGGACAGGAGTCCCAGAGACGATCATTGTCCGGACTCAAACTCGGGTGTGAAGATCCTTGGGCAGCGTCCGATTGGGGCATGGCACTCAACGTCAGCCGCCGGTAATCACCCTTCTTGCAGACCTTCAGTACAAAGGCTGGTGTGAAATCTCGGATCCTCTGTTTGACCCCCATAACCCAATCAGGGCTGCCTTGCGCACCCCAGGCACACTCATAGCGGATTTCGTTGTACCCGTCGGTTCCTTCCAACGCGAGAAATGCAGCAAGCCTTGCAAGGAGCGGATCATCGGCTTGCTCGGTTGCGAGGAAAAGATCGTCACCAAATCGCTCAAGAACCCGTCGCGTGACCCGAATATTCGGAATCACAGTGTCGGTATCGTCGTGGCCTGCGGCAAATTGCGTCCGAAATAGCCTCAATCATGATCCCTTCGCTCCGGTCCGCGACGGCTTCATAAAAGTCGAGCGGCGGGATCGGAATTCCGTGGCTCGACAACTTGCTAGCTGTCGCGAACACGACTCGCGGAGCAATCCTAGCCGCCATCCGCGGTGTGGGTTGAGGGCCCGCTTATTGTCGCGCGTGCCGAACGACCAGATTCTAGATCCCTGATTTGACCTGATATTCCTACATCTAGTTGGCCTAAACTGTCGACGGAAAATTAGGTTCGGACCTGCTCGATGGACCACCACATCGCAGGACGGACACTAGCGGACATTCAACGGCGCAGGTAGGTATGTCGCCCCCTGGCCGAGTATGTGGATATCGCGCGTTTCCTTTGTCCAAACAGGCCAGGCCTGGAAACAAGATGGCCACTCGCCGGGAGACCATGCATGGAGGAAACTCGAAACAGGCCTGTAAACCAGCACTACGTGCCATAGTGCTACCTGCGCCAGTTCGCCATGAGCATGGGAAGGCTCACCACGTATCCGTCTTCGATCGCAAGAAGGCCCGGAGCTATAAGAACAACACCCAGGATGTGGCATGCCTGAACTACTTCAATCGCATCCAGCTCGACGGTATGGATCCGGACGCGCTCGAGGCGGCATTGCGCAAGATTCCAGTGAGTTGATCCTCGACGTTTCCTGCCTAACTCGGCTTGATGTTGTTATCGTTGGACATGGCATATCGCTCCTTCGGTGGAGAAGTGGAGGCCTCAAGCACCCCCCGATATGCCGCCTTCCCGATTCCCGCCGTGGCCAACTTTCAGCGATAGCTCGCGGGCGGAAACATGACCGGCTATTCCCAGGAGATCGATCATCTGCTTCAATGCGTTGGCTTGGTCGACGCACCTCTCCGGAAGCTGCGAAGGTCAGACCGTTCGGGCTGAAAGGCCTGAACTAGAATTGGCACGGCGCTCGCAGGATCGCTGTCGCCACATACGAAAACATCAGCGGCCGCGTAGGACCTCTCAGGCCAAGTATGCAAGGTAATGTGCGATTCAGCCAACAAGGCTATTGCGGAGACGCCGTGACCCGGACAAAACTTATGAACATGAAGGTGGAGTAATGTCGCACTCGCCGCACGGATGGCTTTTCGAATTGCGTCTTCCGCAATGGCCGCGTCGTCGAGGTTCTTCGCTCCCCATAGGTCGATGAGTATATGCGTCGCACCGGTGGACAGAGCCGGTGAGGCGTCCTTCTCGTCATCAATAGTCATTAAGAGATCTCCATTGAATTATCGGCCCAATAAGCTGAGCTATTCGGGATTTAGGTGACGAGGTGATCAGGCGCTTAGTTTGTCGGCACTTGGATGATCTCAATGACTCGTTGAATCCGAATTGCGAGGACCTTGGGCAACGGATTTGTGCCTTTGAGCCGCCGCCAGGTCCTTGATGCGGCGATCACCAGCTTGAATACCATCAGCCTGGCGGTGGTGTACTGCTGGCTCAAGGTCCGCCGAATTGGCTCTACCGTTTGCGACCAGCGTGATCGTTGTCGCTCCCAAAAAAAGAACTCCAGATCGCATCAAACACCCCGCGGCGCTTTCCCGATCCACTACCGATCGAGCTGGCACCGGTGATGGCACCGCGAATGAAGCAAGCAGTGTGCCGCTTGGAAGTGAGCGCTCTCCAGTTGCTTGGTACCGGGTGCATGCGTCAACTTGCGGACAATGGTCTTAAAGCTGACCTGCTGTAGCGTCCGACAGCATGCTGCGCAGCAGAAGCCGCCTTTCCCGCTGCGGCAGTAGAAGGAGACTTTTGTTGGCCTGCACAGATTTTCGATCTATCGAGGCACAGGCGAAACGGTGAAAGCCAATGAATATTGCCGGCGAGCGGAGCCGGCCTGGACGCTGGACCCGTCTACCCACGCAGGGATTGCACCGGCTACGCCGCGGTTATCGAAATCCGGCTCGTGGGAAAAATCGTCACGAGGGATCATCACGCAACGCGACACACGCAGGAAAGGCTCATCATCAGCATCTTCCAGCTGAACACGAACATGAGGGCGGTAATAACAGGTCGGCTCCGGCTTAGCCGCAGTGCTAAGCGGCTTCGTCGCAACATTATTCGTGTCGGTTCTGCTGTAGCCGCCGAGACGGAAACTTCTGTGACGCGTGAAGAGAACTGCCGAGCATGCATGTCGTGGAGACTAAGCGAAGGCGCTACCCGCAATTCAATTCCGGTTCGGAAAAGCCGGAACGCCCTTTGGCGTAGACTGGACGTTGCCTGCGCGTCCACAGCAAACGTTTCTGAGCGCACTTTCGTGTGCACCAAGGCCGACCACTGCGAACATCAGCAGACCAAGGACCGCGGGGCGGATGGTTCTGCACGCCCACGGCTCGTTACGCTGCCCATAGCTATCTCGTTATAGCCACGAGCGTCAAAATGTTTGAGCGCTTAACGACTATCCTTCAACCGTTATGCAAACAACGCCGGCCTCGTGGAAACGGTAACACACCTCTTTGTTGGTTCTTGCACAATCGATGTCATCGCTTGGGCGCCGCAGGCGACCTGCAGTCCGGCCAACGCCAAGCCCGCTTCCATGAGGAGAGCACAAATGCAAGAAACCACAAGCCCGAACGAGTCTCTGAGCGCGTTGGTCGCGGGTGCCATGCAAACTATCACGTGTCTGCTACAAGATCCGGTAGATGCCAACGCCAGCTTGAGGCCCTAACGTCCGGCAGTGTTCCCCTGCCGATCATCGAGGAAATCGAAGTGAACGCAAAGGACGAGAAGCTAAGAACGGGCAAAACGGCGCAATATGACTGGCAGAACCAGGGCGGCTACGGAATGCACACCTCAATCAGCATCCTCGGTGTTCTGATTTGAGGGCCGCAGAAGGCGATAAATGGCGAGACGCGTATGCCTACGGAAAATCGATCAGGCAAAAATCAGCTTGTGGAACGTCAGCCGGTCGACGCGATCACGGCGATCGATCGCCTTGCAAGATCGGATCCGGAGAGGGTTGCGCTGAGGTACGGCGCAGACGAACTTACGTACAAGGCGCTGCGCGTAAGATCGGAATGCCTCGCGAGGACGTTACGAGAGCGGTGCGCTCGCGGCACAGTGATTGGCTATTGGGGTGAGCGGGACCTCGACTGGGCGACGGCAGTAGTCGCAATTTTGAAGGCTGGATCAACGTACCTGCCGCTCGATCCATCCTTACCGGCTCCGCGTACATCATTCATGATCGAGCAGAGTCGCTGTGCTCTGATTATGGGATCAGGCCAGCTGGATTCGGTCAACCCAATCCGGGCTAGCAGCAAAGGCGCCACGGAATTCATGACGATAGAGGCGGCGCTGTGCAAGGGCCAGACTTCGTCTGTTGTGCCATCATGGAGCGAGGATGGACTTGCTTACATTCTGTTTACCTCTGGTTCAACGGGCCGTCCTAAGGGGGCAATGATCGAGCGTGCAGCCCTAAACAATCATCTGGCGGCAAAGATTGATGCCCTAACCCTCACTCGGACGGATTGCATTGCGCAGACGGCATCGCACTGTTTTGACATCTCGTTGTGGCAGCTTTTGGCGGGGCTTTGCGTCGGAGGCTGTACCGCGCTCATTGATGATGCGACAGTGAAATCGCCAATATCGCTTCTCAAAGCGATTCAGGGACACGGCGTGACGGTAGTTCAACTCGTCCCCTCGATGCTTGCAGTATTTGTTGAATATTTGAAGCCGCTTGCGGCGGCTGATCGAGCGCTGGACGGTTTGCGGATTATTTCGACGGTCGGAGAACCTTTGACACCCGCACTGGCGCGCGCGTGGCTTGACTTATATCCGCGCGTCCCCATTCTCAACCACTACGGGCCGACCGAGTGCGCGGACGGCGTCACGCATCATCTGGTTTCCGCGCCGCCTGCGCTGGCTGAAGCTTATGTGCCGATCGGCAAGCCGATTACTAATGTTGAGGTTTATATCGCCGACGGGCCGCGGCTGTGCAAGGCGGGAGAGGTCGGTGAAATCTGCGTTAGCGGTGTTGGCGTCGCTGCTGGTTACGTCAATGACGACGTCCGCACCAAGGATGCCTTTGGGCCAAACTCGTTCTCAAACGTCCCGTCCTTGCAGCGCCTATACAGGACAGGCGATCTCGGGCGCTTTCGTTCCGATGGTCTTTTGGAATGTCTCGGTCGACGCGACCGTCAGGTCAAAATCCGCGGGCACAGAATTGAGCTAGGAGAAATCGAGGCTCGCCTCTCCGCTCATCATTCGGTGCGTGGCGCCGTCGCGGTCGCCTCCGTCTGCGCAGGCGTAAAGCTTACGGCGAGAGACATAACCAGGGCTGAGGAGGAAAGCGGGACGAGACGACTCATCTCGTATGTGTCCGCTCCAGCTGAGGTAACGGAAGGCGAGCTTCAGAACTTCCTTGCTGAAGCGCTGCCCATCTACATGCTCCCAGAAAGAATCATCCACGTCGACGGTATTCCACTGACCAGTAATGGAAAGGTCGATATTGGAGCATTGCCCGACCCGACCAGCCTTCGCCCTCCATTGCCGACGCGATTCGAGGAACCGCAAACCGACCTCGAAGCGCAGCTGTGCCAGATTTGGTCCGGTGTTCTGCGCATTGAGAACATTGGTGTGAATGACCAGTTCATAAGCCTCGGTGGAGACTCGCTCCGGGCAATGCTCATATTGGGCCGTTTGCAGACCGAGCTCGGAGTGAGAACGGATTTCAGGCTGGTCCTGAATGGAACGATCCGATCTCTTGCGGCTTCGATCTCGGCGCGAGCCGAATCTAGGCCGTGCACAGCGCCCGCTTGCGGAAAGCTGCTTACACGATCGCCTCTGACGCGAGTTCAAGAGCACCTGTGGTTTCTTTCGCAGCTCGATCCGTCTGCCAGGAACTACATCATTCAGGGCGGCCTGCGAATGCGGGGCAGCATCAATCTGGTCGCGTTCAATCGCGCCTGGACCGATGTCGTTCATTCTCATCAGGCACTTTCGGCACGCTTTATCGACGAGGACGGTCCGGTTCAGCTTTTTGATGCTCCGCACTGCGCAAATCTCGAATTGACTGATGCATCGCAACTCACGTCGCAGGAGGCTGAGAAGCTGATCGCAGAGCTAAGGCGAACAGAACTGAACGGCAGCTTTGATCTCAGCCAAGGCCATCTGTTTCGCGCGCGCATGATCATTTTTGGCCCTGAGAACCATCTCATACTGATCACCGCTCACGAAATCATCATCGATGCCTGGTCGATCTCTGTTCTGCTCAGGGATCTTCGACAAAGGTACGTGGACGCCGCGGCGTTTCTGCCAGACAACCGAGTGTCACTCTCGACCTACGCGGTCTGGGAAACACAACACGCTACTCCGGAGGCGCTTGCCAACCAATGTAGCTATTGGCGTCGTCAGATTGGTGATGATCCGCCGGTGCTTTCGCTTGGAACGGGACGAGCGCGGCCGCAGACAAATTCGTATCGCGGCGCATCGCATGCGGTGCTACTTGGCAGGGAGCTATCCCATCAGATAAGGGAGTTTTCGCGCCGGCATAGGTGCACCACGTCGACAGCACTCCTCGCATGTTTCAAGCTTCTGCTGCGGATGTACAGCGGTCAGGATGATATCATCGTTGGCATACCGCACGTCGTACGGGATCAACCTGGCAGTGCCGAAATTGTTGGTTTCTTCCTGAACATGCTGCCAATCCGCTACGCGATCGATGTGGGCCAGTCCTTTGCGGTTCATGCCTTGCGCATCCAAGCACTGGTCAGCGATGCCATCGCAAATTCGGCATATCCGTTCGGCTGGATGGTAAGGGATACCAAGCTATATCGCGAAGCGGGACGATCACCGATCTTCCAAGTTATGTTCAACATGTACTCCGAGGCCGCGGAGCCACTTGGCGAACATGAGTTGGATCTGACATTCCGCGAATACGAGACCGGCTACGCAAAATTCGATCTGACATTGTACGCACAAGATCAGGGCGAGGAAATTGCCCTCCAGCTAGCGTACGCGGAAGACCTATTTTCCAGCGATCTGATTATCCGCATGGCCGACAATCTGCGCCGCCTGATTGCAGCCTGCATTGAGAAGCCGCTTACGCCCATTCAAGATCTGAGCTGCCTCAGCGAGTCAGACGTCGCTATGCTGGACGCGCTAGAGGGCTCGGCGCAGTCGTATGAGACCGAATGTCCGCTTGTCCAAGCGTTCGAGCAAATCAGCGTCTCTAATCGCAACCAGGTGGCATATTATGGCGATTTCGGTGAGATCACATTCGGCCAGTTGCGTGAGCGCGTAACAGCTATCAGGTCGTTACTGCGGACTTCTGACGTGGGCGCTGGCGACATGGTCGCCATGCTGATCGACCGGTCGGCTGACGTTGCCGCTGTTATTCTAGCCGCACGAGCTTTGCAGTCCATTGTTGTCCCTATATCGCCGGATTATCCGCGTGATCGGATCGAACATATCCTGCGAGATAGTCAAGCAAAGCTTTTGGTTCACGCAAATAGCCCTGAGCCTGCTTTTGAAGTGCCGTCGAAATGTTTATTGACGCTAGAAGCGTGCGGCGCGCCCGCGCGCGGTTTTGAGTGCAGCGACAAACCACCAGATCAGGGAATTGCGAACCTTATATACACGTCGTCCTCAACCGGGAAGGCGAAGGGAGTTCTTATACCGGAATCGGCAATCCTCAATCGACTGAACTGGATGTGGCGACGCTTTCCCTTCGATAGTACCGACGTGATGGTTGTCCAGAAGTCCGCATCAATTGTTGCGTCCGCTTGGGAGTATTTTGGAGGCCTTCTGAGAGGCGTGCCCGCGCTGATCCTGACCCAAGAGCAGTTGCTGGATCCAGATCTGTTGTTGTGCACGCTGGCCAGACATCGCGTGACACACTTGTTTGCCTCGCCGCCACTGCTGTCCGGCCTCATTGCTTCCCAAGAACGGCACTCGCGACCGACCTCCTTGCGCTTGGTCACGAGCAGCGCCGAACCGATGCCTTCCTCGCTCCCTGTTCGCTGGCGTGAGTATTTCCCGGACGTGCCGTTGTGGAACTTCTATGGTGCTACGGAATGTGCATCCAATGCGGCAGTTTACGAAACATCGGATGCCTGCGACGGCTCGTCGCACGTCCCCGTTGGACGCCCAATCGATAACGTCAAACTCTACGTGCTCGATGCCCGGTTGAAGAGAGTCCCCGTCGGAGCCGCCGGCGAACTCTGCATCGCGGGACGCTGCGTGAGCGCTGGGTACTGGCGGGATCAAGATCTGACCAACCGCTGTTTCGTGCCGAATCCGTATGACGGCGGGCAATACCGCGTTCTTTATCGAAGTGGCGATATCGCGCGCATCTCAACAAGCGGCCTTCTTGAGATTTGCGGCCGATCGGACAATCAGATCAAAGTGCGGGGCTTTCGCATCGAGCTGGAGGAGGTCGAATCGGCCCTTGAGTCTCATGCGGCAATCGCAAAGGCCGTGGTCGTCGCAGAAGACATCGATGACCAGCGTCGCTTGACGGCAAGCTTGGTGCCGGCTCGCGACGGTCTAAGCTCTGCAGATATTGTCACCCACTTGCGCCACACATTGCCGTCCTACATGATTCCCGCCTCCTTCCGTTTGGTTGACAGTATTCCCCTTACGGCGAGCGGAAAGATAGATCGTGCTCGCCTGTCGTCCGTTCCTTACCGCGAGGTCGGGCCTGTGCCATCTGCTGAGCTCTGCACGAGGAAGGAGCGTATTCTTGCTGCGATCTGGCAGGATCTATTAGGCGCCAAGTGGGTCGGACTCGATCAAAGCTTCTTTGATATCGGCGGCGACTCTCTTCTGAGCGTGCGCTGCGTCACGCTGGCGCGCAAAGCCGGGCTGAATCTCACTGTCGACCAACTCTATCGAACACCGACCATCAGGGAATTGGCGGCAGACGAAGCGGCAGTTGCACTCGATACCTTCCTTTCTGGGGATGGCTCGTTGCCAGTTACCCCCGCGATCTCATCTTGGAGCCGTCTCGTCGGCTTCGATGAGCATTTCAACATCGGCGATCTGTTCTTCTTGCCCGGCGCAATCCTGAATATTCGAAGTCTGGAGCGCTCCCTTGCGCATGTCATGGATAGGCACGAAGGCCTCAGACTCCGTATTGCGCGAACCGACGATGGTCTACGTCTGACAATCGGGCCTTCCGTGACCGAACGCCTGGTGGAGGAGATCGATCTTGTCGGAATGGCCGACCCACAGCAACGTAAGGCAGTCGAGAGCATCTCAGCAAGACGTCAACACATGTTTCGGTTTGACGGCCAGACGCCTCTTGTTAACGTCACGGTGTTCCGCACATCGGAAAGCGGCGACTACTATCTGCTGGTCCTGATGCACCATTTTGTAGCGGACGGGATAGGCTATCGACTGTGCCTGGAAGCATTGGATGCGGCGTACGCCCCGGCCTCAGGCCACGCCGTGAGTGATCCCGAGAACATACAAATGCTCTCTGCATGGTTGAAGCGCCTTGAGCACTACGCGAACAGCGAAGCGCCAGCCGAACTCAGCTACTGGGAGAGGATTGACTACCATCAGTTCAATTTGCACGCCGGCGCCACCCTATTGGGCGGCGCGAGCTTTTCGAAAGTGACCGCGAGAGAGCTTCATTATGCACGCCTTGAAGGTCGCATGGATGAAGCGAATTGCCGCTCCCTTTGGGAAGATCAGGGCAAGTACCATCTTGAGATTGACGAAGAAGCGACAGCTGATCTCCTCAACATTTCAGCCAGATTGGCGCACTGTCAGGACTTTGATGTGTTTCTTGCCGCCATTTCTGGCGCCTTTGGGCGCGTTTTCGGCAATTATTCGCTCTGGATCGATAGTCTTACCTCAACCCGAGGTCGGCTGTTCGACGATCTCGATCCATCTCAGATCATCGGTCATATCAGCGAGCTCGTTCCGCTTCCCTTGAGTCTCACCGGAACGGAGCCCCGTCACGATCGTGCTCGTTCAATATACCGCCAGCGCAATGCCCTGCCGCGCAGCGGAATAGGCTTTCGTGCCATGAAATTCCTAAACCGAGATCCAGCCGTCCGGAGCCGGATCGATCGCCTGCCTTTGCCCAGAATTGGAGTGAATTATCGAGCGGGTTTGCAGCGCCATTTTCCACGCCGTTTCCTAGGCAAGGAACCTTCTCCACTTTGGATCGGCGAAGACATGGATGAAGGGGCCGTGATTCACCTCTTCTGGTTCGATGTCGGATATCAAGCCGGCCATCTACAGATCGAAACGAGGTATGATCCAACCCAAGTCAGCTATGAGGTGACCCGTAATCTTTGCATGGTGTTGCAACAGGAGCTGTTGCAAACGATCAGCGAATTCCGAAGAGCTGGGGGCACCTTCATCCATGAATGAGCCGGATGCAATTTCGCCAATCGAGAGCGATCGCAATGTGATGCCAAAGAAAAAGCAGCACATCGATCTATCGGATCCCAATCTCTCGAGCCTTATCCTGCGGCTCGCCATTCCGTCTGTTGTTGGCTTATCGATCCACGCGTTACAGCAGGTCGTCAACGCGATCTTTGTTGGCGCACTTGGCGCGCAGGCGCTCGCAGCTGTCAGCATGACCTTGCCGATCGTGGTTCTGCTCGCGGCCGTCGGGCAGGGGATCGGTGTTGGAGCAGCGTCGTTCATATCTCGTCATCTTGGCGCCGGTGAATACCTGGAGGCGAGTCGAGGCGCAAGTACTGCACTCGCGCTCGCCGCCCCGATCGGTATCATAGTTACCGTCGCTGTGCTTCTGAACCTGCGAGGGATCTTCGTAACGCTCGGAGCAAGTCCAACCATCATGCCCGTGGCGCTCGACTACGCCGGGACGCTTTTGTTCGGGTACACCCTGATGCTTCTAAACATTGTCAACGGCTTCATCGTCAGAGCCGAGGGCAACACACGATTCAGCATGTGGACGATGATGACCGCCTTCATACTGAACGCGGTGCTTGATCCCGTCTTCATATTCTTGCTGGACTTGGGTGTGCGAGGCGCAGCCCTCGCAACGCTGGTATCTCAGATCGCTGCTATTAGCCTCTATATCGCGTATTTTACGAAGCTTGGCGGAACAGTTGTCGTCAGGATATCTCACATATCATTGCGAGCAGATCGCATCAGACAGCTCGCGTTCATAGGGGCGCCGTCGACGATCACCAGTATCTTATCTGCTATTGCCGTTATGCTCTTGTACGGAGCTGCTGCGCCGTTCGGCGACGATTCGATCGCGGCCGTGGGAATAGCTGTGCGAATCTTGACGATGGGCGCACTACCTATCACCGGCTTCTGCATAGGCTCTCAAGCTGTCCTGGGTTTCGGTTGGGGCGCACGCGACTTTGCTCGTGTATTGAAGGCTGCGAAGTTCATGCTCGCCATGACCGTCGCTCTTGCCGTCGCGTATTCTGTGGCCGTTGTGAGTTTTGCGCGACCTTTGGTCAGGCTGTTCAGCGATAGCGATAAAGTCACGGAAATTGCCGTCTCGACCTGCATCGTCTTCCATCTGTTTTTTGGACTGTTTGGTGTTGAGAAGTTTGTGGCGACGATGCTTCAGTCGTTCGGGAGAGCACGCCTCAGTGCGGTTGTGTCCTTGGCAAGGCAGGGCTATCTCTTCATACCGGCCGTACTGTTATTCCCGGTCATATCGGGTTTCAACGGACTGTTGGCCAGCCAAGCAATCGCTGAGCTGGGCGCCGGAATGATCGCGCTGTTTGTCTTGTTCCACGAATTCGCTGAGCTCAGACGAGCGCTCCGGCATCCTATTTCAAGAGCGATCGAGATCGCGGGGTGACCTGACAAGAGACGTCATCGGAGCTCAGAGCAAAAGGGCCTACATAGCCGGAGAGGTGTTGCGCTCCAAATAAAGTGTTATTCGGCTTGCAATATGGGCTCTGTGTCATATGTGGAACGGCCGGGATCGCTTCCTCACCGGTCAGATGCCTAATTAGCGCTGAGAACCGGATTCGCAGCAATGTCGAGGCTCTCCCGCATTGCCCACTTGAGCATTGAGGATAGGGCTGTACGGATAGCGGGTTGCTGAGATCGCTCCATGAGCTGATGCGAGGTCAGCGATGCGAGCCGAGAGATGGCGGCGAGTGATCTGAAAACTGACACGGATGCAGGGGTCGCCAACTGGCCAACAAGTAGCGTTCTATTTCCGAATTGGTCGGGGCTTCAGCCTTTGTTTGGGGCTCCGGAGATATTGATCCGCGATTGCCGGAGTGGGTCGGCCGCCTGCAGGCGCGCCTTGGCTTTCTCGTCGACCGGGTCGTTGCCATTGGCAACCAGGCCCAAAAGCCGCTTGGCCTCCTTGCGTGCACGCTCTGGTGTCCAAGGGGCGCGTGAGGACCGATGGTGACGAAGCGCTGCCGACCGAACACTCGGTACTTTGAGAACGTATGTCGCTTTTGTCGTGTTGACGTTTACGGCGGGAAACGGCACGCCTTGATCATCCGCATGGGGCAATACCGGATACGGTTGATGACGAAGACCAAAGGCATGTCTAAAGTCTGGATGTATACGCGTCGTACGATGCTGTTGGGCAGTAGCTTCTTGGGTAGCGCGTTGTTCGGGGGCGTTACACTGCCTACACCCAATCGGCCGCAGCGCAAGGTTGCCATGATGTTGAAGGCGGCCGACTCTTCCTTCGTCGTTGGGTGCACACAAGACGGCATTACCTCGTTGCGTTACCGTAACGACACGTATGACACGGATTATGTCCTGCCTGGAGCCGTGCTGGGGACGGCTCACGCTAGAGTTCGGCGTGCCGGATCCGAGTGGCATACGCTTCGAACCGGCGTTGATGCAACAAAGCCGATGCATAGCGCGGCACTTGAACTAGCAGCCCGCGATGCCGGCGTCCTTCTCACGACCCGGCTCGCAGTCGACGAGGCTGGATTGACGTGGGAGATCATGCTGCGGAACGACGGCATGGCGAGCGTGGAGGTCGGCGACCTCTATTTGCCCATGCCGATGAACACCGAATTTCCGGCAGGGCAACCGGTGTCGGGGGCTGTTTTGAAGCACAGCTTCGTCTCAGGGCATGGATCGCACATCTTCTGGATTCGCGGCAACAGCACCGGTCCCTTCCTCATGCTCTTACCGGAAGCGGACACGTCACTGGAATATTGGAATGTCCACAAGGATTCGGCCGAAGCCAGTGGGACGTGGTGCGCCTACATCTTGGGCGGGGCGGCCGCCGGCGAGGCAGTGGCGGGCGGGACTCGCTGGCGACAGCCGACCCATTCCCTGTCCCTGTCGCCGGCAGAGCAACGGCATTACCGTCTCCGCTTCCAATGGGTTGCTGATTATGAGGCGGCGCGCAGGGCTATCGCGGACGCCGGTCTGGTGGACGTGGAGGTAATGCCGGGCATGACGGTTCCCAACGACCTGCATGTCGACATCGCGCTCGCGTCCTCCATTCCGGTGGAGCGAATCGAAGCGGAATTTACCGGCGACACGGTGGCGCAACGATTGCCGGATCGGGCCGGCAGGCGACTATGGCGGGTCCGGTTTTCGCGATTGGGCGAGAACCGACTGACCCTGCACCAGCCGGGTGCGCGCCATACCTTTCTTGAATTCTTCGCTACCGAACCCGTCGAGACGATGATGAAGAAGCGCGCAGCCTTCATCGTGAAGCGGCAGCATCGTGACTCGTCCAAATGGTACGACGGTTTGTTCGGCGAGTGGAACATGGAGACGCAGGTCCTGCTTGGCCCGGACAATTACGACCGGATCAAGAGCGGGCGCATCTACGAGGTGACGTGCGACGATCCAGGGCTGAGCAAGCCCGCTTACCTCGCGACCAAGAATGCCGAGCATCCGGATGCGGCGGAAGTGGCGGCGCTGGACCGGTATATCGATGCGTTCGTCTGGGGCGGGCTGCAACGTACCACACAGGAGGCATACGCCTACGGCCTCTACGGGATACCCGATTGGAAGCAGAACCGGGAAAGCAGCGATCCCGGCCCAAAGGGCCGCCTGCACATCTGGCGGCCTTATGACTATCCGCACATCTTCGCGATGTATTTGGCCATGCACCGCATCGCGCGTGACCATCCCGCGATCCCCACCCGCCAGAGCGCACGAGATTATTTGGTGCGCGCCTACGGTACCGCGCTGGCCATGTTCACGGTGCCGATGCGCGTGGTCATGTGGTCTGCCTACCGCACCGGCTTCTACAACGAATGTGTGATCCCCGAACTTCTTTCGGCGCTCACGACGGCGGGCTTGATGCGCGAGGCGGCGACGCTGGAGGCGCACTGGGCGCGTAAGGTGCGAGCCTTCGTCGATCCGAAGGCGGACCTGTTCGGGTCGGAATATCCGTTCGATTCCACAGGCTTCGAATCAACGCAGGCACTGGCGCGCTCGGCCCTTGACGACCCTGTCGCCATGGGGGTTTCGAAGGCGGCAGCCCTTGCCTTCGCGGAGCGTCAGATCGCTGCAAACCTGTTCTGCCGTGGCTGGCTGGAACCTGCTTATTACTACCTGGGCAGCGATTATCGCGGGACTGCGGGCGACGCCTATACGCTGACCTACATGGCGCAGATGGGCGGCTGGGCGCTGCTTGATTATGCGCTGAACGATGCAGACGACCCGCATCCGCTCCTTCGTCTGGGCTATGCGTCACAACTCAGCGCGTGGGCCTTGCTGAACAGCGGCCCTGCGTCGGCCGGTCATGGCTATTGGTATCCGGGCGAGGAGAATGACGGCGCGGCCGGTGGCGGCTTCGAGCCGGCGCCGAGCGGGACCACATGGCTCGGTCAGCCGCATCACCGTGGAACGTGGTATTACTCGTGCGAGATCGACCTGGGATTTTGTGGGGCCGTCCGCGCTGCTGCGACGATCGTTGCCGACGATCCCATCTTTGGGCAGGTTTGTCACGGCGGCATCTTGGAGACGTTCGCTCACACCCTGCGTATCTGGCCACGTGATGGCGTGCGGCGACGGCTCAACGTGCGGCTCCAGTCTCTCCGATTGGACCTGGTGCTGCTTGACGCCCGATTCCGGGCGGATGGACCGATCATTCTGAATTTGGAGGAGGGGTGGATCAGCCTTACGCCTGAGCCCTTTGCCCCGTCTGCATCGGGAGTGACGTTCGAATTGCGGAACGATGACGGAAGGAAGCGCAAGGAAGTCGTCGACATCACGGACAGCCGGATCGTCGTCCGCTTGCCTGCGGCGCGCTTACCGCCGGTTCAGGTTCGCTAGTGTTTCCGAATATGGGGTGCGATCGGCACTTATGGCCTGCTGTTCCACGCGGCTTCCGAGGCGATGACGATCATCGCCGCAAATCCCGGGCATCTCGGCGCACGTATCCGTGCCACTGCGGTGCTGCATACCTCGGGTTCGGCGATGATCCACCATCCGCACATCCACATGATCGTGCCGGTTGGGCATCGGCGCAAAATTAAACAATCGTCGAAATATGGAAAAAGTGAATGCCGTGGCCGCGCTGGCCGCGCTCTCCCGGGAGAATCGCCTCTAGCTCGGATATCTCGCACTATCTTGGCACAAGCGCTCAATTGAGCCGACAGTTTTCCTGCGTTGCAACGGACACACGCTGCCGTGCCGCCGAGAAGCGCGAGACGAGTCGGGGATTTCAGGCAGCAAAAAAGGGTCTCCGGTGGGCCTTTGAACTTTGAACGGTCCCGGGTGGTTGTCATTCGGCCTGCAATATTGGCTCTGACTCATTTCTGATGAAGTTCGCCGGCGACTGTGGTTCTTCAACGGAGAATCGGCGCCATGCGGACAGGCTTTCGAATTTCATCGCTAGTACCGAGTGGTTTGGTCTTTGATGGCGTAAGTGATTCAGAGGATTCGGTTATTCTGGCTGTTCGGTCAGAGGCTGCGGAGGCCCAGTGCCCTTTGTGCGCGACACTATCGCGCCGAGTCCATAGCCGCTACATCCGGCACGTGGCCGATTTGCCATCAGCGGGCAGAAAGGTGCGCCTCCGATTACTCACGCGGCGCTTCACATGCGAGGTGCCGCATTGCCGCCGGCGGATCTTCGCGGAGCGGTTCGGAGAAGACGTCGTTCCGCTTCGACGGCGTCGGACGGCACGGCTCGAACACATCGTCCATCACCTGGGGTTGGCGCTCGGCGGCCGGCCGGCAGCAAGCTTCGCCAAGCGGCTCATGCTGCCTGTCAGCAACGATACCTTGCTGCGGGTGGTCCGCCGGCGGGCGGCGATGCCGATGGATCCCTTGCTTGTTGTGGGTATTGATGACTGGGCGTTCCGGAGAAATCGTCGGTACGGGACCATCGTGTGCGATTTGGAGCGTCGGCGGATCGTTGCCTTGCTACCCGACCGGGAAATGGCGACCGTTCAGGCGTGGCTGTCGAAGCACCCGGGCATCAACATTGTGTCGCGAGATCGCGGTGGTGGATATGGCGAGGCAGCAGCCAAGGCGCTGCCGAACGCCATCCAGGTCGCCGACCGCTGGCATCTGATGGAAAACGCGAGCGCGGCCTTCCTTGAAGCGGTGCGCCGTTCGATGAGCAAAATCCGAGCCGCAATCGGGGCGACGACGATCGATCTTAAACTGCTGACCTGCGCGGAAAAGCTTCGCTATCAGGGTTATCTGCGGCGCCAGGACAGCCATGCCGCAATCGCGGCTCTTGTCAGCGACGGTGTGCCGCTCAAGGAGATCGTCCGCCGCACAGGACATAGTCGCAATCTGGTTCGCCAAATTAGTCGCGGCGGCGGTACGGATATCTTCCGCACCCGTCAAAGCACCCTGGATGGGCACCTGCCGTTCCTGGACGCGCAGTGGTCAGGCGGCTGTCGTAACGGTGCCGAACTCTGGCGCCGTTTGAGAGGGCAAGGCTTTAAGGGATCGCTGCGCGTGGTGGCGGAATGGGCCACGCGACGGCGACGCGCCGAGACCATCAGCCGTCAACAATTGCAGAGGGTCCCCGCCGCCCGGACTATAGTGCAGTTGATGACGATGAAGCGGGACCACCTAACCAAGGCCGAGACCGTCACGGTTGCCGCTATTGAACAAAGCGTCCCTATGCTGGCCGATGCCAACGCTCTCGTTGGCCGCTTCCACGCGATGATCCGAAAGAGGGCCGAGATCGAGCTCGAACCTTGGATAGATGAATCCAAGCGGAGCCTCATTGGCTCGTTCGCGAATGGGATCGCCAACGACAAGGGCGCGGTGCACGCGGCTATCACGCAACCGTGGTCCAATGGCCAAGTGGAAGCTCAGATCACCAAGCTCAAGCTGGTCAAGCGGCAGATGTACGGGCGCGCTAAGCTCGATCTCCTTCAGGCTAGGCTGATTGGCGCGCCATAAAAACAAACACGATCATCGAATATGCGTCAGAGCCCAAATTTGACCCCGCATTGCCTCATCCAGAATGTTACTGGACAACTTCTCGCCGACCACCTGCCGTTGCAGAATGACCCGGGCATGCCGCAGTTTTTCGAGGAGGTTAGCCAGTTCCTAAATGGTGTGGTTTGAGCAAACGACGCGGCGCTTGGGACGTAACCACGCTTCGGCCGTTTGGAACGGTCAGCAAGCGTAAGACATGCAGGCTGCACAATATCTCGCCTCCTGATCGATACTCGCAGAGGTTTGCAATGGGGTCCTCGTATTTCGGAGCCCACAAGCGATTAGCAGAATGCGCTGGGCTGTTCGCCTTGGTAGGCCTGCCTCTCAGTTCTCCGGCTATAGCCGATGTGTATCCAGTGACGGGGATCTGGGTCACTCTCGATCCCAACTTCCCTATCGGAGTCGATGAAGCTTGCTTCACCGTCCGACTGTCTGGCGTCGAAGCGGTAGGTCGGCATTTGATAGCTGAAATGCTTATATTCAATGGGGACAAGCGGTACGACGTCACGCCGAGTACGCAGCTAGTCAGCTCACTTTCCTCCGCTAAGCCTGCACCGAAAGGTTATTGGATTACTGAAACACCCGATGCTAGGAGGCGGCTCTGGTTTACTCGAAAGATCACCTATCTTCTGACGATTGTTAATCCCACGACGATTGAGATTGGGAAAAACTCGCACAAAACAAAATTTGTGAGATGCGGACCAGGCAAACTGCCAACTTGACAAACGATCAATGCACTGCGCAAGGGGGGCAGCGTGTTCGAGGTTGTCCGCAACATGGGCACCTCCGTCGAAATCATTCAGGAGTACCATGGAAGGCGACAGCTGCCGCTTTCGCTACGCAGTTGGGGGATTAATTTTGGAGGGGCTTGCTACGTAAAGTTCGAGGAGCGTCTCCGACTGTTCCTTGAACAACACTCCGCCTTCTCTAAAAAATTCAGCTGTTATGGCGAGAAGATCCTGAGGGGACTTAGCCCCAGCAAACAGTCCGACAAAGTGCCATAGGAATCTCGTATTTCGTTCTGCCATCTCCAACAGCTGTTTTTGTTGAGACCAGGGGAATGCAGAGCCAATTGCGAAGGCTTCGGGAACGTCTCTAGGGAAGGAAACAAGAGTCTGCGTTTCAGTCGAAACAACTTCATGAGACCCCTCTGCCGCAACTTGTTCAGGAATGTTTGCGACCTCAATCAGCGGGTCAACAGTCTCCACCTCGGCAGAAGCGACCTTGGGGGCTTCGATGTTCAGGTCAACCGGCTTGACATCTTCTTCAGAAGATTTCGAAAGAGCGGTAGAGCTCTTCAACTTTCGATCTTTGGTTCGCTTGCTCATCTGACAGCTCACTTATCGGTGCAGTCTCCTCGGAGGCCACACGGCTTGCCTTCGACTAGATAGCGACTCGAAACACGAGCTAATTATACATCGTTCTGCGACGCTGATTTGCTGGACGGCAACATTCCGCTGCCAAGTTCCTTTATCGGATCTTGTGCGATGGAGAACTGGGCTTTTAGATACTCGCTCTGCAGCCGCATGAACTCATTCACGTCGGATGCATGGATCAGTTTTCGTGTATGCTCCAAGGCGGCTTTCATGTTCTGCTCTGTGATCGACAGAGTTTTCTTCGAGAAGTCTTTGGCGGGAGCGGGGACCATCTCGACTGACTTCGCTGCGGCATCCAGAAAGGCGGCAATAGCCTTCTCCGCCTGATCAACGCTGTTTTCAGCCATTTCCTTGACTTGAGACCGAACTTGGATACCTAGGTCAGACATGAGAAATCCTTACTTGGGGCAATCAGATCCGGTGCAGCCGAGCAGTCTAACAAGGCCAAGCTGAGGCAGGGATCGGACCACTTCAGTGCTGCGGTCCTAAGATTCCGTTGTTGGTATTCCCGAGATCTTGCACGGCCTTGTTCATCGTTCTGTCGTTTGCGTACCTGCTGGCTGGCGATGAACTACCGTTGCTCCCGTTGGTAGCGGGCAGAACTGGGAATTCGGTTTCCAGTCGTGCCATGACTAAGGGCGTTGCTCGTGTTTGGCCCGGGTGAGCCAGCCGTACCGTTCACGGTCCCACCGCTCGAGCTGGATCCCGCAGCCGTGTTGCCAGAGCCGGTTGCTCCGCTCGAAGAACCAGCACCACTTCACCCTCCCCCTCCGCTGCCCTGCGGAAAACTTAAGGTGCTAGTGCAGGTGAGAGCTCCTGCAATGAGAAGAGCGGTCACTTTCATGGCAGTTCTCCGGGATTCGATCCCATAAAGCTCCGAACGTCTCGTCTCGTTCCATTCGAAGGTTTGGCCGATCGCCTCGGTTCCTGAGCCGAAGCGGGGGAACCATCTGCGCGATGTTCTATTGTCCTTCGGGCAGGGAAGCTGAGGAGCTTTCAATGAATGGGATCATTTATATTGTCGGCTTGATCGTTGTGATCGGGATCGTTCTGTCGTTCTTCGGCCTGCGCTAGTCAGCACTGTGCGGCACCATCGAGTGCAAAGCAGTATTGTCGGCGTCGGACGAGGTTCACCTATTGCTTTATTGGCCCGTCCACGCATTAGACGGCGCGTCCATTTTTGCGAGACTTTGCCGCCGTATTCAACAGCTAAAGCCGTACCCTTCGCCTTTTTCGCTTGTTGTGCCGCTCACACTTGTTGAACCGCTGAAATTTATTGCAGTTCTTGTGGCAGGGAGTGGCCACACAATCTGGACGACGGTTACAAAGATTAGAACGTTGCAATCTCGGCGGTCAGCTCGGCAGAAGGTCGTCGGTGACATCGGAAAAAATTTGTAACGATCTGGCTGCGGCACTTCTGTGCCGTCAATGCGGTATGCAAGAGCGTGGCCGACACTGCCCGTTCAAGTAAATGAAACACGAGAATACGGTCGTCCCAGCTTTACGTTTCGACGTTCTCGCCGTGGGCGGCGACGATCTTCGCGGCCTGCCACTGCATCTGCGAAGATAAATTTGCAGCGCCTGCTGGCGCGCCGGCCGGACGGGATCACCGTGGCGCCCTTTGAGCGGGGCGAGATTGGTCCCGATCTTTACCGGCCGCCTGCGGCATGGGCTTGAAGGGCTTGGTCTCAAAGCACCGCGATCGGCCTGACCGGGGCGCCGACAGAAGCATTGGGTAAGGTGAAGAATAGGCAACACCCCGCCATGAATCGCGAACTGTAGCCGCACGCCCTCTTTAACTTCCTCGCGAATCAGATTCGTATGGCCTGAGGCGCAGGGGGGTGGAGATGAAGTTCATTTTCACGGAAGCTGGCGGCAATAAGCCAGTTCGGAAGTGCGATCTTTGCTTACAGCCGATGAGGTATTTGGGCGAACATGCGAGATCTTGGCTGTTCAGGTGCGAGGATTGCGCGCTTGTCAGCACAGACAATATTCATCCTCCGCAAGCCGCCTTGGAAGGATCTCCTCGCTCGCCGCATGCTATCTGACGGTTCGCCGCGCGAGGCGTGGCATTTAAGTCTCAAGTCTTCCGCATCGCGCAGGAATGACGTCAGGCGATGTTGCCTAGTCTAACCGCCCCCTGTTAGCTGCAGCGGCCGAGCATCCATTGCCCTGGGGTTGCAGGAAGACCATGGCGCCCGGCCGCCTGGTCGCAGAGCGGCTGCGACCAGGCACCATATAACCGCGAGTCGCTAAAACATTCGCCTTCTTCCTCGAGTGACACATTAAAATTCTGCATAAAAAGCCGGCCTCGCGGATCGGCAAGCGTGCGCCGCGATACGCTGCGGGTAGGGCTGGGAACGGCGTGCTCACTGCGCCGTTGGCTGAGTCGCTGGTGCCCAAGCCGGCGGAGCGGCCCCGGTCATACCGGCCACCCCTTCGAAGCCGGGGCCGTCTCTCCCTGTTCCGGAGTAAGCGTATGCGTTCCTCGCCCTCGATCGTGCCGCTCGATCGCCTCGATCGCGATATCTATCTCGTCTTGGAAGATTTCGGAGCGCGCGCGGGCTGCGCCTGGCGGGAGACGGACGAGCAGGATACCGACTTCGAGACGCTCATCCGCGATCTGCTTTCTGGCCAATACGCCTATCCGGTCCGCATCGTCGCGTTCAATGCCATCGAGGGTTGGTCTCGCGATGCGACCAGCGAGGTCGCGGACGAGCTGGCTGAGCGCGACGTAGGCGACCCCGAGATGGCGCCGGCGCTGCGTGCCTTCATAGAAGCGAATGCCAGCCGACCGTTTGCCATCCAACTGGCGCTGCCGCTGCGCGGAGCCCCTTGACCATGGCGCATCTGCCCCCCGCCGAGAGGATCGAGCAGAGCTATGACCTTGCCATGATAGCGCTGGCCGATTGTCTCACGCAGGAGCGCGATGCAGCAGCGACGGTCGACCGGCTGATCCGCATTCTCGACCGCGACAGTCTCCGCGAGGCAATTACGGAGGTCCTCGTCAATGCTCGCGTTCATCCTAGGATCCCGGCGCGACCACGACTGTATGGATCTACGACCAGGGCGAGGACCTGAAGGTGTTCGCCAATGAGGAAGCCGCGCGGGCCTGGATTGACGAAAACGATCCGGATGGCGTCGCGTTTGAGTACGAGGTGGCCGGCGTGAACCGTGGCATAGAAAGCGGCCGCCGCTGAAGGTCCTCAAAACAAGGCAGCCCCGGCGTGCCTAGGAGCCCGGGGCCATAACCTCAGCTTCCGGTGCGGCCGGTCGTTCGGTTACGGGAGTTAAGTTAAAAGGAGTTCGGCAGAGCCGCTTTGAGATTGCTCAATGACGACGGAACCTTGGACGGGCGTTCAGTTCGTGTGTTTCCGGAAGCCCGCCGGTCGAGCAAGGCGCTGTCATCAACCTGTGGCATAATCATTGCATAGTCGAACACGGAGTGGGATTTCAGTGCCCGGTCTGAGACAAGAGCGCTGCCGGGGGGACCTTCATTTCGAGCCCGGCGGCGCTCTTTCTTATGCTGTTTAAGCGTTTGAAACCGCGCCAACATGGCGAGGCAACGACTGCACTCCGAAGTTGGCGCGGATCAAGTCCGCACGTCCGCGTCGATATCAACCCGCTGCTGGATCTCGCCCAACTGCGCCCCCGACTTCAAATTTCATCTCAAATCTATGAACTAGTTCACAATTGCTTCTATTCGCGGGGGCGCAAAACTCCAGCTTCAGCGGAGCAATTAAATCATGAGCTATTCAAATGGAAAGCGCGTTCCGCGGCGCATTGTGATTGCCTGTTTGCTCGTCCTATCTGGAACAGCCTTGGTGATCGTGGCGCCCTCCTATCTGAACTTCCGAACCCACACTGCGTCGGACATGGCGTGCGCCGCTGATGGCTACTGCTGACGGATCGGCAGTCCATCACGATCATCGCCAGCGTCGGGCACGACGATATTAGGTCACCTGGAAAATCTCGCTGTAGTGGCGAATATGCGCGAAGGTCCTGCCCGGCGCCTCGGCCTCAGCTTCACCCATCCGGATGCAAACTCTGCACTTGGAACTAGAACGCGGCGCCTGATGGCTCCAAGTGCAGGAATCCCCTTCAGAGCACCCCATGTGGAAAAAGGAAAGGGAATCAGAATGCGCGCACTGATGATCGCATGTATCGTCTCCGCCTCCATCGGCGCTGCTAGGGCCGCTGACACCACGGCAGACAAGACAAAGCAAAAAGACAAGTGCAGCCACATGCTCATGGACGGGCAGTTGGTCGATCTACCCGTTGACGCGAGCGTTTGCGTCCGCTCGCCTGCGCCATACACGAACGAATACGCACTGCTTCACTGCTATCCGCCCCTTCAAGAGGTCGAGCTCGTAAAGCACGGTGATTCCCGCTGTCTTGGAAAGTACGAAAATCGCGAGCGCAAAAATAGGTGACGCAAACCAATCTGTTCGCTCTGGTCCGAGTCAGGCCCAGAAACGTTTCAGAGTGGTTACGCCGCACCAACCGGGTGCCGTGAGGACCGGCGCCGGCGCACGTGGCATCAGCGATTGAGAGCGTGCGGAATTTGATAACGCTCTAGCCGTTCGATGCCCTTCTGAATCTCGCGCTGCGAGAGCCAAAGCTCAAACAAGAAGAGCGAGCCAGCAAGCGCAGCTAAGCCGATACTGAGCCTCATCATTGCGATAAAATGCTCCGCTCGTCTCCAAGGTTCCCTCCAACTTTCGGAGCAAAAACCGGAAACTCAGCGGATCTCATTCACTTAATGATGATGCGAGGTCGTCGCGCAGTGCTCGCGGAGCAGCGCTAATGCTACGGTCTTGCGTGCGGAGCGCTGCAAGAGGACCGTGCCCGAGGCGAACATTCGTCGGGCTCCGGTGTCCTATAGGCACCCGGAGTGACATCCTGGACTACCGGGACGAACTCCAAAGGCTGGCGACCGTGGAGCAGCTGGAAAGTCTCACCACAAAGGATCAGGGGCAAGCTCGATGAGCTCCGCGCCGTGACGGTTACGCGACGACGTCAGCAAGCCTGCTTTTCGTTACTGGTCCGTCGTGAAGCGATGGCACTAGCGGATCATCCGAACCATTTCGCCCCAAACAACACGAAGGTAAGTCATTAGGGGAGTACGGATCTCTGAACTAAAGACAGCTCGCGGGGCTGGTTCAAGCGTTTAAAGGGGCAATTAACCTACTGGGTTGTTAGGTGATTTCAACATCCGCCGGCGACGTGACCATGAGCCACAGTCTCGTCCCACCAGAGATAAAGCAGGAGGTGATTAGAAACTCGCCTGGCGGTGCTCCAGCTAAGTATCGCGACGCCGCTTCAAAGGAGTCAAAAGGGCCAGCAGCATCCCAGATCTCGCCTCCGAGTTGCTGGCTAATCATGATCTCACGTCTTCGTTTCATAGCTTCTGACACTCACGCCCTACGCTAGTCTGCGAACAGGAAAGATCAGGTAAATCGGAATGAGAGGCTACTTTGATGCAATTTGCGCATCAGATGCAGTCTCGACCTAAGCTACATTGTCCGGACACGTGATTTGGCTGATGCTTCGAAGCTCAGCCCCATGCATTTTGATCGGATCAAGCCGCCGCATGGAAACAACACGCTGCCTCGATATCTAGAGAAGCGGTTCGGCTCATGTCCGAACTGAACATTCCGATCATCCCGACAAATTTCACGGTCTGGTTTACATATGTTCTCGGTCGCTCTCCTGCCCTGCGCAAGACGATTGTTGAAGCGAGAACCCCTGTCGCCGATTTCTAAGCTGACGAAGAGATCAGTAGGTTCGTTGCGACAGAAGGCGCTGAAGCTCGGGATCGGGCTCGGTCATCAGCGGTAGACTTTGCTTCTGATTACATTCGGCAACAGAGAGAGACCTAGCCGAAAGCTAGAAATTGCCACTCATCACACTCCGGCCCCTTTCGCTCAGCGATCGCCCCAGTCGCTCCGGGTGGAACCTTATAGTCGCTTGCGCTTTGGTTCCACCAGCGTGCATAAGTACAGGCGAACGATGTTCAGGTGGTCCAACTCGCCTAACCGAAAGATCCGCGACGACCGGAGATACCTGGAGACGAGAGCTCGTCGCCTCTTGCAGAGTTATCTAACGTCGAGTGAATTGCACAAGCAGCAATACTACCAGGTGATCGCCGGGGCGGCTGCTGCGTGTCAGGCCGGAGTTTCTGATCCGAGCTTAGAAAATGAGACGCTCGCCGAGTTGGCTGCGGAGGCGGCCATGAAAGTTGTAAAAATCCGTGTTCCGGAAGCAAAGGATGAGCACGATCACTCGGCTGTACTGATTACGGATGCCTACGCAACGGTGGCCATTGCATACCGCCGTGCTGCTGCCGCCTACACAGCTGACAAAGAAATGGAGCAACTAGGGACCGCCGCTGTGCATCTGGTCACGATAGCGAATTCATTTATGAATGCTGAATCGGAGCAGCCAACGACGCACTGATGCGCCGTTCAGTTCCCTCTCTCCCCACGTAACCTTGCGCAAAGCGTTTCTCCTAAGCTGCTCGTAAGGGCTTGCTTGTATCGTTGTCGCCAACAAGAAAGGGTGGGCGGCATGTCGATTGCATTTCGGGTCTTTGTCCTTGTGGTCTGTGCTTACGCCGGTTGGGAAACCCCAAGCATCCAGTTCGGCGAATTTCGAGAGCCTCAGCAGCAAGGGCGTTCTCCAACCGGATAAACCAAGAATGAACAAACCAAAGCTTCACGTCGAAAGTCCGCAACCCCGCCAAGTACAGCGATGCTGAAGATCGAGATCTACGATGCAGCATCGAAGTCACGGACGCCGGCGAGATAGCTACCTCTGCACCGCAGCATGCGTAATAACCATGTTCTCCGTTTTAATCTATCTTTAGCTTTCTGCTAACAATCCCGGTCTCAAGGTCGTCGCCAAAACGGAGGCGTCCTATGCCTTTCATGAGATACTTTGGATTTGTCGGCAGTGCTCTCGTCCTATTGCTGATCGGAGTCGGCTGGTGCTTCCCGCAACAGCCAACAGAACCGATTACCAGTGACACAGAGCGGCCGGCAATCAGGATCACTTCACTCGAGCCGTTACCTGAGCGGGTAGTAATCGACACCAGTTTGCCGACTACTGAGGTGCCGCCGAGCATCAGTGCCGCTCCATCGATAACCACGAGCAAATCCGCTAATCAGGGACCGCAGAGCGCATCTGCTGAATTCGACGTTAGCCCTATCCCAGCAGTTCCAAGGTCAGTTGGCGAGGCCTCCAAGACGAAGCATATCGCAAAACGTCAACCTGCGGAAAAAGTCGCCAAGCATCGAGCAGCGCAGCCGTTGAATATTGTGCCCGCACCAATGGCAGGGGTGCACGGTACGGCGCCTGATACGAGGATGTCGTTGCTGGACACGCTGAAGGAGCGATTGGGGCAAACGCTTTTCAGCTTCAACTGAAGACCGAGCGACCTCAGTTACCAGAAAGTCTCGGGACTTATCTCAAGCCTTTTACCCTCGATGCAATCCAGGCAAGCTTGGTCTGAATGAACCGAAGAAGTCCGGCGCTCGCCCGTCCCCTCGGTCGGCGGCCCCGCCCATATTGAGCGATAGATCCCTGGGCAAAGCTCATCCTCGCTCGCTGACGGGAAAAGCAGGCCACGCTGAGGCCGTTAGATATGTTGTCGCTGTTCGAGCGTCATTGATTCAGCCCAGTTCGGGCCGAGGGCGACGTGACGTTTCGCTGCTGCGAGACAAAGTTGGCTTCCCTGATGGGAGGCACCCCACAGCACGCCGATCTCCGTTCTGTCGAAGGTCCGATCATGCGATTAAGCCTCGCCCGCGGCGGCCGCGCTGTCTGGTCGGGCGAGTTTTAATGTTGGGGGCTTGTTTCGGGGCAGCAAAGAAGAAGCCTTTCTACGCAGGAGGGAAACATGAAAAAATTCACCCTCAGAGTAAGTCGACAGGGTCTTTTGGCGGCTTGCGTTGCTGCCGGTATTCTGGCGGATCGTGGTCGAGTAGCTCAGCCATTTGGCTTTCGCCCTCACAGATCCGGGCGGGCGGCTTTCCCGCACCCGGCTCTTCCCGAGGGTAACCCGCGTCATATCCGAGCCTGCGCCCAAGTGCGTGTGATGCGTGGAACGGGCAGACGGAAGCGTGCCGTCAGGGCCTCGAACTCCGACCAGCCCATGCGCCGACTTTTCTGACTGCGCCGTCTCAGACAGCGCAGCCAAGTCCGACGCACTTCGCGGTAGAAGCCGTTGAGCGCTGGATAATTGTGCGGCCTGCCATAGTAGCCGTAGTGTCCACGCAGCACTGCGGCGAACCACTCGTGCTGGGTGGCCAACGACTCGTGCATGAGCCGCCAGGCTTCCTGGCGCAACGCCGTCAGCTTGCGCGTCAGGCGTTTCCCTTCCGTCTTGTGCTTCACGATAAACCGGCCGTCCCGGGTCCGCCCGCAATAGTGGGTGAAGCCGAGGAAGGCGAAGGTCTCGGGTCGCCGCTCGCCGCGCCGCTGACGCGAGAGGGCCGCAAACCGACCGAACTCGATCAACCGCGTCTTGCCCTCATGAAGCATCAGGCCAAAGCTGGCCAGCCGCGCCTTGAGCGCCAAGAGCATCTCCTGCGCATCCGCCTTGCTCTCGAAGCCCATGACGAAGTCGTCCGCATAGCGCACGACCACAACGCGACCGCGTGCGCAGCGACGGCGCCATTGATGGGTCCAGAGATCGAGGATGTAGTGCAGAAAGATGTTGGCGAGGAGCGGACTGATGCCCGCCCCCTGCGGGGTACCCCTGTCCGTTTCTTGCTTCTCGCCGCTCTCAAGAACGCCGGCCCGCAGCCACAGCTCTATCAGCCGCAATATGCGAGGATCGGCGATCCTGTGCGCCACCATCCGCAACAGCCACTCGTGGTCGACCGAGTCGAAGAAGCTGCGTATGTCGGCATCGAGCACCCAGTTGACGCGCTGGCTCATGATCGCCGTGTGCAAGGCATCAAGCGCCATATGAGGATTCCGCCCCGGCCGGAAGCCGTAGGAGAACCCGAGGAAGTCGACCTCGTAGACGGCGCTCAACACCTCGGCCACCGCGCTTTGGACGATCTTGTCCTCTAACGTCGGCACACCGAGAGGCCGCTTACCGCCATCGGCTTTGGGGATGTAGACTCGCCGCACCGGCTGTGGCCGGTAGCGACCCGTGTGGACCCGTCCGCAGAGCTCGCGGATGTTATCCGTGAGCCTCTCTTCGTACTTCGCCACCGTTACCCCATCGACCCCCGCGCTGGCCTGCCGCTTTTGTCGTCGAAACGCCCGAAGCAGAGAGTCCTCGTCGACATGGTGCAGCAAGGCCGTGAACCGGGTTTGGGCAGCCTGCTTGGCCGCCACGTTCACCCGCTCGAGGTTCGGCGGCAAGGCAACCCGGCTCTGTGTCCGGACCTTGGCCTTCTCGCGCGGGCTCCCCTCGGGCTGGCCCCTTCCCTCCATACGTCTCGTTTCCTTCGACGACTTCATAGGTACTATGGGCCAGTCCGACTCCCGACCTCAGCTCGGACCGCGGCTCTGGCAGTGCCTTGCCGCTGTCCCCCACTGGAGACCGATCCAGTGGACCCGGTCGGGCCTCTCATGTTCCGATGATTGCCTTCCATGCGTGATGCGGCCATCGACCCCGACGGAGCGGCATCGTCTCGCATAACGACAATGCTCATGCTGCCTTCGTGCTTAGGGAACACACTCGGCCTCCGCGAACATCCACCTTTCGAGGCTCGTTCCCGCACCCCGCATGGCTCCTGTCTACACTTCAGACCTCGCGTTGCCGCGACGCCCGCAAGACTCGGTCCCGGCTTGCCTGCTACGGCTTTGGCCGGATGGGACTTGCACCCACAAGCACTCATCAGCTTGGCATGACGTACTCCCGTGGCGTGGTGTAGCTGGCGGTGGATCACCGCGTTCGCCGGCGAGAGCCGGGCTGGTCAGCTGGCGATAGCCGTGAGGCTGACGCTCGGATCATCGCTCAACGGCGCGATGGTTTCCAGTGTCATGTAACGGGCACGCTGGACCGCCCATTCATCGTTCTGTTCGAGCAGGATCGCGCCGATGAGGCGGACGATGGCATCCTCGTTGGGGAAGATGCCGACCACCTCGGTGCGCCGCTTGATCTCGCCGTTGAGGCGTTCGATCGGGTTGGTGGAGTGCAGCTTGGTCCGATGCTGCGGCGGGAAGGTCATGTAGGCCAGCACGTCGGCCTCGGCCTCGTCGAGGAAGCCGGCCAGCTTCGGCAGCTTTGGCCGGAGCTGGTCGGCGACCTTGCGCCACTGGGTTCGCGCGGCCTCGGCATCGTCCTGTGCGAATGCTGTGGCAATGAAGGCGGAGACGACACGCCGTCCGCTCTTGCCGGCATGCGCCAACGCGTTGCGCATGAAGTGGACGCGGCAGCGCTGCCAGCTGGCATTGAGCACCTTGGCAACAGTGGCCTTGATGCCTTCGTGGGCGTCGGAGACGACCAGCTTGACGCCACGCAGGCCGCGGCGGGCGAGCTTGCGCAGGAACGCGGTCCAGAACGTCTCGGCCTCGGACGGGCCGATGTCCATGCCCAGCACCTCGCGCCGACCGTCGCTGTTGACGCCGACCGCGACAATCACCGCGACCGAGACGATGCGGCCCTGCTGGCGCACCTTCACGTAAGTGGCGTCGATCCACAGATACGGCCAGTCGCCTTCAATCGGGCGGGCGAGAAAGGCCTTCACCTTGTCGTCGATCTCGGCGCAGAGCCGGCTGACCTGGCTCTTGGAGATGCCGGTCATGCCCATGGCCTGCACCAGATCGTCCACCGAACGGGTCGAGACGCCCTGCACATAGGCTTCCTGAACCACGGCGGTGAGCGCCTTCTCGGCCATGCGGCGCGGCTCGAGGAAGCCCGGGAAGTAGGAGCCCTTGCGCAGCTTGGGAATGCGCAGCTCGACCGCACCGGCGCGGGTCTCCCAGGTCCGGTCGCGGTAGCCGTTGCGCTGGGCCAGACGCTCGGGGTTCTTCTCGCCATAGGCCGCCCCGGTCTGGCCTTCCACTTCCAGCTCCATCAGCCTTTGGGCCGCAAAGCCGATCATCTCGCGCAAGAGATCGGCGTCAGGGGTCTTCTCCACGAGCGTGCGCAGGTTCATCATGTCGGCGGTCATCGGTGGTTCCTCTGGTTGCGTTGGCGTATCGCAACCCGATCCTACCGGAGAACTGCCGGTGACCACCGCAAAGCCGCCCGCCCGCTACGGCGCTATTTCGAGGCGCGCGTCCGGGCGGCTTTGCTCTACCGAGCTACACCACTACCGGGGACACGACCTTCTGGCGCTCTCCAATACGGCCGCTTCGGCAGCCATCGCTTGCAGAGGTGACGTTTGCTGGCATGTTCATACGGGCTCCGCATACCCGCCGCCGCCGACAATTGTCATCCATCCTGACTATTGGAGGCCGCCGACTCCGACCGTCGTTATTCGCGAGCACTGGCGTCCGGTCGAGCGCTTCACCCGAGAGTACATCGTTCGGGACTATGGCGAGCTCGACGATCGAGAATGGTAGTCAGCTCGCAGAACGGACGCCGGAACACCTGCCGTACGTTGCATCGAGCTAGCTCCCGACCATCCCCGCCAGGGTCGGGAGCAAGCGTTCCGAAAAGCTGGCGAGTTCGCTCTCAAGCTGAGCTCGTTTCCGGCCGTAGCGGGACAAAACGGCCGACCGGACGCAGCCGATCGGAAACACGCAGTCTAGCTTCTCCGCGGGAGTTAAGGACCGACCGCGTCGCAAACAACTATCTAAAATCCAAACGCATGACGTATTTGCCGCAGCATAGCCATCGCCGCATCGGTGTACCGACCGTGAGTTAGGTATTGATCCACCTGCGCTGTACTGATCAGCGCAACGACTGCGACCATGAAGCCCTTAAACATTGGGCCTCTCCTACAAGAGACCGCCAACCGGGCGCGTCGAAGTAATAGACTATTTTCAGAATGCCCTGCCGCATATGGCGGCCTGTACGTAATGGTGACACTGACCAGTAACCAAGCCCTTAACCGGGCCGCAAACCGATGCTTTGCTCAATTTCGATAGCGTTCTCTATGCAACTTGCATAGCGCAATACCGGCTGCTCACAATCGGATAAACCTTTCTTAAGCGCTTCGGGGTGAAACTTTGAACACGGACATTCTAGGAAGGGTCGCCCTGGCGCATGGCTGTCATGGCAGCGCTGGTCCGAGTGGGCCTGTGCCGTCCCTCGCGTGTAGCTGTATTTTTCGTAATCGCTTTTTGATCAACGTTTCGACGAACCAACATCAGAATGGCCGACCTGCAAACGATTTGTGACGACGTCGTCATTACTGCGATTTCAGCGGGCGTTAGCAGGGGAGATCTGAGACAAGTCCCTTGTGCCAGAGACTGCCTGACATTTTTGGCGACCTTATTCAGGCCGCACGCAGGGAGGCGGCGCACCTATTTCGAAGCAAATGATTTGGATTGGGGGATAGCAGATAATGAGAGACAATCGACAAGCGAACCGTGTTCGCTTTGAGCACAAGCATATCGTCAGCATCATGGGTGTCGATGGGACATGGCGGCGAACCTGCATTCTTCTCGACGCCTCTGGAAGCGGTGCCAAACTTGAGGTCGAGGGTTCAATCGAGCCCCTGAAGGCGCAGGAATTCTTTCTGGTCCTATCCTCCACTGGTCTGGCATTTCGGCGCTGCGAGCTGATTTGGGTCGATGGGGCTCAGGTCGGCGTTCAGTTTGTCATCGGAAAGGCAAAGGGCAAGGCGATTGCAGAGAAGCGTCTCGTCGGTTCGCAATGAGACAAGTTCGGATTAAGCCATGATCGGCTCCGAGGAGCGATAGGTCTGTTGTCGGGACACGTTTCGAGATGAGCGAGCTGGGGATCATTCAATTCCCAGATTTAGCCCACAAGACCGGTACGGTTGTCGAAGTCAGCAATCGCACCACCGGCCTGACGGTGCTGTTCGATGGTGCCGCAAGACCGACCGTCCTAGACCAAATCTATATAGCTCTTCTGTCCGAGTAGCCGGTTCGCCTTCTCTGACTTTCGTTCCGAGCCGACAATCCCGATGCTCGTCCGTACTCGCAGTTGGGCCAACGGCGACTTCAACCCGTAAATTCCCCCCAAGCGCCGCACCATGAAAACACCAAAGCCAAAACAATGGACGGACCGCGAGGCCCAGCAATTGTCCAAGCTGGCGCGGACGGGAGCTGGCGTATCGAAGATTGCAGCCGAGCTCGGCCGTCACGCAGGGTCAGTGAGGCGAATGGCGCGAGCGATGGGGATACTGTTGAAGAAGTAGCCGTCGATATCCGGTTCGACCGCCAACATCGGCCGAAGAGCGGATGGGCTCCGAGGTCGCAGATGGGCCAAGCGACCTCGCAACCTGATGGAGGACACCACCGATTGAGCCGTCTGCCCGGTAGATTTCGCTGAGTGTTCGCGACCGACTAGGGCCTCTTTGATTTGGATCAAGGGTCGGCTAACACCTTGGGCACACCCTACATCGGGCTGGATACGGATATGGCACCGAAATCGGCGATCGTGATCGTGCTCGATGACGATGCGTCATTCCTGAAGGGCGTGGCGCGGCTGTTGGCGCTCGATGGCATCGAGGCCGGGACGTTCAGTTCAGCGGAGGCTTTGATTGAGAGCGGGCGCGCGCAGACGGCTACCTGTTTGTTGCTTGACATCAACCTCGGCGGAATTTCGGGGATCGAGCTGTATCGCCGACTTACGGCATCGGGATCGAAGTGTCCTGTCATCTTCATGACGGCGAACGACGACGTAGCCACGCGCCACGAGGCGGTGGACGGAACTGCTCAATGTATCCCGCTGGCAGGTCCCTTTGAGATCGCGCGCGTTGCAGCTTCAAGACGGGCCGCGATCTCGCTCATCCGGCGCGCCAGATCTTGGAGCGTTGTTGGCTGTACTGGGCCGGCGACCCTTGGGGAATTCAGCTCCGTTTGCAGGTGCTTGAACTCTGCTTTGCACCGCTCCAGCTCGGCGAGAAGCATTGCGAGATCATCCATTTGGCCGAATGCGCCTCATTCCGGTGAGCTGGGGCCGTCGTACCAGATCAGGGGCAGGCGCGGCACTTGGGAAATTTACGGGTGGGCCGACCCGCTCTCCGCCGCAGGTCGATGATCCCGAGACACACATCTGGGTAGGAGATCAGCCGGCATTCCTGCTGGGTTGGCGGTTGGCGCGTGGGTACTGCGGCTAGTCTGTGTCTGTGGGTGGACCCGCTGTCCAGGTTAGATCGGCGTGGCATCGTGGGGTTTTCTTCGCCGATTTTGACCCGAAGCTCACGCCAACCTTGATCTCACGTGACCGTAGTTGCACAATTTGATCTTGTCGTGGACGACATAATGAACAAAGCCATTATTGCTATCGGGCTTGGGCTTGCCCTGTCGGTCGCAGCATTCGCGCAACAGAACTCGGCTAAGGAACAGCTTGTTGGTGCGTGGACGCTAGTCGCTGTTACCAGTGAAATGGACGACGGCCAAAAAGGCGAACCCTTCGGTCCTTCCCCAAAGGGCGTGATGATTTTCTCAGAGGACGGCCATTTCTCGCTTTTCCAATCGCGCGCGGAAATTCCAAAGATTGCGGCAGCACCTACGCGAACGTCGCCGCCATTCCCAATCAGAAAAGAACGATTACTTTGCTAAACTCCGACGAACTAAAATTCGACAATCCCCGAACTCCAAACGGTATGACGCTGCGAACCACTTGGAAGCGCGCAGCGGCGCCGCAGTAGAATTTGAACGGTGGCAATCGCACCCGACATAACGCCACTTTGTAAAAAACCGGAAAAACAACCGGCTGGTTCTCGTCAAATGGTGTCAGAGCGTTGGGCACCAGACGAAAATCGGCCCCGACCAACACGGGGGGCTGGCGGTCGGGGGCCGTCCATTCCAGTGCGCCACAGGCGGCGGTCGTGGGCACACGCGCTGACGTTCGCGTAGCGACAACCCGGTACACCAACTGGCGCGCGCTCTTTCAGGCCGCACCGTGTGGATTGACAACCGTATAGCCACGCAACGATCGCGCGTGCATCCTCGTCGCGTGTCCGCCTGAGTTGGCGTCATACGCCATCCAAATGTCGCCTCCGAGATGCTGTTCTAATACGAAGACGTGCCCACGGCGTGCCGCGACCATTCCGGGCGACGGCGACGTACGCGGAAAGCGTAGCCAGTTGGCTGCGAGGTTTAATTCAGGCACCACACGACCAAACACGCGCAGCGCTGCGCCACAACCACAGAATGCCGCCGGGCAGCCGGGCGGCCGACCCCCGACGATCCGGCTCTCAGCAGGGACACTCATCGCCAAGCTGTTGGCTGCGGTTACCACGAGTTGTTTGGGACGATACGCCTGCAGTGAATACTGCGAAATTCGTTCGCCGCGCGGCTGCGCGGACGAGAAGTCACATGGCATGATCACGTTGCATTCGGGCGCGTGGCCGATGCGGTAGGGTCTTGCTTCCGAACAGATCGAGCTGAGGACAACGAAGAAACACGCAGAAAATACTTGCTTGAACATTGCAGGGCTCCAAAATGAGGTCCTGCCCCGAGTACCAAGCAACAAACAACAATTTGGCCGAAAAGCGGCCAAGGTAACAGCGATCGCGGTCCAATCTCGTCAACCCTCACGGCCAGACGTTGCGACGCTATTGATTAACTCGCAGAGAGAGAGAGCCTTGCACTCGTCCGACTGTCAAGTCTGCTCCGGGGTGACCACCGGCAACGCTCGGATCGAGCATATACTTTCCGCTTCGCGCCCCTGAGCGGCTGCAGGTGTAGATGGAGCCCTAACAAAAGGCCCCGACGCATTCCACGTCGGTCCCTTAAGATGGTCGAGCCGGTTACATCCGCCGTGGCCTCTGATGCTTGATGAGTCGATTACCGCCCACGATCTAGTGCAGAGCGTGGCACAGCGTCCGCAATGAGCAAGGCCGTTTGAACAGTCGTCATAACACGTGCCTCGATGTTAATGCCACGAGGCTCCCGCACCTGGACTGGTTGCTTGGGCAACGATTAAAAGTCGAACCGCTCGTTCCTGCGCGCCATGAAGATTTTGGAAGCCACGAGCCGCGGCGAAATGTCAATTCATGATCGTAAGCAGATCCGAACCAACCCGCCGTAGCTCTCGCTTTTCGCGACCGGTCAGTCCGAGCTCTCACGCACCAGCCGGGCAATTCTGCGAGGACCATCCCACACCTCTACGGCAGGGTACGTATCAAGAAATTTCTCTGCTCGCGTTCTGGCGTCTTCATCCGTCGGACTGTCGATTTGATAAACCGCCCGAGCAACGCCGGATAAATCGACCACATACGCAACGTACCGCATGGCAGTTCCCAAGTGCCGGAAGCTACAATACGACTCCGCCAACTGTGGCGGCCTTCGTTTCATCTTACTTTCGAACCTTTGACGAACGCCGGCTGGTCATCGAGATTTGCTCTTGGACAACCTGCCGCGCCTCCACCTCGCCTGTTGGCTTAGGAGGGCAGGAACTCTCTTTCGGGGGTTCTCTTGCCAGCCATCGCAGCATTCTAGAACAATTTACGAGGCTCCCAAGATCGACCTATGGCTTAGGAACCAACCGGCGCCGACGGACCCGAATACCCGTTTCGGTTGGAGTTCGTTCCGCAATGGGGACCGGGGCGCCCCCTTCCCCCGGTTTCAGAGAGCCATGCTTGCGCAGGGGTCGAGGCCGTTCCGCGCGACGAGCGCTGCATTCACAAGATCCTCCGGCATCCGTTCTTCAGGGGCTTGCGCGAGGATCTGTAATGGCGCGCCTCACCCCCGCCGAAAATGGTTCGCTACAGAGGAAGTGGCGCAGGCTTGGATTGATGAGAACGATCGGGAGGGCGTCGGCTTCGAGTACGAGGTGATCGGCGCGCCCGCGTGACCTTCATTGGCAAGCCATGTCGCAGAGCCAGCGCGCGGCCGCCCGGCGGATAGGATCGAGAGAACAACCTCTCGCGCCAATTGTGCCGAAACATACAGCCAGCCAGGGCGCGCGCGAAGGCTGCGGCGAGGTCATCCGAGGTTCAGGAAGGAACGTCTAAGGTTGCTCAGCGGGGATGGGCTCCGCCGGAGTAGCATGGATGAAATACAAACTTACACTTGCCGCAATAACCGTTCTCTGTGGGGCGGCATTCTCAACTGCAACGGCATCGGCAATGCCCGTTGCTCCGCTGGGACAATCAAACATCGCGAACGTTGAGAGGGTAGCTCTGGTTTGCGGCCGGCACGAATGCGTCCGAACTCGCCCGGTCTATCGTCCTGCCTATCGCCGCGCGTAGTCGTCGTTCGTCGGCCTTATGCCCATCGGTACTATCGGCGCTACTGATCAGAGGTTTCGTTCACGTAAACTGGAAAACGCATCCGTCAAAACGGCAAGCAGACACAGGCTCCGCTCGATCCGGAGAGGGCGGCGGGATGGGCGAAATCCTTCGCTTGCGCGAGCAGATCAAGAAGGCGGTCGCCAAGCGCAAGAAGAAGATCAGACGGGTCCACTGAATGCCCTGAAGGAATGGACGCTGCAGCAGCCAGTCGCCTAGACCACGACCATGCACCGCGAACTAAAAGAGATACTGATTGGATCGACCGCCATGGGCAATCATTCGTTGGCCGGCATTCGCAGATATCGTTGACGGTATCCTTGGATTTTATCGGGCAACCCTTTTCGCATTCGGCGTCATGCTGGGCTCTGGTCGCTGAACGCCTTCCAGAGAGAACCCGCTCCGGATAGAGGCTTCCCTGACCTTAGCCGCCGACCCGGACCTTCGATTGGTCTCAGAGCGCAGCCTTACATGCGGCCAGAGCGGTGATAATGAATAGGCCGCAGCCGCAACGAACCGCGGCGAGAGGTTGGGTCACCGGTTTGAAAGACTCACCCGATCCGTAGATTTAGGCGAGCGCGGCTAAAGTCTGAGAACCGTCTCTGCCAGCATGCTCACCTCACACCGCGCACAATTGCGTTGCGGAAGAGCGCGCCTGAAGCACTGACGAAATTGCGAGTTGCGGACCGCACCTTGGAGGGATGATCAACAGGTCCTTGAGCGCCATAACTTAGATTCTTTTTCCGCAAGCTGCCGCCATACGATATCCGCACTGGCCATGTTCAATCTTCAAGAGGCTGGTACTTCTATCCAAATGGTTGTGCCGGAAAACTAGAGCCCCCGTTGGGAAGCCCCCCGAGCTGGGGCCTTTCTCTTGTAATGGTGCCGAGTCTTCGGCTCAGACGGCCACCTTGAAACTCAAACGGCCCCACGAGGGGGCCGCCAACCCGCTGATCGGGTTTTCCTCCAGCAGTCGGGGGGCGACCTGTCTGGCTGGGGGCCTCAGACAGACGCGCTGCCAAGCAGATCGTTCCACTTACGTTTGACTACGGAGCCCCACACCGGGGGACGTACGATCGGACGTCGACCTTAATTGCCGTTGTGCTCACCCTAAAGTTGGGATTGGATCATCGCTTTCGGGATTTTTTAATCCGATGGCCGTGCATTTGATTGTGGCGAAACTCCTCAGAGACGAGCTTGCCTTGCGCGGTATCCGATCGCTGACCATCGGCGAATCAGAGGCGATTGCTACCCGCATATTCGAAAGGATTACCGAACTTGAGCTGGAGCTCGCTGCCCGGGACTTCAACTCCACAAGTCCGGACAAACCGACCTGACGAGCGGGTGATGGGCCAGCAGGGGCTTGTCTCGAAGCGCCGCGAACAAGGCCTTACCGCAGTAATTGGCACGCAAAAACCCGCCGGCTCGGGAGCCGGCGGAGTTTGATTGCGATTGTTGGCGATCGGCGGGCACCGATCACTGGATCGAGCTAGCAGAGTCGCCGGCCGAGCGCGAGGCAGCAGGCTTTGATTTTTGACGCTACGAAGCAGGGCTCAGTTGCGCACCGCCTTACCTTGAAGCGCCTGCGCTCCATATGGCTAGGCGACTCTCAGATTTTCAGCGGACATTTTGCCCTTGTTGCTCATTTCCTCGTAGCTCACCCTCGCACCCTCGCTGAGCGTGCTCAGTCCCGCCCTTTCGACGGCCGAGATGTGAACGAAAACATCCTTGCCGCCATTGTCGGGCTGGATGAAGCCGTAACCTTTGGTCGGGTTGAACCACTTTACAGTACCTATCGCCACGCACGTCTCTCCTAAAAAATGAAAACGTCCCAGCTTGCCAGAAGCTGATCACAACGAAAAGAGGCCGGCGGCCCTCGTCCGCACCACGGAAGCTGTTGCGCGAGCGCAACGTCTTCCATGTTCCGCTTTGGAACAGATGTTTTGAGACTCAACCCGCAAACCCAGTTCTGGAATCATCACGCTACCCGCGGCTGGCAGTGATCATTCCGTAAGCACTCAATTTTCCCGGAAAAATAGAGCCGCAGGACCGTGAAAGATCCTGCGGCCCTTTCCATCTCGGCGGCACATCGAGTGTCTTAAAGGAGCGGAGAACGCAGAGTATCGTAGGCCTCCGGTGGAGGCTTACGATACTAAGAACGCATGGCGGATGCTGAGGCTCGACGCAGTCGATATGTGCTTCCGGTCATGGCGCCATGGCGGCTAACGGTCGCGGCAATGCAAGCGTGTTGATGCGCATCCTGTTGGCAGTGAACGACGCTGAGAGATCGGTTCGCGTCTTGCGCTTGACGTTGGTCACGCCGTCTTTGATGCGCCTTCCATGTCCTTGGCGATGATTCGACAGCAATCTTCCGCATCGCCCTTGCGCCTATGTCGACTGCGCTTCGAACTGCACTGCGCATTCCGCGAACAGACAACTCTCTTGCCCACTGTTCCAGCTTGCTCGCATTAACAGTCACGTTGATCTGCGTCGTTTCGCCTTTGCTAACCTATTAGTTAGTTGACGACTACACGCGATGTGCTAACAGCCGCGCTCAAATCACGTTAATGGAAGCGATCAGTGAGAACAGCGAAGACGAAGAAGATCAAGACGCGTGCTCGCCGCGAATGGACTGCGACTGACCTAAAAGCGCTGAAGGGTCATTCGAAGCAACGGACACCCGTGGTGAAGATATCCAAGCAGATGAAGCGCACCGTTGGCGCCCTTCGTCAGAAAGCCTTGGTGCTGGGCATTGGCTTGGGGCATCAACGCTAACTGCTTTCGGGCGGGTCCCCCTTCGTCGGCTCGCGCCGGTTTGGCATCATGGCGGCGGCGCGGTCGCACTCTCGAGATGCGCGCACCGCGAGGCGTGGGAAGAGCCCAATTGTCGCAAGGCGGTCAGTGAAGAGGTACCTCCTCCTAGATTGAACATATTCACTTGCGTCAATGCGCGGCTTTCGATTCTGGTGGATGATACGGTCAAGCCTGCGGCCGCCAATTTCCGGCAGGCTTCTGGCCCCAGCGCGCGCGCCCCCCTGCTAGGAACCTGCCGCTGGGGCCTTCTCACGCTTGCTGTTTCAGCTCGCACGTTGGCACCGCAAGGACACCTGATTACATCGGTCGCGTGACCAGCACCAAGATCCGCAAGCACGAGGCCGTGCCCGACACCGGCAGTTTCGAGGTGTATTTCGACGACGGGCGGCCGGGCATTTTCGTCTATTGGGACGACGTGCCGAGCCGCCGGCTACCCCCCCCCAAATCTCGACCCGCGCGCCGCCCTGGAAGAGGCGCGGCAGATCGGGCGGCGCGAGCGGGACAAGCTGCTCGATCAATAGAGCAGTGGAGGCAGCATCACCCTGAGGGAGAATTGGTATTGCTCGGGCCGGTCAATGTGCGATGAACTCGCTCGGCCTGCTCCCTTGTCAAATTGGCCGCAAAGCCCACTTCGGCGCCGATCAGTGCCGGGCCCTTGCGCTCCCGGTCGTAGACCATCCAACCTTTTCCACCTGCGCGAATAACAAATCTGCTCTGCGACGGCACATGGTCATTCACGATCAACGTCCCCGGTTTGCACACAGCGCGCAGAGAACCCCCGGGCGTGCCGCATTCGGATCTGAGCATCGTCGCGACTCACCTGACGGTTCTCGCATCAGAAGTTGAACGCGCAATCGCGGACAGTGTGAAGCGCATCTGATGAAGGCGGGCTGGCGCGGCACAGCTGCGGGAGAGCCTCCGGGTCGCTTCGTCTCTCACCAGAGCGTCAGCCGATCCAATTGACCAGCTAAACCCCGCAAAGAAAGCTTGGTGTTCGGGAATGTTGGCCGCTGAGCAAAGTGTCTTGTACTCTGCTTGGCAAAATCCCTGTATTAGGCGGCCGTAATCATGTGGCTCCAATTAGTGAAATTCCTGATAGCTGATTGCAATCACACGTGATGACGCGTGAAGCGGCTGGCCCGCTGCGGGTCGCACTCCATAAAGGCCGGCGATGCCCAACCCCAAGGCTAGCGGGGGAGCGGCTCCGGGGCGTGGCTACTTCGACCCGGCTCCCGGATTTGCAGGCGCGGCGGATGGCGCAGTTGCCGGAGAACCGGTGCTCGAGCCGGTGGATGTGGCCGGGTTCGTCGAGCTGCTCTTCGTTGTGGGCGCGCTGGTCTGGTTAGACGCGGTGGTGTGGTTATCAGAGCTGTAGAAAATCGCGGCGATACCCGCGATCATGACAATTGTGTCGCGCGGCGATCAGGATGGAAGAGCGCGTCAATCAAGGTGAGAGAGTTTCGCCGGGCTCGTGACGAAGGGAGGGCGTAGCCCGACCGGAGTTACGAGCCCGGCGTCGGCGCGATCCGCTAGGGACCGCGCCGACTGGTGATCGCGGCCGGCAGGTTATGCAAGTGGTTCTTCCGCCAAGAGGAATCACTCGCTTGCCCGGCCGACACATCACAGATCACCAAATGAGGCTCTACATGAAGAACCGTCAGACCGACAGCCCGCCAGTGGCGGCGGCCAAGGCATCATTCAGTGCGGCGACCGCTTATCGGATCGAGAGAGATCCCCGACTTCCGTCGCAAAAGAAGGCTCCCCGCGGCCGGCGACGACCGGACCCGTTGAGCGAGGTGTTCGAGACCGAGATCGTCCCGATCCTGAAGTCGGCACCTGGCTTACGCCCGGTCGCGGTCTTCGAGGAGATGCTCCGACGTCATCCTGATCTCGGCACCGGTATCCGTCGTACCCTGGAACGTCGTATCCGTGCCTGGCGGGCGATCCATGGCGAGGAGCAGGAGGTAATCTTCCGCCAGATCCATGAGCCTGGCCAGCTCGGCCTCTCCGACTTCACAGACATGGGCGAGTTGGGTGTTACGATCGCGGGCGCACCGCTGGATCATCGTCTCTATCACTTCCGTTTGGCCTATTGCGGCTTCGGGCACGCTCACGTCGTGCTTGGCGGCGAGAGCTTCGTTGCCCTGGCCGAAGGCCTGCAGAATGCCCTCTGGTCGCTCGGTGGGGCGCCGCGGGAGCATCGGACCGACAGCCTGTCGGCCGCATTCTGCAATCTCGATCGCGATGCACGGGATGATCTGACGCAGCGATACGAGGCCCTTTGTGCCCATTACGGCATGCGGCCTTCCCGCAACAATCGAGGCGTGGCCCACGAGAATGGCTCGATCGAAGGGCCCCACGGTCATCTTAAGCGAGCAATCGCGGACGCCTTGCTGCTGCGCGGAACCGTCGACTTCGACGATCTTGCCACCTATCGCGGCTTCATCGATGAGATCGTCAGCCGCCGCAATGCCCGCAACGCCAAGCGGATCGATAGCGAGCGCGTGGTATTGCAGGAGCTGCCCGATCGCCGCACCTCCGACTACGAAGAGGTGATCGTCCGCGTGACGTCTTCGGGCGGCTTCACCCTGCGCAAGGTGTTCTACACGGTTCCATCGCGCCTGATCGGTCACCGGCTGCGGGCACGGCTCTACGACGATCACCTCGACGTGTTCGTCGGTGGCACGCATCTCCTTACCTTGCCGCGCGGGCGGCCGCATCCCAACGGCAAGTACGACCAGGTCGTCGATTATCGGCACGTGATCCATTCCCTGCGGCGCAAGCCAATGGCGCTGCTCAATCTGGTCTATCGGGACAGGCTGTTCCCGCGCGAGGGCTATCGAAGAACCTTCGACCGATTGCGCGAGCGCTTACCGGACAAGAAGGCCTGCCGGATCATGGTCGATCTCCTCGCGCTCGCTCATGAGCGCGGCTGCGAGGCCGAGCTCGCCGATCAGCTCACGGCCGACCTTGACGCCGGCCGACTTCCCGAACTCAACCGGCTGCGCGCTCACTTCGCTCCTGACCCCGCCCACCTGCCGAACGTCGTGGTGCAGCTCGCGCCGCTTGCCACCTACGAATGCCTCATTGGTACCGCCGAGACCGGAGGTGCCGCATGAGCGTGGCCAACACCGTTGATACCGCGCGCCTCAATCTGTTGCTCAACGAGCTCCGCCTGCCAGCCATCAAGGTGCTGTGGGCGCAATTTGCCGAGCAATCCGACAAGGAAGGTTGGCCGGCGGCCCGCTTCCTGGCCACCATGGCCGAGCACGAGATCGCCGAACGCGGTCGCCGGCGCACCGAACGCCATCTCGTCGAGGCCAGGCTGCCAGCCGGGAAGACCTTCGACAGCTTCGACTTCGAGGCCGTGCCGATGATCTCGAAGGCGCAGGTGATGGCGCTCGCCGCCGGTGACAGCTGGCTGGGCAAGGGCGCCAATTTGCTCCTGTTCGGGCCGCCCGGCGGCGGCAAGAGCCACTTGGCGGCAGCTATCGGCCTGGCCCTCATCGAGAACGGATGGCGCGTCCTCTTCACCCGCACCACCGATCTCGTGCAAAAGCTCCAGCTGGCTCGCCGCGAGCTTAACCTCGAGGCCGCCATCAACCGCCTTGATCGCTTCGATCTCCTGATCCTAGATGATCTTGCCTACGTCACCAAGGACCAGGCCGAGACTAGCGTGCTATTCGAACTCATCAGCGCACGCTACGAGCAGCGCTCGATGCTGATCACCGCCAATCAGCCGTTCGGCGAATGGAACAAGGTCTTCCCGGACCCCGCCATGACGCTCGCCGCCATCGATCGTCTCGTTCACCACGCCACCATCGTTGAGATGAACGTCGAGAGCTATCGCAGACGCACCGCGCTCGACCGAAAACGCGGTCCGGGACGGCCGACCTCGCACGCGACACCCAAAACCGTCGCTGATTGACGCTCCGCGACAATCAGAGTTCAACAAAACTCTTGCGCACGACAATCTGCGCGGCAATCATTACTTCGCCGCGACACTGACTCGCCATCCAGATTGCCGCGCCTTCCCATCCAGATCGACGCGCTACACAATTGCGACAACCACCCAGGCTATTGGGCTGCTCCGGTAGTTCTGATCTCGACTGTTCATGATCCACTCCTAACCCCGCGAGCAAGAGACCCTGCATCCGCTGCACTAATAATGGTTTGAAAGAAGCTGCCGAGCAGGGACTCAGCAGCCCTCTTTCGTGTCGGTCACGAGGCAAAAGGTCACCGACCAGTTGGATCCTGGCTCGCGCCCGGACGAACCCTTTGCGGGCCACCCTGGCCGCTGCTCGTTCCGCCGCTGTTTGCGCCGGCGGCGCTAGCTCCAGCGGGCGCCAGGCGCGTGGGCGAAGCCGATCGAGGCACCCGCAAGCATGGCGCACATCGCCACCGAGAAAATTGTCTTTCGCATATCGTCAACTCCGTTTTGCGGTTGTGTTCGTCAACCGAAGCTAATTGCCGCCCTTCCTAAGAGATGACGCTAAGCTTGATCTGTGCGGCCTTATCGGGCGCCGCTGAGATTTTTTTTGGCGCGCGCCCAACCCGGCTCCAGCAACAGCACCTCGGTTCGTGCAAGCCACGACATACTCATGCTCGGCGAGAGCACTCCGGTCCCCCGTAGGCGCTTGGGCGCGGCGCCCACGGCGCCCGGCTGCCTATCTGGAGCTGTGGGGCATTGGCAGCCGGGCCGAGTGGGCATTCGAGGAAAGCCCACGCGCTCGCTCGACCACGCCGGTGCCGTGCCGTTCCTGCGGAGCGCACGATCATTGCTCCGAGTTTCGGTGGGGCGCTTCCCCGCAGCGCGCCTCCATCACCAACTCCAGCCGGCTCGCGAACCGCACGACGGCCAGAGCGTCCTTGGCCTTTTCCGGACGTCGAAAAAAAGCGGCCCCTGCGTCGGGGCGCGCAGGAGCCGGGGTCAAATACTCCGGTTTGCAGGGGGGCTTGAAGCCGGAGCACCGTGACAACGGCGTGCATTGCCGCTTGTTCCCGACTCGCATAATGCGGCAAAACGCCGATCTTTTCGCAGATGCGTATGGCCTACGAGCTTTGCTTGGTGACCGCCGTCAAGCAGGTCCCATCCGTGGATTGCCGAAGCGGCGCTGAAGAACCGCCAGAAGCATTTTGTGGTCGACGGTGAGGCCGTGATTTTGGGTGTCGACGGCGGGTCCGATTTCAATGCGCTTCACTCGCGCAAGCCATGTGCGCTCGCCGCACAAATCTGGCGTTCGATCTTGGCGCGCCGTATGATGCACCCGTGAGTGCACGCGAGGTACAGCCATGACCACAACGGAAGCCATGAAGCACATCCATACGATCACGAAGGATGCGCATCTGCTCCCCGACAGCCAGCGCCTGCTGGTACTCGATCGGATAATCCAGATTTGCCTGAAGGCATCACTCACTCTGGCCGAGGATGCCAGCCTGTCATCCCAGCGTCCGCCTGTGCATTCGCTGAACTAGACCTGGCGTTCCTCTTCTGGTGGCTCGCTTGGAGCCGGAAGCCCGTACTTCTCTGCGCGCTGCGCCGCGAGCCTGCGATAAGCCTTGGCTTGCTGCTCGAACTGCGCCTTAACCTCCGGGTTGCTTTCCTCGGCGGCCATGCGCTCAAAGGTGAGCGCGTGCTCTAGGTATTCGTTCAGTAGCTTCATCGTGGCTCCCCAATGGGCCCGCCCATCATGCCGCTACATAAATCGATTCAGACGGCTGCCCATTAACCGGAAGACCCCGGGGGAGGCGGTGCATTTTCATTTCGAAGATTTTGAAACCTGGGTGGGCCGCTGTTCCAGAGCAGCGGCCCTTCACTTTAGGACCCTCTGGAGCGGCTTACGCTCAGCCCGCGTCAGGAGGCTTTTCTCAGAAGGGCCTCGCGCTCGGCACCCGCAGGGAGCTGTGCAGCCTGCTTTTTGAGCTTGGCGGCCAGACTTGCCACCCACGACACCCTCCTTGCGCAGCGGTGGATTGCTCCTAAGCGCAAGGAACGTAAGTTCAGTTCCGAACGAGGACGAACTTAGCCTTGCCTCCTGTTACCATGGCTGGCTGCCATCTTCGTTCAACTAGGGTTGAACAAATGGAAACTGCAATTCAGGCGTTACGGCACCTTGCCGACGAATGTGAAAACCGCACCAAGCTCGCTGCTGATCAGGACAACAAAGTCACTCTGATCCTCTTGGCGATGGACTGCCATTGGCTGGGGGGGAAAGCTGAGCGGTTCAAAGCGGCTCGCTTGGATAGATCCGCTTGAACTGAGACCAATCTGGTTAGCAGTGTCGTCCATTCAGCCGGCTTGCTTAGTGCCGTTCCCAAAGGTGGAGGGCCGCTGCTCTGGAACAGCCTTCGAAATGAAATGCTCAGCCTGCTAGGGCCTATCGTAAGCTCGCAGCGTAGCGCGCAGAGCAGTACGGATTTCCAGCTCCAAGCTTGCCTCAGCCACCAGAAGAGGAATGATAGCTCTAGTGCAGCGAATGGTGCGAGGGCATGGTGCCGTTCCCGGCCTCAGCGAACTTGCAACACACCTCGACGATCCCCGGCGAGGACCACCCGGCGCTGCTTCTCAGGAAGCAAATGCGCGTCAGTGGCTAGCCCTTGGATCTGCTTCAGGGCTTCCGCCGTGGTCATGGCAGCACCTCGCGTGCACTCAGGCGGCATCATACGGGGCGCGGGTTCGGATGCCAATTTTGACCGGATTCTTTTTGGGCATCTAAGCTAACGCGAGCCCGTTTCCCAAGCGCGGTCGCCGCATCGCTTCTGCTCGACCGGCCGTCAGCGCCCTCCGCGAGGCGGCTTACAGCATCAGCCAAGCCATTCCAGCAATCAGAACCAAAAAACCGGTGAGCGCCGTCACCGCAAACCCATACTCAACTCTGTCCATGACCGCCCCTATACGCACCATCAAAATGATGCCTTACGCCGGGACACCTGAACAGCACATTTGTGAATCGGCCGGGTCAGAAATCGCTCCGCAGTACGAAGCCGCACCAGCGCCTCGCGCTCAGATCAGCACGATCATCGCCGCCGAGACCGCCGCGACCAGGAGAAGTAGGCCCGCGATGATGATGCCGAGCCAGACCACTTGCATGGCGGGCAACTAAGGGCGGGCTGAAAGGTTCCTCGGCGCCACAGCTGCGGCCCGCGGCGGTAGCAGACTGCCGCTGATGGTGGACGCTCATGGCCGCACCAGGATCAGGTCGTCGAGCGAGGCCGTCCGTGTAGCCGTAGCGGTGCTTGATCTCGTCACCGGCCATAAACATCGGCGGCCGGGTGTCCTGGAAGTCCAAGACCATGTGGACCACGACGTATTCGCCCCTCCCATTCGCTGGAGTACTTCGCCGTCGGTGCCACGGTCACGCGGCTGCCGAGCTGGATCTCGCAGACGGCGATGATCTGGCGGAGCAGGCGTCCCGCTTGGTCACCGCGTTCATGGCAGCTCCTACGGCCGCTCGGCCTTGAGCCCCTGGAGGATCCGCCACCACAGGCCGGCGGCGCTCTCGCATTCCGAGACGGGTGGCACGACGTCGAGACCGTGTTTGGGCTGGAGCATGTTGCCGATGGCCTTGTCCTCGGGCCAGCTGGCGCCGTGGTCGAGGCACTTCAGCACGTACGGCGAGGGCAGCTCGACTTGGTTCTTCATCGCGTCGAGAAGCTCGTACTGGAAATCGAGCGCGTCCTGCAGCTCGCGACGGAGCTGGTCGGGCGACAGTCGGTTGATGTAGTTCTCGTCGACCCACTTGCTCATAGATGATCTCCAAGGTTCCGCTGAAACTCGCGCAGGAAAGCGTTGGCATCGTCGAGGTCGGCCGGCAACTTCGTTGCCCTACAGCGAGGTCCGGCGGATCATGCGCCGGTCGTTGCCGAGCTGCTCAAGATCTTTAGTTTAGCTCGCCGAGGTTTTGCAGGTGTTGCGTCATGTGCCATTTGTGGAATTACGGATTTCATAGCAACCGAGGCGTTCGCGCAGGGGCACAACTGCCTGCATCAGGCGGGGTTACGCGCAAGATTTTGTCGCAGGTTGATGGACATGTCCCGGGTTATGCGACGATCATCATGGATGTGACCACAGAGGCGGGGGTGCCCGTTGCACGTCATACGCATCCGGGCATCGAGTCGAGCTACGTCCTGGAGGGAGGACGAGGCGAGGCCAAGGCGAGTACGGACAGGCAGCCTATTGCCAAGATCGTCTTCATGACCCTTCTCCGAGTTGCTTGTATCCGGAGATCAAGTCGCCTGGAGGAGGGCCGTTCCGGACCGGATGGCCGATGCTCGCTGATTACCGCGTACGCACGCACCCCGCTTCCCAGACGCCCCCTCGCCCATCCTTGATTCAAAAGACCCGCTCGATCGGCCGACCGGATCGGGGATGCGGGAACGGTCCAAAGCTTCGGTAGTTCGCAGAATGGCATCAGATGTGAGGTTTCGAGGAGGATTCAGTTGCGAATACTCGTCGTCGAGGACGACCTCCTCATACGCGAATTCGTCGTGGAGGCTCTGCGGGAGGAGGGCTACGAGGTCATCCACGCGGCCAATGGCGAAGACGCGCTGGAATGGTGCGGGAAGCGGGTCGCCGACGTGCTCGTCACCGACGTCAGGATGCCAGGGCGCGTCGACGGCTGGCAGATCGCCGAGCGTTGCCGCGAGCAGGATCCCGACCTCCCGGTGATCTACACGAGTGGCTTCTCGCCCGTCGCGCCGCGCCCCGTGTCCGGCAGTCTGTTCCTGCAAAAGCCCTATGATCCCGCGGAGATCGTCAGAGCCGTGAATACCATGGCCAGGCGAGCTTCGCCGAGTTGAGGGGAGAGCCGTCTGGGGAGATCAGTCCAACGCTAATGCGTTGTCTGTTGGCCTTCGATCATGCGTCTGGATTCGCGCGACCAGACGACTCGAAACGGGCGGCTCCCGGCAGCTGCGGCCGGTAGGCGGAAGCGAGCAGCATCAGAAACAGCGCGCGATCTGCTTGGTACTTGGCCGCCACCCGACTGCCCTCCGCCCCCTGCATGACCGGACGGCCCTCAGTCGTGCAGAGACACCATTGAAACGTGCGGCGGCGTTGGCTCAGGTGAATCTCAAAAAGCGGGAGCTGATGCGGCATGACTCTCGTTTGTCTTTGCTTGGCGGCCGAGGTTCAGTGTTAATGAAAAAGGCTTTGATAGCTCTAGGCATTGGAGATAGCTTCGTATCCGGAGCTCGGATTCCTGCTCGGTTGCACGGAATGCGAGTGAGCGGCGGGCCAAGGCCGTCCCGTACCCCAACTCCCATCGCTTGAGCAAACCATTCGCCGGACGGGAGCGATGCTTCCGATCGGATCATTCAGGCTGCCCACATGTCGCCTTCGCCCAGTAGGATCGCCCTCTTCATCGACGGCGCCAATCTTCACGCCACCTCCAGGACGCTCGGCTTCGACGTCGACTACCGGCGCCTTCTGAACGAATTCCAGAGCCGGGGTACCCTGCTCCGCGCCTTCTACTACTCGGCCATCGTGGAGGATGAGGAATTCTCCTCGATCCGGCCGCTGCTGGATTGGCTCGATTACAACGGCTACACCGTCGTGACGAAGCCCACCAAGGAATTCGTCGATCCCTCCGGAAGACGCAAGGTCAAGGGCAACATGAACATCGAACTCGCGGTCGATGCCATGGAGCTCGCCGGCAAGCTCGACGAGATGGTCCTATTTTCCGGCGACGGCGATTTCCGCTCCTTGGTCGAGGCCGTCCAGCGTCGTGGCGTCCGGGTCACGGTGGTCTCGACCATGGCCAGCCGGCCGCCGATGGTCGCCGACGAGCTGCGCCGCCAGGCGGACGTCTTCACCGACCTGGTGGAGCTGCAAGCCAAGATAGGCCGGGACCTGTCCGAGCGCCCGCCAGCCCGCGAGCGCGGCGACGTCCGTGGTACGCCGCTGCGGCGCACCACCGCGGCGCCGCCGCGTGCGGAACCCGACGAACTCATTCCGTAGGTCATGGAGCTCACCAGCCCTGCGCGCGAAATCGCAGGGCGCTTCTTGGGCGCCCCTTTCCGCACTCGACCGAGCTTCGATCATGAACTCTTCGCGCCGCTCTCCTGGCTCGGCCTCCTGTTCGGCTGCGATGGCCACATCGTGGGCGCCTCGCCCAGGGCCCTGCGACCGACCTGCTTCAGGTTCGACATCGCGGTCTCGCCACGGGTCGCGGCTTCGAGGATTTTCGAGGCGACGTGCGTGCGAGCGGTGGTCTCACGGCGGCAAACGTTCTGGCAGACCTCCTCGAGAACTGCGGGCAGCAGCGCGGTGGTTTCGGCATCGAAGATCGGAGATCTCCCCCAGCGATGCAGCCATGACGCCTAGAATTTCCCAACCTGAGATTCACGCAAGTTATGGCGACCAAAAATCCGCAGGGCGACTAAAGCCGACCGAAATGAGGTGGCCCCGATTCTTGGGGGCTGGGGCTTGGCCGCGCCAGGATGGAGCTCGCTCGTGTCGCGCGTGAGAACGATCCAACTTGCTTGATCCTTTACGTGTCCGGAGATAGCGCGCATCGGTGGTCCGTCAAGGGCGTGCCGCAAAGCGTCATGTTGGCCAAACCCTTTGGGCCCGTGCAATCGGTGGAGGCCACGTCAGGTCTCCTCACCCGCCTGCGTTCGTTCCCATCCTAGAAAAACGAATGCGCTGCGGCCACTTTGGCCCTAAGCTGCCTCAAAATAATAATCCACGCCCCACGCGAAAGGGTGGTCTAGGTGTCCGTCGAATTCCGAAATAACGTGCAGGTCCGCGGCCGCGGTGAGCGGGCCATGATGTTCGCCCACGGCTTCGGGTGCGACCAGAACATGTGGCGCTTCGTGGCGCCGCCGTTCGAGTCGGATTTCACCACGGTGCTATTCGACCACGTCGGAGCCGGCCGTTCGGACCTCACCGCTTACGACCATCGAAAGTATTCGACGCTGTCCGGCTACGCCGATGACGTCGTCGAGATCGGCCGCTCGCTGCGCCTGAAGGATGCCGTATTCGTGGGGCATTCCGTCAGTGCGATGATCGGAGTGCTTGCCGCGGTCAACGATCCGACACTCTTCGAAAGCTTGGTGCTGGTGGGGCCTTCGGCGCGCTACATCGACGATGGCGACTATGTCGGTGGCTTCAGCGCGCAGCAGATCGAAGAGCTTCTTTCGTTTCTGGAGGAGAACCACATGGGATGGTCGGCGCAGATGGCTCCTGCCATCATGGGCAACCCCGACCGGCCTGAGCTTGGCGCGGAACTAACCAACAGCTTCTGCCGTACTGACCCCGCCATCGCCAAGGAATTCGCCCGGGTCACCTTCCTCTCCGACAACCGCGCAGACCTGTCCAAGGTCAAAGCGCGCACGCTGATTCTCCAGTGCAGCGAAGACATCATCGCTGGGCAGCAGGTCGGTGCATACGTCCAACGCAACATCCCGAATAGCGAACTGGTCGTTCTGAAGGCGACCGGCCACTGCCCGAACCTGAGCGCCCCCAAAGAGGTCGTCGCCGCAATCCGAGATTTCGTCTGAGTGAATAACAATCATCCTGCCGATACCGATTTCGAAGACCTCTACGAAAACGCGCCCTGCGGGTACCTCTCCGTTCGTCCGGATGGCCGCATCGATCGTGCCAATCGGACTCTTGCGGACTGGACGGGCTACGCGCCAGATGACCTGCCCGGGATGCGGCTGAGCGATCTCCTGAACATGGCGGGGCGCATATTCCTGGAGACGCACGTGGCTCCGTTGTTGCGCATGCAGGGCTTCTTCGACGAGTTCGCGCTCGATCTCCTTACCAAGAGTGGTGCACGGTTGCCGGCGATCGCCAACGCCCGTGAGCGGCGGACCGATGCCGATGCGCTCCTGTTCACGCGTCTTACGATCATGCGGGCTGCCGACCGGCGCCGGTTTGAGCGCGGGCTGATCGACGCCCGAAAGGAAAGCGAGGAGCTCAAGACGGCTCTGGAAGAGCGCCTGCGACAGGAGCGTGAAAATGCCGAACTGCGCGAGCAGTTCATCGCCGTCCTCGGCCATGACCTGCGTAATCCGCTCGCATCGATCGCGGCCGGCGCACGTCTGATGCTCAAGGCCGAGACGCCGGAGGACGCGCTCCGGCTCGAGGCCATGATGCAGAGCAGCGTGGGCCGCATGGCCAAAATGATCGAAAGCGTCATGGACCTGGCTCGGGGCCGCCTCGGGGGAGGAATTTCGCTTTCGAAGGCCATCACCGCCATCGAGCCCGTGCTCGACCACGTCGTGGCGGAACTGGCCGCGGCCCATCCGGATCGCAGCATCGAGACTCATTTCGAGGTCGAGACACCGTTCTACTGCGATCCGGCCCGCATCGCCCAGTTGCTCTCTAACTTGCTCGGCAATGCAATCAGTCACGGGGCACCGGACCGGCCTGTGCGTGTCGATTCAAGTGCCGGCGGAGGACACTTCGAGCTCTCGGTGGCTAACAGCGGGGTGGCCATTCCGGAAGAGGCGCGCAAGCGCCTGTTTCAGCCGTTCTATCGGGGAGAGGCGCACGGGCCCTCGCAAGGGCTCGGACTTGGCCTCTACATCGCAGCCGAGATTGCCAGGGCCCATAGTGGCTCGATCGAGGTTACTTCGTCCGAAGCGGAGACCAGGTTCACGTTCCGCATGCCGCTCCAATGGGAGGGGGCGCTGCGCCCCTAGCCGTCAGGAGCGGTCGCACCGCGAGAAGACTGGGCCAGCCCGCCTAGGCGGCGCGAATAGCCCGGAGTACCAGGCCCTCTGCAGCTGATTGGCCCCTGCTTAGCGAGGACGGTGACTTCGGCGCTTTGGGGGCGTCCGGCGCAGACAGGCGATGCTCAGCAATCAGACAGACACTCCGGGCAGGTATCGCCGATGGAGCCAAGGACGCCGTGGATCTCGGCGGCGGCCTGCGCCGGGGACGAACTCTCGGGCGGATCGCGCCTGGCGATATCGAAGGCCCGTTCGCGCGCGTGCGGATCGGCGCGGTCCTTCGCCCAGCCGTGCTCCTCGCATTCGTGGATGGCGCCGGCCATCACGCAGCCTGCGCTGAACCTGCTAATGTACCGACTCCAGGGGCGCGTCTACGACCACACGCTTAAGCAGCAGGCCTGCTCGAAAGGGGAAACCTAAACCGCGCCCGAAGAAGGAGCGCCCCAATTTGCCATTGTCCTTGCGGAAGTCAGCGATCGTCTTGAAATCCGGCGTCAGCTGACCGGTCAACCAAATCATCTCGATATTGCGCTGGCATTCCCGCTCCAAGCGCCGGCTCGACGGAACTCGATTGAGATAGCCGTAGATGTAAAGCTTGAGCATCGTACCGGGGTGATAGCTGGGTCGGCCCGTGTCGAATGGCTGGACGCCGATGAACCCGAGCTTGCCGAGATCGAGACTCTCGACGAACACGTCGACCGCTCGCACTGGATTATCCACGGTCACATAGTCATCGAGCGATGCCGGAAACAGCATGCTCTGCCCGCTATCCACCCCTTCAACAAAGCGCTTCATCGGACCTCCCCGCAAGTGCGGGGAATCCTATCGCGCGAATCACCGGAAACAGAACGCTTTCACACGGCCTGGGCCAAGAGCCGACGTTAGCCAGCGCGTTGATCAGTTTTTGAAGTTTTGGCTTTCGCCACGGGCTCCGCTATCCAGCACCGGGAGCCGAGGCAATTAGTAGGAGCGCCAGGAGCGCGAAAGCTTGGTGGCAGCGCGCATAGGAATGGTGACGTTGCTTCTTTGGAGGCCACGACGCCGTACGCCGACGTGACGATCAGGTCGACTTTCCGTCGCGCGAGTTCAGCCGCATATTCCGTAGTTCGCTGAACGTCGCCCGCTGCCCACCTATACTCGATCGTGACGTTCCGTCCATCTATCCACCCAAGTCTGACAAGCGCTGGGTGAATGCGGCTACCCATGCACCATGGGAGGATTGTGTTCCTGCCAACACAAAACCAATCACGGGTCGCTTTGCAGGCTGTTGTGCGTTGCTTCTAATCGGCCGAGCGGCTGCTGCGCCCACGAGAAGAGTTAGAAATTGCCGTCGCCTCATCTGACGTCTCATCGCGTGAGAATTGCTTACCTTAGCACATAAAATCCAGGAGTTCGTGCGGACAGCGCGAAAGGCGTGACAGAAAAAGGCGAAAGATTATAGCAGGTTGCCAGCCCCCTAATGGGATGGTCCGGCCGTGCTCCTGCCCCGCCCCGGCGAGATCGAGGCACTGGCCCGTCAAGATCAGGCCTGTTCGCGCCTGATGACGGTGCCTGGCATCGGGCCGATCATTTCGAGTGCCATGGTGGCGGCTATCGGCACTGGAGACGTCTTCTCCAAAGGCCGCGACTTCGGCGCCTGGCTTGGACTGGTGCCCAAGCAGATCTCGACGGGAGATCGCACGATCCTCGGCAAAATCTCGAGGCGCGGCAATCGCTACCCGCGCGTTCTGTTCGTACAGGCGGCATGGGTTGTGCTGGTCAGGATAAAGAACTGGGAACGTTACGGGCTCAGATCCTGGATCGAAGCCGCCAAGAGGCGGTTGCACCACAACGTGCTGGCGATCGCGCTCGCCAACAAGCTTGCCCGCATCGCCTGGGCGGTGCTGGCTAAAGGACGCGCCTTCGAACTGACGAGGACCGACGATGCAGGCGTCCAACCCGCTTGATCCTCGCGCCGTGCTCGGCGCGGTCAAGGCGCAGCCTGGCCACGCCGGAGCCAGCCGCAAGCCAAGCGCCGGCCTTGACCGCCCCTGCGCGCGACGCGATCGACGCTCTGCGGGCCGGGACGAAGGAACGGCCCTTGGCTCGAACAAAGGAACTGCGCGATATGAGGAGCAGGCGATGACGTAACCCATCAACAGTTTCCAGCCGAGGTCTGCGAGAGGATGAGACGAGATGGAGATTCGGTCTTCCCGGCGCATGCGAACACTGGTGACCCGAATAGCTCGATCGAGGCCTGTCCGTTAATGAGAACGCACGCGCACGCGCTGATAGCCATGATGGCCCCGGAGCACGACACGCTCCAATCAGAGGCCGGATATAGATTGATGCAAGACCGCTCACCGCCAATCCGACGAAATCTTCTTGCTACGCACGGCCGGACCATACATTGGGTCAAACAGAAAAGTGACAGCCAATCGGACCCGTTTCCGTCTGCACGCCATGAGCGGACATGATGGCGCTGCTCGGCAGGTTAGCTGCGGCCAAAAGCTGCCCTCCGGCCAAGTGCAGTTTTGTCCCTTCGCGGCTCCGGGTAGCATCCCCCGAGACGTATCCGCGTCGAGACCCTCATGCTAGATTTCCTGCGTCATACCGGACAGAATAACAACATGCCTGATAGCGTCTACAAAGTCATTGAACTGGTCGGTACAAGCGGCGACTCATGGGAGAAGGCGGCCGCGAATGCGGTCGAACAAGCTGCAAAATCTCTCCGAGATCTTCGCATTGCAGAGGTCGTCAAGCTCGATATGCAGCTGGATGACAAAGGAAAGTGGAAGCCTATCGCGCCAAGCTCAACGTATCGTTCAAGTTCGAGGGCTCCTGAGCCTCAGCACCTCGCCGCCACGTGCAGGGCCAGGAGGACCGATTGGAGAAGGCGCGCGGTGCCCGGTCCGCCCAACCGGACACTGTGGCCCATCTCGGAAGTTGGACATAGTCCGACTGGGAGCGATATGCTTTGATGCGTTGGGGCGTGTGGCTCGTGGTGGCCTCATGTACATGGTCATTCGCAAGTATACCAAGGTTCGTTCGGTGGCGGACGCCGCTCGCCGCGCCAAGAGCGGTGTCGGCCAGATCCTAAGGCAATCGCACGGATTCAGATCTTACCATGTGCTGGATGCGGGTGACGGTGTTGGCATCGCCGTGATGATGTTTGACGACCGAGAAAGCGCCAATGCAGCGAACGCCAAGATACTGGCGTTTGTTCAAGCAAGTCTACATGACCTCGACCTTGGAGTTCCCGAAATCACCACGGGCAAGGTTTTGGTGAACATAGAGCCGAATGAGTCCTCGGGGATAAAGTAGCTGAACGCTGTCATTTGCGTGGTGGATGCCACCGCCTTGCTCATGTCGTCGACTTGATGTCCCCCGTTGCGTTTGCGGAGCAGCAACATGAAGCAACACACCTCCGAAGCATTTTCCATCCCAGCGACCTACTCGACAACGTTCGTCGGCACCGCGATGCCACCAAGAGATCCCGATGAAGACGACGAGGACGAAGACGACGAAGAGGAAGATGACGCTGACGAACCGCCGGTCGTGCGCGAGCCGGATGAAGACTAGCCTAGCGTGTTCGGCAGTCCACGCTATAATATCTCGCATGGGCTGGGATGCGAAAAACATAGCGCTCCTCAACAGGCGCTGGTCCGCAGGACAGAGCGCCGCGCAGATAGCGCGTCATCTCGGGTGCAGTCGTAACGCTGTTTGCGGCATGTTGACCCGTCTGGGGCTGAAGCGTGGCCACAAGCCGCCCACGGCAACGCCCAAGATAAGGCCGCCCCTGAAGCTGAGGCCGACGTCGTCGGCAGCCTGCGCCCGTTCAGTCGCACGGAAGGTGTCGCGAAACACAGCGGAGAGGCAGCAGCCCAAGGAATTCAGCAAGCAGCAGCTCTACTCCATGCTGGCAGAGGCGGTCAGAAACACTGGTTAAGAGCTCACCACGAACGTCTGCTGGGTCAAAAAAGCGGACCACCATCCACCGGTACCCGCGCCCGCAAGGCTGGGGCGGTTGGTCATCCGAGGTTCAGGGACGAACGTCTAAGGCTGGTTAGCGGGGATGGGCTCCGCTGGAGTAGGATGGATGAAACTTACACTTGCCGCACTGACCGTTCTCGGTGGGACCGCATTCTCAATTGCAACGGCATCGGCGATGCCCGTTGCTCCGCTTGGACAATCAAACATCGCGAGCGTTGAGACAGTAGCCCTGGTGTGCGGTCGGCACGGATGCGTCCGAACCCGCCCGGTCTATCGTCCTGCCTATCGCCGCGGCGTAGTCGTCGTTCGTCGGCCCTATGCCCATCGATACTATCGGCGCTACTGAATTCCGTAAACCGCCGCACAGAAACAGGCGGCCCAACTGAGGCGGCCTTAACCTTGTGTTCCGCAGGCGGAAAGTTTGCGTTCGCAATGTGTTCCGGGCCCTGTTAGATACCTTGATCTACCTCAAGGTAAGCACAAAACGAAAACCCTGGTGGCTGTCAACCGAGGCAGGCTTACTGCCTTGTATGGCGCTTCAAAACAGCGACGCGCCGATCTCGCTGCCACAATTCCAAATCGTGGCGGTCGAGCATCTGGGTGGCTTTCGCCTTGGCTTCATCGTCGTCAGCGCAGTCGAGCTCTTGGACTCCACTGATATGTCCGTCCTGGCTGTAAGCGCGGTAGTCCATCGTGCTCGTTCCCCGTTGGGAACACCCTGTCACGCTGGAGCCGCCCGCGAACTAACATAGATCGACAGACCTAAGAGCACGCCGACTGAGGCGGTTGCGACGGAGCTTCTCGGCGATCGGGCGTGCATCCCGTCCATGTCAAGTGCGCTGTCATCCATTTTGCAACAGCAACCCGGTTCCGTTAATGGAAACAACGATTTTATGTTGCACCGGACACATGACGGAGTAGGTTTTTAGATCCCGGGGCTGGTCCATATTTCACTTGTCTATTTAACCCGGCTTTTTTTGACCTGCGCGGGCCGCAGCGATTTAACCTCCCGCTGCGGCCTTCGTATGTGCGGTTAGGCGGGCCAGCGCGAACCGACTGGCAGTGCCTTCTGTTCAGCAAGCCGCGGCCTGCCTGCGACGTGGCACTGATGCTGGAAGGGCCCGCGGCTCCGAGCGTTGGCTTAACGAAATTATCAGGATGCCATCGCGGCACCGAGGCACAGCGCGGTAAGTCCGGCGGGCACGCCTGAGAAGGTCGGAATCGTCGCTGCACGGATTTCCGGTGCAAGCGCGGAAATTCGAGTCCCAGCTTGCAAACCGAAATGGCCTCTGCACAGTTCCTGTAGCCCCGCCCCGCTGTTGTCTGGTACCCCCGGTCAGCTGTTGTTGCGCAAGAAAACGTAGTCAGCGGAATAGGGAACGCTGAGATAAGCGCCTGCAGTTTCACAAGGTCCTTGCGTCATGCCACCTTTGGTGTTGATGCGCTCGACCGTCGCGGCTTCGGACAGTACGCCGCTGCCGCGATGTTCAATGGTGTCAAGCCTCAGCCAGGCAATGTCGTTTGCAGTCTCGCCGGGCGCGGCGGAGACCACTCTGGCCTTCACGCCGCTGCCGTCGATGTGATCCCAACTCGGACCGGCAGAGTGCAAGCCGATCGACTTCCCGTCGGCGATGAGCGTGGCAACCGGCTCGCGAAATTGCCAGCTGAGCGCGCGAGGCTCCGACGGATATTTTTCGGACTCCGGCCGGCACTGGTAGATCTGGGCGCCCTCGGCATGAAATGTTGCGATCACTGCGCCGGCGCGCGCGACGATCGATCCAGTACTCTCCGCCGACACCTTGGCGACCAGCCAGGCACCGACGAGGCAGACCACGGCGACCGTCAGTTTTAAGACACCAATCATCGATTCTCTCCAGTTTAGATCCAAACATGGTTATGTCTCGACCTCATCCTTAACGCAGCCGGCATTCAGCGTTCGCGCAGCATCTCCTGGCGATAGCGGCGCAACGGCGACAGAAGATAGCTCAGGACGCTCCGCGATCCGGTCTTGATCTCGACCGTCACCGCCATGCCGGGCGACAAGTTGACCATCCTGTCGTCGATCTGCATTCGGGTGCGGTCGAGCGAGATGCGCGCGCTGTAGTTCAACTCCTGACCTTTCGGCTCACTGGATTCGCTGGTAGCCGCGAGCGGCCGTTCACCGGTGCGGTCCTGGCGGTCACGAATTACGGCGTCCTGCGACACCGAAATGACCTGGCCATGCAACAGGCCATAGCGGGTGAAATTGAAGGTATCGACCTTGATCTCGGCTTGTTGTCCGGCTCGAACGAAGCCGATGTCGCTGTTTGACACCATGGCCTCGATCTCCAGCCGGCTGTCGCTCGGCACCACCACCACCAGGGGCTGCGCTGCCGTCACCACGCCCCCGACCGTGTGAACCGCGAGTTGTTGCACGACGCCGTCCACCGGGGCGGTCAACAGCTGCAGCCTGGTTCTCTGCTCCGCCTTGATCAGATCCTGGGCGAGCCCGCTGGCCTTCTGCTCGGCCTTGGCGAGTTCGTCGGACAGGGTATGCCGATATTCGGCCCCGGCCTGACCGCGCGTCTCGCGAATGGCGGCAACGGCGGCTTCGGTCTCATGCAGATGGCTCTTCTGCACATTGAACTCCTCTTGTTGCTCGACCAGCAGCTGTACCACCTCGAAATAACTCAGCTTCGAGCCCAGCTCTTTCTCGACCAACGTCTTCCGAATCTCGACGCGCGACTGGATCACGGGAATGATCGTCTCGAGCTTGTGGATCGTTGCTACCGTGGTCGCCTGCTCAGCTTCCTTCTGCGCCTGTTGACGGAAAAGTGCTGCGAGTTTGGCTCGATGTTCGGTCACCTGGTTCAGCAAAAGCTGGCGTTGGGTGCCGATCAGCTCGGGCTCTGCGCCGTTCGGCGGCACAAATTCACCCATGGGATTATCGCCGTCGGAAAGCGCCGCGCGCAATCGTGCGATGTTGAGCCGCTCGGCAAGCAGATCGTTGTGCAAGTGGTCGCGCTCGGCTTCATTGGCCGTCGGATCGAGCTCGATCAGGACGTCGCCGGCCTTGACCGCTTGCCCATCCTGGACCCGGATCGAACGCACCACGCCGGTCTCGAACGGCTGCACGATTTTGGTACGACCGCTGGGGAGGATTTTTCCCGTTGCCGCCGCGACAATATCAATGGTGCCCCACCAGGCCCACAGCAGCGCTGTGCAGAACAGCACAATGATGGCGGTCGCGATGGCGCGTCCGATCGGCGACGGCGGCGTTTCCACAATTTCAAGTGCAGCCGGCAGAAATGCCAGTTGTTCGCCGCGCCGGTGTCGCGGAGACCGGAACGGGACCACGCGTGGCGTGGGCGCGGCGGGCAACAGTGATTCAGTTGACTTCATGGAAGCCCCCTTGCAAGCGATGCAGCGATGCATACCGGCCGCCGGTTTTGATCAAAGTGTCGTGGCTGCCGTCCTCGACCAGTCGGCCTCGGTCTAGCGTGACGATGCGATCCGCCGTCCGGACCGTTGAAAGCCGGTGCGCAATCACGAGCACCGTCCGCCCGTTGGCAATGGCCTTCATGTTGTGCTGGATGATGCGCTCGCTCTCGTAGTCCAGAGCGCTGGTCGCCTCGTCGAAGATCAGGATCCGTGGATTGGTGACCAGCGCGCGCGCAATGGCGATGCGCTGGCGCTGGCCGCCGGATAGCGTCGAGCCGCGCTCGCCGACCACGGTATCGTAGCCGTCGGCGAGCTCGAGGATGAACTCATGCGCGCCCGCGAGCCGCGCCGCGGCGACCACGCGCTCCATCGGCATCGCCGGCTCCGCGAGCGCGATGTTGTCACGGACCGAGCGGTTGAACAGCACGTTCTCCTGCAGCACGACGCCGATCTGGCGGCGCAGCCAGGCGGCATCGGCCATCGCCAGATCCATGCCGTCAACCAGCACACGGCCTCGCTCCGGAACGTACAGCCGCTGGACCAGTTTCGCGAACGTGCTCTTGCCCGATCCCGAAGGGCCGACGATGCCAATGGTCTGGCCTGCCGGCACGTCGAAACAGACGTCGTGCAGAACTTCCTGCCCATCGATGCGATAGCGGAACGAGACATGGTCGAACTTGATATCGCCGCGGATCGCCGGCAGCCGAGCGCGACCGGCCGAATAGCTCGGCTCGGCGGTGGTGTTGAGGATGTCGCCAAGCCGGGCGATCGACAGGCGCGCCTGGTGAAAATCCTGCCATATCTGTGCGAGACGCAGCACCGGCGCACTCACCCGACCGGCCAGGATGTTGAAAGCGACGAGTTCGCCGACCGAAAGGCTGCCGTCAATCACGAGCCTGGCGCCGAAATACAGCAGGCTCGCCATCACGATCTTGTTGACCAGCTGCACGGTCTGGCTCGCGCTATTGCCGAGGCTCAAGACCCGGAAGCTCGCGGCCACGTAGCCGGCGAGTTGCTCTTCCCAGCGGCGCTGCATCTGCGGTTCGACCGCCATCGCTTTCACCGTCTCGATTCCGGTGACGCTCTCGACCAGGAACGCCTGGTTCTCGGCGCCGCGGCGGAATTTCTCATCCAGCCGTCGCCTGAACAGTGGCGTCGCCGCGGCTGAGATCGCGATATAGAACGGGAACGACCCAAGCACGATCCAGCTCAACAACGGCGAGTAGAAGAACATCACCCCGAGAAAGACAAAAGTGAAAAGCAGGTCGATAACCAGCGTCAGCGCCGAGCTGGTGAGGAAGTTGCGGATGTTTTCCAATTCACGGACCCGCGCCACGGAATCGCCGACCCGCCGCGCCTGGAAATAGGCCATCGGCAAAGCCAGCAAATGGTGAAACAGCCGCGCGCCGAGTTCGACGTCGATGCGGTTCGTGGTGTGCGCGAATAGATAGGTGCGCAGGATTCCCAGTACGGTTTCGAAGACCGAGATCGTCACCAGCCCGAGCACGAGAACGTCGAGGGTGCTTAGAGAACGATGCACCAGCACCTTGTCAATGACCACCTGGAAGAACAGTGGCGAGACCAGGCCGAGCAGCTGCAGGAAGAACGAGGCGACCAAGACTTCGCCCAAGAGACGTCGATATTTCTGAATCGCGGCGAGGAACCAGGTGATGTCGAACCGCCGGGTGATATCCGATAATCCGGCGCGCCGGGCCATCAGGATCAGACCACCATCCCAGACCGATACGAGTTCGTCCCGCGTCATCAACACAGGCCGGGGCGCCAGCGGCGACTGCACCAGCACCCTTTCCTCGCCTGCCTTGGCGAGGAGCAGGAATCCGCCATCGCGGAGCGATGCGATGGCGGGCAAGGGCGTGCCACCCAGCCGTGACCAATCGGTTCGGTAGGCGCGTGCCTTAAGGCCGAGATCCCTGGCGCATCGGAGCATCTCCGGTGCGCCGATCTTGTCCGTTCCGAGCCGATGCGCGATCTGTCCGGCATCGGCCGCAACGCCCTGGAGATGCAGCAGCGTCACAAGCGCCTCGAGACCTGGATCGGTCGGTCTCGGGCCGTTGGTTTCGATTTTCATGGTGCTCTCCAGGGCGAAGTGGTTTCAGCTCAGGCAGCGTGCGGCAGTGCGAGCTGCGACTGCTGGGTCGCCGAGGGATCGGCGATCGGGACCGCATCGTGACCTTCTCCCGCCGAGACCAGGCTCGACGCCATGAACTGACCAAGCAAGGCGGCACCCGCGGCCGGCGAGCTTGTCGCAACGGCGGCGGCTCGGCTCACCGGCGCCTGGATCTGGATGTTGTTGCCAGACCCACCGTCGAGGATATCCTGACCGCCTCCGCCGATCAGAATGTCATCTTCAGCTCCGCCGCTAAGGGTGTCGTTGCCGGCACCACCAAGCAGGACGTCGGCACCGTCGCCGCCATTGGCGATGAGCTGCACGTTTGCCGAGAGCGTGGACCCAATGATGACATCATCGCCGCCGAGGCCATTGATGACGAGACGATCGGTTGCCTCGAAACCGGTGATCGTCACGTCATTGGCAAGACCCGTCACCGTGACCACACCGTTGTTATCGCTGATGTTGATCACGTCACTGGCGTTGGTCGCGTTGATAACGACCGTGTCGACCTGGCCGTCGCCGACACCACTGCCTGGCGTCGATTCCAGGTTGATGGCGACGTGGTTGACACTGGTCTTGGACAAGTCGTCCACCGTGATGGTGTCCGCGCCGCCCAGGGCGTTGACATCGATGGTCTCGATGTTGGTGAGATTCATCGTGACCTGACCGACGTCGCGGGTGAGCGTCGCCCCTCTGCCATTGGCCGAGATCTCCATGCTCTCGTTGGCAATTGAGCCGTTGAACACGAGCGTATCGTTGCCCGCGCCGCCGTCGACCGCGTCGCTGCCGTCTCCGGGATTCCAGACGAAGGTGTCGTCGCCCGTTCCCATCGAGGCCATGTCATTCCCGCGGCCGCCGGTGACGGTGTCGTTGCCGGCGCTGCCGGTGATGATGTCGTTGCCGTCACCGCCATTGATGGTGAGGTTGACCTGCCCGGCATGGAGCCCGGAAGCGTTGATGATGTCGTTTCCGGCACCTCCATTGACGACGAGTTGATCGAGGCTGACGTCGGTGCCGTTGATCGTCACCTGCGCAGCCAACCCGTTGACGACAACCGATGAACCGCTGCTGGCGATAGTGATTTTGTCGTCACCAGCGGTGCCATTGACGTTTACGGTGTCGGCAAGGCCGTCACCTTGACCGCTGCCCAGCATGCCTGACAAGTCGATTGCGACTTGCTTGGTGTCGGTTCCCGTGAGGTCGCCGACATTGACGGTGTCGGTCCCACCGAGGGTAGCGAGCTGGATATGCTCCACGCCGCCGAGGTCCATGGTGACGTTGCCCACGTCACGGAACATCCTCACCCGCGAGCCATTGGCGGAGATGTCGATGTTCTCGTTGATGTTGGCACCGTTAAAGACCAGCGTATCGGTGCCGGCCCCGCCTTCGACAATGTCGCTACCGTCACCCGGATTCCAGATGAAGGTGTCATTGCCGTTGCCGAGATCGGCGAAGTCGTCGCCACGGCCGCCGATCACGGTATCATTGCCGTCGCCGCCGATCAGACGGTCGGCCCCGGCGCTGCCGGAGATGGTGTCATTGCCGGCCCCGCCATCGATCACGAGCTGCACACTTCCGGCGGCGAGACCGGCTGCGCTGATGACGTCGTTGCCAGCACCGCCGTTGATGGTGAGCCGGTCGTTTGCGCCCTCCGCGCCTGTAAGGGTGACCGTCGCCGGCAAACCGGCCACCGTGACCGAGCCTCCCGTTCCAGTTACTTGAATGCTGTCATTGGCGGCGGTGCCGTTGACGGTCACGGTGTCGGCCGCGCCGTCGCCTACGCCGCTGCCGGGCACTCCCGCAAGGTCGATATTGACCTGGGTAACACCGGTACCGGTGAGGTCGCCGACCGTGAGGTTGTCGGCTCCGCCGCGAGCCGCGACGTTGATATGCTCCATGCCGTTCAGATCCATGGTGACGTTGCCGACGTCGCGGGTGAGCTTGACCCGGCCGTGATTGGCCGTGATGTTCATGCTCTCACTGATGTTGGCGCCGTTAAATTGGAGCGTATCGGTGCCGTCCTGGCCTTCGACAGTGTCGCTGCCGTCGCCTGGATTCCAGACGAAAGTGTCATCGCCGCTGCCGAGGCGTGCAACGTCGTTGCCGCGGCCGCCGGTGATGACGTCATTGCCATCGCCGCCGAGCAGCGTGTCGTTGCCGTCGCCGCCGGTGATGGTGTCGTTGCCGGCGCCGCCGTCGACGGTGAGGCTGATCAGGTTGGCGAGACCGTTTCCGGCGGTGAAGACGTCATCGCCGCCGTTCATGTTGAGCACGAAATTCTCGGTGGTGCCGATGTCGAGCGAAAACGGCGCCGGGCTGATGCGGTCGAAACGTACGCGGCTGCCGTTGGCGGTGAGCGTGAAGATCTCGGCCCCATTGCCGCCATTGACTTCGGCGGTATCGTTGCCGTCGCCGCCCTCCATCAGGTCGGTGCCGTCGCCCGGGTTCCAGATCATGCGATCGTTGCCGGCCTGTCCAAACATCTGGTCGTTGCCAGCGCCACCGATCAGCGTGTCGTTGCCGTCGCCACCGAACAGCAGATCGTCGCCGCCTTTGCCGAGCAGCGTGTCATTGCCGGCCTGGCCGAACAGCAGGTCGTTCCCGGAGCCTCCGATCAGGGTGTCGTTGCCATCCCCGCCGAACAGCTGAACGGCGGGCATTGCACCGTTGGTTTCGTCGACTGCAATCGTGTCATTGCCGCCTTGGCCGAACAGTTGAATCAGCGTGGTGGTGGAAACCGACGGCGTGCCGCCAAGGACGGTAACCGCGCCGCCGTTGATAAGAATCTTGCCTGCTGGGTCGCGGCTGGCGACGATGCTGTCGTCGATCGCGTCGCCAAACACCGACAGCGTGCCAGTGCGAGAGGAAAAAGAAGCTGTGATGGCCATCGTGGTCGTCCTTTTCAGAGTCGATTGTTGTGCAAATGCGCGTTGGGGATGATGGATCTGCTGGGATTTCGTGCTGAAAGTTATGTTCAGGAGATTCCGGCGCTCACATCGAGGCCGCAGGTCGCCAACAGGCCTGGCGAAGGACTCGATCTGGTAGCCGTTGTCACCTCCGTGATTTGAGGCGCGCATGCGCGGTTGCAGGGCGACCAGTAGTGGCGCCCCAGCGCTACGGAAGTATTTCAGGAAAGGATAATTGTGTTACGGCTGTAACCTGGCGGGCGTTCGCAAGCAGCGCGCCAATGCCGAGGCTAGCTCCGTATGGTCGAGGGGCCACCGCAGCACCTCGGAGATTCCAGAATGCGCCAGCACGTCGATGCCGGCGTCGACCGCGGTCGCTAGCAGTACCGGCTGTAGCGGCGATGCTTCATGCAGGGCCAGCGCCAGATTCAGGGCGGCTTCAGGCTGCAAACCCTGGCTGACCAGGATGATGTCGAACCGATGGGGTTCGAAACGGCATGCCGCAAGGGCATCCGCCGCGAGCTCAAACCCGACCGGCTCGTAGCCCAACGCCGCCAGTTTTTCTTCATCGCGGAGCAGGCGATCTCGCTCGCTTTCGACGATCAACACGGTTTCGCCGGATCCTAGCTGCAGCGCCGACCCACTATCCGCCGCGATTGTGTCTGCCGCCACGGCAGGCAGCCAAATCTCAAATCGACTTCCGCAACCCAGTTCACTCTGAACGTTGATGGCTCCATCATGATCACGAACGATTTCGCGAACCGTTGCGAGACCGAGACCGGTTCCTGCGACACGCGTGGTGAAGAACGGCTCGAACATTCGTCGCGCGACGCGTTCGTCGATTCCGCCTCCATCATCAGTTACGGAAATGCAAACGTAGTGGCCGGGTGAGAGTTCGCCGTCATTCATAGTAACGAGAGCGGCCACGTGTTCGCTCTTCGCGGCCACCCGAATGCACCCGTTGTCATCCATCGCTTGCGCGGCATTGCTGCAAAGATTGAGGATTAATTGCTGCAGCTGTGCAGGCTCGCCTGATACTGCGACGTCAGCAGCGACTTCTTCGAAGACCAGTTCAATATCCGGTGGCAGCGATGCCCGCAGCAATGAGGCAGCCTCCTCGAACAAGGTGCGCACCTCCAGCGGTCGGGCACGCCCGTCGGCCCGACGGCCGAACGTCAGAATATTGTCAACGAGATCGCGACCGCGCTCGGCGGCCCGGCGGATCTCATCGATATGCTGGGCCGGTTTGGTACCGCGGATGAGTTGCGGCTCCGCCATCTCCGAATAGCCGAGGATGGCGCCGATGATGTTGTTGAAGTTATGCGCAATCCCGCTGGCCAGTGATCCGATTACCTGCATGCGACGGGCCCGCTCGAGCCGCGTCGTGAGCTTGCCCTGCTCGCGTTCCAGAAATTCGCGCTCGAGCGCGTTGGCCACGGCATCACCAGCAAGCTGCGTGATCGGGACAGGAGAAATCTTGTTTCTTATCGGCCGGAAGCGATCAAAACCCATGATCCCGCGTACCCGCCCCGGTCGGACCAAGGGCAAACAAGCCCAGGCACGCACGCCGGCCTCCGTCAGCGCGTCCCTGGCCGCACCAACCGGCAACGCGCTCGCGTCCGCAATGGTCACACTTTCACCTGCGCCAAGCTGCTCGGCGACTGAGAGTGCCTGTCGAGGCCAGCCGGGCGGAAACGTTACTCCATCCCTTGACCATGCGTGTATCCGGACCGGCTTCTCGTCCAGAACCACATAGGCGCGATCCGCATTGACGACACGGCTAAACTCACAAAGCACCTGCTTCAATCGCGTCCCGGTCTCGGCCGGCGAGCAGTTGATCAGACGCGTCGAATTCTCGGCGATCACGTGTTCGAACGCGGCGCGTCGGCGCAACGCAAGGGCGCGGGCACGAAGCCGAACCCCGACGAATACCAGGACGACCACCAGCAGCAAGGATACCAAATACAACAGGAGCCTGAAGCGCTGCTCGGAGGCTTCGACAGCTGAACGGTGACTGGAGAATACAATGCGGACCGCCTGCAGGTAGTGTCCGCCGGGCACCGCGATAAAAGCCTTCAGCGTCGCGTCGATCTCGGGCAAGAGGCCATACAGCAGCCGCGTATGCGCCAGCATCGCACGAGCGACTTCCGCGTCTGGCCCGTCGGCGGGGGCCTGTGCCGCAAACCCGTTAATCCGTTGTTGGAGCGCCTTGAGAGCGTCGGCCGACGTGTCGCGCGCGAGGTAAAGGATCGCGGCCCCCAGTTCGGCGGCCGCTGCGGCGAGATGCTCGTCGTGCACGCGGAATGCCGGACTTGTGCTCAGCAGACCAATATAGGATAGCGAGTTCTGCAGCAATGCGTTGCTGGTCTTGAATCGCTCCATCAATTCTTCCTGGCGGATAACCGCGGCTCCGAGAAGGTCAACCGGGCCGGTATCGAGACGCTCGATTTGGGCGTGGGCGCGAAGCCGACTGACCGCCTCTTCCATGTCCCGTGCCGCGATGACGAGACTGTCGTAGTCGCGCAGCAGCCCGGTCCGCGCCTGCAGAACGTCTCGGTGGAGCGAGGCTTCGGCAAGCGCATAATCGTCGAACACCCGCAAGATCGCCGCGTAGGCCGGCGCGTTTGAATCGATCCCACGCAGCAACAGCCAGGTCAGCAGGGTTAGCAGCAGCGAAACTCCAAATACGCCTGGCAAATTCCTCATGGCCGCACGTTGCCGGTACCGGGCGCGGCCGGCCGCAGCTCTTCATTTCGATAGGTGCCGGTCAATGTCTTAAGGAACGCCACGATGGCCGAGGTTTGCTGGTCTGTCAGGATGCGGTCTAGCTGGGCCACGCCCATCGCCTTCACCGCCTCGGGCAACGTCGGCGCGCTGCCATCGTGGAAATAGGGCGCCGTGGCCGCAACGTTTCGCAGGCTCGGCACGCGGAGCAGTTCGGGAGCTGGCGAGCCCAGCGGGTGAAACACGCCATGTCTCTGAAACAGGTTGCCGCCGACGTTGACACCTTGATGGCAAGTGACACAGCCCAGCGATTTGAATAATTGATAGCCAGACAATTCCTCTGCGCTAATCGCATCGGTTTCTCCAGTGAGCCACCGGTCGAAGCGACTGTTCGGCGTGGTGAGGGATCGCTCGTACGAGACGAGCGCATCCACTACGGCGGCAGCGTCGGGCTCCTTGCCGTAGACATCGCGGAATTGTCTTGCGATTTCCGGGTCGTCGCGCATCCTGGCGGCGACTTCGTCCGGGCTCGACCCCATGATCGCGGGATTGCGCAGGATGTGCTCGGCCCCTTCCTCAAGCGAGCGCATGTTTCCCTCCCAGTTCAGACGAAAATTTAAGCCCGCGTTGAAGACCGTGGGCGTGTTGAGGGCCGATGTTTGCCCCTCTCGAGTGTCGCTGATGTTGGCACTGGCGCCGTTGGTTCCTATGTCGTGGCATGACGAACAACTTTGTGTGCTACTGCGAGATAGCCGTTTGTCGCTGAACAACTTCTCTCCGAGCAACACCCGCTGTAGCTCCTGGCCATGGGCAAGGGGAATTGGCGTGATCGGCTCCTGGACGGCGCCCACCGGAGGGTTTGGCGATTGAGCGGCGGCCAGTCCCGCGGTAATGAGGCAGAGATAGAGCAATGAAATTCCGCGCCAGCGGATCGAGGTCGCTAGCGCTCGGAGGATCGGCGGAAGGGTTGAGCGTGATGGGCGGTTCATCGTCGACGGACGCAGGCCTTCGCGGAAACGTTGAGCGTCAGGTGTGCGTTCTCGTCGTAGAGGACGACCCTGCCTTACAGCGCATGATCCTAAACTATTTCGGAGAGAACAACATCCGTACCCTGCTGGCGTCCAATCGCCAGGAGATGGTCGACCGGCTCGGCGATACCGAGGTTAACCTGGTGATCCTCGATCTTCGGCTCGGGCTCGAGGACGGTCTCGACCTGTTGCGAGAGGTCCGGCTTGGCTCCGACGTACCGGTCATCATCATAACCGGTCACCGCCGCGATGACATCGACCGCGTGGTCGGATTGGAGCTCGGTGCCGACGACTACCTGACGAAACCATTCAACCTGCGCGAGTTGCTTGCGCGTGTCCGCGCGATACTGCGACGGTTCGATGCCGGAAGAGCCGCTCCGGCTCGTGCCCCCGAGCGGGGACGCTTTCGATTTTCCGGCTGGCAGCTCGACCGCAGGATCCGACAGTTGACTGACCCGGCCGGCACCCCCGTCGCTTTGACGAAGGGGGAGTATGCGATGCTGCTTGCATTTCTCGAAGCGCCACAACGTCCGCTTAGCCGCGAGCAACTGCTGCAGGCGACCCGCGTTCACGAAGATGTCTTCGATCGCAGCATTGACGTGCAGATTCTTCGATTGCGGCGCAAGCTCGAGCGTGATCCTAGTGCCCCGCGTGTGATACAGACCGAGCGCGGCGTCGGATATGTGTTCGCCGTCCCAGTGGACCGCATTTAATCGGGACAGACGGCGAAATGTGGCGGAGCTGCGCATTCACGGCCCAGCCATTAGCCCTAGCGCGGTGCGACTTCGATTTCTCGAGGCAATGGCCGTGCCGTCTGCTGGCCCGAAGTGCATCACTCGGAGATATCCCTGACCTTGATGTGTTCTTGGCGATCAGTCGCGGGCGCGGCTCGGCGACGCGCGCTCCTGCTGAACAAGGACGTGCGCGTGGGGGAAACCGTGCTGATGAGCTGAATTACGGTGCCAACATTCTTGAGCGCGTCACGAACCATTCCCAGGCGCGTGCGAACCAATGGAGGCTGAGCAGCTTGGGCTTTACGATCAGGAATAGCCGGTGAACAAAAGCCAAGCTCAACGCATAGGCCAGCACGATCATTACCGTACCAGTCACCCAGTGGTCCTCTCCGACGAGAGCCACGCCCAACATTTTGGCGGGCTCCACCGTGCACACAGGTACGGCTAAGACGGCGAGTGACTGGTAAGGTCCAAGCTTCTCGATCCTTCGCCTGATCCGGCTGCCCCTCACGCTCGTTACTCCGTCTCCCGGGGACAAAACCGCAACCCCGATGGAGGAACTCGCCTCAATCAACAAAGGTCCCGCCGATCACGGGTTTCTCTGCGCTGGCGTTCACCAGCGAGCCGCCGGTGCCGCAGTCGTGTGATGCTGGAAGCCCAACGCATCGGTTAATCCCGATATCGGCAGAACTCGTCGCCGTTTTCATACTCGATGCAGGTTTTGACGCGAGGATAAGGCCGCATTTCTCCATGATACCGGCCTTCATACCGTCCCTCGCCGCGGCCCGGCGAAGCGTATCCAGAACCGCGGTCAATATCATCATCCTCGCGACGCCAGTTTTGGCCGATCGTTCGGTGGTCCTCGTCTTGGTCCATCATACGGCCCATCTGCCGATGCATCTGACGCATGCGATCCATATCCATGCGGTCATCGCCGCGACTTTGCCGGGTGGTCCAATCTCGATTGATGCGGGTGTCCTCAGCGCTCTGGCGGTCGCGATCCCGTGCCTGTTCTGACTGTTGCGGTGTACGGTCTGGTTGAACGGGGGTCTTTTGCGCTTGGACTTTGTCCGGCTGTTGCGGCGCTACTTCCGGCCGAGCTTGGGGAGAAGTTTGGTTAGCATCAGGCGCTGTTTGCTGAGCAGAGGCAGCAACGGGCATGAAACTAGAGACTACAAGCAGGATGGCAGCCATATCTGATCGACGCATGATCTCACCTCGCAGTTTGCTCTCTAACCTCGTGAGGCGGTTTTCGTTCTTATGAAGCCGCGGCTTTCTGAAACGTCAGGGATGATGACGCTCACGTCACGGGTCCTCCTCAGCACAACGGATTCAAGATCCTTCAACTTACATGGACCAAACCGAGGGCCATTCGGGCCAGGCGCACCGTCCGGTGTCGCTGGTAAACCGATCCGAAAGTGTACTTGCTTCGACTGCCGCCTTCGCCCATCTCGGCCCTCCCGACGGGCGGAGCGTCGGCTGGGATCTGTCCGCGCCTTCAACAAAGCGTCCCATCCGTATCCCCCATCAGGAAACGGAGGAATCGTAGCCGACTCGTGGCTTTTCACACAGCCAGGTTCAAAAGCGGCGGTCGCAAAGTTTGGCGACAAGGTCAGGTATGGGCCCACAGGCGAGATGCAGTGTGGCATCACTCTACCAACAGCAGGCCGCGCTTCTTATCGCCGTCGAACGTATTTACAGCGTCGAACAGCCGCTTCCGCTCGATCAGCCATGGCTGAAAGTTGAAGCTGACATCGAGCACGAAGACGACGTCCTCGGCTTCGAAATAGCCCCCAATTGGGGAATGATGTCCGCCACCTGAACGAAAAATTCGAGTACGATCGAAATTGACGATGTAGCGTGGCCCGGATCATTGGACCGACGGAGATGCTCTAGAAACTGGTTCTCACTGAGATCGCGTAGGACCCTGACTTTTCGGCTCGTGTTGGCCCCGGGCGACTTTGGCCAGCTCATCGAGCGTGAGACCCATGATGCATACGCCTGTCCATCAGCTCCATGTACCGGCCATCACCTGGCCCTCCGTCCTTGCCGCCTCGCCAAGCGACCGGTACGCATTCGCAACAGCTGCAGGTCCGCAGCGAGAGCCATTTGACTGCAGTTAACGTGTCTTTGAGATGTAGCTGACACGGGCAGGTGCCACGCACGCTCCATAAGCTCCGGAGTACGCGTTACCGATGTCGCTATGGCGTCTGACGGCCGTGCGATTGACCGACCACCACGGCCCCGGCAAAAACCAGACCCATGGCGATAACCATGCTGCCGATACTGACGTAGCGCCATCGCTTCATGGGTCATACCTGACTGACAATGACGACATTGGCCTGCACTTTATTTTCAAGCTAACTCGAGGGCGGGAGATTTCACGTAAGCGTCCCTTGGAGGGCAACGGCTCTCGATGACGGCAGTCAGCCTGTCCCGTTGAGGGCCAATAAGCGAGGCGAGAAAGAAGCCGCCGAGACGAAGAGCTTCGCTGGCACGCAGTGGGACCACCGGACGAGATTAAAATCAGGACCTGTCGTGCGCGTACTTCTCCAAAAGCAGCCGGTTATATTCATCTCTCACGGCTCTTCGCGAAATATGCCCTTTTCGGTCTTTGGCAATCTTCAGAAGATCAGGATCTGTGGGTGCCCGCGATTTCCGCCCAAATCTCGCAAAGAGTCTGGTAGCAGGCGCCGACCCCCTTCCAAACAGCCGGTCAAACCATCGCATTGTGTCCTCCCGGACAGACCGCCCTTACAACAGTATCACCATGGATTTGGGGGTCAAAAGGACAGCACTGCTGCATCTTTTGAAAAGCTTGCCACCATACCGCAGCAAAAGGCTTGAGCAATGCCGAGTATCGGTCGCTGTTACACCGCGCAGGTTTCCGGCTGGTGCGGATTGTGCCGGTTATGGACGCGCAAGCTTCGGGCTGTTCGAAGCCGCTCCCCTCGATCGAGCATCCGAACCTATAATTATCAGTCGAACGCGCGACAGAGTCCGCTTGAAGATCTTGCACGCCCGGCGCGGGTCCGATCGAAAGGCCCGACCATCTCAGATCGGAGCTTTTGTCCGTCTGGTGATAGTGGCAGCTGGCTCACCGCTCGGTTGTCAAAACGGACCAACAGCGTCGACTAGCAGATTGTTGAAACGTACGCCGCTGACGTGCGATCGCGAGTCATTGCCTGCCGACAACAGCACGGGAGCAGTGGCGGCGCAATCCGAACCATCCGCTGAAATGGCGATATATCGATGGCAGCCGCTCTATCGTGTTGATGCACTGTTGACTGTCTGGCCAAGTGCAATGGAGCTACTAAGGCGCCTCAGCCGCAAAATGCTCACGGAGACGCCCGAGGAGCTCGGCCTTGATCGGGTCAAGCGGATTCGTCCGCTGCAGACGCACGATTTTGCCGACCCGTTTCGCACCGACCAACTCGGCAATGTAGTCGTGAGCCGCTTCGAACGCCATCTTGCGGATGATCCACTGTTCGTCATGATTGTAGACCTGATCGATTCCGCTTGGCTTTTGCCCAACACACAGCCGCTGGATTTCGTTGTCGTAGCCACAGCGTGACATGATGGTGCGCAAGCTGCGCCTCAAGTCATGCATGGTGAACTTGGCGACGCTCGCTTCCTTGACCAGGCGGTTGACCATCTTGGTAAAGCCGGACATCTGGCCGCCCGTCTTTGGCGACGGGAAGACATAGTCGGAGGTTGCCCGCTGGAAATGCTTCGCGGCCGTGAGCATCTCGTCAACCAGGTGAGTGCGCGGCACATCGTGGTGTAGCCCCATCTTGGTCCACGCTGCATCGAAAGTAATACGGTCATCCATGATATGCTTTCGCCATTCGATCATCGTAGGCTCACTGCGCCGCGGGCCACCGAGCAGGCACATCCGTGCCAGGAGACCGAAAGCCCCGAGCTTGCCGGTTGCATCCCAGACCTTGATGATTTCCTCATCACTCAGCGCGCGACCCTTCGTTCGGCGTCCGACCCTTTGCGCCCGGGTTTCCTTGGGCGCGCGATAGCCGGCGAGCACGTTGTGCTCGACATAACCTTCGCCGACGCACCATTCGAGGAAGGTATGCACGTGCTTGCGCAAGTCCTTGGCTGCGCCGCGCTTACCGGTCTTGGCAATCTTGTCGACCGCAGCCATGATCTGCCGTCGTGTCAGGTCCCCCACGCCGCTCTCGGCGTGATCCTTGAGCCCGCGCCGCAACGCCGACATTGCTGGCTTCCAGTTGACCACTTGACGTTCGGTCAAGGACGTCTGGTAGGGACCAGCTTCAGCAATGAGGGTTGCGAGCGTGGTGCTCTGCTTCTCGGCTGCCTGTTGCCGCCTCGCCGCGCGCTTCGCGTCATTCGGGTCCAAGCCCTTGACGACCTCGCCTGCGGCGATGGTGGCGGCCTTGCGCGCGGCCTTCTCATTATATTTGGGCCAAGCGCCGAGAGTCTTGCGCTGGGTCCCCCTCACCCCGGGTTTGGTGAAGAGGTAGACCCAGGTCCGGCCACCGGTGGCGCGCATCCGCAAAGCGAGGCCGGGCAGCTTGTCGTCATGGAGATAATGCTGCGCCTTGCCCGGCGGCAGCACTGCATTGCGGATCACCGCATCGGTGAGTGTCAGCTGGTTGGCTGGCTCCGTCATCATTCCTCCCTCTCTCTGCCCCGGTGTGCCCCGCAACAACGGCGGTCACCCCTCGAACAGAACCGGACCTCAGACCTCCCCCGTTTTTGTGCCCGAAGGGAAAATCCTCGGCGGGCACAACGGGGGCATACAAAATGTAGTAAGGCCACCTATGGCCACACAGGGCCGTAACCAACGTCAATTAACGAGCTTTTTACATCTCAACTATGGCTGGATTTGGTTAGCTGGGGTCTACCGATTGTGGTTCACACGGGAGAGGTCCAAGGTTCGATCCCTTGTGCGCCCACCATCCACCTTCCTGAACCCTGCTGATTGCGGACCCACTGTCGACGCCTGTCGCGACCGTCTCAATCAAAAACGTCGAAAACAACCCCATGCACAGTAGCGGACCCGAGCGAAATCAAGGGGTTACTCTTTTCCGAATATTTCCGATTCTTCGGGTACCACCGGCGTGACATGGTCAACCGCGGCGAGTGAAAGCTACCCCGCCCTTGCCTGAAGGCGGAGACCGATTTATCTTACTTTGGTCTTACCAAGGAGACCGCATGGCTTCCGACAAGCTGACAACGACCGTCTCGACCAAGGGCCAGGTCGTCCTGCCGAAAGCCATCCGCGATGAGCGCCGCTGGCGTGCGGGCACGCAGCTCACGATCGAGAGCACGCCGGACGGAGTGCTTCTCAAACCGGCCTCGCTGTTCCCGCCCGCCAAGACCGCGGATGTCTTCGGCTCGCTACCCTATCGGGGCAAGCCAAAGAGCGTGGAAGAGATGGAAGCGAGTATCGCCGCAGAGGCGCGACGACGTCATGCTCGCGATTGATACCAATCTCGTTGTTCGCTACCTCACGGGCGATCATCCCCAGCAATCGAAGAAAGCCAAGGCGGTCATCGACGGAGAGGAAGTCTTCGTCAGCACGACGGTGATGCTGGAAACCGAATGGGTCTTGCGCAGCGCTTATGGTTTTGACGCCAAACGCGTGTGCAAGGCGCTTCGCGGTTTCGGTGGGCTTGCAAACGTCGTGTTCGAGGATGCCGGGCTGGTCGCGTTTGCTCTGGATCGAATGGACGACGGTATGGATTTCGCCGATGCGCTTCATCTTGGGCGGGCCGCTTCCTGCGATGCGTTCCTGACATTCGATCAGCGCTTCGTCAGATCAGCAAAGGCGATCGGCTTGGCGAAGGTCCGTTTGCCGTAACCGCGCTTGCTCTGCGCGAAGGCGCGTCACCACGCGATACGCGGCGGTGGGATACGCCTTTTCCGAATCAACTTGCGCCGTCGGGCAAAACACCGGCATGATGGCATCGTCGCGGGCGCTGAAGTCTGATGGCGGGTCAAGCGGCCCGCGCCGGCCGCCAGGCCGCGTACAGACCGACGAGCGTCCCGATAGCGACCAGCGCTGCCGCCAGCAGCAGCTGCAATTCCCCGTCGTCGGTGGTGCCTACGGACGATACGAGTCTGCTCACGACGACGAACAGAACGCCCACGGAGGCTGCTGCACCCACCGCGAGATAGGCAAGCTCGCGCGTCAGGTTGCGGCCGAGAAGTCCGAGTGCCGTGAAATACATCGCGCAGGCGTTGGGATGAACGAACAGGGCAATGCGCGCGTAAGGACCGTAGGCGTCGAGCAGGGTCTCACAGCGGTTCAGTGCCGCCTTTGAGGCGACCCGCTGCAACAGCGGTCGGAAAAAACGAGCCTGCCCGTAACTCAGAACGGCGCCCAGGATGATGGCCAGCCACGCCACGATGAAAACGGAGATGTCCGCGGGCTTCGGATTGAGCGCCACGGACATCAGGATAAGAGCGGTTCCGGGGAAATAGCCAAAATACGGGAAGACCGCCTCCAGCAGCACGCAGACGAATATGAAGGCCGGAAACCACGCCGAACCGGTCGCATCCTGGACGATGGCGTTCAGGTCGAAGAGGTTTGTCCTGTACAGGACGAGGTACATGCCCATGGCCAACCCGGCCAGCGCGTAAAACGGCAATGCTCCCGACAGAAACCGCCTCATCCAGCTAGCGCGCCTTGTTGCGCGGACACAGCGGAAACCATCGACAAACGCCCCCTACCCAATCGACAAAATCTCGATCTCCTGCGCACCCGATCCCACGACATCCCCGACCGCCTTCCCCATCAACGACTTTGCCACCGGCGCCACGAACGAGATCGAGCCGGCCTTGGGGTCGGCTTCGTCCTCGCCGACGATGCGATAGGTTTGCACGCGGCCATCGGCGCGGCTGAAGGTCACCGTGCTACCGAAGGCGACGATATCGGTCGAGGCCGGGGCGGGAATGACCTGCGCCGTGCGCAGCCGTTCGGTAAGATAGCGGGCGTCACGCAAGGGCACCGCCGATTGCCGGCGCTTTTCGTTGACGTCCTCGATGGCTTGCGCGGCTTCATAGGCCTCGCGCGCGTCCTGAAGCTGCCTTTGCAAGGCCTGCAAGCCTGCTTCCGTCACGAGGTTCGGATGCGGCGAGATCGGCCGATCCGGCAACAGCGTCTCGGCGGCGGTTTCCGCGCTCTCTTCTTTGGTAAAGGCAACGCTCAAGTCGAAAATCCTGTCGAACTGTTCGGGCTCAAGGCCCGCGCCTTCGCGCCGCGAGGACTCGCGGCGGGCAAAAGCTGGCGATCGTCCCGGATCATATCTCAAGTTCGACGAAACGGCGCAGCTTGAAGACGATGTCCGGCATGGCCTGGCGGAACCGCGTAGCATCCCGGAATGTGGTCGAGAACGGCGCGAAGGTGATCATCGCGTTCCAGTGCCTGTAACCATAAACCGTCACGGAGGCGCCGGTCGCCGGAAAATTCTCGAGCTTGCGCAGTTCACCCAGGACGAGATCGGCGATCGCTTCAGCAGGCAGCAATTGCTTGCCATCAGGCGTCGTGGCGATCTTCGCCGGTGGCTCGACCGGCTTCGCGGCAGCCGGCGTCGCATCGGGCGCGTCCTCGGAATTGTTCTCCGAGTTGTTCTCGAGCTTGGCCGGCGGCGTATCGGGGGCGGGCTCGACCAGCTCAAACCCGTTCGTCGGCGCGGTCGGCGGCGGAACCTCGATGAGTGGCGGCGGCGCGACACTTTCTGCGGCGCGCTTGTTACCTCCCAGGATGCTGCTGATCATGGCCAGAAGGCCAGCATCCCTCACGTCGTCACTCATAACTCCCCCCAGGCTTCAGCCTACTCTAGCACCGCTCGCGTGGACCGCCACTGGGGATGTATGGCCGGATTCCGCCCGGCCAAGGTCCTATATTCACGCGATGGCGCCGGCGGCGCGACGAGCGATCACGCCGCGCCGCCCTGCGATCCGTCACTGCTTATCGAACGGAACGTATTGCTGGTACTGCTTGGGCACCGAGCTGCGGTAGCGCGCGGGCACCGTGCCGCTGTCGACCGAGTGGTCGATCTCCTGCTGCCGCGTCATCTTCTTCTTCGCCGGCTTCTTCGACGCACTCTTCTTGGAGTCGGTCGGCTGGCTGGAAGCGTCGTTGGTTGCGCCCGGCGCGGTCGTCGTCGCTGCCGGCGCGGCATTTGTCGTCGCAGGCGCCGCGGTTCCGGCGGCGGCTGGTGCGCCCTGCGCCAACGCGAGCGGTGTCTGCATGAGAAGCGCCAGCGCTGCTGTCGCAGCCAGCAAGTATGATTTCTGCATTAGAACCTCCAAAAGACCTGATCCGAATAAGGCAAGCGTAGTTCTCCGGGATCGACGCGTGCAAGTCCGCTCACGATAGGCCGGAACCCCGTCGTGAACTGTGGCCGAGATCACATTGCCGACGGCAGGCTGCGTCATGATGTGCCTTGTCGCGAACGCAAGGCATTCCGGCGACACCAATACAGGCATGACTGCGCAAACAGACGAGCCAGGCTCGCTGACATTCCTACCCACTCGCTCTCGAAGGAGACTGACATGCGTCGCACCATCCTCACTCTCGCATCGCTCGCGGCCCTGATGGCCGTAGCATCCCCGGCCGCCCAGGCACATCCTGCGAATGATCGATATTGCATCCAGGGCCGCTCGTGGGGTTACCCCGGCAACTGCCAGTTCGCCAGCTATCAGCAGTGCCTCGCCACCGCGTCCGGCACGTCGTCCTATTGCGGCATCAACCCGCGCTACGCGTTCTCGCAGCAGCGCGACTACTGACGAATTGGCGGCGTGCGCGCATGACGCGCGCGCCGCCACAATTTTTGCGTGAAGCCGATCCATTTCGCCGACGCCTCGGCGAATTGAAACCGTGCGAAGCCGCATCGGTCCGTCGATGACGAGAATGTTATCCGTCATCGCCACGAAGAAATTCACGATGCGCAGCCGTGGCTTGCGGGAAAGCCGCACCTACCGAAAATTTCGATGCCGGGCAATTGTGATCCATCTCGCTCGTGGCAGGCGTGATCGCGCCTAGGCTGCAAATCCCAGCGCGAGAAACTTGAGCCCGAACTGTTTCATCCCGACTTTTCAGGAAGGTGTTTCAATGAGCAGCCGCCACGCAATTGTTCCGCGCGGTCTGAACGCAACGCGTTCGCCGCTTTCGCAAGGCCGCTTCGGCCGCATGTTCCGCAAGCTCGCACCGGCCAAATTCGGCCCGAACGATTCCGACACGATCGCAAACCTGTCGGCGCTCGCCGACAAGATGATCGCCGGCTTCGACGGGCCGAAGGACGGGCCGGACGCGGAAGAGAGCGGCATTCCCTCGCTCTACACATATTTCGGCCAGTTCATCGACCACGACATCACCTTCGATCCGGTCAGTTCGCTGACCAAGCAGCAGGATCCCGACGGGCTCGTCGACTTCCGCACGCCGTCGCTAGACATGGACAATCTCTACGGCCGCGGTCCGAACGACCAGCCTTACATGTATGACGGCATCAAGTTCCGGCTCGGCGAGAAGGTCACCGGCGCCGGCGTGGCCGACGCCGTCGATTTGCCGCGCTTCAAGGGCCGCGCGCTGATCGGCGATCCCCGCAACGACGAGAACAGCATCGTCTCGCAATTCCAGGCCTTGATGCTGCGCTTTCACAACCGCATGGTCGACGACAATGACAGCCTGTCGTTCGAAGACGTGCAGCAGCGCGTTCGATTCCACTATCAGTATGTGGTGCTGAACGACTTCCTGCCGCGCATCGTCCACGCCAGTGTGCTGGACGAGCTGAAGACCGCAGGTCACTACGACCGCAGCAAGCTCGCTTACTACCATTGGAAGACCTATCCGTTCATGCCGGTCGAGTTCTCGGTCGCGGCCTACCGGCTCGGGCACTCCATGATCCGCCCCGGCTACCGGTTGAACGACGCGCCCAACATGCTGCTGCAGATCTTCCCCGATCCCAACAATCCCGACCACAACGCACTGACCGGCTTCCGTGCCATGGGACCGGGACGCGCCATGGACTGGGGCCGCTTCATCGATCTCGATACGCGCCCCTATGGCGTCGAGGACGACGACACCAATCCCGACAACAAGAGACGGCTGCAGTTCGCCTATCGCATCGATGCCTCGCTGGTGGACCCACTGCGCAAGCTGCCGCCGGAAGTCGCCTCCAATCCGGCGTCGCTGGCGCTGCGCAATCTCGAGCGCAGCTGGCGGCTCGGGCTGCCGTCGGGCCAGGCCGTCGCCAAGGCGATGAACCTGTCGCCGCTGAGCGACGACGAGATCATCATCGGCAAGGCCGTCGACGAGCCCGGCGCGGGCGATCCGCAAGTCAAGATCGCGAGCATCGCGAACGGCGTGTTCGCCGACAACTGCCCGCTGTGGGCCTACATCCTCGCCGAGGCGCGGCAAAACATGACGGACATGGCAATCTCCGCCACCGGGGGGCCCGCCACCGTCAAGACACCGCAGCTCGGACCGGTCGGCGGTCGCATCGTGGCCGAGGTCTTCCTCGGCATGATGTTCGGAGATAATTCCTCCGTACTGTCGCTCGACCCGCAATGGACGCCGGTGACCGGCTCCGGCTTCGCGCTGAAGGACCTCGTCGCCTACGCGCTCGGCCAGGGCGATCCGCTGCATTGAGCGGGTGAGGGACGATGATGCAAGGCCGCTCGTCGTGCGAGCGGCCTTGTGCCCACTCGCCTCGACGCGCGGGCGGATGGATCCTGGCAGGCGTGCTTCCCTAACGCAAATCTGTCCGCTTCCTGTTGACTCGCATGTCGAATGGAGAAATCCTTTAGCAACGCAATTGCCATTGCCAATCTCAGCAGTACCAACTTCGGCGCCCTCGGTTTTGTCGGCGCCATCTGACCAGATTTATTCTGAACAGAAAACGGAGGGGCCGATGCGCGCGCTCGCCTTGAGAACCATTTCTCTTCTCGCCCTCGCTACCCTAGGCTCGATTTCCGGCACGCCTGCCGCACGCGCGGAGGACGGGGCCGATGAGCAATTTGGCAAGGTGCACTTCCAGACGTCCTGCAACGAGGTGGCGCAGCGCCGCTTTGATCGCGGGATGCGTTATCAGCACTCGTTCTGGTACCGGCCCGCAAAGGAAATTTTCGAGGAGACGTTGCAGGCCGATCCGGAATGCGCGATCGCCTATTGGGGCATTGCCCTGAGCCTGCTGTACAATCCGCATTTTGCCGCGCCGAAGGAAAACCTCACCGGAGGTCTCGCCGCGCTGCAGAAGGCCAAGGCACTCGGCGCCAAGAGCGAACGCGAACGTGACTATATCGACGCGCTACTGGCCTTCTATTCGGGCGACGAAAAGACGACGTTTGGCCAGCGCGCGCAGTCCTATCTCAAGGCAACCGAAGCCGTCGCCGCGCGCTATCCCGATGATGACGAGGCGCAGATCGCCTACGCCATCACGCTGAATGTCACGGCGTCACCAAACGACAAGTCCTATGCCAACCAGCTCAAGGGCGCCGCTATCCTGGAGCCGATCTTCAAGCGCCAGCCGCGGCATCCCGGCGTCGCGCATTACCTGATCCATCTCTATGATTATCCGGCGATCGCAGGGCAAGGACTCGACGCTGCCAAGCGCTATTCCGAGATCGCGCCGGCGGCACCGCACGCCTTGCATATGCCGTCGCACATCTTCACGCGCGTCGGCTACTGGAACGAATCCATTGACGCTAATAGCCGTTCCGCCAAGGCTGCCAAGGAGGGCAAAGACCCCAGCGAGCAGCTGCATGCCGACGACTATATGGTCTACGCGCTGCTCCAGCTTGCGCAGGACAGCCGAGCCAGCGACGTCATCGCGGACATGATTGCGACCACTGGCTATGCGCCGGCTGTTCGCGCAGGTCCCTACGCGATCGCGGCCAGCCAGGCGCGCTATATGGTCGAGCGCGGTGATTGGCAGGGTGCTGCCGCGCTGAAGGTCGAGCCGAGCCGGTTTGCCTATGTCGACGCCATCACCTATTTCGCCCGCGCCCTCGGCGCCGCGCGCTCCGGCAATGCAGACGCAGCAACGGCGGACATCGCAAAGCTGGCGGAGTTGCGGGACAAGCTGCAGCAGGACAAGGACGCTTATTGGACCGAAATCGTGGACATTCAGCGGCAGGTCGCGACTGCCTGGCAGCTCAACGCCTTGGGGAAACAGGCGGATGCGTTGGAAGCGATGCGCCTTGCCGCCGATGCCGAAGACAAGACCGAAAAATCCATCGTGACGCCGGGTCCGCTTGCCCCCGCACGCGAGCTTTACGGGACCATGCTGCTCGAACGCGGCATGGCGACGGAGGCATTGGTCGCGTTCGAAAGCACCATGCGCAAGGAGCCGAACCGCTTTGGCGCGACGATCGGCGCCGCTCACGCGGCTGAGAAAGCGGGGGATACTGTGAAGGCCCGCCAGTATTACGCCAAGGTCGTCGAAACGGCGAAAAATGGCGACTCATCTCGGGAAGACCTCGCGGCCGCACGAAAGTTGATGGCTCAGAATTAGCAAAGGTGCCGCGGCAACTTCCATGCGCCTGACAAGCAAATTCGTTGCAATCAGCGCAGCCAGTGCGCTGCTCTGCGCAGCCGCAGCGCTCTGGATATTGCGATCCGGCGAATCGGCACGCGCAACAGCTTCCGCCGGCGAGGTCCGCCCGGTGTGGACGGAAATCGACTGGCCTTTCGGCGCGGATCCCTGGGGGAAAGGGAAGGCGTTTCGCTGCAAGGCCGAGGATTGCGGCGGCGAGGTCCAGCTCTACGTTCGCCCCAAGCTCGGCTTTTGCAATTGCGCCACCGGCGTTGCCGACGACGGCGACCTCGAACAGATGGGCGACCTGGCGCTGATTGGGAGGGCAACGCCGACGGCTGCCGGCCGAGAGATCGTCGTCGGTCCGATGCGCGGCCGCAGCCGGGCATATCGCGTTGAGGGGAACCCGAAGGCCGCGCTCTCACTCGCCTTCAATCAACGCTGCGACATGGTGGCCGCGACGGCTTTGCTCGCACCGGGCGCGACCGCGTCACTGGAGCCGGCGGTGCTGTCATTCCTCAATAGCGACCGCATGCTGAAATGGGCTGAGATCGCGCTTGGGTTATGACTCAAAGCAATAGCTGAATTAAAGCGACAATCTCGGCACGCGCCTTACCGCGCGGCCCTCAGGCCAATCTCCTCCAGCCGCGTCGCGAACCAGCGCGACAGCGGCTGATCGAGCACGCCGCTGACATAGACCTCCGAGATCGTCACGTGGTCCTTGTCCAGCACCAGCAGCACGCCGATCCAGAAGGCGAACCAGACATGCGCGTCGGTCAGCGCCATCAGCTTGTGCTGGTCGTGATCGAGCGCGGTGTGATTGCTCGCCTTGCGGATCTCCACGGTCAGCAAATTGTTCGGGATCTCGCGCTGATGCACGACGACATCAGGATAGATCGACTTGCCCAGGTGATCGTCGGTCGAGATGATGGTGCCGTGCGGCAGATGCAGCGTACGCTCGCCGAGCCGGTCGTAGTTGCAGTCGACCGACCAGCCGGAGAATTGCTTCTCCAGATACACGGCGAAGCGGTGCGTGATGGCACGCTCGCCGATGTCCTTCGCGAACAGGAAGGCTTCGTGGGCGTAGAAGTCCCGGAGCGCCGCGATCACCTTGTTCAGCTCGGTCTGCATTTTGGCCCCGGCCCATTTCAACCTTATGCGTCCCGACCGGTCTCTCGCTCCCTCGCCCCGTTCTTACGGGGAGAGGGTGGGGTGAGGGGCCGTCTCCGCGAGTTTGGTTGGAATGATAGGTCGAACGCGCGCGGCGTGCGAGTCGGATGGTTTTTTGCGTAGGTTAACAGCTTGCCTTGCCCCTCACCCGGATTGCTACGCAATCCGACCTCTCCCCGCAGAAGAGCGGGGAGAGGTTGAACCTTACATCTGGACTTCGATCAGCCGCGGTCCGGGCTCGGCGACGGCCTCGGCCAGCGCCTTGTTGAACTCGTCCGCGTTGGTGACGGCGCGGCCGGGCACGCCCATGCCCTTGGCCAGCGCCACGAAATCCAGCGTCGGCCGGTCGAGGCGAAGCATGTCGTTGGCGCGCTGGCCGGGCTCACCGGCGCCGACATTGTCGAACTCGCCGCGCAGGATCTGGTAGATGCGATTGGCGAACACGATGGTGACGATGTTGAGATTCTCGCGGGCCTGCGTCCACAGCGACTGGATCGTGTACATTGCGCTGCCGTCGCCGACCATGCAGATCACCTTGCGGTCCGGGCAGGCGATCGCAGCGCCGATCGAGAGTGGCGTCGAGAAGCCGATCGAGCCGCCCATGTTCTGGAGCCAGTCGTGCGGCGCGGCTGCCGCCGTCGGCGGGAAGAAGGCGCGCCCGGTGGTGAGGGATTCGTCGACCAGGATCGCATTCTCAGGAATCGCATAGGCGATCGACTGCGCGATCGAGGCGTGGGTCAGTGCGCCGGTCGGCTTGAGCAGCTCGGCCGCGGCCTGCGGCTTGACGTCCTTCGCGCTGGCCTTGACCGCGCCGGCGAGCGCTTCCAGTGCTGCGACCGAATTCTCACCCCAGGAGGTCATGCGATGCACGTCGCAGCCCTCGGGCTTGAGGATGCTCGGCTTGTTCGGATAGGCGAAGAAGGCCACGGGATCGTCGGACTCGACCAGCACGATATGGCGGAACCTCGCCAGCATTTGCAGCGCGTTGTCGATCACGTAATGGATGCGATCGATCGAGAAGCGGCCGCGGCCGCGCGCCATCCTGGGACGGAAGGTCGGGCCCATCACGGTGCAGCCGGTCTTGGCGGCGATACGCTCGGCCAGCGCCAGGCCCTGCTCGCTCAGCGCACTGCCGGTCATCAGCAGCAACGTGCCCTCGCCGTCGCCGTGCAGGATCTTTGCGGCCTGCTCGACCGCCTGCGGCGAATAGCTCGCGCGCTGCTGCTCGGCCGGAACCTCGGCGATGCCGTCCGCTTCGTTCCAGGCGGTGTCGGCGGGCAGGATCAGGGTCGCGATCTGCGGCGGCGCGCTCTTGGCGGCGGCGATCGCCGCGGCACCGTCGGCGGCGACCGATTTGGAGTCCGGCGAGGTCCGGACCCAGGACGACATCGGCCGGGCCAGGCCCTCGATGTCGGAGGTCAGCGGCGCGTTATAGCCGATGTGGTAGACGGCGTGCTGGCCGACGATGTTGACGATGCCGGAATTCGCCTTCTTGGCGTTGTGCAGATTGGCAAGGCCGTTGGCGAGGCCGGGACCGAGATGCAGCAGCGTCGAGGCCGGCGTGCCCTTCATGCGGAAATAACCGTCGGCGGCGCCGGTCACCACGCCTTCGAACAGGCCGAGCACGCAACGCATGCCGGGCACGCGGTCGAGCGCTGCGACAAAATGCATCTCTGAGGTGCCGGGGTTGGAGAAGCAGACGTCGACCCCGCCCTTGACCATCGTCCGCACCAGACTTTCCGCACCGTTCATCCGTCAGCTCCCGCAACCGGCAATGTTCCAACAATCCGTCCGATCAATCATTGTTCGCTCGTCTCGTCAAAGCAATAGCCGGCATCGCCGCCCTGCGATGCGCCCGTTTGGCTAATGCTTTCCGGCAAATTGGCATGGTTGCCGATTTGGTAACGCCATTCATTAAGGATGCCTCCCTCACGGTGCCGTGGCTTGCGGAAAGCTCGCAAATATGGCCTGTGACTTCGGTTGAATCGATTTTTTTGCTGGGGGAAACAATGATCCGGTTTTTTGCCGCGCCGATTGCCGCCATAGCACTGCTGTCGGCGACCGCCGGCGGCGCCTTCGCCGAGGAGTTCGACTCCCGCGACATCATGGGCGGCGGCCCGAATTTCTTCCGCGGCGGCTCGAGCCCGGTTCCCCGCACCACCGTCATTTACAACGGCAATTACGCCCCCGGCACGATCGTGGTGAACACCTCGGAGCGCCGGCTCTATCTGGTGCTCCAGAACGGTCAGGCCCTGCGTTACAGCATCGGCGTCGGCCGCGACGGCTTCCGCTGGGGCGGCGTGCACAGGATCACCGCAAAGAAGGAATGGCCGGACTGGACGCCGCCGTCGCAGATGCTGGCCCGCCGGCCGGACCTGCCGCGTCACATGAAGGGCGGCGTCGAGAATCCGCTCGGCGCGCGCGCGATGTATCTGGGCTCGACGCTCTACCGCATCCACGGCTCCAACGAGCCGGAGACGATCGGCCAGGCGGTATCCTCGGGCTGCTTCCGCATGACCAACGACGACGTCACCGACCTCTACGGCCGCGTCGGCGTCGGCACCACCGTGGTCGTGCTGAACAACTAGCAGGAACCGGCGGGCGCGTGGATATGCGGTCTTGTGCGTCGGTTCCGAATACGGCAGCGTCTCCTGGCAATGAGCGCATTGGCCCCGCCTTCGTCCGGCTTTCGCATCGCCCTGCTGGCGCTCGCCACCTTCGCGTTCGTCCCTGACACCGCTACCATCGCCCTCGCGGGCGAATTGCCCGCGATCGCCTCGCGCCAGCGCGCCGAGAAGAAGAGCTTTACCGACGGCGAGATCGTCGATGGCTTTCTCAAGACGGCGTTCGGCGCCGAATATCATCTCGCCGGCCGCGTCGACCGCATCCGCAAGTTCGACGGGCCGGTGCGCGTGTTCGCCGAGAGTGACCGCGCCGACCGCAAGGCGCAGCTCGCGAAAGTCGTAACCGACATCGGCAAGCGCGTGCAGCATCTCGACATCGCCATGATCGAGAGCAGCGAAGCGGCGAATGTGCGGGTGAAGCTCGTGCGCGACCGCGATCTGTTCCGCACCATCTCGAGCTTCTACGGTGCGGAGAAGGCCCGCGAGATCCGCACCTCGCTCGATCCGCAATGCCTGTCCGGCTTTCGCAAGAACGACAATTTCGAGATCGAGCATTCCGACGTCATTCTCACCGTCGACAACGGCGATTTCACCTTCCTCGACTGCGCCTATGAGGAGCTGCTGCAATCGCTCGGCCCGATCAACGACACCGCGAGCGTGCCCTGGACCATGTTCAACGACAACGTCTCGATGGGCTATTTCGACGTCTACGACCAGTACATCCTCAATTTGCTCTACGATCCCCGCATCAAGGCCGGCATGACCGTGGCTGAGGTCAAGGCCGCGCTGCCCGACGTGCTCACCGATGTACGCGTTTGGGTGAGGCGCGTGAACGATCTGAAGGAATAGAGGCGCTCTTCCCCCACAAGGGAGAAGAGAAAACAGTCACACCTTCTTCGCCTTCGACATCAAAAATTGCTGGCGCATCACGTTGTTGCTTCCGTCGAAATATTCGGAGATCAGCGCCTCGAACTCGCTGCGAAAACTCCGCAGCTTGTCCGGCTCGTCCTTGTACTGGGCAATGAGCTTGATCAAAGGCCCGATCGTCGCTTCCATGGTGCGGCGGAAATGCTGCGGGCTGAGTGCGGACGGCGTCATGATGTCCATGTCGAAGGCGATATCCTTCGCTTTCCCCGCGAGACGTTCGGCGACGATCTTGGGATCGCCCCACGACACCGGTGATGCCACGCCCTCGGGCGGCGGCAGATGGCGGCCGATCAGTGCGAACATCCGTCCGACATAGAGATGCGGCGGCCAGGTAGAGAAGGCGATGGTGCCGCCCGGCTTCAGCACGCGCAGCATCTCGCCGATGGCGACCTCGGGACGCGGCGCGAACATGTGGCCGAACTGGCTGAGCACCACGTCGAACTCGTTGTCGCCATAGGGCAGGCTTTCGGCGTCGCCTTCGGCCAAGTCGACATCGAGGTTCGCCAGCTGCGCGTGCTCGCGGGCGCGTTCGATCAGGACCGGCGACAGGTCGAGGCCCCTGACCTTCGCACCGCGGCGTGCCGCCGTGATCGCGGCGACGCCGGTGCCGCATCCGACGTCGAGCAGCCTTTGGCCGGTCGCGACCCCGGCGAAGCTGACGAGCTTGGCGGCCGAGGGTGTCGTGAACACTTCCATCGGCGTGAACAGCGACCAGGCTTCCTTCTGGACTGCCTTGAAACCAGCAAACGGGTCTTGGTCGGCCATGGAACTCTCCCTTCGCTCGATGTCGGCCTTCATGAGGCTGACGACAGATGCCAAAGGTTCAACGCGGTCCCATGACGGCGACGGCTTCGCCTCGTCGCGTCCTATTGCACCAGATCGGCAACGATGGTCGCGGCCTTGAGGCCGGTGCCGGTGAGGACCGCGACCGTGGTCTCGTTCGCCTTGATGGCACCGGTGGCGGATAGTTTGTCCAGCGCGGCGGCAGCACTGGCGCTGGTCGGCTCGGCGAACAGGCCCTGCCGCGCAAGGCGCCGCAGCGCGGCGACGATCTCATCCTCGGTGAGTGCGACGGTGCCGCCGCCGCTCTCGCGCAACGCGCCGATGATCTCGCGCAGACGCAGCGGATGCTTGATCGCGGTGCCTTCGGCGATGGTCTTGTTCACCTCGCGCGCGACAGGCGTGTCGAGGCCCGCCTTGAAGCTCGCATCGATCGGCGAGCAATTGAGCGGCTGTGCCGCAAACAGGCGCGGCAGCCTGGTGATCTGACCGGCTTTCAACAGCTCACGGAAACCAAAGGCGCAACCCAAAAGGCTGCTGCCGGCGCCGACCGGGACGATGACGTTGTCGGGGGCGCGGAAGCCGAGATCTTCCCAGATCTCATAGGCGAGCGACTTGGTGCCTTCGAGGAAGAACGGTTGCCAGTTGTGGCTGGCATAGAAGGTCTGGCTCGACTGCCGGATGGCCTCGGCCTCCGATTCCTCGCGCGGGCCCTCGACCAGCTGCACCGCGGCGCCATAGGCGCGGACCTGCGCGATCTTGGCCGGTGACGTCGATGCAGGCGCGAGGATCTTCACGCGCATGCCGCCGGCGGCACCTAACCCCGCCATCGACGAGCCGCCATTGCCGGACGAGTCCTCCAGAATGGCCTCGACGCCGATCTGACGAAGGAAGGACAGCATTACGGCGGAGCCCCGGTCCTTGAAGCTGCCGGTCGGGTTGAACCATTCGAGCTTGAAGAACGGGCGCAGCTCGCCCCAGGCCTGCTGCACCAGCGGCGTGCAGCCTTCGCCGAGCGTGATCGGAGTCTTGATCTCGACCGGCAGCGCCGCCCGGTAGCGCCAGAGCGAGCGCGCCCGGCCGTCGATGTCCTCGCGCGACATCCCTGCCCCCGGCGTCACCAGCAGCGGCGTGCGCTCATCCGAGCACCAGCGCGGCTGGTCCAGCGGATAGAGGTTACCGTTGCGAGGGTCGATGTAGGCGGCGGCGGACATGGCGGTCTCCAAGGAAGGCGATAGGGCAAAGGCGATCCGTACGTTGGGTTTGATGACACGTTTTGTCCGGAAACTCGACGCCCGCCACGCAAGCCGTGCGGCGCCTCTTGAAAACTCGAAAACCATAATTACTTCATCAGCTTACACCGATGGCGACGAGCTCCGCCAGTGCAGTGGCGTGGCATTCGGGCAAGCGCTGCCGGGTCGCGGGACGACGGGAATTTGGCCGCGAGCCGCCCTGCCCTGCGCAGCACGATTAACTTGTCTGTCGCGACTGCCCGCTACAATATGTTGGATTGAGCTCGCGCCGCCGGTGTTCCGCATCGGCAGCGCGACGAGCCAAGGCCCGTCCGAGCGGCGGGCCGTTGGCTTTTTGGGAGTTTGGTCATGAGCCGCGCGAACCGTACCGACCACATCCGCCTCACCTCCCATCCGGAGCCGGGCCGGACAGCCGCATTCCCGATCCACTGGGGCGCCGCCGATGCACGCGCCCGCGGACCGATCATCGGCACGGTGTCGCGCGCCGGGGATCGCAACGTGATCGGCAGCCATGGCGGCTCCTATGCGATGTACCGCGCGCTCGCGGTGTCCGCCGGCGCGCTCGATCCGATCCGGCGTCCTGACCTCACCAACACCTTTCCGGCCGCGACCATCGGCCCGTTCCCGCAGTGGAGCGATCCCGCCAAGATCGTCGCGCTCGATCCCTGGGGGCATCTCGTCGCCGAGAATTTCGGCAAGGACATCGCCGAGGGCATCGACATCAGGCCGAGCATCGCGGTGACGCGTGCGCGGCTGGACCTGCCGGAGATCCGCGAGGCGCTCGCGGCCAAGCGCCTGCGCGCCGACGGCGACGTCGTGCACGCCAATGGCAGCGTGTCGGTGGTGAAGATCGCGATCGATCCGGTCTGGTATCTGCCGGGCCTTGCGGAGCGCTTCGCGACCAATGAGACCGAGCTGCGGCGCACGCTATTCGAGCAGACCGCCGGCATGTTCCCCGAGCTGGTGACCCGGCCGGACATGAAGGTGTTTCTGCCGCCGATCGGCGGCACCACCGTCTACATGTTCGGCGACGTCACCAAGTTGCCGGACCATCGCACCAAGATCACCTGCCGCGTGCATGACGAGTGCAACGGCTCCGACGTGTTCGGCTCCGACATCTGCACCTGCCGCCCCTACCTCATTCACGGCATCGAGGAATCCGCGCGTGGCGCGCAGGAGGGCGGGCTCGGGCTCGTGATCTACAACCGCAAGGAAGGCCGCGCGCTCGGCGAGGTCACCAAATTCCTGGTCTACAATGCGCGCAAGCGCCAGGAGGACGGCGATGCCGCCGCCGCCTATTTCGAGCGCACCGAATGCGTTGCCGGCGTCCAGGACGCGCGCTTCCAGCAATTGATGCCCGACACCATTCATTGGCTGGGCCTGAAGCGCATCGACCGCTTCCTGTCGATGAGCGACATGAAGCATGACGCGCTGACCTCGCAGGGCATCGACATCGTCGAGCGCGTGCCGATCCCGCCCGAGCTCATTCCCGCCGACGCCTATGTCGAGATCGCCGCGAAAAAGGCCGCCGGCTATTACTCCACCGACATCGCGCCGGAGAAGGACGTCGACGGCGTGGTCGGGCGTTCGCTGGAAAAATACTGATCGATTGATGGCAGACGCTCTGGAATTGCAGGCCCGTTCGCTGCTCAGCGCAGCAGCGGTTCGCGCGCGTGCCGGCGAGATGTTCGAGATCGGCCTGAACGGCGGGCTGACGCATTTCACGATCGATCTCGATCGCATGGATGGCGTTGCCGACGCCGTGCTCGCGGTGACGCGCGAGGCCTATCCGACGCTGGAGATTCCGTTCCATGCGCGCTGGCGGCATTTCGTGCTCGGCGGTGTCGACCGTTGGGCGCGGCTTGCGGATTCGGCGTCGTGGACCGATCGCGCGGCGCGAGCGCGGGCGGAGTTCGACCTTGCCATCGTCAGCGTGCTGCTCGATGCCGGCGCGGGGGCGGCGTGGCGATATCGCGACGCCGTGACGGGACAGAGCATCGGCCGATCCGAAGGACTCGCGATTGCAAGCCTCGACATGTTCGCGAGCGGTCTTTTCTCCCGCGATCCCCGCGCACCTTTCAGGGCCGATGCCGACGTGCTCGCGCACCTGCCGCTCGCCGCGCTCACATCCGCTTTTCAGGTGAGCGATGCCAATCCGCTGCTCGGGCTCGAGGGGCGGATCGATCTGCTGCGACGCCTGGGCAAGCTGGTGACGGAGCGCGCGGACGTGTTCGGCGCGCACGATACGCCGCGGCCGGGCGGGTTGTTCGATCACATCGCGGCACAGGCCAAGGGCGGCGCGATTCCCGCGCCCGCGATTCTCTCGGCGGTGCTGAACCAGCTCGGACCGATCTGGCCATCGCGGCTCGAGCTTGCCGGGATTCCGCTCGGCGATTGCTGGCGCCATCCGGCGATCAAGGCCAGCGATGCGACCGCGGGCCTCGTGCCCCTGCACAAGCTGTCGCAATGGCTGAGCTATTCGCTGATCGAGCCGCTCCAGCGTGCCGGGTTTGACGTCACCGACATCGACGGCCTGACCGGGCTTGCCGAATACCGCAATGGCGGCCTGTTCGTCGATCACGAGCTGCTGCGCCTGCGCGACGCCGCTGACGCTGAGCGTGCGCATGCGGTGGACTCCCTGCTCGTCGTCGAGTGGCGCGCGCTGACCGTGGCGCTGCTGGACCGGCTCGCCGAACTGGTCCGCGCCAAACTCGGCCGCACTCCTGAGACATTGCCGCTCGCCAGCATTCTGGAAGGCGGCACCTGGGCCGCGGGCCGCGCCATCGCCTTCGCGCGCCGCCCCGACGGTTCGCCGCCGCTCAAGGTGATCAGCGACGGCACGGTGTTCTAGTCTCTCGTTCGAGTTCGCGGAAACAGACCCCTCATCCGGCGCTTCGCGCCACCTTCTCCCACAAGGGGAGAAGGGAGAAAGCAAGAGCACCCGTCATGCAAGGCGTCACGATCGTCGATCATCCGCTGGTGCAGCACAAGCTGACCCTGGTGCGGGACAAATCGATCTCGACCAAATCGTTTCGGGAGCTGATCAAGGAGATCGGCATGCTGCTGTGCTACGAGGTGACGCGCGACCTGCCGCTCGCCGATACCGTCATCGAAACGCCGCTGGCGACGATGCATTCGGCCAAGATCGCGGGCAAGAAGCTGGTCTTCGTACCGATGCTGCGCGCCGGCACCACCTTCGTCGACGGCATGATGGATCTGGTGCCGACCGCGCGCGTCGCACATATCGGCCTCTATCGTGAGCCGCACAGCTTTGCGGCGGTCGAGTACTTCTTCAAATCCCCATCCGATCTCGGCGAACGCCTGGCGATCGTGGTCACGCCGGTGGTTGCGACCGCCAATACGGCTGTGGCCGCGATCGATCGGCTGAAGGAGCGCGGCGCCAAGGACATTCGCCTCGCCTGCCTGATCGCCGCCCCCGAAGGGCTCGAACGGCTGCGCGGACTGCATCCGGACGTCCCGATCTGGACGGCCGCGGTCGACGAAGGTCTCGACGAGAACGGTTTCATTTTGCCGGGCCTTGGCGACGCCGGCGACCGCGCCTACGGGACGAGATAGGCGCCGGCCTGCAAACCGCGTCACGTTAGGAACAGCTTCGCCCGCGCAAGGTTTTCCTGCTCTACGATGGAGAGTACGATGACCTATCAGGATGACGACCGCAGGGTAGACAGAGCACGCCGCAACAGCCCGGTGGGCTGGGCGATCGGCGCGATCTTCGTGATCGCCGTGGTCGCGGCCGTCTTCTTCTACAATGGACGCGACGTCGGTCCGCAGACCACGACCACCAGCCCGAACAACGCGCCGAGCGTCACCACGGGCTCAACCAATCCGGCCGCCCCGGCAAAGTGATACGAGGGCCGCTCCGTCAGGTCGGCGGCCGCGGCGGCAGATCCTTCGCGTCCGCGGGCGCGGGCTTCTCCTTGAGGTCGGCGATCAACCGTTCCATTTCGCCGATCTCCCGCACCTGGGCTTCGATGATGTCGTCGGCCAGCTTGCGGACTCGGGGATCCCTGATGTGCGCGCGCTCGCTCGTGAGAACCGCGATGGAATGATGCGGGATCATCGCCTGCATATAGGCAACGTCGGTCACGGTCTGCTGGCTACGAACGAGCCAGAGCGAAACCGCAAACACGATAGCGCTGGCAGCCAGAATGGCGACGTTCGCCGTACGGTTCCTGTACATGCCCCACATGAAAGCGAGCATCACGGCGGCCATGACGGCGCCCATCAGCAACGCCATCCACGTCCGGGTCTGGCTATACCAGACGTGATCCAGAGCGAAGGTGTTGAGATACATCAGACCGAACATGATCACGGTGGAAGCCGCGATCATCGTGACGAAACGACCGTAAGCCATGAGGAACTTCCCGCTGTTTATGGGAGATAACCACTCTCCGAGGGATCGTTCCTCGCCGACGGGTGATTTGTCGCGGGGCCGACGCCTCGGCGGCAAGAGATTCAGATCTTGCCGCTGCCGCAGATCCCCTTCAGCGCCTGCCACTCCGCATCCGTCAGCAGCGGCGGGCCGCTGGCGGGGCGATCCTCCTTCGTCATGCGCGCGAGCCGGCCCTCCGTCAGCGGATGGCTCGCCAGGATCGACGTGAGGCCGCCGCCTTCCTTGCCGGTGATGCGGAACATCAATTCGGCCGCAGGCTTCGGCGAGCGGCCGAGCTTGTGCATGATCTCGATGGCAAAACTATCCGCAGCGGTCTCGGCCTCACGCGAATAGGAGGCCTCGACCACGCTGCGCGAGGCGAAGATCACGGCGCTCGAGCCGGTGACGTCGCCGAACAACAGGCCGATCAGAAACGAGGTGCCACCGTTATAGATGAGGCCGCGCATGTTGTCGTAATGCTTGAGGTGACCGAGCTCGTGAGCGAGGATGCCGGCAAGCTCGTCCGGGCTTTCGGCCTTCTCGAGCATACCTTTCAGCACGAACACCTTGCCACCGGGCAGCGCGAACGCATTCGGCACCGGGGTCGGCAGCACGCCCGCGGTCATGGAATCGTCATCGAGGCCGGCGGCATCGCGCAGCCGATTGACGAGTTTGAGGAAGGCTGCCTTCCCCGCCGCATCCTCGCACGCATTGCGGCCGAAGATGGTCTTCACCTGAACCTCCGACGCATCGCCGATGCGCCGCTCGATTGGTTTCGGGACCAGCGGCGCGAGGCGGTCGGCAGCGAGCGGCACGCCGAACAGCACGACGCAGACGATGGAGACGGTGGCAGCCATCGACCAGCCGACGATTTTTGCGACGCCACGGCGCGAGGTCTGGTGGTCGTCGAGCCGCATGCAGCGGGCAGTCACGTCTGAGGCGAGCAAAGCGTCGCGGATTTCCAGCCGCGCCAGCGGCGGCGCGGAAGCGCAGGCGAGCCGCAAAATGCCGGGCGGGCTATCGGCGCGGCGGATGTCGGCATAGGCCCAGCGAACGGGCGCACCCTCTTCGAGGATCTCGAGCGCGTCACTGAGCGTCAGCGTCACCTGCCGCCTGCGGCTCGACACGCCGTCGAAGAAGATGGTCGGCTTTGCGGATTGCGCCGGGGCCTCAGCGAATACGTCACTCACAGCTCAGAATCCCGCGACATCGAGTCCATCGGCAAAGCCTTCGCCGAGCGCGCTGGCAAGCTCGGCGCTGCCGCGCACATCCGCGGCGGCGGCGATGTTGTGCACATCGACGGTTTCCAGCACCTTGGCCCAGAGATCGCGCTGGAGATAGACCCGCATGACGATGTTGAGGGCCAGGGCGAGTGCGAGGTAGCCGACGACCATCATCACCAATGTCGGGATGCTCTTGCCGGCATTGCCGGGCCCCAACGCCTGCTCGACCGAAAGACCACTCAGCGTGACCACGAGCATGGTTGCTCCGCCGATATAGGCGGCGAAGATGGCCGAGAGCAGCGTCCACCAGCCGATCACCTTCCAGTACAGGCCGTAGAATGCGTTGTGCGGCAGTTGCGAGGACAGGCTGACGTCGCCGATGCGGATGCCGTCGAGCCACCAGCGCCACTCGCGCGCCTTGAACTCGGCATAGAAGAACGGCGCGAGCGGAAAGATCACCATTGCAATCGGGCTCAGCAGCCACAGCCACCAGGCGCGCTTGAAGAAGGTCCAGCCGTCGGCTTTGAAATCGCCGCTCAAATCGCCGTAATGAGTGTGCCGCATCTTGTAGCGTTCGAGCGAGGCCTCGCGCCACGGCAATGCGAGCCCGAGCGTCAGGAACACCAGCAAGCCCCACAGCATGGCGCGGAACGAATAGGCCCAGCCCGATCCGTCCATCCAGAACCGCACGCCGCGCCAGACCGTGCGCGTCAGGCGATAACGCCGCGCGCGAAAGATCGCAAACTGGCCGAAGGCATAGAAGCTGATGAACAGCGGCGTCGAGGCAAAGCCCTGCCAGCGCTCGAACTCGATACCGACAAGGAAGTAAGCGAGGTAGATCGGCACCAGGATCGCGAGCGCGAACAGGAAGCCGACCAGGAGCTCCTTGGCCCGCCCGGTATATTCGGCGGCGTCGCCATCAACCGCGGTGTTCGCCCACAGATGACGGCGGATGTCGGTGACGAGCCAGAACCGGTAGAAGCCGAAGGTGACGAGCTCGAGCATGGCACCCTTGGTGACCAATTTGCGAAACTCGGTACGGTTGCCGGTGAAATCGACCCCCGTGGGCGGCAGCGGCGGGGGTAAGGGTTCGGAGCCGATGGGGGCCCATTGCATGTCGTTCACGGCGGCAACCTCGGGATGCGGACCTGGTTCGATCAAACTATAGATCAGAGATTAGTCGATCCCCAAGATGGGCGGGTTCGATTTAGCTCGATTCCGGTCGATTTCTGGCACGATTCCACGGCCGAGGGCGTGCGCGAGATCACGTTCGCGAATGTCCCGTAGATGGGGTAACGGGCCGGCTCCGGATGGAGCGCAGCGCAATCCGGGACAGCGGCAGTGGCGCCCCGAACCCCGGATTACGCTTATGCTCCATCCAGGCTACTGGCGAGACCGTGTGGCAAAACTCGCCCTTGCTCCGGCGCAGACAACCGGCTGTAATTGCAAATCAAATACCGCAGCGCAGAATTCAACGAGAACGCGCGGTTCATGTCAGGGAGAGCGGTCATGCATGGGACCATCGAAAGCGCGGCGAAGCTCGACGCGTTACGCGCACGCGCAACGTCACTGCCGCTGGAGCAGTTCGATCCGGGCGACCCCGAGCTGTTCAGGACCGATACGTTCTGGCCCTATTTCGATCGCCTGCGTCGCGAAGATCCCGTGCACTATTGCAAGGACTCGATGTTCGGCCCGTATTGGTCCGTGACGCGCTACAACGACATCATGGAGATCGAGACCAATCATTCGGTGTTCTCCTCAGCCTCCTCGCTCGGCGGCATCACCATCCGCGACATCGATCCGGAACTGCGCCGCGAGAGCTTCATCTCGATGGACCCACCGCGCCACGCGGCGCAGCGCAAGACCGTGGCGCCGATGTTCACGCCGACCCATCTGGACAACCTCGCGCTGAGCATCCGCAAGCGTTCGGCCGAGTGCCTGGACAATCTGCCGCGTGGCGAGGTGTTCGACTGGGTCGACCGCGTCTCGATCGAGCTCACCACGCAGATGCTCGCCGTGCTGTTCGACTTTCCCTGGGAGGATCGCCGCAAGCTGACGCGCTGGTCGGACATCGCGACCACCATTCCCGGACCCGACGGCCTCGTCGCCACCGAAGACGAGCGTCAAGCCGAGCTGACGGAATGCGCCGGCTATTTCACGCGATTGTGGAAGGAACGGATCGAGCAGCCGCCCAAGAGCGACCTGTTGTCGATGATGGCGCACGGTGCCGCGACGCGCGACATGGACGCGAAGAACTTCCTCGGCAATCTGATCCTTCTGATCGTCGGCGGCAACGACACCACCCGCAACACCATGTCCGGTTCGCTCGACGCGCTGAGCCAGCATCCGGAGCAATATCGCAAGCTGCGCGAAAACCCCGCGCTGCTCGACAGCTTCGTGCCGGAAGTGATCCGCTGGCAGACACCGCTGGCCCATATGCGGCGCACCGCGCTTGCGGACTTCGAGTTCCGCGGCAAGCAGATCAAGAAAGGTGACAAGGTCGTGATGTGGTACGTCTCGGGCAACCGCGACGCCGACGCGATCGAAAAGCCCTACGAATTCATCATTGACCGCGCGCGGCCGCGCACGCATCTCTCGTTCGGTTTCGGCATCCACCGCTGCGTCGGCTTGCGGCTTGCCGAACTCCAGCTCAAGATCATCTGGGAAGAAATCCTCAAGCGATTCGACCATATCGAGGTGGTCGGCGAACCCAAGCGGGTCTATTCGAGCTTCGTGAAGGGTCTCGAAAGCTTGCCGGTGAAGATCGCGGCGTGATGTGGCATACGCCGGTGCTTCTCTCCCTCGCCCCGCTTGCGGGGAGAGGGTGGGGTGAGGGGGAATCTCCACGAGGACGGTGACCGCCGACTCGTGGAGACTCCCCCTCACCCGGATCGCATCTAGCGATGCGATCCGACCTCTCCCCGCAAGCGGGGCGAGGTGAACTGCGTCTCGGCGTCCGATTCAAACACTGGAGAACCACCATGAACATCCAAGCGCCGGTTCAAGTGGACAAGGCCGAACGCATGCGCAGGGCTCGCGAAGAGGCCTATGCGACCCCGCTGGCGCAGTTCCACCCGGGCGCGCCCAGACTGTTCCAGGACGACACCTTGTGGCCGTGGTTCGAACGGCTGCGCAAGGAAGAGCCGGTGCATTACTGCACCAACGCGCCGATCGAACCGTACTGGTCGGTGGTGAAGTACGACGACATCATGCATGTCGACACCAACCACGGCCTGTTCTCCTCTGACTCGACGCTCGGCGGCATCGGGATCCGCGACGTGCCGGAAGGTTACGACTGGCCGAGCTTCATCGCCATGGACCAGCCGCGTCATTCGTCGCAGCGCAAGACGGTGTCGCCGATGTTCACGCCGACTCATCTGGACGAACTGGCAAAACTGATCCGCCAGCGTTCGCAGACCGTACTAGACAATCTGCCGCGCAACGAGACCTTCAATTTCGTCGAGCGCGTCTCGATCGAGTTGACGACGCAGATGCTGGCCACCCTGTTCGACTTCCCCTGGGAGGAACGGCGCAAGCTGACGCGCTGGTCCGATGTCGCGACCGCGCTGCCCAAGAGCGGCATCGTGGCCTCGGCCGAAGAGCGCCGCCGCGAGATGGACGAATGCTACGCCTACATGTCCAAGCTCTGGAACGAGCGCGTCAATTCCGCGCCGCGCAACGATCTGCTGTCGCTGATGGCGCACAACGACGCCACGCGGTTCATGGATCCCGACAATCTCATGGGCAACATCATCCTGCTCATCGTCGGCGGCAACGACACCACGCGCAATACCATGACGGGCTCGGTGCTGGCGCTGAACGAGAACCCGGAGCAGTACGACAGGCTGCGCGCCAACCCGGAACTGATCGATTCCATGGTGCCCGAAGTGATCCGCTGGCAGACCCCGCTCGCGCATATGCGGCGCACCGCGCTGCAGGACACCGAAGTTGGCGGCAAGCACATCAAGAAGGGCGACCGCGTCGTGATGTGGTACGTCTCCGGCAACCGCGACGAGGAGATGTTCGAGAGGCCGAACGAGTTCATCATCGATCGGCCGCGGCCGCGCACCCACCTCTCCTTCGGCTTCGGCATCCACCGCTGCGTCGGCATGCGCCTCGCCGAGCTCCAGCTCAAGATCGTCTGGGAAGAGATGCTGAAGCGCTTCGACCGCATCGAGGTGGTCGGCGAGCCCAAGCGGATCTATTCGAGCTTCATCAAGGGATACGAGTCGTTGCCGGTGAGAATCCCGGGGTAGGCTCATCCTCCGTCATTGCGAGGAGCCCTTGCGACGAAGCAATCCAGACTTGTAACCGCGGAGGGATTCCTGGATTGCTTCGCTGCGCTCGCAATGACGAGGTTTTGGCGGCACGTGCGCGCCAAACTGGCGACGCACCTCCCCGGCTATAAAATTCCGGCATGACAGCTCGCGCCAGATGCGAAGGCGAGATCGCGCGCGACTGGTCTACGACACCGGCACATCTAACTCAACTTGATGTCCCACACGCCGTCCTTGCGGCAGGCGGCGACCTCCTCGCGCAGGAGGGCGGTGACGGCAACCGAGGCCGTCGAGACCGGACGGTCGATCGGAGAGGCGAATATGAGCTCGCGCGTCATCGGCTTCGAGACGAGAGCGGTTTCCAGCCGCCCGTCCGCGACCTCGCCGCGGACGGATGATGGCGGCAGCAGCGCGAAGCCGAGGCCTTCCTCGACGAGGCTCGTGAGCACGCGGAACGAATCCGCTTCGAGCTGGACGTTGAGCTTGATCTTGCGTTGCGCCGCCGCGTGCTCGATCAGCGCACGGAGGCCGTGGGAATGACTGGGCAGCACCAACCGTTGCCGCAGCAGCCAGCCGACATCGACGCTCTTCTTGCGCGCGAGGCCGCAGCCGCGCGGACCCACCGCGACGATGTTGTCGCGACCGAGGCTCTCCACGTTGAGATGCAGATCGGCGGAGCGGCCGTAGAGGATGGCGAGATCCATCTCGCCGCGATGCAGCCATTCGACGAGATGGCCGCTGTAGCTCTCGACGATGCGCAGCGAAATGCCGGGAAACTTTTCGACGCAGCGCCGCGCGAAGCGCGCCGACAGCACGCAGCTCACGGTCGGGACCAGGCCGAGCACGACCTGGCCGGACGGCGGCCCCTTGGACGACTGGATGTCGTCGCGGATCTGGTCGATCTGCCGCACGATGCCGGAGGTGCGCGCCAGCAAGAGGCGGCCGGCATCCGTGAGCACCATGCCGCGGCCGTTACGGGTGAACAATTCGGTGCGCAGCTCGTGTTCCAGCAGCTTGATCTGCCGGGAGAGCGCCGGCTGCGCCACGCGCAACGTGTCGGACGCCTTGGAGAGGCTGCCGAGCTCCGCCACGCAACTGAAGGTCCTGAGCTGACGGAAATCCATGCTTGCCAATCCTGGAAGGCTACTCCATACGCTATAGCAAATGCGCATAGGGGGCTGGCATTGTTTTCACAACGCCAGAGGATCGGCCGGCGTTATCCTAACTGCCGCACATACGGGAAACCCCATGAGTGAAGAACACCACACCGAAGATCACGCCGACATCCGCGAGGCCGTTGCAAAGCTGTGCGCGCAGTTTCCCGGCGAATACTGGCGCAAGCTCGACCGTGAGATGGCCTACCCCAAGGCCTTCGTCGAGGCGCTGACCGAGGCCGGTTATCTCTCGGTGCTGATCCCCGAGGAATATGGCGGCGCAGGCCTGAAGCTTTCTGCGGCCGCGGCGATCCTCGAAGAGATCCAGCGCGCGGGCTGCAACGGCGGCGGCTGCCACGCCCAGATGTACACGATGGGCACCGTGCTGCGGCACGGCAATGACGAGCAGAAGGCAAAATATCTTCCGAAGGTGGCGAGCGGCGAATTGCGGCTGCAGGCCTTCGGCGTCACCGAGCCGACCAGCGGCACCGACACCACCTCGCTGAAGACCTTCGCCCGCAAGGACGGCAATGCCGGCTACGTCGTCAACGGCCAGAAAATCTGGACCAGCCGCGCCGAGCATTCCGACCTGATGCTCCTGCTGGCGCGCACCACGCCGAAGGACCAGGTCAAGAAGCGCACCGACGGTCTTTCCGTGTTCATTGTCGACATGCGCGAGGCCAAGAACAACGGCCTCGAGATCCGCCCGATCCGCACCATGATGAACCACGCCACCACCGAAGTGTTCTTCACCGACATGAAGGTGCCGGCGGAAAATCTGATCGGCGAGGAAGGCAAGGGCTTTCGCTACATCCTCTCCGGCATGAATGCCGAACGGATCCTGATCGCGGCCGAATGCGTCGGCGATGCCAAATGGTTCATCGCCAAGGCCACCAACTACGCCAAGGAGCGCAGCGTTTTCGGCCGGCCGATCGGCCAGAATCAAGGCATCCAGTTCCCGATCGCCAAAGCCTATGCGGCGATGCGTGCGGCCGAATTGATGGTGAAGGAAGCCACGCGCAAATACGAGGCCGGGCTCGACTGCGGCGCGGAGGCCAACATGGCAAAAATGCTCGCGGCCGATGCATCGTGGGAAGCGGCGAATGCCTGCGTCCAGACCCATGGCGGCTTTGGATTTGCCGAGGAGTACGACGTCGAGCGCAAATTCCGCGAGACGCGGCTCTATCAGGTGGCGCCGATCTCGACCAACCTCGTGCTGTCCTTCATCGCCGAGCATGTGCTCGGCATGCCCCGCTCGTACTGAGGCAGCCATCATGGGAGCTCTTGACGGGATCAGGGTGATTGCGGTCGAGCAGGCGGTGGCGGCCCCGTTCTGCTCGTCGCGGCTGGCGGATGCCGGCGCGGAAGTCATCAAGATCGAGCGGCCCGAAGGCGATTTCGCCCGCGGCTATGACGCGGCCGCCAAGGGCCAGAGCAGCTATTTCGTGTGGCTGAACCGCGGCAAGCAATCGGCGGTGGTCGATCTCGCCACCAAGGAAGGCTGCGCTGAGCTGGAAAAACTGATCGCGAGCGCCGACGTGCTGATCCAGAATCTCAAGCCGGGCTCGATGGACAAGCTCGGCTTTTCGCGCGAGCGGCTGCTGAAGGATTATCCCAGGCTGATCTCGTGCACGATCACCGGCTATGGCGACGACGGCCCCTATGCGCACCGCAAGGCCTATGATCTGCTGATCCAGGCCGAGAGCGGCCTTGCCTCGATCACCGGCAATCCCGACGGTGCCTCACGGGTCGGCATGTCGATCGTCGACGTCGCGACCGGCGCGACCGCGCATGCGGCGATTTTGGAAGCCCTGATCGGACGCGGGCGTACCGGCAAGGGCGCCGACATCCGCATCTCCATGTTCGACGTGATGGCGGACTGGTGTACCGTGCCGCTGCTCAACTCGGAAGCCGGCAATCCGCCCAAGCGCATGGGGCTGCGCCATCCCTCGATCGCACCCTATGGCGTGTTCACGTCCAGCGACGGCAAGGACATCCTGATCTCGATCCAGAGCGAGCGCGAGTGGAAGACGCTCTGCGCAAAGGTGCTGGACCAGCCGGATCTGCCTGCCGATCCGCGCGTTGCCAACATGGTCGAGCGCGTGCGCAACCGCGATTTCACCGACAAGACGGTCGCGGATGCCTTCGCCAAGATGACGCGCGACGAGCTGCTCAAGCGGCTGTCCGATGCCGACATCGCCTTTGCCGAGGTCAACACCATGGCAGACCTCGCCAAGCATCCGCATCTGCGCCGCATCGAGGTCGACACACCGCAGGGGCCCGTCAGCTATCCCGCGCCGGCGCCGATCATTGTCGGCGAAACGCGCAGCTATGGTGCCGTGCCGGCGATCGGCGAAAGACCGGCCAAAAAATCGTAACAACAAGAGCGAGGCATCATGACCGAGAAGCTCGACATCGATCATCTCAGGCAATGGATCGGCCGCAGCGAAGAGGCCACCGACACCGTCACTGCGCAGCTCGTGAAGAGTTTGCGCGCGACGCTGTTCCAGGAGGTCGGTTCGCCCAAGGCCGGCGATGCGGCGCCGTTTACGGTGCATTGGTGCCTGGCCCAGCCGGTGTTTCCGATGTCGATGCTCGGCCCTGACGGCCACCCCACCCGCGGCGGCTTCCTGCCGCCCGTGCCGCTGCCGCGCCGGATGTGGGCCGGCGGCGAGATCGAGTTCCTGCAGCCGCTACGCGTCGGCGATGAATCGACGCGGACCTCGCGCATCGCGAACGTGCAGGTGAAGACCGGCTCGACCGGCACGCTGTGCTTCGTCTCGGTCGAGCACAGCATCTCTTGCCCACGCGGCGTCGCCATCCGCGAGCGGCAGGACATCGTCTATCGCGAGATGACGACGACGCCCGCGCCGGCAAAGGCCCCGCCTCCGCCGCCCAAGGCGCAGCATCGCGAGACGCATGTCTCCGATCCCGTGCTGCTGTTTCGATATTCCGCGCTGACCTTCAACGGTCACCGCATCCATTACGACCGCGACTACGTCACCAAGGTCGAGGGCTATCCGGGCCTGATCTTCCACGGGCCGTTGCAGGCGGCGCTGATCATCGAGATGGCGGCGAAGCTGCACGGCGGCAAGGCGCCGAAGAAGTTTTCGTATCGCGGGGTGCAGCCGCTGTTCGAGGGCTCGGAGTTCTCCATCAACGCCAACGAGACCGCTGATGGCATGGAGCTGTGGACCGCGAACGCGGAAGGGCAGCCGACGATGAAGGGGACGGCGGTGTGGTGACACACTGCTGCTTCTTCTCGTCATTGCGAGCGTAGCGAAGCAATCCAGAATCCCTCCGCAGTGGCAGTCTGGATTGCTTCGTCGCAAGGGCTCCTCGCAATGACGGGTGGGGCTGATAGCGCCAACAAACATCAGGGAACGGAAACCATGGCGAAGAACGGCAAGACCGGCAGCAAATCCGTCACCGTCAAGCAGGCGACGCTCGACCTGCTGCGCTCCTTCGGCATCAGACGCGTGTTCGGCAATCCCGGCTCGACCGAGCTGCCGTTCCTGAGCGACTGGCCCGACGACATCGACTACGTTCTGGCGCTTCAGGAGGCCTCCGCGGTCGGCATGGCCGACGGCTATGCGCAGGCGACGCGCAATGCCGGCTTCGTCAATCTGCATTCGGCCGCCGGCGTCGGCAATGCGCTCGGCAACATCTATACCGCGCATCGCAACCAGACGCCGCTGGTGATCACCGCGGGCCAGCAGGCGCGCTCGATCCTGCCGTTGCAGGCGTTCCTCTATGCGGAGCGTGCATCCGAATTCCCGCGGCCTTATGTGAAGTACAGCGTGGAGCCGGCGCGGCCCGAAGACGTGCCGGCCGCGATCGCACGCGCCTATTACACCGCGATGCAGCCGCCATGCGGGCCGACTTTCGTCTCGATTCCGGTCGACGATTGGGCGCATGCGACAGCTCCCGTCGAAGCCCGCAAGGTCAGTCGCGAGATAGCGCCTGAGGCTGACGCGATGAAGGCGCTGGTCACCGCGCTCGGTTCAGCCAAGCACCCTGCCCTTGTCGTCGGCCCCGGCGTCGATCGCGCCGGCGCGGTCGATCTGATGGTGCGCGTGGCCGAGAAAGCCAGGGCCAGCGTCTGGGTCAGCCCGTTTTCGGCGCGCTGCTCGTTCCCGGAACGCCATCCCCAATTCGCGGGCTTCCTGCATGCCTCGCCGGCGCAATTGTCGGACGCGCTGCGCGAGCACGACCTCGTCGTCGTGATCGGCGCGCCCGTGTTCACCTTCCACGTCGAAGGCCACGCCGCCATCTTCGACGGCGGTGCGACGATCTTCCAGATCACGGATGACCCGGACGCCGCAGCGGTGACGCCGGTCGGAACCAGTATCATCGCGACGATGAAGCCGGCGCTCGCAATGCTGCTCGAGCTCTTGCCGGAGAGCAAGCGCGCGGCACCGAAGGGGCGAACGCTGCCGCCGGCACCGCAGGCCGCCGATCCGCTCCCGGTCGAATTCCTGCTGCATTCGCTGTCGCAGGCGATGCCCGGCGGCGCGTCGCTGGTCGAGGAAATTCCCTCGCACCGGCCGGCGATGCAAAAGTTCATGCCGATGCGCGGCCAGGACAGTTTTTACACCATGGCGAGCGGCGGGCTCGGCTACTCGCTGCCGGCCGCGGTCGGCATGGCGCTCGGCAAGCCGAACAGCCGCACGGTGTGCCTGATCGGCGACGGCTCGGCGATGTATTCGATCCAGGCACTGTGGACCGCCGCGCAGCGCAAGCTGCCGCTCACCATCGTCGTCATCAACAATTCCGGCTACGGCGCGATGCGCTCGTTCAGCCAGGTGATGCAGGTGAGGAACGTGCCGGGACTGGAGCTGCCGGGGATCGATTTCGTCCGGCTCGCCGAGGGCATGGGTTGCCATGCGGTGCGGGTGAGCAAGGCAGCTGAGCTGGGCGAAGCGCTCGAGCGCGGGATGGCATTCGACGGGACCAGCCTCGTCGAGGTGATCGTGGATTCGGCGGTGCCGGTGCTGTACGGGCAGAAGCATTAGGAGCGCACGTAGCTTCATGCCGTCGTCCTGGCGAAAGCCAGGACCCACTACCCCAAGAAGTAATTTGGCGAAGACTTGTCGTTCGGTACTGCTACTACGGCAAGATCGGTAGACCTCGCGGTATGGGTCCTGGCCTTCGCCAGGACGACACCGGAGGTCATGGCGCGCCTCTTCCCTACCTCCCGAACTCGTCGCGCATCCTGGCCTGGATCTTGGCCATGCCGCCGATCCAGCGGTCGTAATTCTCGGTCTTCTTGCGCACGTAGCCGAGCACCTGCGGGTGCGGCAGGATCAGGAACGTCTCCTGCGCGAGGCCGGCGAGCACGTCCTCGGCGACCTGCTCAGGCGAGAGATCACCGTCGCCGGATTGCGGGCCCTTGGGGATCGAACGCAGCATGTTGGTGTCGACGCCCTGGGGGCAGAGGATCGAGACGCGGATGTTGTGCGCCTTGTGCGAGATCGCGAGATTTTCGGCAAAGCCGACCGCGGCATGTTTGGTGGTGGAATAAGCGGGGCTACCGACCTGCGACAGCAGGCCCGCGGCCGAGATGGTGTTGAGGAAATAGCCGCCGCCGCGCGCCTTCATGCGCGGGATCAGATGCCGCGCCGCATAGACATGCGCCATGACGTGGATAGCCCAGCTGCGCTGCCACGGCTCGTCGGAGGCGCCGCCGGCATTGACCGACATCGGGTCGAAGCCGCCGCCGATGCCGGCATTGGAGCAGAACAATTCGATCGGGCCGAACTGCCGCTCGGTCTCCTCGATGACGTGGGCAATATCCTTTTCCTGCGCGACATCGCATTTGAAGGCCGCGCCATCCACCGTGGCTGCAACCGCCCGCGCATTGTCCGCGTCCATGTCGGCGACGACGACCTTGGCCGCACCGGCCTTGTGAAAGGCCTCGCACAGCGCCTTGCCGATGCCGTTGGCGCCGCCCGTGACGACCACGACCTTGCCGGTCACCTGCATGCGACGTCTCCTCTTGTCTTATACCGTTTTGGCTTATTCCGCTTCGCGGAGCTTGCTCAGCTCAACACGAGATCGAGCACCGCGGTATAATGGCACGCCGCGCCGGCCAAGACAAAGCCGTGCCAGATCGCATTCTGGAAGCGCAGCCGCCGCCAGGCATGGAAGATCACGCCAAAGCTGTAGAGCAGTCCGCCCGCAAGGATGAAGCCCAGCACCAGCGCGGGCAGCGCCTTGACCACGGAATCGTAGAGCATGATGCCGCTCCAGCCCATGGCGAGGTAGATGCCGACCGCGACGCGGTCGAACCGGCCGGGATAGAGAAGTTTCAGCACGATGCCCAGGATCGCCACACACCAGACACCAGTGAGCAACACCAGCGCGAAGCCGCTGTCCTTCACCTCCAGGATGAACGGCGTGTAGGTCGCCGCGATCAGGAGGTAGATCGCCGAATGGTCGAATCGCCGCAACAGCCATTTGGCCGGCGAGATCGGCCAGAGATTATAGGTCGCCGACAACACCAGCATCGAGAGCAGGCCGGCGACGTAGATCGAGACCCCGACGATGTCGGTTGCGTCGGCATAGAGCACCGTCAGTACCACCAGCACGGTCGCAGCGACGATGCCGCAGAGCACGCCGATCGCGTGGATCACGCCGTCGGCGATCAGCTCGGCGCGGTCGTAATGCCAGCCGATCGCGTCGGCGGCTGCGTGGACGGAGGAGGATGCGAGCTGTTTCAGTTGGAAGACGGTCATGGCAATCCGCAAGGTGAGACAATACCCTCTTGTATGGGTGTTTTGGGATCGGCGCGTCGTTCAAACGGGTGATTTGCCGACAAAGACGGTGGAAGTATGAAGCTTGATTTTCCTCAGGCAGTTGCCACTTTTGTGACTAGTCCTTTTTACGTATCCGCCCTCGCCCGAGATTCCCAACGTTCATATGGCATTTAGTTTCCAGGATATGGTCGAAGAAGCGCGCCTGTCGGCGAGGGCGCTGATCGACTATGGCGAGCACTTCTTCAATCCGACCGTGCGGCTCGGGGTCACCGGCCTGTCGCGGGCCGGTAAGACGGTGTTCATCACCGCGCTGATCCACGGTCTGACGCGCGGTGGTCGGTTTCCGGTATTCGAGGCCTATTCATCCGGGCGGATCGCGCGGGCGCATCTGGCGCCGCAGCCGGACGACGCCGTGCCGCGCTTTGCCTATGAGAGCCATCTGCGCGCGCTGATCGAGGAGCGGCGCTGGCCGAGCTCGACCGTCGACATCAGCGAGCTCAGGCTCGTCATCGACTACCAGCGCCCGAACGGCGCCGACCGCACGCTGACGCTCGACATCGTCGACTATCCCGGCGAGTGGCTGCTTGACCTGCCGCTGCTTCAGAAGAGTTTTGAGCAATGGTCGGCCGAAAGTCTCGCGCTGTCGCGCGAGGCGCCGCGCGTCCATCTTGCCGCGGACTGGCACGCGCATCTCGCAACCCTCAAGCCCGAGGCGCGCGAGGACGAGCAGGCGACGCTCACGGCCGCAAAGCTGTTCAGGGGCTATCTGCAAGGCTGCCGCGACGAGCGGTTTGCGATGAGCCTGCTGCCGCCCGGCCGCTTCCTGATGCCGGGCAATCTCGCCGACACACCGGCGCTGACCTTTGCGCCGCTTGACGTGCCCGCGGGCGGCCAGGCGCCGGAGGGATCACTGTGGGCGATGATGGTACGCCGCTACGAGGCCTACAAGGACGTCGTGGTGCGGCCGTTCTTCCGGGATCATTTTGCCCGGCTCGATCGCCAGATCGTGCTGGCCGACGCGCTCGCCGCGTTCAACGCCGGCCCCGAAGCGCTGCACGATCTCGAAGCCGCGCTCGCGGGCATTCTCGACTGCTTCAACATCGGCCGCAGCACGATCCTCTCCGGCCTGTTCCGGCCGCGGATCGACCGCGTGCTGTTCGCGGCGACCAAGGCGGATCATCTGCATCATTCCAGCCATGACCGGCTCGAGGCCGTGCTGCGCCGCGCGGTGACCCGCGCCGTTGCCCGCGCGGAAACGACCGGGGCGGAGATCGACGTCGTCGCGCTCGCCGCCGTCCGCGCCACGCGCGAGGCGCAGGTCGCGCATGGCCGTGACAAATTGCCGTCGATCTTGGGAACGCCGGCCGCCGGCGAAAGCGCCGGCGGCGAGTTCTTCGACGGCAACACCGAGGTGGCAACCTTTCCGGGCGACCTGCCGCTGGATCCCGAGCCGCTGTTCAACGGCACCGACGCGTTCCGCGGGCTCTCGACCGAGGCCGCCGGGAAGAGCGATTTTCGCTTCCTGCGTTTCCGTCCGCCAAAGCTCGAACGCGAGGGGGCCGACCAGCCGGCGCTGCCCCACATCCGCCTCGACCGTGCCTTGCAGTTCCTGATCGGAGACAAATTGTCATGAACGACCGATCAAAGTCACGGCGACCGGCGACGTTCCGGCTCGACGACCCCGGCGTCGTCGTTACCGGGGCCGACGAGACGACCCGGCTCGGCCGCACCACCATCCAGATCACGCCGGAGCCGGATCCGGCGAATTTGCCGGTGCCGATCGCAGCGACGCTTCCGACGCGACGCGGCTTTCCCTGGGGCACATTGTTCTGGTCCGGCGTTGCCGGGCTGACGCTGCTCGGGGTCGGACTCGGCGTCGTCCGTCTGATCGAGGATCTGTTCGCGCGCAGCGAAAGCCTCGGCTTCGTCGGACTGGCGCTTGCCTTCGTCACAGCACTTGCGCTCGCGGTGGTGACCGGACGCGAGGCGTTCGGGCTGGCGCGGCTGGCAACCATCGAAAAACTGCATCAGCGCGCGGCCGCCGTCCTTGCCAGCGACGACCGCAAGGAGAGCCGAATCATCGTGCAGGATCTGCTCAAGATTGCACATCAGAACCCGCAGCTCGCGCGCGCCCGTGCCGCACTGGAGAGCCACGCCGGGGAGATTATCGACGGCGCCGACATGATCCGGCTCGCCGAGCGCGAATTGATGTCGCCGCTGGACATCGAGGCGCGGCGGCTGGTGTCGTCAGCCGCGCAGAAGGTCTCGATCGTGACAGCGGTTTCGCCGCGCGCGCTGATCGACGTGTTGTTCGTGTTCGTGGCGTCGCTGCGCCTGATCCGCCAGCTCGCTTTTCTCTATGGCGGGCGTCCCGGCGCGCTCGGCATGATCCGCCTGCTCCGCCACGTCATCGCCCATCTCGCCATTACCGGCGGCATGGCCGCGAGTGACAGCCTGGTGCAGCAGATGCTCGGCCACGGCATTGCGGCGAAGCTGTCGCAGCGGCTGGGCGAAGGCATGCTGAATGGATTGCTGACGGCGCGGCTGGGCCTCGCCGCGATCGACGTCACACGGCCGCTGCCGTTCGCGGCACTGCCGCCGCCGAAGCTGTCGGATCTCGCCACGGATCTGCTGCGGAAGAAGGAAGAGGAGTGATCTTTCGCCTCTCCCCGCACGCGGGGAGAGGGAGAGGGCCAGCACGCGCCACTGGAACAGCGGCGAGTTCGTCGGCGGCGACAGCTCCGGCGTCCAGCCTGAGAGCTTCTCCAGCACATAATTGTCCATCACGAGACCCCGCCAGCGGCGCTCGACTTGACCGAGCGGCTCGCGCTTGGCGGGGATGTTCTCCCACAGCGATGAGCGGTCGTCCGGTTCTCGCCCAACATAAATGCCGGCGTGGCCCTTGATCCGGTCTAGGCCGGGATCACGAAAGTCCTGGAAGCGGCCGCGCTCGTTGATCTCGATCACGGGCACGCGGCCCCTAAACAGCCAGCGCATCATGGCATAGGTGCGGTAGTCCGTCGTGGCGATCCAGGTCGCGCCGGTCTCGTCCAATGCGGCCTGTGCGCGCGCGGCGACCTGCTCGTAGCCGGACTCGGCACCGATCGGATCAATCTTGCCGAGAAAATTCCAAGGCGCGGCGACGTAATAGAGGAACACGATGACAACAAAAGCGATGCCCGAGACCACCGCCGTGTTGGCCCAGAACAGCGACGCCCTGATCATCCGCGCCGATCTTCCTTCGCCCGACAACATGGTGAGGTTGACAGCGGCGGCGGCGAAACCGACCGGCCACATGAACATCGGCCAGGTGTCGCCGACGCGGAGGGTCAGGGATTTCGCGAGAAAATAGAGAAACGGCACCAGGACCGCGGTCGACAACAAAATCGCGACCGGCTCGCGCGTGCGATAGCCGCGCCACGCCGTCATCACCACCCCCGTCAGCACCACCGGCAGCATGACGAAGCCGACCAGACCGAATTGGAGGCCGATGTAATCGCCGAAGGTGCGGAGCGAGATGCCGTAGCTGGTGGTGGCGCGCACGCCCTGGAAGCGGATCGCGGCCCAGTCGTGTTGCACGTTCCAGATCAGGACAGGCGAGAATACGGCGATTGCGATCAGGATCGCGAAATACGGATAGGGGCTGCGCAGCCAGCGCCAGCGCCAATCCGGCACCAGCAGAAAGGCGGCAACCGCCGGCGCGAACATGATCACGGTGAATTTCGACAGCATCGCCAGCCCGGCGAACAGGCCGGCCGCGAGCCACCAGCGGCCATCGCCGCCCTGCGCAAGCCGCACCAGGCACCACATCATCGCCACCGCAAACGGGATCATGGCGACATCGGGCGCGACCTTGGCCATCAGCAGGCCGTAATAGAGCGCGGCCTCCGGCATCAGCACCGCGAGCACGACGGCGCGCACATCATGGGTGAGGCGGCGGACGATATCGGCGAGCAGGAGCTGCGTCACCAGCATCGCGACGATGCCGCCGAAGCGCACACCGAGCGGGGTGTCGCCGAAGATCGCGGTGCCGAACCGGATCAGCCAGGCGATCCCGGGGGGATGATCCAGGAAGCTGAGCGCCGTCTCCTGCGACCAGGTCCAGTAATAGGCCTCGTCCGTGCGCAGCTCGATGGCCGAGGCGTAGGCGATGCGCAGCAGCGTCATCGCGGCGATGATCGCCGCGGCCATGACGAACGGCCGGCGCGCCGCGCCAGCGGGGGGCATCGTGATGTCGGGAGCTGTCGTCACGGCGGCGCTTTTCGCCAACCTGGGAGGGGGAGTCAATGTTGGGGGGACCGAAGCTGGGACCGCATACACCGCTGTCGTCCCGGGGCGCGACGCAGTCGCGAGCCCGGGACCCATAACCACAGGAAGGGGTTCGGCGCGAGCTGATAACCACGAGCCGTCGCCAAACTTTGCCCTGTGGTTATGGGTCCCGGCCTTCGCCGGGACGACAGCGGAGGGGATTGGCGGGCACGGCGCTCAAGTGCGCTTTTGCCTACCCTACGATTTCGTAACCTTGCCGCGGATGTGATCCCGCAAGCTGGCCATCCCCGGAATTAAACGCGACGCTGGCTGTTCTCCTTCATGAACTGATACAACAGAATCATGGCCGCAACCGCATCCTCACGATTTTCCGAGCTTTCCCGCGCCATCAGCGTGCGCCAGGTGCGGCTGGTTTGCGGCGTCATCCTGTTCGCTTATGTGGTCAGCCATTTCCTCAACCATGCGCTCGGCAACATCTCGGTCGATGCCATGGAGATCGGGGTCTACTACCACACGCTGTTCTGGCAGTTCCTGCCGGTTGCGATCACGTTCTACACGGCGGCGCTCACGCATATGGGGCTCGGCATCTACGCATTGTATCTGCGCCGGCAGTTCCGCTGGCGGACGGTCGAGCCGCTGCAGCTCGTGCTGGGCTTGAGCATCCCCGCGCTGGTCATGGGGCATGTGATCGGCGTGCGGCTCGGGCAGACGCTGTACGGGCACCAGAAACTCTATCCGCAGGAACTCTATCTGTTCTTCGTCGCGTCGAATCGTATCTGGACGATGACGATCCTGCTTCTCATCGCCTGGGTGCACGGCTGCATCGGCATCTATTTCTGGCTTCGCCTCAAACCGTTCTTCACGCGCGCGGCGCCCTATCTGCTCGCGGCGGCCGTGCTGATCCCGACGCTGTCGCTGCTGGGCGTCTACCAGGGTGGCCGCAGCGTCGAGATCGAGGCCGACGACGGGGAATGGCGGACGCATAATCTCACGCGGCGCCAGGTCGGCACGGCTGCCGAGGCCACGACGCTCGACCGCATCACCGGCGGCCTCACCGCCGGTTATCTCGGATTGCTCGCCTTGGCGCTGGCCGCACGCGGCGTGCGGGCCTTGCGCGAACGACGCGGTGGCATGATCGCGCTGTCCTACGGCAACGGCAAGACGGTGCGCGTCCCCAAGGGCCTCTCCGTGCTGGAAGCGAGCCTGCGCCACAATGTGCCGCATGCCAGCGTCTGCGGCGGCCGCGCCCGCTGCTCGACCTGTCGCATCCGCATCATCGGCGATCATGACGCCCTGCCCGAGCCGTCGCAGCGCGAGGCGTTCGTGCTCACCCGCGTCGGCACCAGCGACCCCTCGATCAGGCTCGCCTGCCAGCTGCGGCCGACGTCGGATCTCTCCTTCTTCCAGCTCTTCACCGCGCATACTCTGACGGCGAGCACACGGGCCTCGACGCCCGCCAGAATCGGCCAGGAGCGCTATCTCGTCAGCCTGTTCGTGGACATGCGCGGCTCGACGCAGCTGGCCGAGAAGCGGCTGCCGTTCGACACCGTGTTCATCGTCAACCGCTTCCTCGGCGCCGTCTCGCAGGCCGTGATCGAGAATGGCGGCCAGCCGAACCAGTTCGTCGGCGACGGCATGCTGGCGCTGTTCGGGTTGAGCGCCGATCCGCAAGAGGCCTGCCGGCAGTCGCTGAAGGCCGCCGCCGGTATCGCCAGGCAAATCGACGATCTCAACGAGCTCCTGAGCCACGATCTGCGCCAGCCGATCCGCTTCGGCATCGGCATCCACGGCGGCGAGGTCATCATCGGCGACATCGGTTATCGCGATCACATCGTGTTCACGGCGCTGGGCGACGCCGTCAACGTCGCGGCCCGCCTCCAGGACATGACCAAGACACTGGCCTGCGAAGCGATCGTCTCGGAGGAAGTCCGCCGCACCGCGGGCCTTGCCGACGATGCGCTGCCGCAGCAGGAGGTCGCGATCCGCGGCCGCGACGAACCGATGGCCGTGCGCGTTGTCGCGGACGCCAGGGCGCTGTCGGTGCTGGTTGATCAGGGCGAACGCGTCGCGGCGTGATTTCTTTACCTCTCCCCGCTTGCGGGGAGAGGTCGGAATTCGCGCATAGCGCGGATTCCGGGTGAGGGGGTACAGGTCTCGCGGCAGTCGCACGTGTGGAGAGAGGCCCCTCACCCCAACCCTCTCCCCGTAAGAACGGGGCGAGGGAGCGTACCTTCACCGCGGCGACGGCCCAGCTCAATCTCGTCACCGCGTAACACCGGCTTGCTGCAACGCAGCGGCATGGGCCTGCTGCGAAAGCACGAATTGACTTCAACCGAGTCGTTGCGACACATGAGTGCGAGATCGCGGTGATGACCGTGATCCACCGAAAAGCTCCGGGAGGAGACCACATGTTCGATCGACGCGACCTGCTCAAAGGAGCGGGCCTTGCCGCTGTTGCGACTGCACTGAACTCGACCAAAGCGCTGGCACTCGACACCGTCGCCCTGCCCTTCGCCAATGGCGAACGTCCCTTGGTGAAATATCCGCAGAAGCGGCCGATGATCGGCCTGACCAGCCGCCCGCCGCAGCTCGAAACGCCGTTCGCGGTATTCAACGACGGCCCGATCACGCCGAATAACGCGTTCTTCGTGCGCTATCACCTGTCCGACCTGCCCTACAGTCTCGACCCCGACAAGTTCACGCTCGAGGTCAAGGGCAAGGTCGACAAGCCGCTCAAGCTGTCGCTGAAGGACATAAGGAAGATGAAGGCGACCGAGATCGTCGCCGTCAACCAGTGCTCCGGCAACAGCCGCGGCTTCCTGGATCCGCGCGTGGCCGGGGGCCAGCTCGCCAACGGTGCGATGGGCAATGCGCGCTGGCGCGGCGTGCCGCTGAAGGCGGTGCTAGCGATGGCGGGCGTGCAGAGCGGCGCCAAGCAGGTCACCTTCAACGGCATGGACGGTCCGGTCAGCGACAAGACGCCCGATTTCGTCAAGGCGCTCGATATCGATCACGCGAGCGACGGCGAGGTGATGCTGGCCTATGGCATGAACGGCGAGGACCTGCCGTTCCTCAACGGCTTTCCGCTGCGCCTGATCGTGCCCGGCTATTTCGGCACCTATTGGGTCAAGCACGTCAACGAGATCACCGTCATCGACAATGTCTATGACGGCTTCTGGATGAAGTCGGCCTACCGCATTCCGGACACGCCGAACAATGCGGTCGAGCCGGGCACCGCACCGAAGGCGACGATCCCGATCAACCGCTTCACCATCCGTTCCTTCATCACCAGCGTCCCCGACGGAGCCAAGCTGAAAGCAGGCGGCACGACGCTGCGCGGCATCGCCTTCGACGGCGGCAAGGGCATCAAGGAGGTCGCGGTCTCCACCGACGGCGGCAAAACCTGGACCAACGCCAGGCTCGGCAAGGACCTCGGCAAATACTCGTTCCGTGAATGGACGCTGCCGGTGAAGCTCGCGGCGGGCTCGCACGAGCTCAAGGTGCGCGCCACCGGCAATGGCGGCGAAACCCAGCCGGATACGCCGCGCTGGAATCCGGCGGGTTATCTACGCAACGTCGTCGAAACCGTCCGCGTCACCGTGGCTTGAGGGGAATGATCATGCAGCGCACCGTTTTCCTCACCATCACGCTCGCCCTCGCCGCCGTGGTGGGTTCTGCACTTGCAGCACCGGTCAATTACAAGACCCCCGATGAGGTCGCGGCGTTCAAGCCCGGGCCCAATCTTGAAGTCGTGCAGGGCAATTGCAGCGCCTGCCACTCCGCCGACTACATCAACACGCAGCCGCCGATGAAGGACAAGAAAGGTTTCTGGCAGGCCGAGGTCACCAAGATGATCAAGGTCTATGGCGCCCCGATCGACGATGCCGATGTCGGCAAGATCGTCGATTATCTGGCCACGACTTATTGACGGATGGCGCGCGGCGCGCGGACCAAGTGACCGCGAAACGGGCAAATCCGGCAAAAACGCCGCGAAGTTGAGCGGAATTCGGCGAAAGGCCGATGTGGTTTGAGCTACCAAGCCAGCCACATTCCGCGTATCGTATTAGGACCGAACCGGCCGGTTGGCGGGGACTGGCGGTTCGCGATCTCGGAGGAAGACCCGCGGAGAAGTCGTGATGGCTAAAGGTACGGTCAAGTGGTTCAACCCGACGAAGGGTTATGGATTTATCCAGCCTGCGTCGGGCGGCAAGGATGTGTTCGTGCATATCTCGGCAGTGCAGAAAGCCGGTCTGTCGTCCCTGAACGAAGGACAGACGGTGGAATATGAAGAGATCGCAAACCGAGGCAAAAGCTCCGCAGAGAACCTCAAAGTATAAGCCCGCCGGCTGTTGCTACCTCCCGGATCGATCCGGGAGCCGGGCCAAGAAATTTCAGAAGACGGTCAGTGCATTCGACGACAGGCGTTGCGATTGCACACGGAAAACTATTTGCCCGCGAAGACCGCCCGTTCAACGCCACAGCAATGACAATCGCGACGGCACTTCGTTAGTCCACCGGCAATGGTGCGTCGCGCTTGATCTCTTCCATCACCGCATAGGTTCGCGTTTCGCGCACGCCCGGCATCGACAGCAAGGTCTCGCCGAGGAAACGTCGATACGCGGTCATGTCTGCCAGCCGCGCCTTCACAAGATAGTCGAAGCCGCCGGCAACCATGTGACACTCCAGCACTTCGGGCGCGAGCTTCACCGCGCGGGCAAAACGCTCGAAATTGTCGGGCGTGGTCTTGTCGAGCAGCACTTCGACGAACACCAGGAGCCCAAGGCCGAGCCGGTGCGGGTTGAGCCGCGCGCCATAGCCTTCGATAAAGCCCTCTCGCTGCAAACGCTTCAGCCGTTCGCCAATCGAGGTCGGCGACAGCCCAATGCGTTCCGCGAGCTCGACATTGGCGATTCGCCCATCCTGCTGCAAAATCGAGAGGATTTTCCGGTCTGTTCGATCTAATTCCATACTTTATGAGGCCAAATGGGTGCGAGGCTTCATTTCCTAAGCCAGATCAGCTAAATTGTCTATCGAGCTAAGGTAACGCCGGCATTATCCTGGATCGGAGCCACAGGACACGCCATGCCGAACATTCCGCCTCCCTTCTCCGCCGCCTACGCGCCCGATGATGCCGATATCGCCGCGCGCCTTTTGCCGTCTGCGCATCTCGGCCCCCCGCAGGAGGCGCGGATCGATCGCACCGCGACGCGGCTGATCGAAGCCATCCGCAAGCGCGACGACCGGCTTGGCGGTGTAGAGGACATGCTGCGGGAGTTCGCACTCTCGACCAAGGAAGGGCTGGCCTTGATGGTGCTGGCCGAGGCGCTGCTCCGCGTACCGGACGCGCGCACCGCCGACCAGTTCATCGAGGACAAGCTCGGCGAGGGCGACTTCATCCATCACGAGACCAAGTCCACCGCATTCCTGGTCAACGCCTCGGCCTGGGCGCTGGGCCTCTCGGCGCGGGTGATCCAGCCCGGCGAGACGCCCGACGGCACCATCGGCCGTCTCGTGAAGCGGCTGGGCGCACCCGCCGTGCGCACCGCCACGCGCCAGGCGATGCGGCTGATGGGCAATCATTTCGTACTGGGGGAGACCATCGCGCAGGCCCTGGAGCGAGCCCGGCCGCGCTCCGGCGAGAGGGCGCGCTATTCCTTCGACATGCTCGGCGAAGGCGCCCGCACCGCCACTGACGCCAGGCGCTATTTCGACGCCTATGCCAGTGCCATCGAGACGATCGGCAAGGCGGCGGGTCACCATCCCCTGCCCGACCGGCCCGGCATCTCCGTCAAGCTCTCGGCGCTGCATCCGCGCTTCGAGGCGATCAGTCGCGACCGCGTGATGAGCGAACTGGTGCCGCAATTGCTGGACCTGGCGCAACGCGCCAAGGCCCATGACCTCAACTTCACCGTCGATGCCGAGGAAGCCGACCGGCTGGAATTGTCCCTCGACGTGATCGCGGCAACGCTCGCCGATCCCTCGCTTGCCGGTTGGGACGGATTTGGCCTCGCGATCCAGGCCTACCAGAAGCGCGCCGGCGACGTGATCGACTATGTCGACGCGCTCGCCCGCGCGCATGACCGCAAGCTGATGGTGCGGCTGGTCAAGGGCGCCTATTGGGACACCGAGATCAAGCGCGCGCAGGAGCGCGGGCTCGACGGCTACCCCGTGTTCACCCGCAAGGCGATGACGGATCTGAACTACGTCGCCTGCGCTCAAAAGCTGTTGAGTCTGCGGCCGCGGATCTTCCCGCAATTCGCCACGCACAACGCGCTGAGCGTCGCGACCGTGCTAGAGCTTGCCGGCGCGAACGGCGGCTTCGAATTCCAGCGCCTGCATGGCATGGGCGAGGCGCTCTACGAGCAGCTCGCCAAGGATCACCCCGAGATCGCCTACCGCACCTACGCCCCGGTCGGCAGCCATCGCGACCTGCTCGCTTATCTGGTGCGGCGACTGTTGGAGAACGGTGCCAACTCCTCCTTCGTGGCACAGGCGTCCGATTACCGCGTGCCGGTTACGGCGCTGTTGCAACGCCCGGCGGATGCCATCGTCCGGCCGCAGCAGGCGTCCCATCCGAAAATTCCGCTGCCGGGCGATCTGTTCGCGCCGGAACGGCGCAATTCGCGCGGCGTCGAATTCGGCGCGCGCGCCGCGCTCGACCGGTTGCTGACGGATGTCAAAGCCGAGACGATCGACCTCAAGCCGATCGCCGACGCGACGCCCGATCAGGCCAATGCGGCAGTGGCTGCAGCGCGCGCCGGCTTTGCCGCCTGGAGCCGGACACCCGCAGCCGCGCGCGCGGCGGCGCTGGAGCAGGCCGCGCATCTTCTGGAGAACCGCGCGCCCCATTTCATCGCGCTGCTGCAACGCGAGGGCGGCAAGACGCTCGACGATGCGCTGTCGGAGCTGCGCGAGGCCGCCGACTTCTGCCGCTATTATGCCGCGCAAGGCCGCAAGCTGTTCGGCAACGATGTGGCGATGCCGGGCCCGACTGGCGAGAGCAACGCGCTGGCCATGCGCGGCCGCGGCGTCTTCGTGGCGATCTCGCCATGGAATTTTCCGTTGGCGATCTTCCTCGGCCAGATCACGGCCGCGCTGATGGCCGGCAACAGCGTGGTGGCCAAGCCCGCGGAGCAGACCCCGCGCATTGCGGTCGAGGCAGTGCGGCTGCTGCACGAGGCCGGCATCCCCGCAAGCGCGCTGCACCTCGTCGCCGGCGACGGCCGCATCGGCGCCGCGCTGACGGCGCACCCCGATATCGCGGGCGTCGTTTTCACCGGCTCGACCGAGGTCGCGCGCAGCATCAATCGGGCGCTGGCGGCCAAGGACGGGCCGATCGTGCCGCTGATCGCGGAGACCGGCGGCATCAACACCATGATCGCGGATGCGACCGCGTTGCCCGAGCAGGTCGCGGACGACGTCGTCACCTCGGCGTTTCGTTCCGCCGGCCAGCGCTGCTCGGCGCTGCGGCTGCTGTTCGTGCAGGAGGACGTCGCCGACCGCATGATCGAGATGATCGCGGGCGCGGCGCGCGAGTTGAAGATCGGCGACCCCAGCGACGTCGCGACCCATATCGGTCCGGTGATCGATATCGAGGCCAAGCAGCGCCTCGATGCGCACATCGCACGAATGAAGGGAGAGGCGCGGCTGCATTTCGCCGGCACCGCGCCGGAAGGCTGCTTCGTCGCGCCGCATATTTTCGAGCTTGGCGATGCTGGCCAGTTGACCGAGGAGGTGTTCGGCCCGATCCTCCACGTCGTGCGCTACCCTGCCGAAAATCTCGAACGCGTCCTGCAAGCCATCGAGCGCACCGGCTACGGGCTGACGCTCGGCATCCATTCCCGCATCGACGATACCATCGAGGCGATCGTCGACCGCGTCCAGATCGGCAACATCTACGTCAACCGCAACATGATCGGCGCCGTGGTCGGCGTGCAACCGTTCGGCGGCAACGGCCTCTCCGGAACCGGCCCGAAAGCCGGCGGCCCGCACTACCTCGCGCGCTTTGCGACCGAGCAGACAGTGACGATCAACACCGCAGCAGCCGGCGGCAACGCTGCCCTGCTCGCAGGGGATGAGTGAGCCGCGGCGAGGAGCGTTGCATCCCGCCGAAACATCGGTCTAATGCTGCCCGCGACGTGGCCCTCGCCAATTCCAGCGCGCGGGAAACAACACGAGCAAGGGAGCGATTCCGCGATGGAAAAGGGCATTTTTGCAGGGCTCAAGGTGCTGGATTGCGCGAGTTTCATCGCAGCACCAGCGGCCGCGACCGTGCTGTCGGATTTCGGTGCCGATGTCGTCAAGATCGAGCCGCCGGGCGCAGGCGATCCCTACCGCAATCTGCCCAACATTCCGGGCTATCCGACCAGCGAGCACAATTTCGCCTGGCTGTTGGAAGCGCGCAACAAGAAGAGCATCGCGCTCGACCTCGCAAAGCCGGAAGCGCAGGCCGTGCTCTACAAGCTGGTGGAAGAGGCCGACGTCTTCATCACCAACATGCCGCCGCCGGTGCGCGCCAAGCTCGGCATTACCTACGACCACCTCGCCCATCTCAATGATCGCCTGATCTACGCCTCCTTCACCGGCTATGGCGAAAAGGGCGAAGAGGCCAACAAGCCCGGCTTCGACAGCAACGCCTATTGGGCGCGCTCCGGCCTGATGGACCTCGTCCGCGCCGACACCGACACGACGCCGGCTCGCTCGGTCGCCGGCATGGGCGACCATCCCTGCGCCATGGCATTCTACGGTGCCATCGTCACCGCGCTGTACCAGCGCGAGAAGACCGGCAAGGGCTCGCATGTCGCCTCCAATTTGATGGCGAACGGCGTATGGGCTGCGAGCGTGCTGGCGCAGGCCAAGCTCTGCGGCGCCAAGTTCGCCGAGCGGCGGCCGCGCGAGCGCGCGTTGAACGCGGTCGCCAACCACTACCAGTGCAAGGACGGCCGCTGGCTGATCCTGTCGCTGCTGAGCGAGGAGAAGCAGTTTCCGACACTGGCCAGGTGTCTCGGCCGCGAGGACCTCATCACCGATCCGCGTTTCGCCACCAAACCCGACCGTCACGCCCGCTCGGTCGAACTGATCAAGATCTTTGACGAGACCTTTGCGACCAAGGATCTCGCCGAATGGCGCAAGATCCTCGACGGCAACGGACTCGTGTTCGGTATCGTCGGCATCCTGGACGACATCCCGAACGACAAGCAGATGCTCGACAACGAGGTTCTGGTGCCGTTCGAGAACGACACCATGCTCACCATCTCCAGCCCGATCTGGATCGACGGCGCCAAGAAAGTGCAGCCGCGCAAGCCGCCCGGCGTCGGCGAGCACAGTGACGAGATTTTGCGCGGCGCGGGATACGACGACGCCGCGATCAAGCAGCTGCGGTCGCAGGGGGCGGTGGGGTAGGCAATACGCTGCCACACCCCCGTCATTGCGAGCGCAGCGAAGCAATCCAGAATCCCGCCGCGGACGCATTGCTGGATTGCTTCGCTACGCTCGCAATGACGATGTCAGGAGATCGCGGTATAATAGTCGGGAAAGTAATCGCGAGGTCCCATGCCCAGTTACCGCCTGCACTACTTCCCCGAATCCGGCAACAGCTACAAGCTGGCGCTGATGCTGACGCTTTGCGGCGAGAGTTTCGAGCCGGTCTGGACCGACTTTGGCGGCGGCGTCACGCGCACGCCGGAATGGCGCAAGAGCGTGAACGAGATGGGCGAAATTCCCGTGCTCGAAGTCGACGGTGTGAAGATGACGCAGACTGCGCCTCTCCTGCTCAAGCTTGCCGAGCAGTACGGGCGTTTCGGTGCCGACACGGCGGAGGAAAAGTTCGAGCTGCTGCGCTGGCTGTTCTGGGACAACCACAAACTCACCGGCTACATGGCGACCTACCGCTTCATGCGCGCCTTCACGCAAAGCAACGATCCGCAGGTGCTGAAACACTTTCGCAGGCGGCTCGAAGATTTTCTCGGCATTCTCGACGGCCATCTCCAGCACAACGAATTCGCGATCGGCACCAGGCCGACCGTCGCCGATATCTCGATGATGGCCTATCTGCACTATCCGAGCGACGAGCACGGCTTCGACTTCGCGGAAAGCTATCCCGCCATCCACGCCTGGCTTGGCCGCATGGCCGCTCTGCCCGGGTGGAAGCCGGCCTACGAGCTGCTGCCCGGCAAGCGGATGACGAACTACGCGAAGTGAGCGTGCCGTCTACTTCAGCGCCAGCCAGCCGAGCGTGAGCAGGATTCCGCCGATGATGACGACGACCGTGACCGCCCAGGTGCTGACGCGGATGCTGCCGGTGACCTGCTTGGCCTCTTCATTCTGCGCGATCTCGCGATTGCGCTCCTTGTTGGCTTCGCTGGAGTCCGTCATGGGTCATCCAAATCGCTTGTGGGCTTAACGCGTCTTGATGAAGCACATGCCGATGCGGCGCGAGGCCGCGGCAGCCTGACAGGTCAATCCTTTAGCACAGCTCCATGACGTAAAACTCCTGTCGGCCGATCCCGATCCCGCATTTTCCAGGGAACAATGCGCGCCCCAGCCGTCCTGATATTCGGTCCCGGCCAGCTCAGTGCTGCCGCGGGTCTGCGGCCGGCTGGCAAATCCGCGTGAGAAATCAGGGCGTTTGCCTGCGGCCATCGCGGTCACGATGTCGCGGCGGCGGACCTGGTCGCCAAGAAAATGCGGCGAGGCCGGCACGATGGTCGCATTGGACGGCTTGTCCGCAAGCCAATCGACGCCCGGAAAATGAAAGCCGCCGATGCCGCGGGTCTGGTGGCACCCGGCGCAGGTGACGTCATTGAGGCGGCGCTGGAAGCCCGCGACCGAGCGGACGTTCTGCATGTCGATGCCACGCGCCGCCGCCTGCTTCAGCGCACCAACCACGTCGTTGTCGGAGAAGACCGGCTCGCCTTGCCCCTCTCCGTTGCCCTCCCCTTGCATCATCCCGAACTCCGGCTGCAACGGAGAAGCATCAAGGCCGGCTGGCGTCGGCACGATTGCAGCCTTGGCCAGGAATTTTTCGGGGATCAGCACCGTGCCGCGATCGAAGTCGCGAAGATGATCGGGCGCGAGCAGCCAATCCCTGAAGTCGCGCCGGAGATCATCGTCGGCGAGAATACGGTCGCGGTCGATCTGGTTCTCCAGCGTCGACTCCGCGAACGTCTTCGAGGCGGCGTCGTACTTGAACACCTTGAGCAGATAGTCGGAGCGGAAATCGTGCAGCGCCGATTTCGCCGCAACCGAGATCTGAATGTTGGTCTCGATGCGATCGAGCATCGCATCGTAAGGGAAGAAGTCGCTGCCGATCAGCCCCTGCCAGTCGCCATTGCCGAGCCAGCGTCGCGCCACCTCGGCGCAGGTGATCGGCGAGCCGCTCGCATCCGTCTGCCGCGCATCGCGCGCTTTCATTACCAGATTGAACGTCATCGGCAGCCGTGTGGCTGTCCTGCCGCTATCCGGCTTGGTCTCGAAACGCGCGAGACGATAGATCAGCCTGATCTCGCCGCAAGACTCTTCCGAGACATAGGCCCGGTCCATGCGGTTGACGATGCCGGCCAGCACGAAACGGGTGTCGCGGGATTTCAGATTGGCGCGATCGAACAATTGTACGTCGAGGCCCTCGCCGACGCCGATGGTCTCGGTCGGATATGCCGCCTTCTGCCGCGCGACGTAGCGGTCGATCTCGGCGTCGATTGCGGGACGAATGTCCTTGAGCTGCGACAACTCCGAGAACATCAGATCGGTCGTCAGCGGAAGGCTCGCGTTCCGCTCCGGCCACAACAGGCGCGAGATCGTGAATGCGTCGTGCTGGTCGAGCTCGCGCAGGAGATCGGGATCGGTGATCGCCGTGCCGCGTGCCAGTTGCGCGTTCTCTGCGGCCAACAACGACAGGACGCCGCCGAAAAATACGGCGGCGGCAACGAGAATTCGCAAGGCGCGGCTCATGCCTCAGGTAACACCGCGCAGGGACGACTATTCAAGCAAAAAGGCGCTTCACCTGGTGGTGAAGCGCCTCTTCGAAAGTCGGATGATGAGCGGCTCAGCGCGCGACGATCAGCCCTTTGCTGGTGACGACCACCCACCGGCCGTCCTGACGGCGGATCGCATCGACACGGCCGACGCCCGGGATGGGGTCACCGGCATAAACCTCGTAGAGGCCACCGCGGCCCTCGACCAGTGCGCCGCCGTTGGAGACGTCGCGCAGCACCCAGCCTTCGACCGTCGGCAGCCGGCCGACCTCGGTCTTGGGTACAGCGGGAGCCGGCGCGGCTGCGGGGGTGGCAACCTGGGCCGGTGCGATCGAGCCGGTGGTCTCACGGGCGGGCACGGCGGCTGCGGCCTGTGCGGGCGCCGCCGGCGGGGTGGCGCGGAGCTTGTCGACGGTCTCCGACAGCTTCGCGATTTTGGCCATCGGCTCGGCCTGCGCCTTCTCGAGCTTGTCGAGGCGGTCGTTGGTCCGGTTGAACTGGCCAAGGCCGGTCTTGGAGGTATGCTCGGCGTTGGCCTTGAGCGCGACGACATCGGCATCGATCCGGGCGACCGAGGATTCCAGCGCGCTGGTGTCGGCAACCTGTGCCGGCGCGGGGCTGGCGAAGTGCATCATCCCTGCGGTCGCCAGCGCGCCGCTGATGGCGCCGACGCTGGCCGCAATCGCCACCACTGCGGCCATCGCCGACAGGCGGCGCTTGCCGCCGGTCTCGCGTGGCTCGTCCGCCTTCACATGCGGCGCAAACGCCTCACGGTCCCAGGACCGCTCCGCGGGTGCCATGACAATGAGCTTGCCGGGCTTCGGCTCGGACTTGGTCTCGGCTTTGGCTTCGAACTTCGGCACCTCGATCCGCGGCGGCTCAATCTTGACCGGATCAGGCTTCGGCGGCGTCTCGTGGTCGGGGGCAATCGAGGGGGCCTCGACGCCGGCAGCAGCCTCGATGGCCCGCGGCACGGTCGCTGCGGCTTCGACGACGCCAGTATCCTGGGCGGCCTGCTCGGGCATTGGTTCGCTCACGGCTCAAATACTCCAGTCTCGGTTGACCTTTTGGTAACTTTCATTGCTTGCGAATTCCTTACCTGCGGACCCGCTTACCAAAATTTTAGGAACTCATCCGGGGCCGAATTGGGCCGGCAAAGTGGAACCGGTGTGACGGCGTGCAACAAATCGTCAGCCGATGCTGCCCTGCGGTAGGGCACGCTCCTGCCAGAACAGGCTGTTTGCCCGCCCCTGTTACCCCGCTAACATGACTGCCTGTCAGTCAGAACGGCTGCAGAGGCCCTTGGGGGGTGTCATGACGATCGAGAAGTGCATCAACGAGTTTGGCGTCGATGACATCATCTTCGAGGAAGGCTCGACCGGCCGCGAGCTGTACGTTGTCCTCGACGGGGAGGTCGAGATCGCCAAGTTCAGCGGCGCCAGCAAGACCAGCATCATCAAACTCGGCAAGGGCGAATTCTTCGGCGAGATGGCCGTGATCGACGGCTCGGCACGTTCGGCGACCGCCATCGCGGCGGCGCCGAACACCAAGGTGATGAGAGTCAACCACGCCCGCTTCGTCTATCTCGTCAGCCAGCAGCCGGCGTTTGCGCTGATGGTGATGGACGCGCTATCGAAGCGCCTGCGCGCCGCCAACGCGGTCAGCTACCGGGCGGCCCAATCATGAGCGACGGCAAGCCGACGGCCTTTCCGGTCCTGATGAAGAACGACACCTGCTCGCTGATTCAGGCGGCGGACGACGTCTACCAGATCCGTTTCTCCAATCGCGCCGCCAACGTCTATCTCGTGCGCGGCTCGGCGCGGACCATCCTGATCGATACCGGGCTGTCCTCGAACTATGCGGCGATGGTCGAATGCCTGAACTTTGTCGGCTGCCCGCCGGAGAAGATCGACATGGTGGTGCTCAGCCACGAGCATCTCGACCACATCGGCGCGGCCTGGCACTTCAACGAGCGCCGCACCTTCGTCGCCGCCCATCGCCTCGCCGCCAACAAGATCATGCTGCGCGACGACTTCTCGATGCTGCGAAAGATGTTCAACGAGCCGAACGTACCTGTTAACATCGACATCTGGCTCGAAGAGGGCAATCTGATCGACCTCGGCAATTTCCGTCTCAACGTGATGCACACGCCCGGCCACACCTCGGCCTGCATCACGCTGTTCGACCAGGACAAGGGGCTGTTGTTCGCCGCCGATACGCTCATGCCCGGCGGCGTGATGGGCGGCGTGTTCGGCTCGGGCAGCATCGCCGACTACATCGAATCGCTGGAGCGGCTTAAAGGATTGAACGCGAAGATCCTGCTATCAGGCCACGGCCGGCTGTCGGACACGCCGCAGGAAGACGTGCGCATCGCCATCGCGCGGTCGCACGGCTTGCTGGAGGACACCGCACAATTGTTCGACGCACTGGATGCGCGCTCGAACTTCGAGCCGATCATGCAGTCGGTGCGGGATCTGAACAAGCTGGACGATTAGGGGGGCGTGCGGGCGTTGGTCCGCAAGGCAAAGCACCGATGTCCCCACAACGTCGTCCTGGCGAAAGCCAGGACGACAGCGGGACTCCATCACCGCCTGCTTGTAGCGGCTACATCACCACCGGCGCATCCGGGAGCTCGTTCGCATGCGGGCCCCGCGGCGGGAAATGCCTTGCCAGCTCCCGGGACACCGCCTCGATGCCGCCGATCACGCCGCGCTCGAATTGCCCCAACCTGAACTCCGCCTCCATCGCGCGGCAGATGCTCTCCCAGCCCTCGGCGCCAACCTTCGCATCAATACCGCGATCGGCGATGATCTCGACATCGCGGTCGGCGAGCAGGAGATAGATCAGGACGCCGTTGTTGTGCGCGGTGTCCCAGATGCGCAGTTGCGCGAACACGTCGAGCGCGCGCTCCCGCGCCGGCTGGTTGCGAAACAGCGGCCCGCCGTCGAGCGCGCCTTCGACCACGAAGCGCACCTGGCCGGAATGGCTGGCTTCGCCGCGCTTGATCGCCTGCTCGATGCGGTCGAGCACGTCTTTCGGGAACACCTGCTTGGCACGCCAATGATGCTGAAGCAGATGCCGGGTGATGCGCCTGATGCTCATGACTACCAGCTCCCCGAGGCGCCGCCGCCGCCAAAACTGCCGCCACCGCCGCTGAAGCCGCCGCTCGACGACGATCCGCTGCTCCAGCCGCCGGATGACGAGCCGCTCGACCACGAGCGGCCGCGCGAGGATCCCGTGCCCGATCCCGCCCCAAACAGATCGGCGATAAACGTCAGGACAGCGCCGAGCACACCGACGCCCAGTCCAATGGCCGCGGAGCCGATCACGAACCAGGCGAGGGCACCAACGATCGCTCCGGTTATCCCCGAACCGAACAGCCGCCCGAACATCGAGCGCAGGATGCCGCCGATGACCAGCGGGCCGAACAGCAGGAAGTAGAAAAGCGGCTCGACGTCGTTCCAATCGCCGAAGTTCACGCTGCGCGATGGCGTCGGCAACGGCTCGCCGTCCATGACGCGGATCATGCGATCGACGCCCGCCGTGATGCCGCCGGCGAAATCGCCACTCCTGAACTTCGGCGTGATGGCTTCGTCGATGATGCGCCGCGACGTGACGTCGGTGAGCGCACCCTCGAGGCCGTAGCCGACCTCGATGCGAAGGTGTCGGTCGTTCTTGGCCACCACGAGGATGGCGCCGTCGTCGACCTTCTTGCGTCCGATCTTCCAGGCCTCCGCAACGCGGATCGCGAACTGCTCGATGGTCTCCGGATCCGTCGTCGGCACGATCAGGACGGCGATCTGGCTGCCTTTGCGCGTCTCGAAGTCCTGCAGCTTTTGCGACAGCGCGGCGATGTCGCCGCTGGAGAGCGTGCCGGTCTGATCGACCACGCGGCCGGTGAGCTGGGGTATGGCGACATCGGCTGAGGCGGGAAGCGCAAAGGTGAACAGGAGCGCGACCGCGATGGCAACACGCCACCACACAGTCGCTGTCATCGCCCGGCTCGACCGGGCGATCCAGTATTCCAGAGACGCCAGCGGGATATGGTGAAGCCGCGGCGTACTGGATTCCCCGCTTTCGCGGGGAATGACAGTGGTGGGTGGGGCTGCGCGCATGCGCAAAATAGCGCGCACTTACTTGGACGGCGCCGGCGCCGGATTGAAATCGACCTTCGGTGCGGTCGAGATTTCCTTCTCGTTTCCGACCGAGAAGTTCGGCTTCTCCTTGTACCCGAACATCATCGCAGTGACGTTGCTCGGGAATGAGCGGATGGTGACGTTGTAGTCCTGCACCGCCTTGATGTAGCGGTTGCGCGCCACCGTGATGCGGTTCTCGGTGCCCTCGAGCTGCGACATCAAATCCTTGAACAGCGCATCCGACTTGAGCTGCGGGTAGTTCTCGGTGACCACGAGAAGCCGCGACAGCGCGCCGGAGAGCTCGCCCTGGGCCGCCTGGAATTTCTGGAATGCGGCGGGATCGTTCAGCACCTCGGGCGTCGCCTGGATGCTGCCGACCTTGGCGCGGGCATTGGTGACGCCGAGCAGCACGTCCTTCTCCTGCTGCGCAAAACCCTTCACCGAGTTGACGAGGTTGGGCACGAGATCGGCGCGGCGCTGATACTGGTTCACCACCTCGGACCAGTTGGCCTTGATCTGCTCGTCCTCGCTCTGGATCGCGTTATAGCCGCAATTGGTGAGGCTCAACGAGGCCAGCGCCGCCAGCACGGTCAGGATCTTGCGCATCAAATTTCTCCCGGTGGAATCGGGCGCAAGCTACCAGATTGCATGCGCGAGATGCCAGACATCTTGCGTCCGGGCCGAGGCCTGTGAAAAGCAGCCGATGTACGCAAGCCTCTTGCTTAATCCCGGCCGTAATAGTCAACTTGAGGGAACGATAATACCGGCTCGGGAACGCCAGGGGAACGCGATGAGTTCGTTCGAAACCATCCTCGTGGAGAGGCCGGAGCCGGCGATTGCCCGGATCGTGATGAACCGGCCCGATGCGCGCAACGCGCAGAACCTGCAAATGACCTACGATCTCAACGCCGCCTTCGATGAGGCGGTGCAGGACGACGCGGTCAAGGTGATCATTCTCGCCGGCAACGGTCCGCACTTCTCCTCGGGCCATGACCTGCGGGCCGGCAGCAAGAATGAAGCGGGCGTGGATTTTCCGCCGATCGGAAATTGGGGCGGCTTCGCCGAACCAAACGCGCATGGCCGCTTCGCGCGCGAGCAGGAGATCTATCTCCAGATCACGCGGCGCTGGCGCAACCTCGCCAAGCCGACCATTGCGGAGGTTCACGGCAAGTGCATCGCCGGCGGCCTGATGCTGGCCTGGGCCTGCGATCTCATCGTCGCCAGCGACGATGCGCAGTTCTGCGATCCCGTGGTCACCATGGGTGTCTGCGGCGTCGAATGGTTCGTGCATCCCTGGGAGCTCGGCCCGCGCAAGGCCAAGGAATTTCTGTTCACCGCAGACAGCTGGAGCGCGCAGGAGGCGCACCAGCTCGGCATGGTCAACCGGGTTGTGCCGCGCGCCGAGCTCTCATCGCAGGTGCTGGAGCTGGCACGCCGGATCGCATCAAAGCCGTCCTTTGCGCTGAAGCTGACCAAGGAGGCGGTGAATCGTTCGGTTGACGTGATGGGCCAACCGGCCGCAATCGACCAGGCCTTTGCGCTGCATCAGCTCTGTCACGCGCATAATCTTCAGGAATTCGGCATGGTGGTCGATCCATCCGGCCTGCATCCTTCCGTGCGCAAGCCGTCGGCAGCCGCGGAGTAGACGGGATGGATCTCAATCTCACCGATGAGCAACGGCTGCTGCGCGAAAGCGCGGAGCGCTTCGTGGCCGAAAGCTACGATGCCGCTCACCGCCGCAAGATGGCGGACGATCCGCTCGGCTTCAGCCCGGCGGTGTGGAAACAATTCGCCGAGCTCGGCTGGCTGGCGTTGCCGATCGCCGAGGAGTTTGGCGGGCTCGGCGGCAGCGCGGTCGAGATCGGCATTTTGATGGAAGCGTTCGGCCGCGGGCTGGTGTCGGAGCCGTACATCGCAACAATCGTGCTTGGCGCTGCGTTGATCGAGCGATGCGGCAGCACGGCGCAGAAACAGGCAATCCTGCCGAAGATCGCGGATGGATCGTTGAAGCTCGCGCTCGCGCATTCCGAGCGCGCGGCACGGTTCGATCTTGCCAAGGTCGCAACCACCGCCCACAAGACGGCGCAAGGCTGGCGCCTGGCCGGCAGCAAGATTGCCGTGCTCGACGGCCATGCCGCCGACGAGATCATCGTCTCCGCGCATATCCATGATCATCAGGGGCCATCGGCGCGGATCGGCCTGTTCCTGGTGCCGGCGACGACGCCGCGTGTTGCGATCTCCGACTACGAGCGCCTCGGCGGCGGGCGCGCCTGCAACGTCGCGCTGTCGGACGTGCAATTGTCGGAGGATGCCTTGCTCGGCAACGGGCATGACGCGCTGGCGGCCATCGAATGGGCTGTTGACCGCGCCATGGCTGCACTCGGCGCCGAGGCCGTCGGCATCATGCAGGTGCTGCTGGACACCACGCTGGAGTACACAAAAATCCGAAAGCAATTCGGCCGGCCGCTCTCGGCGAACCAGGTGATCCGCCACCGCCTGGCCGACATGGCAGTGCAGGTCGACGAAGCCCGCTCGATGGCGCTGCGCGCCGCGCTGAAGGTCGGCGCCGATCCGGTCGAGCGCGCGCGGGCGGCGTCGGGCGCGAAGGCGAAGATCGGCAGATCTGCGCGCTTCGTCGGCGAGCAGTCGATCCAGCTTCACGGCGGCATGGGCGTCACCGAGGAGCTCGAGGTCGGCGCTTATTTCAAGCGGCTGGTCGCGTTCGACACCCTGTTCGGCGGCAGCGCGCACCACTATGGCCGCCACGCCCGGCTTGGCCGCAGCACCGTGCCGGCCTGACACTGGGAGAGCATCATGGACCTGTCGTTCAATGCCGAGGAGCGCGCCTTCCAGGATGAGGTGCGCGGCTTCATTGCCAGAAATCTCACCGAGGAGATGAAGCGCGCGACCGCGCTGACGCCATCGGTGTTCTCCGACCCCGATATCGGCATGGCCTGGCAGCGCACGCTGCACAAGCAGGGCTGGGGCGCGCCGGGCTGGCCGGTCGAGCATGGCGGTCCGGACTGGACGCCGGCGCAGCGCTGGATCTTCGAGACCGAAAGTGCGCGGGCCGGCGTGCCCAATGTCAACGTGATGGGCGTTAAGATGGTCGGCCCCGTCATCATCGGTTTCGGCTCGGCGGAGCAGAAGAACTTCTACCTGCCGCGCATTCTCTCCGGCGAGGACTATTGGTGCCAGGGCTATTCCGAGCCGGGCTCCGGCTCCGATCTCTCCTCGCTGAAGACGCGCGCAGTGCGCGATGGCGACGACTACATCATCAACGGCACCAAGATCTGGACCACGCATGCCCACCACGCCAACCGCATGTTCGCGCTGGTGCGCACCAGCGACGGCCCGCGGCAGCAAGATGGCATCAGCTTCATCCTGATCGACATGAAGACGCCGGGCATCACGACGCGCCCGATCCTCACCATCGGCGGCGACCACGAGGTCAACCAGGTATTCTTCGACGACGTCCGCGTTCCCATGGCCAACCGCGTCGGCGAGGAAGGCAAGGGCTGGACCTACGGCAAGTACCTGCTCGAGTTCGAGCGCGGCTCCGGCATCGCGTCGGCAAAATTGCGCGAGGGGCTGAAGGCGGTCGCGGAGCTGGCTGAGTCCGACCTGACGGGGCGCGCGATTGACTGTCCCGACATCGCGACGCGCATCTCCGAGGTCGAGGTCGATATCGACGCGCTGGAGATGACCGAGCTGCGCGTGCTGTCGGCACTGCAGACCGGACAGAACCCCGGCGCGGTCTCGTCGATCCTGAAGCTGCGCAACAGCGAGATCCGCCAGGCTGTGACCCGGCTTGGTGTTGACGTGATCGGCCATGACGCCCTCGCGGTCGAGCCGATGCGTCCGCTTTACAGGCTCAACCATGAGCCGCCCATGCCGGAGGAGATGCTGACGGTGATGCCGGAATATCTCAACGGGCGGGCGTATACGATCTTCGGCGGCACCTCGGAAATTCAGCGCGATATTATCGCGAAAATGATGCTGGGGATCTGAGGGGCACTGGCGCTACATTCTCCGCCGTCGTCCCGGCGCAGGCCGGGACCCATACGCCGTGACGAAGTTGTAGCGCGAAGCTGGTAACTACCCGTCTTCGCCAAATTTGAATCGGTGGTTATGGGTCCCGGCCTCCGCCGGGACGACAATTGAGATTGCTGCGAGGGCGTAAGCTAGAACTAGCTCGCCACCTTCGCGTTCTTGATCGCCTGCCAGATCTTCTGCGGAGTCAGGGGCGTGTTGAGCTGGGTGATGCCGAGCTCGGCGAGCGCATCCATCACGCCGTTGGTGACGCAGGGGGGACCGCCGATGGCACCGGATTCGCCGCAGCCCTTGGCCCCCAGCGGATTGGTGCGACAGGGCGCGGAATCGTCCAGCGTCACCACGATCGGCGGAACGTCGTCGGCGCGCGGGATGCAATAGTCCTGGTAGCTCGCGGTGAGCAGCTGGCCATCGGAATCATAGGACACGCCCTCGTACAGCGCCTGGCCGATACCCTGCGCCACGCCGCCATGGATTTGCCCCGTCACCAGCATCGGGTTGACGGCGACACCGACGTCGTCGACGGTGGTGTAGCGCACGACCTTGGACACGCCGGTCTCCGGATCGATCTCGACCTCGCAGATATGCGTGCCGTTCGGCCAGCTCGGACCATCCACCTCGCCTTCGGAATCGACGCTGAGCTTTGCGCCGCCTTCTTTCTCGGCAAGGTCGAACAGGCTGATGCGGCGGTCGGTGCCGACCACGGTGAGCACGCCGCCCTGGTATTCGATGTCCTCGATCGAGGTCTCTAGCACGTTCGCCGCCTTCTCGCGCGCCTTCTGGATCAGATCGTTGGAGGAGACCGCGACCGCCGTGCCGCCGACGAACAGCGAACGCGATCCGACGCTGCCAAAGCCCGTCGCCAGATCGGTGTCGCCCTGGACCACGTCGATCTTGTCCATGGGGATGCCGAGCGTGTCGGAGATCATCTGGGTGTAGGTGGTCTGCAGCCCCTGCCCCATCGCCATGGTGCCGGAATGCAGCACGACGCGGCCTTCCGACGTCGCGTGCAGGCTGACCTTTTCGGTGTGGGCGCGGCCGCCGGTCCATTCGATATAGGAAGTGAGCCCGCGGCCATAGAGCAGGCCCTTCTTCTTCGCCGCCTTCTTGCGCGCGGCAAAGCCATCCCAATCCGCAAGCTTCACGGCACGGTCGAGCATGTGCGCGAAGGCGCCGGAATCGTAAACCTGGCCCGCAGCGTTGGTGTACGGCAGTTGCGCCGGCTTGATGTAATTCGCTTTCCGGATCGCGCGCGGATCCATGCCGATTTTTCGTGCAGCCGCGTCGAACAGGCGCTCGACGATGAACACGGCCTCCGGACGGCCCGCACCGCGATAGGCGCCGACCGGCGCAGTGTGGGTCATCACCGACTTCACCTCGAAATGCACCAGCGGCAGATCATAGACGCCGGTCTGCACGAACGGCCCCAGCACCAGCGGGATGATATTGCCTGCACCTGACGAGTAAGCTCCGGTGCAGCCGATCGAGCTGACGCGATAGGCCAGCACCTTGCCCTTCTCGTCGAGCGCGAAGGAAGCGGTCGAGGTCAGATCGCGGCCGTGGGTGCCGCCGACGAATTCGTCGGTGCGGTCGCCGCGCCAGCGGATCTTCCTGTTCAGCTTGGTTGCGGCATAGGCGACGATGCCGTCCTCGGGATAGAGATTGGTCTTCTGGCCAAAGCCGCCGCCGATATCGCCGACCAGGACGCGCACGCTGTCCTTCGGACGCTTCAGCACGGCCTCGGCCAGGACGTCCCGGGTCGAGGCGGGCGTCTGCGATTGCACATGCAGCAGAAGGCGGCCGGACGTCTTGTCGATCTCGGCAATGGTCGAGCGCGGCTCCATGGCCGACGGCACCAGCCGCTGGCTGACGAGGTCGAGCTCGACGGTATGCGTCGCCCTGGCAAAAGCCTCGTCCACCTTGGCAGCATCGCCGTAAGCCATCGCGCCGACGATGTTGTCGGGCGCCTCCGGCCACACCAATGGCGCGCCGGGCTTGACCGCCTCGACCGGATCGACCACCGCCGGCTGCACGTCATATTCGACCACGATCGCTTCGGCTGCGCTCTGCGCATCGGCTCGCGAGGAAGCCACCACTGCGGCCACGGCCTCGCCGGCGTAGCGCACGATGTCGTGCGCCAGCAGGCGGCGTGGCGGCACCGTCATCGGCTTGCCGTCAGGGCGCTTGAAGATGCTCAGCGTCGGGATGACGCCGATGTCGTCCTTGACGAGGTCGGCGCCGGTGTAGACCGCGGTCACGCCGGGCATCGCAGTGGCGGCGCCGGTGTCGATCGAGACGATCTTCGCGTGGGCATGCGGCGAGCGCAGCAGGTACAACCACAGCGCGCCATCTTCGGGCTTGTCGTCGATGAACTGCCCCTTCCCGGTGAGCAGTCGCTGGTCTTCCAAACGCTTGACGGGCTGCCCCGCTCCGAAACGCAAATTGCCGGGAAGAATGTTCATTCCGTGGGGTCCCTTAATCTCAAAAGCGGCCGCCTTTTAGCGGATCGAGGCATGCGAGGCCAGCCGCGGTTTTGGGCGGTATATCCACGATTTCGTCATGCCGGGCATAGGCGAGCGGAGGCGAAGCCGTCCTATGGACGCCTAGCCTAGCTCCCGCAGGGCCGCTTCCACGATCTTGCGCGCATCGGCGGTGAGTGCGGCCTGCGGCGGGACGGGATCACCGACGTCGTAGCCCTGGAAGGCCAATCCGGCCTTGATGCAAGCCGCCAGGTTGAAGCGGGCAAAAGCCTCGTTGATGCGCCACAGCCTGCGCTGGAGCGCCATCGCCTCGTCCCAGCGGCCGGCCTTGCAGAGGTCGTAGAGCGCGACGCTCTGGCGCGGAATGATGCACGCCGGGCCCGCCATCCAGCCGAGCCCGCCGATCAGCATCACGGCGGCCGGGATATGGGCGGAGGCCGAGAACACCCGCAAGGCATCGCCGCAGCGGTTCATGATCGAGAGCAGCCGGCCGGTGTTGGTCGAGGCGTCCTTGATGTAACCGATGCGCGGATGTTCGGCGAGACGCGCGATGACATCGAGGGTGAGATCGGAGCGCTGGAATTGCGGATTGGTGTAGATGACAACGGGGATGTCCACGGCATCGGCGATGGCACGGAAATAGGATTCGATTTGGGCATCAGCAAGCGGGAAATACGCTTCCAGGATCGCCAGAATGCCGTCGGCGCCGAGCTCCTGATACGCTATCGCCTGCGCCACCGCGTCAGCCGTCGAGGTGGAGGCAACGCCCGCAACAACAGGCACACGTCCCCTCGCCGCCTCGATCGTGGTCTGCACGACCGCTGTGCGTTGGGCGGCATTGAGATAGGCGAACTCGCCGGTCGAACCGAGCGGGGTCAGACCGTGGACACCGGCGCCGATTAGATCGTCGCAGAGTTTTGCGAGGACATTGGTGCGCACCGTACCGTCGCTATCGGCGGGCGAGACGAGATATGGAAAGACGCCGTGGAATTCGGACATGTCGGACCTGATCGCGGAATACTGGTTCGACCGGTCTTAGCAACGCCGGCGCAGGCGATCAAACCCTGATCAGCCGCACCCGTGTGCCCCAGGGATCAACCGCCTCCACGCCATTCGCCAGCGCCGTGACTTTCGCGCCGCCCTTGCGCAGGCGCTCGTCCTGCGCGGCAAGCAGCTCCGGCTTCTCCGTCACCAGCGAGAACCAGGCGAGCCCTGTTGCCTGATCGTCGCGTTGGCCGGCACCCTGGCTCTGCCAGACGTTCATGCCGAGGTGATGATGGTAGCGGCCCGACGACAGGAACGCGGCACCGTTGCGGCTGCGGGTCGGGTCCAGGCCGATGGCACCGTGGTAGAAGCGCTCGGCCTGCGAGGTCGCCGACGCGCAGATGCATGTGGCCGATGCGCAGACCGTCCGGCGCCTTGGCATAATCAGGCACGCGCGTATTGGTCAGCGACAGCAGGTCGGGAATGTTGAGCTCGTCGGCCGCCATCTTCACGCTGCCCTCGCTCCACTGCCATTGCGAGGGATCGCGGTCGGCATAGACCTCGATGCCGTTGCCTTCGGGATCGTCGAGATAGACGGATTCGCTGACGAGATGATCGGCAAAGCCCGAAAGCGGCACGCGATGCGAAGCGGCTGCCACCAGCCAGCGCGCCAAGTCCTTGCGCGTCGGCATCAGGAAGGCGGTGTGGTAGAGGCCGGCGGCGTTGCGCGGCTCGATTGTGGCATCGGGACGGGCCTCCAGCACCAGCAGCGAGATGCCGGCCGTGCCGAGGCTAGCGGCAGTTGCCGAGCGCTCCATCACGGTAAGGCCGATCACGTCGCGATAGTAGTCGGCGACCTTGTCGAGATTCTTCACCCGGAGGGTCACCATCCCGACCCGCATCGGCGTGCGGCTGGCATAGGTCGGCCCATCGCCCTCTGGTGCGCCCTCAGCGCGCGCCGCGCCCGCAGCCGCCATTGCAAGCGAGCTGGCGCCGGCGAGTTGAAGCAGGGTGCGGCGGGTGAGGTCGATGGTCATCAATCAGGGCTCGTAAAAAGGCTTGAGGTCGTACGGCACAAGGTAGAGCCGATTGCTACACGTTCCCGTGAGCGGCTCCCAATCACATGTTCGTCGGCAGTGGTCTTATCAATCAGCTTCCCTGCTCATTTCCTGGCCATGCGGCCAGTTACGCGATCGCCCGCGACATCCCAGATTGAGGACAGCTTACAGGAGCCCGCCATGACCGACTCAACTCCCCTGACTTCGCTGTCGTCCGCGCTCGCGGACGTGGTGTCCCGCACCGCGCCGTCCGTCGTCGCCGTGCATTCGCATCGCTCCCGCGCCACCGGCTTCGTCTGGAAGCCCGGCCTGATCGTCACCGCCGACGAGGCGCTGGCCGATGAGGGGGACGTCGAGATCGGCGTCTCCGACGGCAGCACCGCAGCCGCCACGATTGCAGGCCGCGACCATACGACGGATATCGCCCTGCTGCGCGTCGATACGGCGCTGACCCCGGTCAAGCTGGCCACAATTGTCCCGCCCCTCGGCGCGTTGTCGATCGTCGTCGCCACCAACCGCGATGCCCCGAGCGCCGCGCTCGCAATGGTATCGGCCTCCGGCAAGAGCTGGCGCTCGCTGCGCGGCGGCGACATCGACGCGCGGATCGAGCTCGACGTCCGCTTGCGCTCCAGCCAGCAGGGCGGCCTCGCGCTCGATGCATCGGGCGAAGCCTTCGGCATGGCCGTACTCGGCCCGAGGCGCGTGCTGGTGATCCCGACGGCCACGATCGAGCGGGTCGCGGCACAGTTAGAGGCCCGCGGCCACATCGCACGCGGCTATCTCGGCCTCGGGCTGCAGCCGGTCCGGCTCGACGACGGTGTCGGCGCGATGGTGATGAATGTCGACAAGGCCGGCCCTTCGGCGACGGCCGGCATCCGCCAGGGTGACGTCATCGTCGCCGTCAACGACCAGAAACTGTCCGGCGTACGCGCGCTGTCGCGTACGCTGGGTCCGGCGAGTGTCGGCACCGTGGTCGATGTCGCGGCGCGCCGCGGCGGCGAGCCGGTCAGCTTCAAGGTCACGATCGGCGAGAGGCCGGCGGCGTGAGCGAGGACATCGCGCCCGAGATCGTTCTGGCTTTGGAGATCGACGATCCCGCCCTCGCCGATCGCCTGGCTGCTCTGCTCGGCAATATCGCCGGGCTTCGCCTCGCCGAACCCGGGGAAAAGGCCGCCGCGACGATTGTCACCCGCGATCCGCGCATCATGCCTGAGGACATCGCGCTGACGCAGCGCGAGCTCGATGTGCTGGCGTTGATGGCGGAAGGTGGCTCCAACAAGATGATCGCGCGTCAGCTCGGCATTTCCGTCCACACAGTGAAATTCCATGTCGGCTCGCTGCTCGATAAGCTCGATGCCACCGGCCGCACCGATGCGGTGGCACATGCGGCACGGCGCGGCGTGATCGAGCTCTAGGGCGGGTGCGGCGGGAAGCTGAGCTGGACCGTCAGGCCCGGCGCGTTGTCGTGCAGGGCAATCTCGGCGCCATGGAGGCGAGCGACCGCGGCAACCAAGCTTAAACCAAGGCCGTTACCCGGGGTATAGCGGCTCTGTTCGAGCCGGTAGAAGCGTTTGAACACCTGATCGCGCTGATCCGCCGGAATGCCCGGACCGTCGTCGACGATCGCGATCACTGCCCCCTCATTGGCACTGCGGCAGGTGACGGTCACCTGCCCGCCCTTGCAGCCGTGCTTGATCGCGTTATCGACGAGATTGGCGATGGCGTCGAACAGCAGGTCGCGATCGCCAATAATCGCCACCTCGCGGTCGCCGCCCAGGCTGAGCCGCGTCGCAACCTGTTCGGCGGCGGCATCGTAGAGCTCGACGACCTCGCCGGCAATTTCGGCGAGGTTGAGGGTGCGAAACGCGCTGCGCCGGGCGCGGGTCTCGATCTCCGAGATGCGGGTGATGGAGGCAAACATGCCGAGCACCGCGTCGAGATCGGCGATAGTGTCACCAATCAGCGCCGCGTCGGCCTCGCCGTTGCGCGAGGCGTGATAAGCTTTTTCCAGCCGACCCCGCATGCGCGTCAGCGGCGTGCGCAGATCATGGGCGACGTTGTCGCTAACCTGCTTGACCTCGCCCATCAAAGTCTCGATGCGGTCGAGCATCTGGTTGAGGTTTTCGGCGACGCGGTCCCACTCGTCGTGACTGCCGCGCAAGGGAATGCGCTGGTCGAGGCCCGACATCATGATGGCGCGGCTGGTGGCGTTGATCTCCTCGATCCGCCCGACCGTGCGGCGCGTCACCAGCACCGCGGCGAGCCCGGCGAGCACCAGCATCAGCACGGCGACAGCGGCCATTGCGAGCTCGATCATCGCGGTGAAGCCGCTGTGATCGCCGGCATCGCCGACACGGTTCTGCACATAGGCGATCGTGCCGAAATAGACATAGGCCATGATCGCCGCGACGATCAGCCCGAACGCCGCGATCGCGATCAGCGCAAGGCGGAAGGTGGAGGAGCGGAGCGTTTTAGCCAGGAGCACGGAGACAATATCCGATGCCGCGGATGGTGTGGATCAGCGGATAGGCCTGGGCGTCATCGACCTTGCGGCGGACGCGACCGACGTAGACGTCGATGATATTGGTGGAGGGATCGAAGTGCAGATCCCAGACATGCTGGAGCAGCATCGCACGCGAGACGACGCGCCCCTCGTTGCGGACGAGATATTCGAGCAGCTGGAATTCCCGCGGCAACAGCGGAATCTTCCGGCCGCGGCGGCTCGCGCTCCGCGCGATCAGGTCGATGGCGAGATCGCCGACCCGCAGGATCGTCTCCTTGGCAACGGTGTCGCTGCGCCGGCCGAGTGCCTCCAGCCGCGCCAGCAATTCGGTGAAGGAGAACGGCTTGACCAGATAATCGTCGCCGCCGGCGCGCAAGCCGCGCACGCGGTCGTCGACCTCGCCGAGCGCGGAAATGATCAGGAACGGCGCGGCGATGCCGTCGTGGCGCAACTGGCGCATCACGGTGATGCCGTCGATGTCGGGCAGCATGCGGTCGATGGTGATCACGGCATAGTCGCGCGCGGCGCCGTGGCTGAGGGCTTCGCGCCCCGTGGCGGCGAGATCGACGTCGTAGCCAGAAATCGTCAGCTCCTCGACGAGCTGGCCTGCGGTTTCCGCATCGTCCTCGACGACCAGAATGCGGCGGTGAGCTCCGGACATGACAAACTCCGCGCGACGATCGCCACCAGACTATCCCGTTCCGGGGCTGAGCGGAACCGCCCGATGACGATCGCGACAATGGTGCGGTACGGCGATGCTAGTACCAAGAGTCTCCGCACACATTGACCCATTGCCACCCGTAGGGCGTCAAGCTCCTGCGCCAGCAGCCGTCATTGTAGCCGGCATAGTAATAAGGCGCACCGAAGACGGGGAAACGACGGAAGTGAAGGTGGTGGAAGGCATGATGGCCGTGCCAGCCGGCACCCGCAAAGCGCGGTCCGATCGCGCCATGCGCAAAGCGCGGTCCACCGAAGCCTGCTCCGCCAACATGGGCAAAGCGCGCACCGCCCATGCCGCCCACATGCATGCCGCCGAAGCCACCGGCGTGCATGCCGCCGCCGAAATGCCCACCACCGCCGAAATGTCCGCCGCCACCGAAGCCACCATGTCCACCACCGCCACCACCTCTGGCAAGCACAGGCGAAGCGAGCGCCATCACCGCTGCGATCGTCACCGCGGTGAGGCCTTTGAGAATCCTGTTGTCCATCGAAGCGTCCTCCGTGCTGCACGGCGATACCTGCCGCGCGAGGAGGCTCAGATGAGAGGAAGGGACTGGCAGCTTCAACTTACAAACGCGCCAGATTCTGACGCGGGAGTTAGGGAGACGGACCCGCGCTCTCGCCCCGTCATTGCGAGGAGCCCTTGCGACGAAGCAATCCAGAGTGTTGCCTTGGAGGCAGTCTGGATTGCTTCGCTTCGCTCGCAATGACGACATGGATAGAACTCTCCAATTGTGGAGCAGCTCAACCGTAGGGGCGATCCGACCTCTCCCCGCAGAAGAGCGGAGAGAGGGTTAGAAGCTACGCCCGCTTGCCGCCGTTCTTCTCGGCCGCGCGGCGCAGCGCTTCGGCGAGGGCGCCGCCGCCGGAAGACTCCTGCTGGCGCGGGGCCGACGACGTCATGCGGGAGGGGTTGCGTGAGCTGTTGTCCCGCTGCATGCCGGGCGCGTCCTTCTTGGCGCCGACCTCGTCGTCGAGCCGCAGCGTCAGCGAGATCCGCTTGCGCGCGACCTCGAAGTCCAGCACCTTCACCTTGACGATGTCGCCAGGCTTCACCACCTCGCGCGGATCCTTGATATAGGTCCTGGACATCGCCGAAATGTGCACCAGGCCGTCCTGGTGCACGCCGATATCGACGAAGGCGCCGAACGCGGCGACGTTGGTTACGGTGCCCTCGAGGATCATGCCCTTCTTGAGGTGCTTGATCTCCTCGACGCCGTCCATGAACACCGCGGCCTTGAACGCCGGACGCGGGTCGCGGCCGGGCTTCTCGAGCTCGCGCAGGATGTCGGTGACGGTCGGCAGACCAAACGTCTCGTCCACGAAATCTTTCGGCTTCAGCGTGCGAACGATGTCGCTGCTGCCGATCAGCGCCTTGATGTCGCTCTTGGTGGCGCTGAGAATTCGGCGCACCACCGGATAGGCTTCCGGATGCACGCCGGAGGCGTCGAGCGGGTCCTCGCCGCCGAGGATGCGCAGGAAGCCCGCGCACTGCTCGAACGCCTTGGGGCCGAGCCGCGGCACGTCCTTCAGCGCCTTGCGTGACTTGAATGGACCGTTGGCATCGCGGTGTGCCACGATGCTTGAGGCAAGGCCGGAACCGACGCCCGACACGCGCGCGAGCAGTGGTGCCGAGGCGGTGTTGACGTCGACGCCGACCGCGTTCACGCAGTCTTCGACCACGGCGTCGAGCGATTTGGCGAGCTTGGCCTGGCCGAGGTCGTGCTGGTACTGGCCGACGCCGATCGCCTTGGGTTCGATCTTGACGAGCTCGGCGAGCGGATCCTGGAGCCGCCGCGCGATCGACACCGCACCGCGCAGGGTGACGTCGAGATCAGGCAGTTCCTCCGAGGCAAAAGCCGACGCCGAATAAACCGACGCGCCGGCTTCCGACACCACGATCTTGGTCATCTTCAAGTCGGGCAGGCCCTTGACGAGGTCGGCCGCGAGCTTGTCGGTCTCGCGCGAGGCGGTGCCGTTGCCGATCGCGATCAGCTCGACGCGATGTTTCAGCGCGAGCTTGCCGAGGATCGCAAGCGCCTCGTTCCACTGCCGCTGGGGCTCGTGCGGATAGATCACGGCGGTATCCACCACCTTGCCGGTCGCATCCGTGACGGCAACCTTGACGCCGGTTCGGAAGCCGGGATCCAGCCCCATGGTGACGCGGGTGCCGGCCGGCGCGGCGAGCAGCAGGTCGCGCAGGTTCGAGGCGAACACGCGCACGGCCTCGGTCTCGGCGGCATTCCACAGCCGCATGCGCAGGTCGATGTTGAGATGCACCTGGATCTTGGTGCGCCAGGCCCAGCGCACGGTGTCGATCATCCAGCGGTCGCCGGCGCGCTTGAGGTCAGCGATGCCGAACCGCTTCATGATCTTCAGCTCATAGACGCTCGGCACGCCCGGTGGCGATGGTTCGGTCTCGGCCTGGATCTGGAGATCGAGGATCTCTTCCTTCTCGCCGCGGAACATCGCGAGGATGCGGTGGGAGGGCAGCTTCGTCAGCGGCTCGGAGAACTCGAAATAGTCGGCAAACTTTTCGCCCTCGGTCTTCTTGCCGTCGCGCACCTTGGAGGTCATGCGTGCGTTGGTCCACACCTCCTCGCGAAGCGCGCCGATCAGGTCGGCGTCTTCGTCGAAACGCTCGACCAGGATGGCGCGGGCGCCGTCGAGTGCCGCAGCTGCATCCGCAACGCCCTTCTCGGCATTGACGAAGGCTTCGGCGACGAGCTTCGGATCGTTGGTGGGCTCGGCCATGAGCTGATTGGCGAGCGGCTCGAGGCCGGCTTCCTTGGCAATCTCGGCCTTGGTGCGGCGCTTCGGCTTGAACGGCAGATAGATGTCTTCGAGGCGCGCCTTGCTGTCGGCGGCGAGAATGGAGGCTTCCAGCGCGGCATCGAGCTTGCCCTGCTCGCGGACCGATTCGAGGATGGCCTTGCGGCGGTCCTCGAGCTCGCGCAGGTAGCCCAGGCGCTCCTCCAGCGTGCGCAATTGCGCGTCGTCGAGCGCACCGGTCGCTTCCTTGCGGTAGCGGGCGATGAAGGGAACCGTGGCGCCGCCGTCGAGCAGCGCCACTGTCGCCTCGACCTGCTCCGCCCGAACCGCAAGCTCCTGCGCAATTTTCTGGTTGATATTTGCCACGCGAGAACCCCTCTATCCAAGCACGCATCGCGGAGGCGAACCACCGGCTGCGGGACGCCGCTTATGGACCAATCGGGGTTGATTCATCAAGGTGCGGCGGACGACCGTCGACAAGGGATTTTTTGTTGAGCCGATGCGATCTCGCCACAATCATGGGAGCGACGTAGACGGCGCACATATCCCCGTCGTCCTGGCGAAAGCCAGGACCCATACCGCGTGATTCATCGATTATGGGCGGCAGGCGTACCGAACGACGAGTCTTCGCCAAACTCACCCCTGGGGTAATGGGTCCTGGCTTTCGCCAGGACGACGAGGAGGATGCCTCGACACCTTGACAGACACCCTCGTTCAACGGCTGTTTTGTCCGCCGGGCTCCTGAACCCATGTGAGGACTATCATGCGGACGACATCGGTCGGCGTCTTCAAGGTCGCGACCAAAGGCCCGGGCGACGTCTCGGGATTGATGAGCATGATCGGCTCCGGCGCGATCGATCCGGCATCGATCCTGGCGATCCTCGGCAAGACCGAAGGCAATGGCGGCGTCAACGACTTTACCCGGGAATATGCCGTTGCCGCGCTGTGCACGGCGCTGGCGCCGCAACTCGGCCTGTCGGCGCAGGAGGTCGAGCAACGCATCGCTTTCGTGATGTCCGGTGGCACCGAGGGTGTGCTGAGCCCGCATATCACCGTGTTCACGCGCCGGGACGTCCAGCAGCGCCCGGCAGGCATCTCCGGCAAGCGCCTGAGCATCGGCATGGCGCACACGCGGGATTTTCTCCCTGAAGAGCTCGGCCGCTCCGCTCAGATCACGGCGACAGCCGACGCCGTGCAGGCCGCGATGGCGGATGCCGGCATCGCCGATCCCACCGACGTCCACTTCGTGCAGATCAAGTGCCCGCTGCTCACCAGCGATCGCGTCGAGGCGGCGAATGCGCGCGGCCACAAGACGGTGACGACCAGCGCCTACAGCTCGATGGCCTATTCGCGCGGCGCTTCCGCGCTCGGGGTCGCGGTCGCCCTCGGGGAGATCGCAACCGACATTCGCGACGACGACGTGCTGCGACGCTACGATCTGTTCTCGAACGTCGCCTCGACCTCGTCCGGAATCGAGCTGATGCACAACGTGGTCATCGTGCTCGGCAACGCGATGTCCTCGACGAGCGAATTCGAGATCGGGCATGCCGTGATGGGCGATGCGATCGACGCTGCCGCGGTGCTTGCGGCGCTGGAGAGCGTCGGGCTCGGTGCCGCGCCGCAGACGACGACCGGCCGCGAGCTCGTCAACATCTTCGCCAAGGCCGAGGCCTCGCCTGATGGCAGCGTGCGCGGCTTCCGCCACACCATGCTGGAAGATACCGATATCAGCTCGACACGCCACGCCCGGGCTGCCGTCGGCGGCCTGATTGCCGGCCTCGCCGGCACCGCTGCGGTCTATGTCTCCGGCGGCGCCGAGCACCAGGGCCCCGCGGGCGGCGGGCCGGTCGCGGTGATCGCAAAGCTCTCGAATTGATGCGTCCGCATGCAATGCGGGATTACCTCTCCATCCGGCGCAACCCTGCCCTTCGCGCCGCCTCGGTTGATTAAAGTGTTCCTGTGCGAAACTAAGGTGGCGCCGCACGAAGAGGTTTGGATCGCATGACTTTTCCGATGAGCTGGAACGAATGGGCGCAGCACGATGGCGTGGGGCTGGCCGCGCGCGTCCGCAAGGGCGAGCTCACGGCAAAGGAGTTGGCGCGGCAGGCTGCCGCGGGCGTCGCCAAGGTCAACCCGGCACTGTCGGGCGTGGTCGAGTTGTTCGATGACGTGATCGCCGATCCGGCCAAGGACGGCGCCAATCTCGCCGGCCCGTTCGCCGGCCTGCCCTTCCTGATGAAGGACCTCGGCCCGACCATGAAGGGCCGGCTCCAGGAGATGGGCTCGCTGTTGATGCGCGGCAATCGCGCCGGCGCCGATACGTTCCTGACCGGCAAATTCCGCCAGGCCGGACTGAACCTGATCGGACGCACCACGACGCCGGAATTCGGCGTCTGCAGTTCGGCCGACAATCCGGCCGTCTATGTCACGCGCAATCCCTGGGACACCGACTACACCACCTGCGGCTCGTCGGCGGGAAGCGCCGCGATCGTGGCCGCCGGCGTGGTGCCGATCGCACACGCGACTGACGGCGGCGGCTCGATCCGCATTCCCGCCGGCGTCAACGGCAATATCGGGCTGAAAGTCTCGCGCGGCGTGTTCTCGCTCGCACCGCACATGTCCGATCTCACCGGCCTTGTCTCGATCCAGGGCTGCCAGTCGCGCTCGGTGCGCGACACCGCCGCCTTCGTCGATCACGCAAGGGGAGCGGCGCCCGGCGAGTTCATGCCGTTCTGGACCACGGCGCAGCCATATTCCGAGATGATCAAGCGCGATCCGTCAAAACTTCGCATCGCGCTGTCGCACAGCTGGGGCGACTACACCGCGACGCCCGAGATCGCCGCCGAGCTGGCGAAGGCCGGCCGCTTCCTCGAAGGCCTCGGCCATCACGTCGACTACGCATTGCCCGAGCTCGACTTCCGCGCCGCGTTCCAGGCGCAGACCACCTGCTACATCTCGAATTTTGCCGTGGTGATCTCCAACATGCTCGCCGCGCGCGGGCTGGAAAAGCCGCCGGAAGATCTGATCGAGCCGATGAATATCCGGATCTGGGAAGCCGGCCGGCATACGAGCTTCGCCGAGCGGGCGAAGATGCAAGGCGTGTTCAACACGACCTCGCGCGCATTCGGCGCCTTCTTCGAGCAGTGGGACGTGATCCTGACGCCGATCACGGCGCTGCCGACGCCGAAGGTCGGCACGAGGGAATATCTCACCACCTCCGACAATCCTGACGTGCTCGACTGGTTCGGCAATCTCTGGCGCTTCTTCGCCTTCACGCCGCTCGCCAATCTCTGCGGCATGCCGGCGATCTCGATGCCGATGGCCACGCAGGATCACGGCCTGCCGCTCGGCATCCAGGCGATTGCGAAACAGGCCAATGACGGCCTCCTGCTGCAACTCGCCGCCCAGATCGAGCGCGCGCTCGACGGCAAGTGGAACGACGGCAGGAAGCCGAAGGTGCATGTGAGCTGAGCGAGTTGATCGCATTAACTTGCGATCCGCTAACTGCCTCAGTTCTTCACCGTCGGGATCTCCTCCGGCCGGGGCTGCTGCTGGCCCTGCTGGTACATTGCCAGTGCCTTGTCGAGCGCTTCGCGCAGCGCCAGCGCGGCGGCCACGCTGCAGCGCAGATGCGCGGTCTGGACCACGTCGACCCTGACGGCGGCGCCGACCGGCATCAACAGGTTTGCGGCAAGTTCGATCTGAATCGCGCCGTTGTGGTGGCCGAAGCAGGATGCACCGTCGAAATAGATGATCGGCGCCCGCTCCGAGCTCGAGGTCGAAATGATGACAGGCCCCTGGCTGGTGGCGGGCGTTTCGGGATCGGCCATGGGCACTCCTTGCGGCTAGTCGAACGAACGGGGCGCCCACCATCGTTGCTTCGGCCCGCCCTGTCGAGGCCAAACCGCCGCCGGCACGCCTGCCGTGGGACGCGCATCCGGGGTTTTGCGCCGCGCCCGCCACTGGTCTAGAACGTCGTCATGTCCAGCTCACCGACCACACTTTCGTTCGAGGACCTCGCCGAGGCGATCAAGGGCCGCCGCTCCGATTACGGCCATATCAGCGGGCTCCAGCTCGACCGGTTCGCGCCTCGCGAGGCCTGGTCCAGCCTGCCCTACCGTCCGGTCTTCGTCGGCGACACCGAGACCGGCGTCCTGCATGGCGGGGTCGTCACCGCGATGCTCGACGAGAGCTGCGGCATGGCGGTGCAGCTCGCGCTTGACGGCACGAGCGCCATCGCGACGCTCGATCTGCGCATCGACTATCAGAAGCCGGCGACGCCCGGCCTCGCCATCAAGGCGCATTCGGTCTGCTACCGCACCACACGTTCGATCGCCTTCGTGCGCTCCACCGCCTATCAGGAGTCCGAGGACGATCCTGTCGCAACCGCGACAGCATGCTTCATGATCGGCGCCAACCGAACCAACATGCTCGCGGATCGCAGGATGGATTCGCCCGGCATCCCGTCGCTGGAGGCGCCGGACGATCCGGAAGGCCCGTTCGCCAACAGCCCGTTCGCGCGCTGCCTCGGCATTCGCGTCAACGATGACGACACACTGACGATGCCGTTCTCGCCAAAAATCATCGGCAATCCGATCCTGCCTGCGATCCATGGCGGCATGACCGGCGCCTTCCTTGAGACCACCGCGATCTTCGGAGTGGCGCGCGAGCTCGGCGCCGCCGCACTGCCCAAGCCGATCGGACTGACCGTCAACTATCTGCGCTCCGGCCGCGCGCTCGACACGTTCGCCAACGTCTCGATCGTCAAGCAGGGCCGGCGCATCGTCGCCTTCGAGGCGCGGGCCTGGCAGGACGACGCGAACAAGCCGATCGCCACCGCCTTCGGCCATTTCATGCTGCGGCCGACGCCCGGAAACGACGAGGAATAGGCGCATTTTCCCTTGACGGCCAAGGTCTGCGCCCCAACGATAGCGCGTTTTCTGCGAGAGGTATTGGGTTGCGGCATCCGCTCGACATCATCGCCATGTTCGCCGCGCTCTGGCTGCTGGCAGCGATGGTGCTCGACGCGCTGACGCCGAAGGAGCTGACGACGGTGATGATCGGCATCGCCATCGGACCTGCCGTCGTCATCACCGCCGTGTTCTATTATCTGCGCTGCCCGCGCACCGATTTCGCGGTGATGTTCGCAGCCCTCTGGCTGATCTCCGACATCGGCATCGCGTTCATCTCGCCGGCGCAGCTGCCGCATTTCCTGATCGCGCTCGGCTTCTTGCCGGCGCTGCTGATCGGCATCGTCCTGCACTGGCAGCGCTTCCAGCGCCGCCATGAGCGGCTGCCGGTGCCATCGGTCAAGCGCGGTTAGCGCGGCAGCAAATTGGTCTTGGCGAGATCGACGACCTCGTCGCCGCGGCCGTTCATCACGGCGCGCAAGACCCACAGGCTGAATCCCTTGATCTGTTCGGGCGTGATGGTCGGCGGCATCGACAGCTCCTGCTTCGCCGTGACCACGTCGAGCAGCGCCGGTCCGTTGTGAGCCAGCATCTCCTTCACCGCGCCCGGGAGCTCGCCGGGATCCTCGACGCGCCGCGCAAAGATGCCCATCGCGCGCGCCATCGCAGCGAAGTCCGGATTCTCCAGATCGACATTGGTGTCGACGAATCCGGCGGCCTTCATCTCCAGTGCGACGAAGCCGAGCACGCCGTTGTTGAAGATGACCACCTTCACCGGCAGCTTCATCTGCGTCAGCGTGATCAGATCGCCCATCAGCATGGTGAAGCCGCCATCGCCGGAGAGCGAGATCACCTGGCGGCCGGACTGCGCGGCCTGCGCGCCGATCGCCTGCGGCATGGCATTGGCCATCGAGCCGTGCACGAACGAGCCGATCAGCCGGCGGCGGCCGTTCATCTCGAGATAGCGCGCGGCCCACACCGTCGGCGTGCCGACATCGGCGGTGAACACCGCATCATCGCTCGCGTGGTCGCTGATGATCTTCGCGAGATATTGCGGATGGATCGGTTTACTGCCCGGCGTGCCCTTGGCGAGCGAGTCCAGGCCCTCGCGCGCCTTCTTGTAATGCGCGACGGCGTCGTCGAGATGCTTGCGCTGCGTCTTGGATTTCAGAAGCGGCAGCAGCGCCTCGATGGTGAGCTTGACGTCGCCGACGAGGCCGAGGTCGATCTTGCAGCGACGACCGAGATTCTCCGGGCGAATGTCGATCTGGGCGACCTTCGCTTCGGTCGGGAAGAACTGCTTGTAGGGAAAATCAGTGCCGAGCATCACCAGCGCGTCGCAGGCGTGCATGGCGGCATAGCCGGAGGAGAAGCCGATGAAGCCGGTCATGCCTACGTCGTAGGGATTGTCGTATTCGACGTGCTCCTTGCCGCCGAGCGCATGCACGATCGGGCTCTTCAAGGCTTCCGCGAGCTGCATCAACGGGGCATGCGCGCCGGCGCAGCCGCGACCGCAGAACAGGGTGATGCGTTCGGCGCCGTTCAGCAGGTCCGCAAGCGCCTTCAGCTCATCGCCCTGCGGCATCACCTTCGGCGCCGACAGCGCAAGACCACGCGCCGTCGACAGCGCGCGCTTCGGTGGGCTGCGGAAGGCGACGTCGCCCGGCATGGCGACGACGGCGACGCCGCGCATACCCACCGCCGCGCGGATGGCGTTTTCCAGCACGTAAGGCAGCTGACTCGGATCGGAGACCAGCTCACAATAATGGCTGCACTCGCGGAACAGGTTTTGCGGATGCGTCTCCTGGAAATAGCCGCTGCCGATCTCGGCAGTCGGAATTTGCGCAGCGATCGCCAGCACGGGAACGCGGCTGCGATGGGCGTCGAACAGGCCGTTGATCAGGTGCAGATTGCCGGGACCACACGAGCCCGCGCATACCGCAAGGCTGCCCGTCATCTCCGCTTCGCCGGCGGCGGCGAAGGCCGCAACCTCCTCATGCCGGACATGGATCCACTCGATCGTGCCGCGCCGCCGCAGCGCTTCAGTCAGCGCATTCAGGCTGTCGCCGACGATGCCGTAGATACGCTTAACGCCGGCCTGTTCGAGCGTTGCCACGAACAGATCGGCCACGTTGTTGATCGCCATGTCGGTCTCCTGATCTCGCTGGTCCAGCAAGATAGGATAACGTGCGACCGTGACGGGATCACGGCTTGTTTATTGCCGCTTCAGTCTTTCGCAATCGCCCGATCGTAGGCCGCGATCGTCAATTTTGCGCGAGCGGCAACGTCCGCTGCCGTCATGCCGGGCTTGTAGAGGCTGGAGCCGAGCCCGAACGCAGTGACGCCGCCCTTGATGTACTCCGCGAAATTCTGATCGGAAACGCCGCCGACGGCGGCGATCATGGCGCCGGCCGGCAGCACGGCGCGGATCGCGGCGATGCCGGACGCGCCGAGCACGCTCGCCGGAAAGAATTTCAGGCCCGAGGCGCCGGAGCGCGCCGCAAGCAGCGCCTCGGTCGGCGAAAACACGCCGGGCAACGTCACCATGGCGTATTGATGGGCACGCGTGAGCACCTGCGTATCGACATTCGGCGATACCATCAGCTTGCCGCCGACATCGTTGAGCCGATCGACATCCGAAGTGGTCAGCACCGTGCCGGCGCCGATGAGCACGCCCGCCGGTGCCTGTTTCACCGCGGTTGCGATGGAGCGGAACGGGTCAGGCGAGTTCAGCGGAATCTCGATTGCAGTCATGCCGGCTTCGATCAGCACGCCGACGATGGCCTGCGTCTCCTCGGGCTTCACGCCGCGCAGGATCGCGACCAGTGGCCGTTTCATCGCCGGAAAGGGAACGCTCATCACAACAGTCCTCTCATTTCGTCCAGATCGCGGCAGACGCCATCGACAGACCGCGGCGGACGGCTTCATCGGCATCGACCGGGTTCACGGTGACGGACAGCGCGTCGAAAGCCAGCCTGTACAGCATTGCGAGCCGCCCCGAGGCAATCAGCGTGATCCCAGCTTTCGGTATCGCGCCGGAAAGCCCTGCCGCCAGCTCGACGCCAATCAACGTGCCCGACAGCGTTTCGCGCGCCGCGGCCGGTGTGCCTCCGAACAGGAGCTGACGCGACCGCGCGCCGAACAGGAAATTGGCGGCGAAGGCCGGTGCTTCGTACGCTGCCTTCACCGCAGCCTGGAAGCTCGTGACATCCTCGGCGTCTTCGGCGCCCGCGACCGCAAGCGACAAAATCGTCTCGCGCGACACCACGCTGAAGAGCTCGCCGGTCATGAAGGTAGAGAAATGCGCGACCGTACCGTCCTTGAGGCGCACCCATTTCGAATGCGTACCGGGCATACAGACCAGAGCTTCACCTGCAGCATCGAGGCCGAGCGCGCCGAGCAGCTGCGTCTCCTCGCCGCGCATCACGTCCGGCGCTTTTGCATCGCGCTGCGCGATACCCGGCAGGATGCGGATGTCGCGCGTTTCGCCGGACACGCGCGCGGCCTGCTTCAGAACAGCGGAGAGTGGCGCGGGCGTATCGACATAGCCGGCCTCGACCCAGCCGGTACGCGCGCCGGCCATGCCGCAGACGAGGACAGGCAGATGATCGGGCGCCTCGACTGCCGCGAGATGCGATTGCAGCACGGCGGCAAAGCCGGCCTTCGCGGCCACCAGCATGCCCTCATCGCTGCGGCGCTCGGCCAGCACCTCACCGGCGCGGTCGATCAGCCAGAGCCGGAAGCTGCTGGTGCCCCAGTCCACCGCGACGTAGGCGGGTTCGGTCATCTCGATTCTCGTCCTCGTCTCACCGGCAAGACGCCGTCTCGCGACAATGAGACGACATCAGGCAATTTCGCCCCGGAGATATCGGCTATTGCGGCCGCAAACCAGCGTTTTTTCGCAGGTTTGAGACGCTGTAGCGATGGCACACCGCTTGCTCAAGCAACCCTGCTCACATCCGTGAACCGCGCAACAAGACGCGTCAATTGTGGAGAGGAAACCCATGGAGATCGGTTATTTCACGATGCCTTCGCACCCGCCGGAGTGCGGCCTGAAGGAAGGGAACGACTGGGACCTGCAGGTCATGCGCTGGCTCGACGAGCTCGGCTATCAGGAGGCCTGGGTCGGCGAGCACCACACCGCGCCTTGGGAACCCAATCCCACGCCGGATCTGCTGATCGCACAGGCCCTGATGCAGACCAAGAATATCCGCATCGGACCGGGCGGCTTCCTGCTGCCCTATCACCATCCGGCCGAACTCGCCAACCGCGTCGCCATGCTCGATCATCTCTCCGGGGGCCGGCTCAATTTCGGCGTCGCGGCTAGCGGCCTGCCGAGTGATTGGGCCATGTTCAACGTCGACGGCATGAGCGGACAGAACCGCGACATGACGCGCGAGGCGCTGGAGATCATTCTGAAGATGTGGAGCGATCCCGCGCCCTGGACCTACAAGGGCAAATTCTGGACGGTGACCAAGCCGGACACGATGTTCGACTTCCTCAAGCCGCACATCAAGCCGTTGCAGACGCCGCATCCGCCGATCGGCGTCGCCGGTCTCTCGAAGAACTCGGACACGCTGAAGCTCGCCGGCGAGCGCGGCTTCATCCCGATGAGCCTCAACCTGAACCCGGCCTATGTCGGCAGCCATTGGGATTCGGTCGTAGCAGGTGCCGCCAAGACCGGGCGCAAGCCGGACCGCGCGGATTGGCGGCTGGTGCGCGAGGTGTTCGTCGCCGATACCGACGAGGAAGCGTGGAGGCTCTCGACCGGCGACATGATGGGCCGGATGATGGGCGAGTACTTCCTGCCGCTGCTCGGCCATTTCGGCTTCAAGGACTATTTGAAGCACGCGCCGGACGTGCCCGATAGCGACGTCACCGTCGAATATTGCGCCAAGCGGAACTGGATCGTGGGCTCGCCCGCGACCGTCGCCGATAAGATCGAGAAGATCTACGAGGAGGTCGGCGGCTTCGGCGTGCTGCTGGTGTTCGGCTTCGACTATAAGCACAAGGCTGAAGCCTGGCATCACTCGCTGTCGCTGCTGAGGAACGAGGTGATGCCGCGCCTGAAGCATCTCGGCTCCGCGCAGAAGGCAGCTTGACCCGACCCGGGTGCGGCGCGATCGTGCCGCACCCGTTCTTTCTGGAGACCATCGCGTGAGCGTGGACGCAAAGGATTTCAAGCAGGCGATGCGCCAGTGCGCCGGCGCCGTCGCGCTGGTGACGGTGGGGGCCGAGCACGGCAAGCGGACGGGGCTGACGGTCACCTCGGCCTGCTCACTGTCGGACTCACCGCCATCCCTGATCGTCTGCGTCAACCGCAATGCCAGCGCGCACGCGCGTATCCGCGAAGAAGGCGCGTTCGCGATCAATTTCCTGCACGAGGACCACGCTCTCCTGGCGCTCACCTTCAGCGGCCAGAAGGGCGTCAATGGCGACGACCGTTTTGCGTTCGGGGAGTGGACACGCGGGGTGACCGGCGCGCCGGTGCTGAGCGACGCGGTCGCCGCGTTCGACTGCGTGCTGGCGCAGGAATTCGAGACGACGACGCATTCGATCTTCGTCGGCGAGGTACGCGGCGCATCGCATTCCGACGGCGCGGCGCCGCTGGTGTATCTGCGCAGCAGCTTCCACGCCCCGCGCGAAATCCGCGGCACCGTCACAGTCGGCGACCTCGACTCGCGGCATCTGAGCTGGAGCGATTTTTCGTAAGGCAGCGGCGACGTTGAAGGTGCGCTCTTCCTTCTCCCCTTGCGGGAGAAGGTGGCGCGAAGCGCCGGATGAGGGGTATCTCTCCGCGTACACAAATGGCTGAGGTGAATGCGGAGAGATACCCCTCACCCGTCTCGCCGCTACGCGGCGAGTCACCCTCTCCCACAAGGGGAGAGGGCAAGAACGCTCGCCGCACACAGCTGAGGACTACTGCGTCGTCTCGATCTTCAACTGCTTGATCTTGCGATACAGCGTTGCGCGGCTCAGCTTCAGCGCGCGCGCTGTTTCCGTCACGCGGCCGCCGTGCTTGCGCAAGGCTTCGACGATCGCCGCGCGCTCCGCCGCCGTGAGGTCCGCCTCCACCGCCCTTCCACCAAACGGGGGCAGATCGAGGTCGGCATCGGTGATGACGCCGTCCTCCGCCGTGCAGCCGGCGAGCCGCAGCACATGCCGGAGCTGGCGCATGTTGCCGGGATAGGGATAGGCCGCCAGTTGCGCCCAGGCCTCGTCAGAGAGGGAGCAGTTCGGCGCTTCCTCGCGCGCGATCTGGCGGATGACGTCGTCGCGGTCGGCGCGATCGCGCAAGGCCGGCAGCCGCACCTCCATGCCGCGCAGACGGAAATAGAGGTCGGTGCGGAAGGCGCCCTCCTCGGCCATGCGGCCGAGATCGCGATGGGTGGCGCTGATCAGGCGAATGTCGATCGGCACGGGCTTCAGCGCGCCGAGCGGCCAGACTTCGCGGTTCTCCAGCACCCGTAGCAGCCGCGTCTGCAGGGCGATCGGCATGTCGCCGATCTCGTCGAGGAACAGCGTGCCACCGTCGGCCTGCACGATCAGGCCCTTCGAGCCGTCGCGGCGTGCGCCGGTGAAGGCACCGGCCTCGTAACCGAACAGCTCGGCATCGATCAGGCTTTCCGGCATCGCCGCGCAGTTCAGCGCGACATAGTTGTGGCGCGCGCGATTGCCGGCTGCGTGAATGGCACGGGCGAACACATCCTTGCCGACGCCGGTCTCGCCATGCAGCAGCACCGGCAGATTGCGATCGCCGATGCTTCTCAGTCGCTTCACGCTCCTGATCAGGCCGGGATCGCGGCCGGCGAGCCGCTGCAGAGCATCGAATCGATCGACCTGTGCATCGCGGCGCGGCGCGAGCGGACGGCTCGAGACCCTCGCCCGCAGCGGGGGCGCGACATGGCCATGCCCCAACGGAGTGCCATCGGCCCGGCGCAGCTCGACGAGATCGTCTGCGTCGCGCGCAGCGGGATGGTCGAACTTGACGTAGCGCGACAGATCGATGCCGGATGCGATCAAGCCGTCGGTGAGACCCAGCAGCGCGCGCGCCGAACGGCAGGCGCCGACGATGCGGCGATCGTCGTCATAGGCGAGCAGGCCGCTGCCGCCATCGCCCGGAACGGTTGCGATCCATGCGTGGCGGAAATGACCGCGGAAGATCGCACCCTCCATGCGCCGCGTTGCCTCCATCGTCACCGCGAGCGCAAGCTGATGCGCGGTGCGTTCGAGGTCTTCGCGGCAGGAAGTGATGTTCACGGCGCCTGCGAGCCGTCCGGCCTGGTCGAACAGCGGCGTCACGGCGCAGGAGAACATGTGCCACTGCGCGCGAAAATGCTCGTCGCGATGCACCAGGATCGGCTTCTGCTCGGCGAGCGCGGTGCCGAGCCCATTGGTGCCTTCGAAGGCCTCGGAAAAATTCGAGCCGGTGTAGATCTTCCAATCCATGAACAGTCTTGCGTCGGCCTCGCCGGGCAGGCGGCTGAACAGCATGGTTGCGTTCACGTCTGCCAGATTGACGCAATAGCCGGCATCGCGCAGCACGCGGGCGAGATCGTCGAGCTCCGGTGTTACGAGCCGGATCGTCTCTTCCATCGGTTCGGCGACGTGACGGATCTCGGCTTCGGTGAGCGTCTGCGGCGGCCCCTGACGGGCGGGATCGAGCTTGTGGCTGACCAGGCAGCGCCGCCAGGAATTGGCAATGCGCGAAGAGGCATCGACGTCGGCCAAGCGGTCTGCAACCTGATTGGCGACGGACAAGACACGGGCGACATGGTTCGAGGCCGAAAGGCTGGCCATCGCGGACGTCTCCACCCTGTATTATTGTGCAAAGTCTGGCACCGCAGGCGGGGATGTCAATCGGGAACCGGAACGCGGCAAGGCGCAATCAGAATTGCTGCACCGCCCTCACCACGTATCGATGCACGGCCGCTTCTTCCCATTGCGCGCCGGCGGCTTCGGCACTGAGCGCAGGCCTGCCATGATCCACCGCCGCGTTTCAGAGGGGTCGATGACGTTGTCGATCTCGAACACCGATGCGATCGAGACCGCCTTGCCGTTGGCATAGAGCTCGGCGACCTTGTTGCGATAATAGGTCTCGCGCTCGACCGGGTCGGCGATCGCCTCCATTTCCTTGCGGAAGCCGAGGCGGACGTATCCCTCCAGGCCCATGCCACCGAACTCGCCGGTCGGCCAGGCCGCGGTAAAGAACGAGGCATGGAAGCCGCCGCCGATCATCGACTGCGCCCCGAGCCCGTAGCCCTTGCGCAGCACGATGCCGAACAACGGCACGCTCAGGCTCGCGCCTGTCACGAACATCCGCGAGACGTGGCGCACGATCGCGGTCTTCTCGGCTTCCGGGCCGACCATGAAGCCGGGCGTGTCGCACAGCGAGACGATCGGCAGATCGAAGGCGTCGCAGAGCTGGAGGAAGCGCGCGGCCTTGTCGCCGGCATCGGCGTCGATCGCGCCGCCGAGATGGCGCGGATTGTTGGCGATCAGGCCGAACGGTCTGCCCTCGATGCGGATCAACGCGGTGATCATGCCGACGCCATAGTCGCGGCGCAGCTCCAGCACGGAGTCCTTGTCCGCGACGAGGTCGATCACGCTCCGGATGTCGTAGACGCGCAGGCGGTTCTCGGGGATGGCGCGGCGCAGCAGCCGCTGGTCGGCGGCCTGCCAGTCCGTCACTGCCCCCTGGAAATAAGACAGATATTTTTGCGCAACACGCGTCGCCTCCTCCTCGTCCTCGACGAGGATGTCGATGACACCGTTCGGCGACTGGAACGTAACAGGACCGACCTCGGCCGGGTGATAGACGCCGAGCCCGCCGCCCTCGATCATCGCGGGGCCACCCATGCCGATCGAGGCGTTTTTGGTGGCGATGATGACATCGCAGCAGCCGAGCATCGCGGCATTGCCGGCGAAGCAATAACCGGAGACCACGCCGATGACCGGCACGAGACCCGAGAGTCTCGCGAACTGCACGAAGGATGGACCATCGAGCCCGGTCATGCCGAGCCGGTCGGTATCGCCGGGCCGGCCGCCGCCGCCTTCGGCATAAAACACCAGCGGCAGGCGCCAGTCTTCCGCGAGCGTCAGCATGCGGTCGATCTTCTTGTGGTTCATGTGGCCCTGCGTGCCCGCGAGCACGGTGTAGTCATAGGCCACGACGATGCAGCGGCCGCTTTCAGGGCCGAACTTTTCGGCGTTGACGGTCGCGACGCCCATGACGAGGCCGTCGGCCGGCGTGTTCTTGACGAGATCATCGAGCTTGCGCCGGCGCCGCTGCGCCGCGATCGCAAGGCTGCCGTACTCCATGAACGAGCCATCGTCGACGAGCTGCGCGACATTCTCTCGCGCGGTGCGCTGATTGGTGTTGCGCCGGCGCTCGACCGAGGCATGGCGATTTTCGTCGAGCGTGTTGGCCTGGCGCGCGATCAGCTCGGCGAGATCAGGACGGATGTGGTCGAGATCGACATCGGTTTCCGTTGCCGACGCATCAGCCGCAACCTCGAGCGGCTCCAGATACATGATCGGCTCGCCATGCATCAGCGTGACACCGTCGCCGGCGAGTAGCTTCATGACACGGCCGCCCTGCTCCGCCATGACCAGATGTTCCATTTTCATGGACTCGATCACGGCGAGCTGCTGGCCCGGGCGTACGACCTCGCCTTCCTTCACCTGGATGGTAACGATGGTCCCCTGCAAGGGCGCTGCGACCATCACGGCGCCTTCAGGCACCACCTGTGCGACGCGTGCATCGGTGTCTTGGCCACCGCTTCGCTCGGTCGCGGCAAAATAGAGTGGTTTTGCGGCGCCATCCGCGGCCTCGACGAGCTTGCCAATGTTGCGATCGATGAAGTCTGTCGCGATGCGGTTGGACCGGAAGTCGGGATGCGCCAGCACGGCCTGGAGGAAGGCGATGTTGGTGACGACGCCGTCGATCCGAAACTCGCGCAACGCGCGCGAAGCCTTGGCAACGACCTCGTGCCAGGCTTCACCGGACGTATGCACGATGACCTTTGCCAGCAGCGAGTCGAAGGCGGCGCTGGTCTTGTAGCCGGCGTAACCGAAACTATCGACGCGGACACCGGGGCCCGACGGCGACTCGAACACGGCGAGCACGCCGCCGGTCGGGTGCGTCGCACCCAGCTCGTCCAGCGTCTCCATGTTGACACGCAACTGCATGGCGTAGCCGCGCGGTTTCGGGATCGAGCCTTGCGCCAGGCCGAGCGAGGCAAGCGAGGCCCCGGCGGCGACCGCGAGCTGAGCGCGGACGAGATCGAGACCCAGCACCTCTTCCGTCACGGTGTGCTCGACCTGGAGCCGCGGGTTGGCCTCGATGAAGGCAAAACTGTCTTCGGCAGCGCCGTCAACCAGAAACTCGAACGTGCCGAGATTGTCGTAAGAGGCGGCCACGGCGAGTTGCTTCGCCGCCTCGATGATGCGGCCACGCAAGCCGTCGCTGAGCGACGGGCTCGGCGCCACCTCGATCAGCTTCTGGTGCCGGCGCTGGATGGTGCATTCGCGTTCCCAAAGATGAGAGATCGCGCCGTGGCGGTCGCCGATGATCTGTACCTCGATATGGCGCGCCTGCCGGATCAACCGCTCGGCATAGACGCCGTCGAAGCCGAAAGCGGCCTTGGCCTCGGACTGGCAGCGCGCGTAGGCCTCCGCCAGATCGGCAGCGCGCTCGACCACGCGCATGCCGCGGCCGCCGCCGCCGGCCACCGCCTTGATCACGATCGCCGCGTTGCTGCCGAGCGAGGTGAAGAACGCCGCGATGTCCTCCAGCGAGGACGGCCCGCTGGTGCCGGCGATGATCGGCACGCCGCAGCGCTTTGCCAGTTGCCGTGCCGCGACCTTATCGCCGAACAGTTCGAGCGCCACGGCCTTCGGCCCGACGAAGGCGATGCCTGCATCAGCGCAGGCCTTCGCAAACGCAGCGTTCTCGCTGAGGAAGCCGTAGCCGGGATGCACGGCATCGCAGCTGGCCGCTTTCGCCGCTCTCACCACCGCGTCGATGTCGAGATAGGCCCGCGCGCCGCGGCCGGGAATTTCGACCGCCTCGTCGGCAACCCGCACGTGCAGCGACAGCGCATCGTCCGCGGGATGGATCGCGACCGTCGCGATGCCGGAATCGGCGGCGGCGCGCGCGATGCGGATGGCGATCTCGCCGCGATTGGCGATCAGGAGCTTCTTGAACGACATGCAGCGTCTCCATGCCCGCGTGCCCAATCGCGGGTCGACAGGTCCGATGGTTCTGCTTCGTCACTTTAACCGAGGCCGTCAAGGGCAAGAACGCCGGTCCCGACGACCGTTCCCGCGGGCCGGAATTTCAGTCGGTCGCGCGCGCCGTGATGAGGCGAATAATCCGCGCCACGGCAGACGCGATCGGGGCGATGATCGGCACGGTGAACATCGGCTGAAGCTCGCGCGCGGCTTCGCCCAGCGGCCCGCCGCCTATGATGACCGCCTCCGCGCCATCCTGCGCGATGCAGGCCTCGACCGCGCCGGCGAGTGCTGCGCACAATCGCGCCGGATCGCGCATTAGCTCCTGCGGATCGCCCTCCGCGAAGCGGACGCCGGTGTAACGCGATCGCAACGCCAGCGCTTCCGGCAAGGCGTCGATCTTTGCTTCCAACAGCGGCGTCGTGGTCGCTATGCCAAAGCGGCGGCCGTTCTCGGCGGCTGCCAGCATCGAGGACTCGCCGATGCCGACCGCGGGCAGCTTTATCGCGGCCCTGATCCCGGCCAATCCGGGATCGCCGAACGCCGCGACGATGATACCGTCGCATGCACGCCGGTTCGACTCCGCGATCTCTAGAACTTCGGCGGAGGCTGCATCCAACGCATCCGGCGTCACGATCATTTGCGGCGCGCGCGTTGCGGTCGCGCCGTCGATCTCGAAGCCATCGACGGCGGCCGACCTCGCGATGGCAACCATCATCGCAGTGGTCGCCACGGAACTGTTCGGATTGATCAGGAGAATGCGCGCGCGCCGATCGGAAGTTTGGCCCATCCCCCTGCTATACTAAGCCGCCCGCACCCCCGCAACGAAAGCGCTGACCTCGTCTTCCAGCGATTGCAGCTTCTGCGACAGCCGGCCGCTCGATTGCAGCACGAGGCCGGCGGCCTGGCCGGTCTCCGCCGTCGCATCGGTCACACCCGAGATGTTCTGGGAAACCTGGTCGGTGCCGGAGGCGGCCTCCCTTACACTGTGGGCGATCGCCGCGGTCGCGGCGCCCTGCTCCTCGACCGCTGCGGCGATCGACGAGGAGATCTCGTTGACCTCCATGATGGTCTTGCGAATGCTGTCGATGTTGCCGACCACCTGGTTGGTCTCGGCCTGGATCGCGGTGATCTGCGCGCCGATCTCGTCGGTCGCCTTCGCGGTCTGGCTCGCCAGCGACTTCACTTCGCTTGCCACCACGGCAAAGCCCTTGCCGGCCTCGCCGGCGCGCGCCGCCTCGATGGTGGCGTTGAGCGCGAGCAAATTGGTCTGCGAGGCGATCTGGTTGATGAGGTCGATGACCTCGCCGATCTTGTGCGCGGCGGCGGCAAGTCCCTGCACTGTGTCGTTGGTGCGCTGACCGTCGGCGGCGGCCTTGTCGGCCACGTTTGCAGCCTGCGCGACGCGCTGGCTGATCTCCGTGATCGAGGACGACAGCTGCGCGGCGGCGGAGGCCACCGTCTGCACGTTGCTTGAAGCCTGCTGACAGGCGGTGGCGACGAAGCTCGCGCGGTCGGTCGCCTTGTTGGCGGTTTCGGACATGCCCTGCGCGGCCTGCTGCATCGCGCGCGCCTCATTGAAGACGTCGCGGACGACGGCCTGAACGTTCGCCTCGAACTTGCCGGCGAGGTCGGTCATCGTTCTGCGCTTCTCCTCGTCGGCCTTCTGCTTCGTCTCCTGCTGTTCGGTGTGCATCCGGCCGACCTCCGCAGCATTGTCCTTGAACACGGCGAGCGCCTTGGCGAGCCCGCCGATCTCGTCGCGTCGGTCGGTATGGGGCACGTCGAACGCGCTGTCACCGGAGGCGAGGCGCTCGGTGAGCGCGGTGATCTTCGTCAGCGGCCGGGTCACGCTGCGGCCGATCACGAAGGAAGCGCCGAGCACGAGCACGAACACGACCAGGCATACCAGGGCGAAGGTCATCGCATTCTGGCGGAAGACGGCGTCGACGTCGTCGAGATAGATCCCGGTGCCGATGATCCAGCCCCAGGGCGCAAAACCCTTCACATAGGAGATTTTCCCGACCGGCTGGTCGAAGCCGGGCTTCGGCCAGAGGTAGCTGTAGAAGCCCGCTCCCTGCTTCTTGACGACGTCAACGAAGCCGACGAACAGCGCGTTGCCGGATGGATCCTTCATCCCGGAGAGATCCTTGCCGTCGAGCTCGGGCTTGATCGGATGCATGACCATTTTGGGGGTCATGTCGTTGAGCCAGAAATACTCGACCCTGTCGTAACGCAGGCTCTTGATCTCCGCGATCGCGCCGGCCTGCGCCTGCTCGCGCTGGAGTTTTCCTTCGCTCTCGAGCTTCTGGTAGTGCGCCAGGATGCCATAGCCGACGTCGACCATATGCTGCGTCTTGGCCTCACGGTCCGCGATCATCTGCGCGCGCAGCGTCGAGAGCGCGATCGGCGCCAGCGCGATCATGCCGAGGAGGCTGATGCCGACAATCAGGACCAGCTTGAAACTGATGCGGGAGAAAAACATCGGTGCTCGCAAGATTTGGAAGGGCTGATATGCCAGTTTATCCCGCGTCCCTTAGCAAAGCTTTAAGCATTCGGGTTCCCCCAAGTCCCCGCAAAACTCCGTAGAATCCTACCGGCATGCCGCGGACGGCCTCGCAGGCTCGCGAGACTGGCTGCATCCGAGATGCGAACTCTTCAAAACTAGAAGGCCTCGATATCGCCCCTGCGAGCGTTGACTTGCGGGGGGCTCTGACCGAACGATCGGCGCAGATCATCGGCGCCGGCCGGGGCGTCGGCGCAGCCAGAGGCCAGAGGCTAGAATGCATCAATCGACATCGACAGGGTCCCTCGATCTTCCGGCGCTGAGCGCGGCGGAGCGGCTCTTCATCTGGGGATTTCGGGCCAAGGCACGCAGCGGAAGCGCTGTTCCCACCGCGGCCGACATCCAGCAAGTGTACGACCATTTTCGCGTGGGCGACGCCGTGCCGTCGCTGGAATCGATCATCGAGATCTTTGCCTGCACGGCGCATACGGCCATCGCGGTGCACTGCCCGACCTGCCCGCGGATGTCCGACAGCGAGTACGGCATGTTGCGGGCGATCGCCGCCGCGCAGAAAGAGCGCGACGATATCGCGCGCGAGCAGTTCGAATGCTGGCTGCCGCCGGTCGGCGCCGATTGGGCTCTCGCACCCGTGCGCGGGCTTGCAACGATCTTCCGCATGGCCGGTCTCATCCTGCCTGACCGACACGTTCCGTCTTTCGACCATGACCGGACGATGGCGATGAAGAGCTGGCTGGTCGGAAGCCCCACGTTGCACTGACGAGATCGCGCATGATGCAGGATAGTTGCGGCTTTGTGCCTGTCACGGAATCCGGCCAAGCGCGGCTCTGTCCACTCCAGGCCGCGCTTGCGACGCGGCCTGACGTCGAGAGCTACGATGATTTTGGCCGCGTCACGCTGTCGCTGTTGCGGTTCATCGCAGCCGCCTATGCGACCGGCGCGTCCGATTGCTGGGAGGCGGCCTATCGCTTCGCCGACGAGGCACCTGATATCGCCGACAGCCCGCTGCTGGTCGCACGCGTTGCCGCGCTCGTCAGAATCCTGCGCAGCGGCCGGCCCTGCCAATTGTGCTTCATGCCGCCGTCGTGCCGGCGCCTGTCGAAGGACGAGGCGGAATTGATGCGGCTGCTGGCGGTGGCACGCGGCAACCAGCCGGGCGAGCTCGAATCCGCCGTCTGTCAGTTCGTCGGCGACGAGAACGGGATTGCGACAACGAGGGCGGTCAACGCGCTCGCCTTCTGCTGACACCTAGCCGCCCTTCTTGCCGAGCACGAGATCGATAGTGTGGGACGCGATCTTGCGCAGCTGCGGCTCGTCGCCGAAGGCGCGTTCGAGCACGGCGAGGCCGCGCGTCACGGTGATGATGTGCAGTGCCGCGGCCGCGGAATTGCCGCTGAACTCGCCGCGCGCCGCACCCGCCGACAACGTCTCCTGAACCAAAACAGTGATGCGCGAGATGAGGTTCGCGAAGGCCTGCCGCGCCGCCTCGTCCAGCCCCTCGCCTTCGGCCGCGCCGAGCTCCATCAGGCCGCGCGTGGTCGGACATCCCCGCGGCGGCGAGCCGGCGCGGAAGTTGCTGATGGTCAGGTCGAAGAACGCGGTGAGGCGCTTTCGCAAGCTGCCCGCGCCCAGCGCCTTTTGCAAAGCGATGAGATAGTCGCCCGCATAGCGCTCGTACGCCTGCAGGAATAGTGCCTCCTTGCTGCCGAAGGCATTGTAGAGGCTGCCGCGCTGCACACCGGCATCCCGTGCGATGTCCGACAGCGAGGTGCCGCGCACGCCCTTGCGCCAGAACTGGTCGAAGGCGATGCGCAGGACATCGTCATGGTCGAATTCGCGCGGCCTCAAGCTTTGCTCCCGTCAGGCATATTTGACACGATGTCAAAAATATGTTTTCTTGACGCTGCGTCAAAAACAAACTGGCGCCTACGCAGCCTTTCGTCAATGAGGAATTCGCGATGCCTCTCCTCCACATCTCGATGCGCGCCGGAAAGCCCGAAGCCTACCGGAAGGCGATCCTCGACGGCCTCTACCGCGCCATGCGCGAGGCGCTGAACGTCCCTGAAGGCGACGAGTTCATGACCATCAGCGAGCATTCGCCCGCGAACTTCCGCTGCGGCAACGCCTACGGCGTCACGCGCAGCGACGACGCCGTTCTGATCCAGATCACCGTGTTCGCCTCGCGCACGCCTGAGCAGAAGAAGGCCCTGTACAGGCGGATCGCGGACCTGCTCGGCGAGAACCCGGGCATCAGGCCCGAGGACGTGTTCGTGAACGTACTCGACGCGCCGGCGGCGAACTGGTCCGTTGGAAACGGCATCGCACAATTCGCTTGAGTTTGCCGAAACTGCTGACGCCCTCTTGAGAATTGCCGGCCGGAAGGGTCTGATAGGCTGCGGAGTACACCTCCTCCAAGCCGAACCCGGGACGTGAGCGGCATGACCATGTCGGTCGAGCAATTGTGGAGCTTGCCGGAAACCGCGCTGATCGGTGCCTACGCGGAGGCGCGGCGGCGCTATGCGGAAAAGAAGTTCGAGCGTGACACCCAGCGGGCGCGGCTCGAATGGATGCGCGCCAAGCTGTTCGTCAACACGCAAGGCAGCGTCACCGAGCGCAAGATGGCGGTCGACGTCTCCGAGGAACTGGCGCGCAAGGGCCAAGAGGTGCGCGAGATGACGCGCGATCTCGACATGCTGAAGATCGAGGTCGACGTGATCGACACCATGATTCGGCTGCGCGGCGCGCACGGCGCTCCGCCAGTTCACGCCGACGAAACCGCCGAGAAACCGACCGAGCCGAAGGGGGAGTGAGATGGCCGCGTTTCGGGGAAGCTGCCTGTGCGGCGAGGTGGCGTTCGAGGTCGAGGCGCCGTTCGAACGCTTCCTCAACTGCCATTGCTCGCGCGGCCGCAAGGCAACCGGGACCGCGCATGCCTGCGAGGTGATCGTGGAGGCGGGGGCGCTACGCTGGCTGCGCGGGGAAACATCCGTTGCGCGCTTCGATCTGCCCAATGCACGAAGCTTCCCGACGGCGTTCTGCAGGACCTGCGGCAGCCCGATGCCGCATCTGACGCGCAGCGGACGCGAAGCGATCATCCACGCCGGCGCGTTCGACGAGCCGCTGGGCGCGACGCCCCACCGGCATGCCCAGTGGACCTCACGCGCGAACTGGTATGTGCACGGCAACGGATTGCCGGTAGAGAACTGAGGCAACGCGCGGTCAGGTGTTGCGCGATTTGACCTGACATGCCTCGCTCGAAGCAGGCTATCCACCGGCAACGCACGTCTCCATAATCCCATCGAGTTCGGCCTTCGAGAGCACCCCGAGCTCGGCGATGAAGACGATGCGTGACCGCGGCGCGCCCGACGTCGGCGCATCGCCATCTGCAGGGGCCAGCGTGGCGCGGCCGGCGGCGAATTGAAACACCATCTGGCGCCCGGGCTGCTCGACGGTCTCGAACAGGCCCTTTGCCCGCGCGAGTTTTGGCGCAAGTTTGCCGATCGCCTGCTGCAGGCGGGCCAGCGAGATCCGGTGTTCCGAGGTCCAGCTCAGCGTTTCGAAGCGTTGCTCTGCCGGACGTTTCGGTCCGGGCTCGCGTAGCGGCGGCGCGCGATCGACGGTTGCGGGAAACAGCAGGGCGGACGGAATCTCGCCGTGCTGCGCATCGACCACCACGGCAGGGAGGCGCTGCGCGCGGATGGCCTCGCGCATCCGCGCACCCGCGCCCTCGTCCGCCAGATCCAGCTTGCTCAGCGCCACGATGTCGGCGACGCGCAGCTGCGAACGATACAGTGCATCATCCAGGGCAGCCGGCGGTGTCGCCGCGTCGATCACGCAGAGCACCGTCTCCAGCGGCGCCTCGCGCAGGATCACCGGATCCATCAGATTGCGGACGATCTCGGCGGGATCGGCGACGCCGCTGGTCTCGATGACGATGTATTCCGGCTTCGGATCACGCCGCAGCAGCGTCGAGAGCGTGCGCAGCAGGTCGCCTTCGAGCGAGCAGCAGATGCAGCCATTGGCGAGGCTGACCACGCCGTCGCTTGCGCCCGCGATCAGTTCGGCATCGATGTTGATCGCACCGAAATCGTTGACCACAGCGGCAATCCGCCGCCCCTCCGCGTGCGCCAGCAGATGGTTCACGACCGTGGTCTTGCCGGCCCCCAGAAAGCCCGTCACCAGGAGAATGGGGACCGGCATGGATCAGCTTCCGACGACGGGACGCCGCACGGGACGGCCGGGCCGCGCCGCGACGTCCAGCACGCCATCGCTGATCAATGGCTGGCCGCTGACGATCAGATGCCGCACGCCTTCGGAGGGGCGGTTCATCGCCGTGAAGGTCGCGCGGTCCGAGAGCTTCTCGTAGTCGAACACGACGATGTCGGCATCGGCGTCCTTCGCGAGCCTTCCCTTGGCGCGCATCGCGGGCGTGCTCTGCGACAGGATTTCCGCCGGGATCAGCGCGCATTTGCGCACGCCTTCGAGCAGCGACACGGTCTTGCGCTCGCGCACCCATTCGCGGATGAACTTCGTGAAGCAGCCGGCCGAGCGCGGATGCGAGGTGGCGTCGTCCGGCAGCGGCCAGGCATCGCCGGTATAGGTCTTGCCGTCCGACGTCGTCCACGGCATCGCGTCGGAGGCGATGGCGCCGCCGGGATAGAGCACCGACATGTCGAGCAGGTCGCGGTGATGCGCATTGTTCTCGGTGTCGAGGATGTGCCACAGCACCAGCGACGACGGCTCTTCAGCCTGCGCCTTCAAGAGCTCCTCGCGATCGCTGAAGCGATGGCCGTCGGTCACCCGCTGCACGGAATCGTAACCGGTGCCGTTGCGCTCGACGAATTCGGGGTCGCTGAAGAAGGCCGCCGCCAGCACGGTCGAGCCGGTGCCGTAGGGATAGGCCTCGACCGTGATCGGCAGGCCCTGCGCCTGCGCTTTCGCGATCAGCACGCGGCAGCGCTCGACGTCGGTCTTGCTCGACGAGTTGAAATGGCAGATGTGCATGTGCGCCCCGGTGGCGCCGGCATAGCCGATCAGGCGGATATAGGCCTCCGCCGCGCTCTCGGGGTCGACGCGCGACATGTAGGCGACGTGGGTGAAGGTCGGAACGTCCTGCGCGGCCGCGAGCTGGCACACCGCGGTCAGCTCCTGCACGCCGGCACCCGGCGCATAGGCGTTCAAGATGCCGATGCCGATGCCGCCCTCGTTCAGGCCGCGCGAAAGGCGCTCCAGAATGCCGGCGACCTCCGCATCGCTGGCCACGTTGTCCATCCAGCGGCGATCGCGCATGGCGTTGCCGAATGCCTCCAGCGAGCTCTCCGCGTTGGAGCCCGTCATCGCGCCAATACGCGCGAAAGCCCAGTTGGTGGCGGCGCCGTAGTTCAGCACGCGTCCCTTCCGCGCCTGGCGCTCATACCAGGACCCGACCGGCAGCACACCCGCTTCGAGATCGAGCGTCGTCGTGACGCCGTCGAACGCCTGCATGCGATCGGCGGGGAGCGACTGGCCATGCGCATGAAGGTCGATGAAGCCGGGCGCGACCACGAGCCCGGTCGCGTCGATCACCCGCTCGGCGCCGCCGAGCGAGGCGCCGACCGCGGCGATCTTGCCGTCCACCACCGCCACATCGCCAACCTCGTCCATTCCGCTGGCGGGATCCACCACCCGGCCGCCAGAGATCACCAAGCCGCTCATATCGTCACTCCCTCACGCTGAGCTCGCATCAAGGCAGATTCCGGGAGGCACGACCACCTCCACCGATGCCGATGCATCATGCTCGCAAGGAAGGCTCGCAAAGCTGGTTCGAAAGGGAGGTCAATTTACATGCGGGTCGCAGACACGCGCGTGCAGTCTCGCGGCAGGTTTGCCCGAGCTATGCTTCTCGCTTCACCCCCTCGAGAAGAAAGCGCGCAGGGAAGACCGGGCGCCGGCTGGCACCCATAAAAACCCCCATGCGAACTGATTGCACACGCAATGCACAGGGGAGCCACAGGGCAGCCGAGACCAGGCCTTCCCTGCGCGATGGTTTGACGGCCTATGCCGCGCTCTCCCCGGAGACGAGTTCCTGCTTGCCTCCGTCACCTCCGCGAAATGCACGGCACCGCGCCGGTTGACGCGCTGACGCCTTCGCAAAGGCTTGACCGTAGCAACGACGGCCAGGACCACACGGTTTCGCCGTACGCGAGCTGACCCTGCTTCGCCTAGAGGCTTCGCAGGGCTTCGGCGCCGTCCGTCGATGCGGTTCGTGCCATGCTCACGAGGTTCATCTCGCCCTGCACGCAACAAGCCCGCCTTTAACGCCGCCCGCGTCCACCGCAACTCCCAACCCGCGTTCGTGACGACGTACGACCGCCCCTTTTGTGGGCTGGGATGGCAGACACATACGACAAATCCGAATTTCGGTAAAGTGGAATATTTTTGATGCGACCGCTTGACTTGCGTTTGCGTCTGTTTCGACCATCGGAGACGACGGACGCCACGACCATGCAAGGGGACCCGCGAAGCTGCTCCGCCGTCTTCTCGCCCCCATTGTCATTCAGGAAGTTAGATGGGGCGCTACGGTGGACAAAGTTCCCAAAGGTTTCGTGTGATCGTTCGACCTCTTCTGCAACGCGACCCTCGTCCTTCTATTTCGCGCCGCGCGCTCCTCGGTGGATTTATGTCGGCAGGGACCGCCATTGCGCTCGGCGGATGCGCCGGCTTGGGTGCGACCGGGGCGCGTTTCGACGCGTCATCGCTCTCCCTTGATCCCACATTGCTCGTCGCTACCACGCGCAAGCCCGTCAACGGTGGTCGCACGAAACCCTGGTTCGGGCCGGAGCGCGCAACCAACGTGACGGTAGCGCGGGCGAAGCTGGTGGCGCCGGACGAGAGCCGACTCTCTCTCGCCTCGGTCGGATTTGGCGATTGGCGCCTTGATCGGCTCGAACCGGTATCGGCAGACGCTGGCGATCTCGTTGCGCAGGCCGGCGGAGGAGACGTGCTGATCTATGTGCACGGCTTCAAGCAGACATTCGAGACGGCGGTGCTGGATGGCGCCCATCTCTCGGACGGCATCAAGTTCCGCGGCCGGACCATGGTGTTCTCCTGGCCCTCCAAGGCAGGACTGTTCGACTATGCCTATGATCGCGACAGCGCGATGTGGTCCCGCGACGAGTTCGAACGCGTGCTCTCTGCGCTCGTGTCGACGCCAGCCGGCGGCCGCGTGCACATCGTTGCGCATAGCATGGGAACCATGCTGACACTCGAAAGCCTGCGTCAGCTCTATGCGCGATATGGCGATACAGTGACGAGCAAGATCGGCGCGGTCGTGTTTGCCGCGCCTGATATCGACATGGACGTGTTCTCGTCGGCGATCCAGCGTATCGGTCCGCTGGCCGGCAAGATTACCGTCATCGCCGCAACGAACGATCGCGCGCTGGCGCTGTCGGGACAGATCGCAGGAGGAATGACCCGGGTCGGCGCCGCCGAGAAAGCCGTCATCGCGCAGCTCGGTGTGCGCGTGGTCGATGCTTCGCAGGAGGGCTGGGGCATCATCAACCACGATCTGTTTCTGTCGAATGCAGAAGTACAGCGGGTGATCCGCCGCTCGATCGACGGCACGATCGCTTAGGAGAGCGCCCGCGCCGAGCCGTGCGAACTGCGCACGCCGGTTGGGGCTACAAGCGGAAATGGCCGGTTTTCGAAGTGCCTAGTCTGGCAGGAAAAATGGCGCTCCCTAGGGGAATCGAACCCCTGTTTCAGCCTTGAGAGGGCCGCGTCCTAACCGCTAGACGAAGGGAGCGTGAGGGAGAGGACATAGCCTCGAATTTTGCCGGCGGCAAGCGGGGATCGAGGGTTTCGGACGTCTGCTTGGGGCCGTCCTGGCTTGGTGCGCAATTGCGCACGAGAGCCAGGACCCATTAACCGGAATGGGGATGGTTAAGGTCGATCGGAACGACGATCTCGTTCACGCAATCGGATTCGGTGGTTATGGGTCCTGGCTTTCGCCAGGACGACGATGGCGGCGAGTTCCGGGGCCCGCCTCACGGCTCGTTGGCGAATTTCAGCTTTCCGGCCGGCCGCAAGGTGTGGGCGTCGAAGGTGCGGATCTCGGTGACGCCGCCGACGTCGAGCGTGATCACGAGCCGGTCGCCGGCGACGCCGCTTGAGACGATTTTGGCGCCCTTGGGCAGGGTCGCGGTGACGTCGCCTGCCGGCTCGGGCGCCCTTCCCTCGGACTTGAAAAGGCGGTAGCCCACCGCGATCAGCACGGCGCAGATTGCCAGCGCCGTGGTCAACCCCGCGATCAGCATCATCCGCCGTACCCGCGCGAACAGCGCGGCCTGCTCGGGGCTCGGGTCGGGAACAACGGTATCAGACGTCGTCATGGAAAATTCTGGCTCTGCGCAAAGGTTGGAGGTTGTCGTCGAAGGCTCCGAGGGCTCGACCCGGCTCGACCGCGTGCTGGCGCTGCACCTTGCCGAGCTGTCGCGATCGAGGCTGAAAACCCTGATTCTGGCGGGCGCGGTGAGCCTCAGGGACGCCGCGATCCGGGACCCCGCTTATCACGTCGCCTCCGGCGATACGATCACAATCGACGTGCCGGAAGCGGCCGCGCCGGAGCCGAAAGGCGAGGATATCGCCCTCGACATCGTGTTCGAGGACGACGACATCGTCGTCCTCAACAAGCCGAAGGGGCTGGTGGTGCATCCCGCGGCGGGCCACGAGACCGGCACGCTCGTGAATGCGCTGATCGCCCATTGCGGCTCATCGCTGTCGGGCATCGGCGGGGTGCGCCGGCCCGGCATCGTGCACCGGCTGGACAAGGACACCACGGGGTTGATGGTGGTCGCCAAGAACGACCTCGCGCATGCCTCGCTCACCGCGCAATTCGCCGACCACGGCCGCACCGGGCCGATGCGGCGCGGCTACATGGCCTTTGCCTGGGGGCTGCCGGGCCGCCATCGCGGCACCGTGGACGCGCCGATCGACCGCCACCCGCATGCGCGCGAGAAGATGGCGGTGCGCCAAGGCGGCCGCGAGGCCGTGACCCATTGGGAGCTTCTGGAGAGTTTTGCCGGGCGCGACGGCAAGCCGATCGCGGCGCTGCTCGCCTGCGAGCTCGAGACCGGGCGCACCCACCAGATCCGCGTCCACCTCGCCCATATCGGCCACCCGCTGATGGGTGACGCCGTCTACGGCCCGCATTTCAAGACCAAGGCAAACCAGCTGAGCCCTGAGTCGCAGGCCGTCTTGGCCGCGCTGGGCCGGCAGGCCCTCCACGCTTACCTGCTGGTATTGCAGCACCCGAGGACTGGAGAATTACTCCACTGGGAGACGCCTCTGCCGGAGGATTTGCTTCTCCTTCAGGGGGTCCTGAAAGCGGCGCTATGACGCAGGCCGCTTCAGAAATGCTTTACATTACAAAAAGTTATAGCTGCCACACGGGGACGTGACGTCAGCAATCCTTCCCTTTTTGCCTCCCGATGGAGTATATTGCGCTTGCGTTGAAGACCAACGCGGAACATCGCAGCACCGATCGGCTTTAACCAAGCGGTCGTCTGCCTGGCCCGCCGCTATCGGGGGCCTGAACCTGTTTGGAGGGCGCACTATGGCCCGTACAGCTACCCTGCCGGTCCTTAACGGCGAATCCGGCCTTTCCCGTTACCTCGGCGAAATCCGCAAGTTTCCGATGCTGGAACCCCAGCAGGAATACATGCTCGCCAAGCGTTGGCGCGAGCACGATGATCGTGACGCCGCGCACCAACTCGTCACCAGCCATCTCCGTCTCGTGGCCAAGATCGCCATGGGCTATCGCGGCTACGGCCTGCCGATCTCTGAGGTCGTCTCGGAAGGCAATGTCGGCCTGATGCAGGCGGTGAAGCGGTTCGAGCCCGAGAAGGGCTTCCGTCTCGCCACCTACGCGATGTGGTGGATCAAGGCGTCGATTCAAGAGTACATCCTGCGTTCGTGGTCGCTCGTGAAGATGGGCACCACCGCGAACCAGAAGAAGCTGTTCTTCAACCTTCGCAAGGCGAAGAGCAAGATTTCCGCGCTGGACGAAGGCGATCTCCGCCCCGACCAGGTGGCCATCATTGCCAAGCGTCTCGGCGTCACGGCTCAGGACGTGGTCGACATGAACCGCCGCCTCGGTGGCGACGCGTCGCTCAACGCACCGATCCGCGACGACGGCGAAGCCGGCGAATGGCAGGACTGGCTGGTCGACAATTCGCCCAACCAGGAAGCCATGCTGGCCGAACACGAGGAGTATGATCACCGCCGTGACGCCCTGAACGGCGCCATGGGCGTGCTCAACCCGCGCGAACGCCGCATCTTCGAGGCGCGCCGCCTCGCCGATGAGCCGATGACGCTGGAAGACCTTGCGGCCGAGTTCGGCGTGTCGCGCGAGCGCGTCCGCCAGATCGAGGTCCGCGCCTTCGAGAAGGTGCAGTCCGCGGTCAAGGGCACGATCGCAAAGGCCGAACAGGCCGCGCTGGAAGCCGCGCTCTAAGCGCGAGGTTTTAGCGCCAGAGATTGGCGGATCGACAAGAGACAGAAAGCCGGCGGCAACGCCGGCTTTTTTATTGGACGCAACTCTCACCGTCATGCCCCGCGACCCGGCTACGCCAAGGCTTCGCCGAGGTTGAGGTCTAGGGGCGCCGAAGCTTTAGCGCAGGCGGCAGGCGGGGCATCCAGTACGCCGCGGCGCTTGTTGTAAGAGCGAGGTCTCCAATGCAGGTCTCTGGAATAGTGGATCGCCCGGCTAAACCGGGCGATGACAGCGGGGTTGTGGCTCTGCGTTGAACCCGCGCTGCCGGTCGACCGACCAAAAGCATCGGACCGGCAGCCTCAAGAGAACGGACACGCACCGTGTCGATCATCCTGCAATCCACCGTCGGCGGTTTCTCCGCCCAGTTCATGCGGAAGCTGCCGCTGGTCGAGCAGGCGATGCGCGACCACGGGCTCGAGCCGTCGGAGTTCGTGATCTCGAAGGACTACGCCTCGACCGCCACGATCCCGCTGATGGGTCCGTTCTTCTTCAATTACAGCGTCTACTTCGGCGACGAAACATTCACCGTCACCGAGCCGAACGACATGGTGTTCCTGGACTACTTCTTCAAACGCGTGCTGGCGGCGGATGACCCGCCGGAACTGCCGCGGCGGCCGGGCTTGATCCGGCGGCTGTTCGGCTGGATGTCGCAACCGGTGTAGCTCGTCACTCCCCCCAAGTTCTTGCCCCCCAAACCCGCGCCAGCGTCGCGAGCCAGCAGCCTTCGCAATAGCGGGCGTCCTTGTAGTCGATCCAGTTGTGCGCATAGACGTGGTCGAGCGGGATGCCGTAGCGCGCGCGCAGGATTTGGACGAGGATCTTCCATGCCGCGACCTGCGCCGCGGTCGGGCCCGTCGTGACGTCGGGATAGTTGCCGGCGAACTCGACTCCGATCGAATTGTCGCGCACCACCTGGCGATAGGTCGGCTTGTTGTCGATGTACTTGTTGTCGTTGCGGTTGGCGCCGTCGCCATGGGTCGGCACCAGGTTTTCCGCGACCGCCCAATAGACGGTGCCGTCGGTCTCGACCCACAATGTGACGCCGCGACGCGTGGGATTCTTCGCTTGCGCCTCAGCACCGCCCCGCGCCGAGCCGGCCGGTCCCTCGGTCTGGTGCACGATGATGTTGCGCCAGGGTTTTGCGTTGCCGACATCGCCCCATGGCGCCAGCCACACCATCTTCAGGCCGGGAATGTCGGGCGTGCCGGAGGCGCGCGCGAGCTTTGCGAGCTCGGCGTCGGTGGCAGCGGCAGGTGCGATCAGAATGAGAGCGGCGAGAACGGCCGCGAGCAGGCGAGAGATCATCATGCGGGTCCAGTGCGGACCTCACGTTAGCACGCCCTTACGCGAATTTGCGCAAGGCCTCGCCTGGACCGACCGGGTCAGGCATGAGCGGCGGCGCCGGATCGTGGACGGCAAAGTCGTTCTTGCCGTTCTTCTTGGCCGCATAGAGGGCGTGGTCGGCATGCGCGATCAGCCGGTCCGGAAACTGGCCGACGCCGCGGTCCCACTGCGCCACTCCGATCGAGATCGCGATCGGAATGTCCACGCCGGTGCAGTTGACGGCATCCTGGCGGCAGACCTCGAGCACGCGGCGGGCGATCGCAGCCGCTTCGCGCAAGGTTGACGACGGCAGCACGACGCAGAATTCGTCGCCGCCGGTGCGGGCGAGCATGTCGCCGGGCCTCAAGCGCGTCTGCGCCATCAAAGTGAAGTGCTGGAGGCAGGCATCGCCCGCGGCATGGCCATGGGTGTCGTTGATGGTCTTGAAGCCGTCGAGATCGATCACCAGCAGCGAGAACGGCTCGCTGCTGCGCTCCGAGCGGGCGCATTCTTCACCCAGCCGCTGCAACAGGTGCCGCCGGTTGGCGACACCGGTGAGATCGTCGAGCAGCGCGAGGTCGGCAACCTCGTTGCGCAGGCGGTCCATCGCCATCAGCAGGAAGCCGAAATTGAGCGTCATCGACAGAAACAGCAGGCCCAGCACCATGACAGCATGAGACTGCCCGCCGGCGACCGACGAGAAATCGCCGCCGAGCAGATTGCCGATCGCACGGGCCGCGAAGATCGCGATGATGGTGATGATCACGATGCCGGAGAGCCGGGCTCCCGGGCTGGCGCGGCCTTCCGGCGGCGACAGCAGCAAACGCAGCGACAGCGCCAGCGGCAGCCCCTGACCGAGCGAGTAGCTGAGCATGCGCAGCTGCATGTGATCGTATGCGACCATGAAGAACACGACGCCACCGAGGCTGAGAATTCCGGTGGCGGCCATGACGCGCCAGGACACCGGTTGGCCGTAGAAGCGCTGAATGCCCATGGCGGCAAGGCAGCTCGCCGCGATGACGCCGGCGGCACCAAGCAGAAGCGGGACAGGCGAAACGACGAAAAGGCGGATCAAGGCCGCCATCGTGCCGGTCGCGCCGACGAAGCACGATGCCATCCAGAACCGTGCGGCCGCGAATTTCGGATAGGAGCGCGTCACGTAGGCCCAGATCAGGCCGAGCGCCAGGAAGTTGACGACGAACACGGTCCAGAGTGTCGGCACGTTCAGCATGGCGCGCGCCACAAGCGCAGCATCGCGCCCTCTGTCCCTGCCAGCTGTCCGTCCATGACCCCGTCCCCGTTTTCTTGCGGGGACAATGCGGCCGTCGCGCTTAACGGAGTCTCACTGCGATCCGCGAAAGCATGCCTTTGGTTTTGGATTCATGAACGGCTGGCGCATTGTCGGATCGTTAGGCATGCCGGCGACGCCGGATTCGCGAACCAAAATCACCCGAAAATGCATCTGAGCTGTGGATAACGCGATGACACGGATGTGACAGCGCGGGGCAGAAGCGCGCGAATCTGCTGAGCTTGTCATCGAGGATGTTGCGAGGCTGGCCCTCCGCCGAGCATCCCTCGTGTCGCGTTTCACCATTAACCCTGAAGAGGATCCTATGGCTAAGAAAGCGAAGAAGGCGAAGAAGGCGACGAAGAAGAAGGCCAAGAAGGCAGCGAAGAAGAAGTAACGAGGCTTCTTATTCTTTGCCCGGGTGGAGCTCGCTCCGCCCGGGCGTCGGGTGGGAGGTCTGAGCTGGAAGATGGCGGGCGCAAGGCCCGCTTTTTTATTGGCTCCCGCGTTGATTGGCTGGAGAAGCTATCGCTCCGCGAACGCCAGCTTGGCGCCGAGCGCGGCGAAGCCGGCGGCAAAGCTCCGGCGCAGCCAGGCCATGACACGCGGGCGGGAGATCACACGCTCGCGCACCGAGGCTGCGCAGAGCCCGTAGACCACGAACACCACAAACGTCATCGCCATGAAGGCGCCGCTCAATTCCAGCATCCGGGCCAGCACATGGGCTTCGTCCACAGCGATGAACTGCGGCAGGAAGGCCAGGAAGAAGATCGACAGCTTCGGATTGAGGATGTTGATCAGGAAGCCGGTCACGATTACCCGGCCAACCGAACGCTCGCGGATCTCGCCATCGACCGCCAGCGCCCCGGTCTCGCGAAGCGCCTGCCAGGACATGTAGAGCAGATAGGCGACGCCGCACCATTTCAGCGCGGCGAAGGCGAGCGCACTGGTGTGGAGCACGGCGGCGAGCCCCAGCATCGCGGCCGTCATATGCGGCACGATTCCGAGGGTGCAGCCGAAGGCAGCCGCGATGCTCGCGCGCGAGCCGCGGGTCAGCGCTGCCGCCAGTGTGTAGAGCACGCCGGTGCCGGGCGAGGCGACGACGATCAGCGAGGTGAGCAGGAAGGACAAGGTCATGGACCGACCTTATCACCGCGCTCCGGACCACGAAAGCCGGCCTGCCGGATCGAGCGTCAGGACAGTTGCGCGATCTCGGCCTCGCGGAGCACGTCGAGCGGCGCCCAGGGCTTGGCCCAGAACTTTGCGCCGTTCGGCAAGGGTTGCATCAAGGGGCGGCCGGAGGTGACGACGATGTCGAGCTTCGGGTTGCGGTCCTTGGCGACATGCGCGAGCTCGACCCCGTTCATGCGGCCGGCGAGTTGCACGTCGGTCATCATCAGGCAGAGCGCGCCGGCGCTCTTCTCCAGCACAAGCTCGGCCGCCTCGGCGCTCTCGCATTGAATGACGTCGTAGCCGCTTTCTTCGAGAAGAAGACTGAGCATCTCCCTCTGCATGAGGTCGTCTTCCACGATCAGTGCGGTGGCGCGAAATGGCTGTGCTTGTCCCATCGGCGGCTCCCAATGCTGCCTGTCTTCATCAAGTAACGTAGGTTAAGGTGGGAACAGCGATGCGGTTCGGTTCCAATATGAAAAAATGTAAATCATAGTTCCGCTCAAGGCTCGACGGGGGATCATCATGACTGCAATCCGCGGCGCCGCCGCCATCACCGGAGCGGCAAGCGGCATCGGCCGCGCGCTGGCGATCGAGCTTGCGCGGCGCGGCTGCGATCTCGCGCTCGCCGATCGCGACGAGGCCGGGCTGAAGACGCTCGCGGCCGAGATCGGAGCCGCATGCAAGGTCAGCCTGCATCGCGTCGACGTCAGCGAGCCCGACGACAACGCGCAGTTCGCGCGTGAGGCGACCACCGCGCATCCCGCGCTCGGCATCGTCGTCAACAATGCCGGCGTGGCGCTGATGGGCTCGTTCGAGGAGATCGACCAGGCGCAGATGGACTGGCTGTTCGACATCAATTTCTGGGGCGTGGTGCACGGCACGCGCGCCTTCCTGCCGCATCTGAAGACGTTGGGCGAGGCGCACATCGTCAACCTGTCCTCGATCTTCGGCATCATCGCCCCGCCCGGACAGTCGGCTTATGCCGCGGCGAAATTCGCGGTGCGCGGCTTTTCCGAGAGCGTGCGGCACGAGCTTGCAGTCGCGGGCAGCCCTGTCAGGCTGTCGGTCGTGCATCCCGGCGGCGTCGCCACCGCCATCGCCCGCAATTCGCGCACCGGGGTCGGCGTCACCGACAATGCGCGCCGGTCGCAATCGATCGAGCGGTTCGAGAACGCGGCCAAGACCACGCCGCGAGACGCCGCGCTGCGCATCATCAAGGGCATCGAGAGAAACGAACCGCGCATCCTGATCGGCAACGACGCCCGCTTCATGGATCTCCTGCAGCGCTTCCGCCCGGCAACGTACTGGGCGCCGTTACAGCGCAAGCTGGAGAGGATGGCGAAGGGGCTGGCGAAGTAAGTCAGGGGCGCGGCACTGTCTCCGCTCGTCATTGCGAGGAGCGCAGCGACGAAGCAATCCAGACTGTCTCCACGGAAAGATTCTGGATTGCTTCGCTGCGCTCGCAACGACGACTGTGGTTAGCTCCCCTCACTGCCCCGCCAGCCGATCGGCAAAATACCCGATCGTCTTGCGATAGATCACCGCCCTGTTCCATTCGCGCATGGCCTCGAAATTGGGAGTGCCTTCGCCGTAGGGCTGGCCCATCTTGAAGCCGCTGGTGTGAAGCAGGGTCGCGGTCGAAGCGAGCACGTCGGGGACGCTGTGGCGGAGATCGACGTGGCCGTCGCCGTCGAAATCGACGCCGTACTTGATGTAGGAGGACGGCAGGAACTGGGTCTGGCCGATCTCGCCGGCATAGGCGCCAATGAGGTCGCGCAGCGGCAGGTCGCCGCGCTGCACGATCTTCAGCGCCGCGAGCAGCTCGCCCTGGAATAGCTCGGTGCGGCGGCAATCATGCGCCAGTGTCGCCAGGGTGCGGACCACCGGCAGCTTGCCGATGTCGCCCTTGCCGAAATCGCTCTCCAGCCCCCAGATCGCGACCAGGATATAGCGGGGCACGCCGAACTGCTGCTCGATGCGCGAGAGCAGCGCGGCATGGCGCTGCAACAGCGCCTTGCCGCCGTTGATACGGCCGGGACCGACGCGGGTCGAGACATACTGCTCAAAGCTCTTGTTGAAGGTGTAGCGCTGGCGCCGGTCGAAGGCGAGCACCGCGCCGTCCTGCTGCACACCGCTGAGCGCCGCGCTGGTCACGCTTGCCGAGACGCCGGCTCCTTGCGCTTCCGAGGCCATGCTGGCGACAAAGCTGTTGAAGTCGCCGCCGCAGCGCGCGGCCTGCGCCGATCCGCCGGCCAGACAGACGATGACGGCGGTGGCGAGGGCATATCGCAGCATATGGGAAAATCCTTGGGTATTTGAGCGGAAAGCAACGCGCGATCATGCCCGGGAAAGCCGCCATCGTCAAAGCGCTGCGCTTGATCCGCATCAACGCGTCTCATGCCCTTCTTCCTAGACTGGAGCAAACAGGAGAGCCGTCCATGATCGGAATTAGCTTGACCGCCGAGCAGGTTCGCAATGCACCGGCACCGGTGCGGCAATGGATCGAGCAGGAGCTGCTCGCCTCGTTCAACCTTGCGCCCCGGTCGCCTGCGGCCGCCCCGGCCGCGCCCGCCCATCTCGTCGCCTGCAGCGTCGAGGACGTGGCCGGCGTGCTCGAGCACATCCGCGGCGTGTTTCCGGCCGTCAACGTGCTGCTGGAGTTCGGTCGACCGGGCATCAGCTACGGCCAGCCCGCGGTGATGACGTTTCGTCTGATCGACGTCCTGCATCACACGCGGCTGCAGGACGTCGGCCAGGTCATCACCTGCCTGGAGATGATCAACCAGGCACTGACCGAAGTGAAGAAGGACCCGGCGGCGCGGTTCTGCGGTTTCGACAATGAAGGCCACTGCCTGATCGCGCCGCAGACGCAGGCCAGCATCGCAACGCTCTGGCAGACCATGACGGAGCGTCAGCAGGCGCAGCAAGCCAACACAACGAACACCAGGACGGCCGACCGGATCGCGCCGGCAGCGTGAGGCGAAGCGGCCCGGATTCTTCCGGGACTATCGCTTCCGGATCGGCCCTCCGGTTAGAACGGCAAGGCGGTCGCAACGGAGCTGGTGAAGAACTTTCGAATCGCGCCGACGCGATTGCGTGAAGTGCGGAACTCAATAATGTTCGCATCGCAACTTCTGCACGCACGCGGGAACACGTGCCGGCGAACGCGCGCTTGCTGACAAGGCGCGCACCGGTCGCTGCATTGCGAGAGCAGGAAATATGAACAAAGTGATTTTGTCCGTCCAAGCAATTGCTTCGGCGAAACGCGATGCCGCGACCACTGCAAATGCGATGTGCTCGCTCAGACATCGCAGTGCTAACGATTTGCCTTGCCACGGCATGGCGCCGGTTATAACCTTCTATTCTAGGTTGTCGCCCCGCCAGCCCCGGGCGACACTGAAGACCAAAATAAACGGCGGGCTTCGCGGCCCGCCGTTTGTTGAGGCAAGGGTGAGGCAAGGCTGAAGGTAAGGGTCTCCTCGGCGGAGCGCATCGGGTTTTGCGAAGCGTTGGATGCTTCCGCCCGACATCAGGCGCCTCGTAAACGGGTTCGTGGATCGATCGCGCAGCCGGTTCTGCCGCCGCAGCGCCCCGCGGCCAGCCCCCGGAAACCTGCCAAAGTCATTTGACTATGGCCCCCTGATCGACGAAAAGCCGGCCATGGCCAAAAAACCCGGAACCAATCCCAAGGGCGAATTCGCCTTTTTCAACGTCTTCTATGAAGACGGCTCCCAACGCTCCAACCGGCGCGTGCCCGCCGAATTGCTCGGCGGCCTCGACGGCGACGAGCCGGCCCGCGCCTACATCATGGAGCAGGACCGCGAGATCGCCGAAAAATCCGGCCGCCCGGCGCTGGAGATCAAGAACCTCGAGCGGGTCGGCGCGAAGAAGAAATAGGCTTCAGCCCTATCCACGTCATTGCGAGCGGAGCGAAGCAATCCACGGCTCCACATGCTGCGCGATGGATTGCTTCGCTCCGCTCGCAAGGACCGGGCGAGAGCGGAAGCTAAAACAAAAACGGCGGGCCTTGGCCCGCCGTTTTGCTTTGAATCGATGTTCGCGCTCAGTTGTCGAGGAAGCTCCGCAGCTTCCTTGACCGCGACGGATGCTTCAACTTGCGCAGGGCCTTCGCCTCGATCTGGCGAATACGCTCTCTCGTCACTGAGAACTGCTGGCCGACTTCTTCCAGCGTGTGGTCGGTGTTCATGCCGATGCCGAAGCGCATGCGCAGCACGCGCTCTTCGCGCGGGGTGAGCGAGGCGAGCACGCGCGTGGTGGTCTCGCGCAGGTTGGACTGGATCGCGGCGTCGATCGGGAGGATCGCGTTCTTGTCCTCGATGAAATCGCCGAGGTGTGAATCCTCTTCGTCGCCGACGGGCGTCTCCAGCGAGAGCGGCTCCTTGGCGATCTTGAGGACTTTTCGCACTTTCTCCAGCGGCATGCCGAGCTTCTCGGCGAGCTCCTCCGGGGTCGGCTCGCGGCCGATCTCGTTGAGCATCTGGCGCGAGGTGCGCACGATCTTGTTGATCGTCTCGATCATGTGCACGGGGATGCGGATGGTGCGCGCCTGGTCGGCGATCGAGCGGGTGATCGCCTGCCGGATCCACCACGTGGCGTAGGTCGAGAACTTGTAGCCGCGGCGGTACTCGAACTTGTCGACCGCCTTCATCAGGCCGATGTTGCCTTCCTGGATCAGGTCGAGGAACTGCAGGCCGCGGTTGGTGTATTTCTTGGCGATCGAGATCACGAGACGGAGGTTGGCTTCCACCATCTCCTTCTTGGCCTGGCGGGCTTCGCGCTCGCCCTTCTGCACCGAGTGCACGATCTTGCGGAACTCGATGATCTCCAAGCCGGTCAGCGCCGCGAGCTGATGCACCTCGTGGCGGAGGTCCTTGATGCGGTCCTTCTCGTGATGGACGAAGTTCTTCCAGCCCTTGGCCGACAGCTTCGAGACACGGTTGAGCCAGCGCGGATCGAGCTCCGAGCCGGTGTAGTTGCGCAGGAAGTCTTCGCGCGCGACACCGTGGCTGTCGGCAAGGCGCATCAGGCGGCCCTCATGCGAGACGAGGCGCTTGTTGATGTCGTAGAGCTGCTCGACGAGTGAGTCGATACGCGCCTGGTTCAGGCGCAGCGACTTCACCTCGACGATGATCTCGTCCTTGAGCTTGCGGTATTTGCGCTCCTGGTGCGGCGAGAGCGAGGGCCCGTGCGAGGTGCTCTCGAGCTGGTTCTGGATGTCCTGCTCTTGCAGCTTGCGCAGCTTCTTGTAGCTGTCGGCGATCTTGTCGAAGATCTCGACGACCTTCGGCTTGAGCTCGGCCTCGATCGCCGCAAGCGACATCTGGTTCTCGAACTCGTCGTCCTCGTCCATGTCGGCTTCGGCGGCGGACTCCGCCGGATCCTTCGCGGCGTCGCCGGCATTGCCGGGCGCAGGCGCGGCGCGGAACGGGGTCGGCGCCGGCGGTGCGGCCGGCGGGGCGACATGCGCGGGCGCGGCGCCGGTGGCTTGGCCGCCTTCGGCCGGCGCTTCACCGGTCTCGCCGTTGGGACCGGCGATCATCGCATTGTTCATGCCGGCCTTGGCGTCGGGGCCGGCATAGGTGGCTTCGAGATCGATGATGTCACGAAGGAAGATCTTGCCTTCGTTGAGCTCGTCGCGCCAGATGATGATGGCCTGGAAGGTCAGCGGGCTTTCGCACAGCCCTGCGATCATCGCCTCGCGGCCGGCCTCGATGCGCTTCGCAATCGCGATTTCGCCTTCGCGCGACAGCAGCTCGACGGTGCCCATCTCGCGCAGATACATGCGCACGGGATCGTCGGTGCGCTCGCCCGGCTCGCTCTTCTTGACCTCGGTGACGGCCTTCTGGGTGACTTCGACCAGCTCGTTGTCGGTCTCGTCCTCGCCGCTCTCGTCCTTGTCCTCCTCGCCTTCGCTATCGTCGGCTTCGGTGACGTTGATGCCCATGTCCGAGAGCATGGACATGATGTCCTCGATCTGCTCGGGAGAGGTCTGGTCGGACGGCAAAACTTCGTTGAGCTGATCGAAGGTCACGAAGCCGCGCTTCTTGGCCTGCTTGATCATCTTCTTCACGGCCGCGTCGGACAGATCGAGCAACGGCGAGGGCGCGTCCTGGGAGTCCTTCTCCGGCGCGTCCGCTGCCTTGTCGTCTTTTTCCTTGTCCTTCGCCTGCAGCGTCTTTGCCTTGGTGGCCATCCATTGCTCCTAAACGCGTTTCACACAGACGTTCGCCGCGCCCGCGTGAAATCACTTGAACCTGTTGCTCGATGCTCTCGCTTCGTCAGATCTCGACACGGAAAGGGCGGCGCGGACCTCTTGTCGCCACCCCCGACCTTTCACTCGCCGGATTTGCCTAACGCTTCGTAGAGCCTCTTTGTCGCAGCGGTTGCAGGTATAGTGCCAACAGCAATTGCGCGGATTCATTCCTGACGCGTCTGTTCTGCCTGCGGCCGCCTGGTGGCCAAAGTGCTACAAGACCGTTAAGCCTCGATTAACCCTGTTTTTGCCGCCAAACCTCGGATTTGGCGAGTCTTTTAGCGGTTCCGGTCCCGGCCGTCCGCATGATTCTTTCATCACACGCTCTTCTGGAACCGGCCCGACAGCTCGCCAAAACCCTCGATCAGGGCCTCGGTGCCGTCGACTTCGCCTATCCGAGCCTTGACGTCGCGCAGCCACGCCATGTTGGCCTCGCTGGGATCCTCGCCCAAGGCCAGCTCGGCGTCTTTCAGCTCTCTAAGTAGTGAATGGTACTGCCGATGCAAGGCGACCAGTTGATGCCAGGTGGAGAGAACGTCGTCCCGTGCGGCGCCCTCACGGGCGCCCCACACCGCCGCGGTCGTGATGCCGCCCTCAACCCTTTGAAGTGCTTGGGAAAATCCACCCTTCTCGAGGTCGCTGCGCATCTTCTCGGCGAGCTCGCCCGGGTCCGGCGAGTGGTGATGGTCGTTGGCAAAGGCGGCGATGATGCCGGCCCGGAGCTTGTGGACCTCGGGATGGGCGAGTTCCAGGGCCGCGACTTCCTCGAGGTGATCATGCAGCAGCCAGGGATGGTTGATCAGGATTTGCAGGATCAGGGCCTCGCGGCGGGAGATGGCGCTGCGCTGTCCCCGCATGATCGGGCTCGCCGCGAGCTGCGCGCTCGCCGCCTGGTAGGGTCCGGAGGGCAGCTGGATCGGACCGGGCGGGCCGCGGCGGCCACCAAATCCCTGACCGCCGAATCGATTCGCACCTCCCCCACCACGGGGCTGGAACTGGCGGCCGCCAGGGCCGGGGCGGAAATTGCCACGGCCGCCGCTAGAGCCGCCGCGCCCGCCTTCGGGGGCAAAGGCGCGCTGAAGCCGCTCGGCAAGATCCTGCCGATAATAGCGCCGCACCACCTCGTCGCGGATGCCGTTGGAAAGCTCCTTGATTCGCGCTTCGAGCGCGGCACGGCGCTCGGGCGTGGCGAAATTGCCGCCTTCGAGCTCGCGCGACCAGATCATCTCGGCGAGCGGACGCGCCGCCGCGATCACTTCCTCGATCGCGCCGCGACCGCCGGAGCGCACGAGATCGTCGGGGTCCTGCCCCTCCGGCAACAGCGCAAAACGAAGACTCTTGCCCGGCGCGAGAAACGGCAAGGCGAGATCCGCGGCACGATACGCCGCCTTCTGGCCGGCGCGGTCGCCGTCGAAACAGAGGATCGGCTCGTCCGCCATCTTCCAGAGCAGCGCAAGCTGGTTTTCGGTGAGCGCGGTGCCAAGCGGCGCCACGCTCCCTGCAAAGCCCGCAGTGACCATGGCGATGACGTCGACATAGCCTTCGACCACGACCAGGGGACTGCCGTCATGGGTGGCTTTGCGCGCGGTCTGGTGGTTGTAGAGATTGTCGCCCTTGTGGAAGAGCGGCGTCTCCGGCGAGTTCAGGTACTTGGCCGGAACGTCCTTCTCCAGCGCACGGCCGCCAAAGGCGATGACGCGGCCGCGCAGATCCGTGATCGGAAACATCACGCGGTCGCGGAAGCGGTCATAGGGCACGGGGATGTCGTTGCCGGCCACCAGCATGCCGGTCTCGACCATGTCGTCGACGGAGACGCCGAGCTTGCCGAGGTGCTCCTTCAGCGCGAAACGATCGGGCGGCGCATAGCCCAGCCGAAACTGCAATTGCGTCGCCGGCGAGATGGCGCGGTCGGCGAGATAGCCGCGCGCCTTGGCGCCGACGCGCGAGGCCAGCGTCTCGGCAAAGAACTTGGCCGCGAGATCCATCACGTCGTGCAGCGAGCGGCGCCGCTGCTCCTGACGCGCCGCATCCGGCGTCACCGCCGGCAGCGGCAGGCCCGCCATATTTGCGAGCCGCTCCACGGCCTCCGCGAACGGCAGGCCGTCGGTCTCCATCATAAAGCTGATGATGTCGCCGTGCTTGCCGGAGGAGAAGTCGTGGTAAAACCCCTTCTGGTCGTTGACGTAGAAGGACGGCGTCTTTTCCTGTTGAAACGGCGACAGTCCCTTCCACTCTCGCCCCGCCTTCTTCAGCTTGACGCGCTTGCCAACGACTTCGGAGACCGAAAGCCTGGCACGCAGCTCGTCGAGGAATTGGGGCGTGAAGCGCATGGGCTCTGTGTAACGCGAAACCGTGTGAGTCGGGCGAAGGGATCAGGGATATAGGGACGACCCGTCCAGAAGTCAGGTTTGTCAGGCTTATACGCGCTGTTCACAGCCCTTCGGTCATCCCGGGGCCCGCGGAGTGTGAGCCCGGACTGCAAGGGGGCCTTGAACCCGCCCCGGTTCCACGCTTCCATGGGCGATGTTCAGGACCTTCCGAGGCGGCCAGAGCGGGGGTTGGCGCATCACCTCGATTTCGCCTGTCACGGGCGAGCCCCTCGCCTTCATGCCGGCGCTGTCGGTCACCGACAGCGAGGCCATCGCGCTGCCGCTGGTGCCCTCGCGCAATGCCTGGCGCCTGGTCGGTGTCGCGAGCAGCTTGCGCTACACCGAGCGCGCCGAGAAGCAGCAGCTCACTGCCATGCAGGCCGGCCTCGGCCGGCTGGAAGCAACCAGCGCGGCGCTGATCCCGATCCGCAAGTCGCAGGCCTGGTGGGATCTGACCCAGGAAGAGCGCCGCAGGATCTTCGAGGACAAGTCGCATCACATCGCGAGCAGCCTGCGCTTCCTGCCTGCGATTGCGCGACAGCTCTATCATTGCCGCGACCTCGGCGGGCCCTTCGATTTCCTGACCTGGTTCGAATTTGCGCCCGCGCACGCGTCGCTGTTCGAGGAGCTGGTTGCGATGCTCAGGCGGACCGAGGAGTGGAGCTATGTCGAGCGCGAGGTCGACGTGCGCGCGGTGAAGGAAGTGCTGTCGGCCTAGTCGTCAAGGAAGCGGCCGGATTCGATGCGCGGCAGATCGGTGACCGGCCAGTTGTAGATGTAAGTCCAGGCCGGGGCCGTCAACCCGTCCGCGCCTGTCACATCGACCAGCTGGCGCAGATATTCGGTCGGCTCCGGAAAGCCTTCGCCGCAGGCCTCGTACATGTCGAGCTCGCGCAACAGCTCGTCGGGCACGCGCAGGTGAAAGAGTTCGCCGTGGACACGGTCGGACGGCACATCGGAGAGCAACAGCCCCGGATAATGCTGCACCAGAACCAGCCGGCCGCGGCAGGTCGCTTCACTAATGAAATCCGCGTGGCCCGCAAGCAGCCGCGCCATCGGATGGTCGAAGCCGCGCATCAGCGTGCCGTAGACGAAAAGACGATCGGAGGTCATGGGGGCTCTATAGCTGCGAATGATTCAGAGCGACAGCGCCACACATTCCAGTGTCGTCCTGGCTTTCGCCAGGACGACGGCGGTGAGCGGCTATGAAACCTCCGCCTCCAGCTCCTCGCCGCTGCGTTGCTCGTCCGATACCACCCTGATGGTCACGTCCATGGCGTCGAACGCGCCCGCAGCGCCGATATAGACGCCGTGGAGCGGGATCGCCTGGCGCGGGTCGCGGGCGACCGCGACGCGGATGAGGTCGCGGGTGCCGACGATGCCGTTGGTCGGATCGAACTCGATCCAGCCCGCGCTCGGCAGGTAGACCTGCACCCAGGCATGCGTCGAACCACCGCCGACATGGCGCTGTTCGATATCCTCCGGCAGGAAGATGTAGCCGGAGACGAATCATGCGGCGATGCCGAGATGGCGCAGCGCCTCGATCATGAACAGCGCGTAGTCGCGGCAGGTCCCGCTACCGGACTGCAAGGTGTCGAGCGGATGCTGCGTGCCCAGCTCGTGGCGCTTGCGGTATTTAAACCGCTCGCGGATGCCGTGGGTCATGCCGCTCAGAATCTTGAAGGTCGGAGTCGGCGCGTCCTCGTCGAGAAAGCCGCGCGCCCATTCCGCGATCTCGCCGTCGGGGTCGGTGTATTGCGGCGTGATGTAGTGGACGAGGTCGGGAAATTCCTCGTCGTCATACGCGAACGGATAGAAATAGGCCGAGTCGTCCGGCGTCAGCGCGAACTCCTCGACTGGATTGTGCTCGACGGTGACGTGCCAGTCGAAGACCAACGTGTCCGCGCGCTCGTCGAAATTCGCGATCGCGACGGAATTGCCAAACACGTCGTGGATCCAGTGCAGCGACATCGGCTCCGGCGAGATCTCGAGCCTGGAGTCGATCACGCGCAGATCATGCCCGTCGCGCGGACGCAGCATGATCCTGTGTTCGCCGAACGCCACGGGGCGGGTGTAGCGATATTCGGTCTTGTGATGAATCGTCAGCAGCGGCATCGTCAGGCAATCATGGTGATGTCGGGCGGAGCAATCTATAGCAATCCCGCCCGATTCTTCGGGGTGACTGCTGTTTCATTAGGCAATCAGGATGGCTTTAGACACAATCGAGGCGACCAATCAACTCCTCAGCGAGGGTGACGTTTCCCCGGTGCACGAGGTGAATGCGCAAGGGACATCGCCTTTTTTGCTCACTTCGGACCACTACGGACGGGTTCTGCCGCGTGCACTCGGCGATCTCGGCGTTGCGGGAGACGAGCTGACGCGGCATATCGCCTGGGACATCGGCATTGCGGGGGTCGCCGACCGGCTGGCAGAGATGCTGGGCGCACATCTGATCGCCCAGCGCTATTCGCGGCTGGTGATCGACTGCAACCGCCCACCCGGCGCCGTGAGCTCGATCCCCCTGATTTCCGAAGCAACCGCGATCCCGCGCAACGAGGGAATTTCGGATCAGGAGCGCACAGCGCGCCGGCGCGAGATTTTCGAACCCTATCACCGCCGTATCGATGCCGCGATCGGCCGCCGCGTGCACGACAAGTGGCCGACGGTGCTGGTGTCGCTGCACAGCTTCACCCCCGTTTACGCCGGCGTCGCGCGCCCCTGGCACATCGGCGCGCTCTACAATCGCGACACCGTGCTGCCGCAGCTGCTGCTCCGACATCTGCGCAGAGAGAGCGATCTCGTCGTCGGCGACAACGAGCCCTACGCGGTGAACGACCTCACCGACTACACCATCCCCGTGCACGGCGAGGGCCGCGGCATCGTCAACACCGGCATCGAGATCCGCCAGGATCTGATCGCCGACCAGTCCGGCCAGCAACAATGGGCCGAGCGGCTGGCGCGGATTTTTGCGGAGATCGAGCTGGAGCTGCGGGCGGAGAGGCTGGTCGACTAGCCCGATGGCGGTTATTTTGCCCTGGTCAGGGCCAGCCAGATGCCGCCACCGATCATGAAGCCGCCGGAGATGCGCGACATCATGCGCGTGCGGCGAGCCGAGAAGAACTTTCGCGCACGCCCGGCGGCGATGGCGTAGAGCGCGTCCGTCATCACCGCAGTGACCATGAAGGTTGCGCCCAGCAGCGCGACCTGCGGGAAGTGGTCGCGGTTCATGTCCATGAACTGCGGGATGAAGGCGCCGAAGAACACCAGCACCTTCGGGTTCGACAGCAGCACCAGGAAACCTTGCAGGAAGAATCCGCCGCGCGGCGGCGCCGGTGGCTGGTCGACATTGACGCCCTCGACCGGCGCCCAGATCAGCTTGATGCCGAGCCAGACCAGATAGGCGGCGCCGGCAAAGCGGACCCAGTCGAACCAGTAGCCCATGGTCGCCATCAGCGAGGTCAGGCCGACCGCGACGATGCCGATGACGATGGCGAGACCGGCCTGCGCACCGGCCACATTGGTCAGCGCCGCACGCGTGCCGTGGCGCAGCCCGTTGGCGATGACGAGAGTGACGATCGGCCCCGGCAGCAGCGCCAGCGCGATGCAGGCGGCAAGGAAGGCGAGATAGGCTTGCAGAGACATCATGGGGAGGACTCGCTGAGAGCGGTTTGGGGCATTAATGCATGGCCCTCGGTTTCCGTCCAGCGCCGCCGCCCCCACGTCTTCATCTCCGGTGTCTGCAGGAACACGAGCCGCGCGCGCTGCATCACCATCTTGACAGGCAACCATTTGGTTGCCTATTATCCCCGTCATGGATATGGATGAGGTCTTCAAAGCGCTCGCCGATGCGTCACGACGGTCGCTGCTCGACAGGCTTCACGCCAGGAACGGCCAGACGCTGAACGAGCTTTGCGAAGGGCTCGCGATGACGCGCCAGGCGGTGACCAAGCACCTTGGGATTCTGGAACAGGCCAACCTGGTCACGACCATCAGGCACGGCCGCGAAAAGCTGCACTATCTCAATCCGGTTCCGATCCATCAGATCGGCGAGCGCTGGATCAAGAAATTCGAGCGCGGCAAGCTCGCCGCACTCGGCGAGTTGAAACGCCAGTTGGAGAAGCGTGATGAGTAAGCCGCAATTCGTCTATGTCACCTACATCGAGACCACGCCAACGAGATTGTGGGAGGCGCTGACATCAAGCGAGTTCACCCAGCAATACTGGTTCGGCGCCGAGGTCAGGTCCGATTGGAAAATCGGCTCCCCGTTCGCGCTGCTGCTGGACGGCGAGACCACCGATTCCGGCGAAATCCTAGAAGCCGATCCGCCGCGGCGGTTGTCCTACAGCTTCAAGCATCAGAAATACGAAGAGCTGCGCGGCGAACCGATCTCGCGCGTCGTGTTCACCATCGAACCGTTCGGCTCGCTCGTGCGTTTGACGGTGCTGCATGACGGCTTCGTCGAAGGCGGCAAATATCTCGGCGCCGTTTCCAACGGCTGGCCGGCGATCCTGTCCGGTCTCAAGAGCCTGCTGGAACGCGGCAAAGTGCTGGCCATTCCGCGCGCAGCCCTCAACAAGGGATTTGATGCAAAATGAACCTCGATCAGTTCAAGCCGCTCACCGTCTACACGATCTACATCGCCGCGACGCCGGACAAGGTGTGGGAGGCGCTGACCTCCGCCGAGTTCAGCCGCAAATACTTTTCCGGCTTTGCGGTTGAGATGGAGCCAAGACTCGGCGGCAAATTCGTCGTGCGCGCGCCTGATGGGTCGGAACACATCTCGGGCGATGTGTTCGAATACGATCCGCCGAACAGGCTGACGGTGACGTGGAACGTCAACTGGCCCGACCTCGTCGCGAAGCTCGGCACCACGCTTGTCACTTACGAGATCGAACAAGCCGGCGAGGCCGTCCGCCTCACCATGAGCGAACGTCACGACCGCCCGCTCAGCGACGACATCCTGTCCGGCGGCCGCACCGGCTGGCCCGCAATCCTGTCGGGGCTGAAGAGCCTGCTGGAAACGGGCAAGGCGCCTCAGATCAAGATGGCGCCGCCGGCGCGGATGCTGGAAGCGTTGAGGGCGATGGGTATCAAGACGCCGTAGCGGACGAACCCTGCGCCGTCACCGCTTCTTCTTCACCGGCGGATTGATTTCGTCGATCTTGCGACTGCAATCCGCTTCCGAATCGTGCGGGCCCGAGACAAAGGTCCCACTGACCTTGATCGCGTACCAGCCCGACTCGACGCCGAGCCGGAGCGCTTCTTCTGTCTTGACGTGCCGTGGGGAGAGAGCTTGCATCTGGTGCTTTCGGTTGGCGTTCGATCTCATGATCGAATCGCGGTGAAACCTTCAGGTGTCCGCGGCACGCGCCTGCCGCGTCCAACTCACCGCTGGAGTGGGCAATCTACGCAACGACCGCTGCTGCGACGTGGCGACTCCGCCGGGGCGAGGGAATGAGGCGCTTCACGTCGCGCGAATAGTCGTGGCGCTGCATAGGCGCAGAAACGACAGATCTTTCGACATTCCCGCACCGTGCGCGCAATCGCCGCAATTAGCTATCGTTTTCTCGCCCGTGCCGCACTTTTGAGGCGCCAAATGCCGCGCGCGACCGAATAAGCCGTCAAAGCCTTGTGATCGGCCGCTTCGTAGCCATGTTGGGAGCTTAGCCAAGGGAAAATCGTATGAAGCTCCGCGTCGGGTTTGAGATGCTATACGAATTCCCGCAGCCCACGCCCATGATCATGGTGTTGGGCACGCACTTCACCCGCGCCTCCGATGTCATCGTGCCCGACCTGGTGACCACGAGACCCTCGGTGCCGATCACCCCCTATCGCGACCTCTTCGGCAATTGGTGCAGCCGTATCGTAGCGCCGGCCGGCGCCTTTCGCCTTGCCGGCGATGGGGTCGTGAGCGACAGCGGCCTGCCCGACCCGGCGTTTCCGAACGCGGCTCAACACGCCGTCGAGGCGCTGCCGACCGACACGCTCGTCTATCTGCTCGGCAGTCGCTACTGCGAGACCGATCGCCTGTCGGATATCGCATGGAAATTGTTCGAGCACACGCCGCCCGGTTGGGCGCGGGTCCAGGCCATCTGCGATTTCGTTCATCGTCACATCGCTTTTGGCTATGAGCACGCGCGCGCAACCAAGACGGCGCGAGAAGTCTACGACGAAGGCAAGGGTGTGTGCCGCGACTATGCTCATCTTGCCATCGCGTTCTGCCGCTGCATGAACATCCCGGCACGCTACTGCACCGGCTATCTCAGCGACATCGGAACGCCGAAGCCTTGGGCCGTGGGAGATTTCGCCGGCTGGTTCGAGGCTTATCTCGGCGGAAGCTGGCACATGTTCGATCCCCGCAACAACACGCCGCGGATCGGCCGCGTGCTGATCGCGCAAGGACGCGATGCCGCGGACGTCCCGATCACCCAGACCTTCGGTCCGAATAAGCTGCTCAATTTCAAGGTATGGACCGACGAGGTTGCCTGATGACAGACAGCAGCGTTGCGCTCAGCGCCGATGAATTTGCGTCCTTGGCCGAGATCGGCAAGGGCAAGGCGCAAGGCGAAATTCCGCAAGCGCACGGCGAGCGGCTGACCAACCTCGGTTATGCGATCAGGCGCCTCGGTGAACTCGAACTGACCTCATCAGGCGAGCGCCGGCTGGCTACGGGCGAATAGCTCGCTGCCGTTGCGTCCGGCTCGCTGTTACGCCACCGGCACCACGATCCGCCGATAAAGATGCCAGGTCGCGTGCCCGAGCACGGGCAGCGTCACCACCAGCCCCAGAAAATACGGCAGCGCCGAGACGATCAGGACCATCACGATCACCGCGGCCCAGCCAATCATCGGCAGCGGGCTGGCGACGACCGCGCGCACGCTTGTCACCATCGCCGTGACGAAATCGACCTCGCGGTCGAGCAGCAGCGGAAAAGACACCACGGTCAGCGAAAACAAGATCAGCGACAGCACTGCGCCCACCGCGTTGCCGATGCCGAGGAACAGCAAGCCCTCGTTCGTGGTCAGCACCACCGTCATGAACTCCTGCAGGCTCGAGAACGAGGCATGCAGGCCAAGCAGCAGCGCGATCAGAAGCCGCACCTGATACATCCAGACCACGAAGACGAACAGCGTGACGAAGGCCATCCAGCCGATCTCGCTGCGCGCGCGCACGGCCGACCAGATCGCGCCGGGCGAGACGGGCTTGCCGCGCTCGCGACGGCGGCTGACTTCATAGAGCCCGATCGCCACGAATGGCCCGAGCAGCGCGAAGCCGGCGGCCAGCGGATAGACCAGATAGACCATGCCGAACGCGGTGAAGCACAGCATGATGGCAATGCCGCCGGCCGCGTAGAGCGCACCGAAGCAGAGGCCGTAAAGCGGCAGCGCCTGGAAGTCACGCAGGCCCTCGACCAGCGCCTCGGCGATGTCGGTCGCCGCGACGGGACGCACCACCGGATCGACCTTGCCCGAAATGGACATCAGCTTCCTCCTCGTTGGCCGGCGCGATCTCCGTCGCACGCGGATTGACCTCGATATTAGCGTTCCCGCGGCCGGCGCGCACGCGCGAGTTGACGGCCGGACGACGGTATCCCGAGGCCGCCGGCGCCGACCCGGGAAAGCCATCGCGTCGTCGGCGGCGCTCGTTTCGAGAAGCTCATCCGTGCGCAACTAGCTCGAAATCTTTCCCCATCGAGGACTTTTTCGGCCCGTCGCCTATGGACTGAGCGGAGGGTGGTGCCGCAAATTGGGTCCTTGAACGAGCGCGCGATGACCAGATTGGACCGTTCGACCGATGAGCTTGCGTACCCGGCTATTGATACTCGTCATCGCGGCCATGCTGGTGCCGGCGAGCCTCGTCGGGCTGCGTTTCGTGCAGAACCGGAGCAGCGAAATCAACGCCGCCCTCGCCAATCTGGCCGCCTCGGCCGACGACATTGCCAGCGATCTGAGTGAGAAGATTCAAGGCACCGCGCAGCTTCACTACGGTCTGGCCCGCGCGCGCGACCTCGACACGCGCGACAAGGCGGCGTGCTCGGCGTTTCTATCGGACGTGCGCGAGGAATACCCTCAGTTCACGGGAATCCTGACCATCGACCCGGACGGCAGCCTGTTCTGCGACTCGCTGCGGACCAACCGCACCCTCGATCTGAGGGATCGCGCCTATTTCAAGCAGGCCCTGGTCTCGCGCAGCGTCGTGGTTGAGCCGGTATTCGGCCGGCTGACCGGAATATCGGTGCTCCAGATCGCATATCCGGTGCGATCTGAGGCGGGCGCGCTGAAGCTGGTGCTGCTCGCCTCGTTCAACCTGCGCAAATTTGCCGAGTATCACCACAAGCGGCTGCTCGCCGAGAAGGATATCCTGCTCATCGACGCCACGGGCACCGTTCTCGTCGCCCCCTCGACAGCCGGCTGGACCGCGCCCGTGGGCGCGTCGATTGCGGGATCCGACCTGCTCCGCTTCGCGACGGCTCCCGATCAAAAGGCATTTCAGGAAGTGACCGATCGCGACGGCCGCACGCAGGTCTGGGCCGTCGCCCACTCGCCTTCGATCCGTGATGCCGGCCTCTTCATCCTGGTCGGACGTTCCAAGGACGGACTGGTCGCAGCGGCGAATCGCCGGCTTTACGAGGACATGGCGATCCTCGCGGTGGCCTTGCTGCTGCTGCTGGCCGGCGTATGGATCCTCGCAACCGTGAGCGTCGGGCGCCAGGTCGGGCGGCTCGCCAACATGGCGAAGAGACTCGGGCTCGGCGATCTCAGCGCGCGAATTCCCCCGCCCCATCCGCGCGGCGAGCTGGGGAGATTGATGACCCTGCTCAATGGCACCGCCGAGTCGCTCGAGCAGCAACGCGCGGCCATCGCGGACCTCAACCAGAAGCTCAGTCAATCCCAGAAAATGGAGGCCATGGGCCAGCTCACCGGCGGCGTGGCGCATGATTTCAACAACCTCCTCACCGTCATTCTCGGCAATTCGGAGCACCTTGCCGACAGGCTGGCGGGAAATAAGGAGTTGCACCGGATCGCCGGCGACATCGCAACAGCCGCCGAGCGCGGCTCCGACCTGACGCGGAGCCTGCTCGCCTTCGCGCGCAAGCAGCCCCTGAGGCCGCGAGACATCGACATTAGCAAGAAGATTCAGGAGATGGAGGCGTTGTTGCGCCGGCCGCTGGGCGAACACATCGAATGCGCTTTCGTGCTCGAACCGGATGTGGGGTTGACCAGCGTCGATCCCGGCCAGCTGACGACGGCCCTGCTCAATCTCGTGCTCAACGCGCGCGATGTCATGCAGTTGGGCGGCAGGCTGACCATCGAGGCGCGCAACGTCTCGCTCGGTGAATCCGACTTGGACATCAACGGCGAGCCGCGACCGGGCGACTATATCATGGTGGCTGTGACGGACACCGGCAGCGGCATGACCGCCGAGGTGGCGAGCCGGGCGTTCGAGCCGTTCTTCACCACCAAGGAGGTCGGCAAGGGGACCGGGCTCGGCCTGAGCATGGTCTACGGGTTTGTTCGGCAGTCCGGCGGGCTGGTGCAGATGCAGTCCGCACCGAGACAAGGCAGCACCGTCAGGCTGTTCTTTCCCCGCCTGGCGACACCGCCAAACGAGGACGCCCCACCCGCCGAAGGGATCGTCACGCGCGAAGGAAACGAGACCATTCTCGTCGTCGAGGACGACGACATGGTTCGGACTTATGTCGAAAGCGAGCTGAAGGCGCTCGGCTACCGCGTCATCACGGCCGCAAGCGGCCCGGCGGCGCTCGAATTGTTGCGCCAGTCCGCGGACATCGACCTGCTGTTCACCGACGTCGTGATGCCCGGCGGCATGTTCGGGCCGGAGCTTGCCAGGCAAGCAATCCAGTTGCGGCCCGGGCTCAAGGTGCTCTTCACCTCCGGGTACAGCCAAAATCCGGTCAAGGCGCCCGACGGGATCGGCGATGCCCGCATCCTGACCAAGCCGTTCCGGCGGCGAGACCTCGCCGCGATGCTGCGATCCGCGCTGTCGACGCCGCAGCGGTGAGATGACGATTTGCTCTACCCGAGCGCTCGCAGCTCGCGCCGCAGCACCTTTCCGGTCGCGGTCATTGGCAGTGTCTCCGCGAACTCCACGAAGCGCGGGTATTCGTGGGCGGCGAGTTGCACCTTGACGAATTCCTGGATCTCGCGCGCGAGTGCGTCGCCGGCGGCAAAGCCCGGGCGCAGCACGATCCAGGCCTTGATCGATTCGGTGCGGATCGGATCGGGAATGCCGACCACCGCCGCCATCGCCACCGCCGGATGCTTCATCAGCGTGTGCTCGATCTCGGACGGTCCGACGCGATAGCCGGCGGTGGTGATGACGTCGTCCTCGCGGCTGACGTACCAGAAGTAACCATCCTCGTCCTGCACGCCGAGATCGCCGGTGAGCAGGAACTCGCCGGCATATTTCTTCGCCGTCGCTTCCGGATTGCGCCAGTATTCGAGCATCGTGCAAGGACAGGGTTGGCGCACGCCGATGATGCCGCGCTGTCCGCGTGGCTGCTCCTCGCCTCTGTCGTTGACGATGCGGACGTCGAAACCCGGCGTCGCCTTGCCCATCGAACCGGGGCGGATCGGAAACAGATTCGCGTTGCTGCCGATCACGAGATTGCATTCGGTCTGGCCAAACACCTCATGCGCGTCGACGCCGAAAGTCTCGCGGACCCAGCCGAGCAGCTCGCCGCCGAGGGACTCGCCACCGGTAAAGATGCTGCGCAGCTTGACTCCCGGATGCGTCACGCCGGCCTGCCGCATCAGCTTCAGCGCGGTCGGCGGCAGGAAGACATTGCGCACGCCGAGATCGGCCATCATCTGCATCGCCGCTTGCGGCTCGAACTTTCGCGCGCGGTGACCGACCAAGGGAATGCCGTGATACCAGAACGCGAACAGACCGTTGATGAGGCCGCCGATCCAGGCCCAATCCGCCGGCGTCCACATCAGATCGCCGGGGCGCGGCAGGAAGTTGTGGCACATCTCGACATTGGGGAGATGTCCGAGCACGACGCGGTGGGCGTGCAGCGCGCCCTTCGGATTGCCCGTCGTGCCCGAGGTGTAGATGATCAGCGCGGGATCGTCCGCAGACGTGTCCACCAGCGTGAAGTCGGGCGATGCAGCCTTGACCGAATTCCAGAACGATGTCGTGCCCGCCGGCGTTCGTTCGCCAACGATGTAGACATTCTTCAGCTCCGGCAGACGGTCGCGAATCTTCGAAAGCTTCTCCCAGCCGCCCTCGTCGGTGACGATCGCCTTGGCCTGCGAGTTCGACAGGCGGAATTCCAGCGCGTCCTCGCCGAACAGGGCGAACAGCGGGATGGAGATCATCGCCGAACGGAACGCGGCCATGTGCGCGATCGGCAGCTCCAGCGACTGCGACAGGAACACCGCGACGCGGTCGCCGCGGGCAAGGCCATCCGCCTTCAGCACATTGGCGAAGCAGCGCGACATCTCCGCGACGTGGTCGAAGGATGTGCGCGTGATGGCGCCGTTCTCGTCGACATAGACCAACGCGAGCCGGCCGGTGCCGTCGGCGTGGCGATCGCAGCAGGCCTCCGCCATGTTGAAGCGCGCCGGGATCTCCCAGCGGAAACTGCCGTAGAGTTCGTCATAGGTGTTGGCTTCGGTGAGCATGGTCGTTTCCCGGCAGCGTCGTCTTGACCGGACTTGTCCCGGCCATCCACTTCTTGTTTGACCTGAGTTTAAGGGCGTGGATGCCCGGGACAAGCCCGGGCCTGACGGAGAATGCGTCTCAGCGCACCGTCCGGAAGAACTTTCTGACCTCGCCGACATACAGCTCCGGCTGCTCGAATGCGGCGAAATGGCCTCCCTTCTCCATCTCGCTCCAATGCGTGATGTTGTGAAAGTTCGGCTCCATCCAGCGCCGCACCGGCGTGATGATCTCCTTGGGGAAGACAGCCACGCCCGTCGGCACCTTGACGACCGGCGAGGTCCGGCGCTTGCCGAAACTTTCCCAATAGAGCCGCGCCGACGAGGTCGCCGTCTCCGTCGCCCAGTAGAGCATGACGTTATCGAGCAACTCGTCCTTGGTGAAGATGTTTTCGGGATGACCGTTGCAATCGGTCCAGGCCCAGAATTTTTCCAGAATCCAGGCCGCTTGTCCGCTCGGCGAATCGGTCAGAGCGTAACCGAGTGTCTGCGGCCGCGTCGATTGCTGCTTCGAATAGCCGGAGTCGAGGTCGACATAATGCTTCAGGCCGGCGAGCGCGCGCTTCTCTTCCGGCGTCGGCTCGCCCTCGACTTTCGGCGCGGCGTTGAAGGCGAGCGTGACGTGGATGCCGGCGCAATGCTCGCCGTCCTGCATGCCAAGCGAGGTCGTCACCGCCGAGCCCCAGTCGCCGCCCTGCGCGCCATAACGCGCGTAGCCGAGCCGGTCCATCAGCTTGACCCAGGTCGCGGCGATGCGATCGACGCCCCAGCCGGTGGTGTTCGGCTTGCCGGAGAACCCAAAGCCCGGCAGCGACGGACAGACGACGTGGAAAGCATCGGCGGGATTGCCGCCATGCGCGACAGGATCGACCAGCGGCGCGATCACCTTCTGGAATTCGACGATCGAGCCGGGCCAGCCATGGGTGATGATCAGCGGCAGCGCCGACGGCTCGTTCGAGCGCGCATGCAGGAAGTGGATATCGAGCCCGTCGATCTCGGTGGTGAACTGCTCGAAGCGGTTGAGTTTGGCCTCACGCGCGCGCCAGTCATAGCCATCAGCCCAATAGGCGCAGATCTCCTGGATCCATTTCAGCGGCGCACCCTGGCTCCAGTCGTCGACCAGCTCCGCCTCCGGCCAGCGCGTGCGGGCGAGGCGCGATTTGAGGTCGGTGAGAATGTCGTCGCTGATGGCGATGCGAAACGGCTTGATGGCGGTCATCGGTTGCCTCCCGATTTGTCTATCGGGAGAGAGTAGACCGAACGGGCGCCGCATCAAAGGTGCACCCTTCTCCCCTTGTGGGAGAAGGTGGCGCGAAGCGCCGGATGAGGGGTTTCTGTCGGCAAATTCTTGTCTTGAGAGCGGCACACGCGGAGCGAGACTCCTCACCCGTCTCGCCGCTACGCGGCGATCCACCCTCTCCCACAAGGGGAGAGGGGAAGAACTAGCCCGTCAACGCAGCCTTCACCAAACCGGACGCCTTGCCGAAATCCATCTGGCCGGCGTACTTCGTCTTCAGCACGGCGATCACCTTGCCCATGTCCTTCATGCCGGCGGCGCCGGTCTCGGCGATGGCATCCGAGATCGCCTTCTTGACGGCGTCGTCCGACATCTGCTTCGGCAGATACGCCGAGATCACCGCGATCTCCTCGCGCTCCTGCGCGGCGAGTTCGGCGCGGCCGCCCTTCTCATAGAGCTCGACCGATTCCTGGCGCTGCTTGATCATCTTTTGAAACACGCCGAGCAGATCAGCGTCGGAGAGCGGCGGCTTGCCGCTGCCGCGCGCCTCGATGTCGGCGTTCTTGATGGTCGAATTGACCATGCGCAGCGTTGACAGCTTGCGCTCTTCCTTGGCCTTCATGGCCTCCTTGACCGCATTGTTGATGTCGTCGCGCAGCATGGTCGTGCTCCCCTAGAATATCCGACGCCTGATCTAGGCCGTTCGCGGCCCTGAGACAACCGGGGGTCCCAGCCATTCGACCAACGCCCGCACCGTCGCCGCGGGCTGCTCCGGCTGCGGCAAGTGTCCGCAATCCTCCAGAACGACGAGCCTTGCACCGGCAATGCCCTCCGCCATCTCCCTCGAGAATGCGTTGGGAATCGTATTGTCCGCATCGCCCGTCAGCACCAGCGTCGGGCATTTGATCGTCGCAAGCGTCGGCCGTGAATCCACTCGCGCGATGATCGCGGTCTGCTGTCGCAGATAGCCTTCGACGCCGACGTCCTCGCCCTGCTCATGCACGAGCTGGCGAATGCCGGAATCGTCGCGGCGCGACGGATGCACCAGTTCGGGAAACATCTCCTCGCGCGCGGCACGCAGCTCGCCGCGCCTGGCCCGCTCCATCAGGCCCCGGCGGCGCGCGGTCGCCTCCGCCGTGTCGGGCCGCGCCTGAGTGTTGATCAGCGCGAGCTTGGCCACCCGCTCGGGCGCCTGGCGCATGATCTCGAGCGCGATGTAGCCGCCCATGGAATGGCCGGCGAGCGCGAAGCGCGGCGGCGCCTCGCTCAGCACCCGCCGGGCGATCGCCGCCATGCTGTCGTCGCGAATATGGTTGGCGACCATCACCGGGCCGAACCGCCACAGCGACGGGATGACCGGCGCATAGATCCGGGCCGAGGAGGCTAATCCCGGAACCAGCAGAATCGGCATCGTCTGGTCCATTATTGCCTCCCAAGCCCCCGAATTTGCCGGAAATTATGCCGCGGAGCTTAGGGGTCCAAGGCGACCTGTCAAATATGCAAAAACGCATGTGAATCGGCGCATCTCCGCTTTGACGGCGGCGCCCGCGGGGACTATGAACCGGGCTCATGACACAACATGATAACGATCACGCTTGGCCGGACCACAAACCGACCGCGCTGTTGGTGCTTGCTGACGGCACGGTGCTGGAAGGCTTTGGCCTCGGCGCCGAAGGCCAAGCCGTCGGCGAGGTCTGCTTCAACACCGCGATGACCGGCTATGAGGAGATCCTCACCGATCCCTCCTATGCCGGCCAGCTCATCACCTTCACGTTCCCGCATATCGGCAATGTCGGCACCAACGACGACGACATCGAGACGGTGAACATGGCCGCGACGCCCGGCGCGCGCGGCGTGATCCTGCGCACCGCAATCACCGATCCCTCGAACTACCGCGCCACCAAGCATCTCGACCAGTGGCTGAAGGCCCGCGGCATCATCGGCCTCTCCGGCATCGACACCCGCGCGCTGACCGCGCTGATCCGCAGCAAGGGCATGCCCAACGCCGTGATCGCACACGCCAAAGACGGCGAGTTCGACCTGCACGGCCTGAAGGAAGAAGCGCGCGAATGGCCGGGCCTCGAGGGCATGGACCTCGTGCCGATGGTCACCTCCGGCCAGCGCTTCACCTGGGACGAGACGCCCTGGCTCTGGGACAAGGGCTTTGGCCGCCAGGACAACCCGGAGTTCAACGTCGTCGCCATCGACTACGGCATCAAGCGCAACATTCTGCGCCTGCTCGCCGGCGTCGGCTGCAAGGTGACGGTGGTGCCGGCAACGACGTCATCCGAGGACATCCTGGCGATGAAGCCGGACGGCGTGTTCCTGTCGAACGGTCCCGGCGATCCGGCCGCGACCGGCAAATATGCCGTGCCCGTGATCCAGGACGTGATCAAGTCGGGCACGCCGACATTCGGAATTTGTCTCGGCCATCAGATGCTCGGCCTCGCCGTCGGCGCCAAGACCAAGAAGATGCACCAGGGCCATCACGGCGCCAATCATCCCGTGAAGGACGAGACCACCGGCAAGGTCGAGATCACTTCGATGAACCACGGCTTTGCCGTGGACGAGAGCACCCTGCCGACGGGCGCGACGCAGACCCACATCTCGCTGTTCGACGGCTCCAATTGCGGCATCCAGCTCGACGGCAAGCCGGTGTTCTCGGTGCAGTACCACCCCGAGGCCTCACCGGGTCCGCGCGACTCGCACTATCTGTTCCAGCGTTTTGCGGATCTGATGCGGCAGAAGAAGACCGCGTAGGGCGCGCGCACTCTTTCGCAATTGACGTCATGACAAAGAGCCCGGGCCTGGACCCGGGCTTTTTTCGTGAAAGGAACGCCGCTTAACTCCCTTCGTTGATCCCTGCTACGCTCACGCAGGAGCCTCTTATGTCCGTCGTCCGCGACAATGCCGAGCCGCTCGCCATCGTGTTTGAGGATGACGGGCTCGTGCCGAACAATATTCTGCCCTTCCTGGTCTACCAGGCTGCGGTGAAGCTTGATTCCAAACAGCCGGAAGAAACGATCGAACGCTTGTTCGAAGCGAACGGCTGGGGCGGCACGTGGCGCAATGGCGTTTTCGATTATCTGCATTATCACGCGACGGTGCACGAGGTGCTCGGCGTTGCGCGTGGCAGCGCGCGCGTCCGCTTCGGCGGCGACCATGGCCAGGAGCTGGAGATCAAGGCCGGCGATGTCGCGATCCTGCCCGCCGGCACAGGTCACCAACGCATCAAGGCCAGCGCGGATTTCTGCGTGATCGGCGCTTATCCGCCGGGTGCGAAGATGGAGGTCACCCGCGCAACGCCGGAGAACCACGCCAAGGCGCTGAAGACGATTCCAAACGTCGCGCGGCCGCCGGCCGATCCGGTGACGGGCAAGAATGGCGCGTTGATGCGGTTGTGGCAGCCCTGAGTCGCGAACGCTAGCTGCACACTACGGCGTCGTCCCGGCGAAGGCCGGGACCCATACCCCCAGGGAGAAGTTGCAACGAGAGATGCGCGTGGGCGAATCTTCGCCAAACCAGCGTTCGTGGTTATGGATCCCGGCCCCCGTGCGCAATTGCGCACTAGGCCGGGACGACCGTGTTGATGCAGTCCGGCTACGCCTCGTTCGCGCCTTCCTGTCTCGTGGCTTCGAACAGGAACCAGGTGCGGCGCTCGGTCTCGTCGATGAAGTTTTCGAGAATGCTGGCGCTGGCAACGTCACCGGCGTCGTCGCACACGTCGTGCGCTTTGCGCATTGCCGCGGCGACCTGCTTGTTGTCCTGCATCAGCTCGCGCAGCATCTCGCGCGGCGGGACATAGTCTTCGTTGTTGTCCTTGATGGTCTGGAGCTTGGCGATCTGCCCGATCGATTTCAGCGTGGTGCCGCCGATCTTGCGGACGCGCTCGGCGAGCTGGTCGGTGGTGGCGAAGATCTGGTCGGACTGCTCGTCAAGCAGCAGATGATAATCGCGGAAATGCCGGCCGCTGATGTGCCAGTGGAAATTCTTGGTCTTCAGATACAGCGCGAACGCGTCGGCCAGAAGCACGTTGAGCGCCTCCGAAACTTTGTTGACCGCCTGGGACGACAGATCGGTGGGGGTATCGAGGTCGGGCGAGACCTTTTGTGGGGCTTTGCTCACGGGAAACCTTCCTGTTAGGACGCAGACATTGACGGCGCGCCGCCGCACCCCTAACGCAGGCGGGCAGCGCCGGTTCCTTCAGCGGAACCGTTTGGCCGGGGCCCTCGACGACCATGGACGATTGGATCGATTACTACGACTCGACGCATACGATCTATGTCAGCAAGCTGCATCGTGACTTGCACTTCCAGATCATCGCGCGGGACATCATCGGCTACATCTCTTCGCCCGAGGCGACCGTGCTCGACTATGCCTGCGGCGAGGCGCTGTCGGCGAGCCAGGTCGCGGCGGCCTGCGGCAAGCTGATCCTCACCGAGCCCGCGCCCGGCGTGCGCGGGCGTCTCATCGCGCGGTTTGCCCCCAACACGAAAATCCGCGTCCGGTCGCTCGACGACGTCCACAACATGCAGGAGCAGTCGATCGATCTCGTCGTGATGAACTCGGTCGCGCAATACATGGCGCCGGACGAGCTCGACGCCGCGCTCCTCAACTTCCGCCGCATCCTGAAGCCCTCCGGCAAGCTGGTGCTCGGCGACATCCTCCAGCCCAATGTCGGCATGTTCCGGGACGTCACAGCGCTACTCAGCTTCGGCCTGCGTCACGGTTTTTTGAAAGATGCGCTGATCGGGCTGATCAGCACCGCACTGTCGGATTACCGTCAGCTGCGCACGCGCATCGGGCTGCAGCGCTACAGTGAGGAGGAGATCACCGCCAAGCTCAAGGCGGCCGGCTTTGCGGTCCAGCGCGCTCACCGCAATCTCGGCCACAATAGCTGGCGCATGACGTTCGTCGCGCGGCCGCCGTTAGTTCGGTAAACCTCTCGGATTCGGTAAGCTTCCTGAATTCGTTAAGCATAACGTCTGCCTGAGGTGGCTTGTCGCACCCCGATCAGTAATGATCGCCGCGGCCCGGTGGCGGAAGTGTCTACGCGAGGGCGATGCATCGCTCTTTATCCTGGTTCAAATCCAGGCCGGGTCTCCACGCTTCGCCCCTGCGGGGCTACGCGTGGCGGAGCCACGCGAGGCCCGAAGGGGCGAAGCGTGTCCGGCGTAGCTGAGCGAAGCGCAAGCGAAGGCGGACTGGCCGCCCAATCCTCAATCAGCCTCAACCACATTGCGCTCCGACAGCAGCCGCAGCCGGTCGGCATCCTTCGCTGCGGAGGTGATGACGGCATCGAGCAGACCCGGAAAGCGTGCGTCCAGATCATCGCGGCGCAGCCGCACAAAGCGGTTGGTGCCGGCGACGCGGGTCTGCATCAGACCGCATTCGCGTAGCTTGGCGAAGTGATAGGCGAGATTCGACTTGCCGCTGAGCGCGTTGAAGTCGCCGCAGCACAGCTCGCCGCTGACAGGTTCCTGCTGGGCGAGCTGGTACACAATCGCCAATCTGATCGGATCGCTGAGGCAATCCAGGACCATCGGCAGTTCGATCTGCTCGCGGGTGGGGTGAGGAGGCGTGCGGCTCATGGTCTGAAGAGCATAGCGAAATGGGCTCGATGTTCAATAGTTCTTGAACCAATTGACTCCTGACCGGGTCCACCGTAGTTCAATAAACGTTGAACATAGGAAATTCTCGGATGAGCGTATTCTGGCTGGCACTGGCGGCCTTTGCGATCGGCACGGAAGGCTTTGTCATTGCTGGGCTTTTGCCGTCTATCGCAACCGACCTGGCGATTTCTGTCCCCGCCGCCGGCCAGTTGGTCACGGCCTACGCCCTCACCTATGCGATCGGCTCCCCGATCCTGGCGGTGACGCTGAACAATATCGACCGCCGCACCGTGCTGGCCCTGGCGCTATCGACCTTCATCGCCGGAAACCTCGCGGCGATGGTGGCGTCGAATTACGCCCTGTTGCTGGCCTCGCGCATGCTGATGGCGCTGGGCTCCGGGCTGTGCATGCCGACCGCGCTGGCCGTATCCGTGGCCGTCGCCGCGCCGGAGCGACGCGGCCGTGCGGTGGCACTCGTCACCTCAGGCCTCACGATTGCGACCGTCATCGGCGTTCCCCTCGGCAATCTCGTCGGCAGCCTGCTCGGCTGGCGTGCGACCTTTGCTATGGTCGCCCTGATCGGCGCCGTTGCGCTCGCCGGTCTCTTGCTCGGCCTGCCCCGCGGCCTGCCGCGCAACACGGCCTCGCTCAGCGATCGGCTGGCGGTGGCGCGTCACCGCAATGTCCTGACGGCGCTTCTGATCACGATTTTATGGGCGCTCGGCGGCTTCACCGTGTTCACCTATTTCGCGGTCCCGCTGCGTGGCCTTGGATTCGACGCGTCGCAGATCAGCCTCGCGTTGCTGGTGTTCGGCGGCGCCGCCGCGATCGGCAACATGCTCGGCGGCGTCCTGGCGGACCGGCTCGGCACGCTCGCGACGGCAGGTCTCGGCCTTGCCGGCATGGCCAGCGCGCTGATCCTGCATTCGCTGGTCCTGAAGCTGATGCCGGGACAGGCGCATTATGCGGTGCTGGGCGCGATCTTCCTCTGGGGCATCTCGGGATGGGCGTTCTACCCGGCCCAGGTCGCCAGCATCATCCGGATCGAGCCGCAGGCCTCGATGATCGCGCTCTCGCTCAACGCCTCGGCTATGTATCTCGGCTTTGCGATCGGCGGAGCCGTGGGAGGCGCCGTGCTTGCGGCGTGGAGCCCGGCCGATCTCGGCTGGGTCGGCGGATTAAGCGTTTCGGCGGCTGTTCTGGTGCATCTCGCCCGCGGCTGGCAGGCCCGGCCAAAACCGGTCAAAATTGCCGGTTGATGGGCGTTTTTCGGGGTTTCGCCGCCCCGAAAACTGGTCTAAGACCCACCCGCGCGCGAGGGGGGACCACCGCGCTCTCGGCCAAAGGGACGCGCAGCAGGCGCGCCCTTTTTTTGTGCCCAAATTCCACTTCGGCGAGAGTTGATGCCCAAACGTACAGACATCACCACCATCCTGATCATCGGCGCCGGTCCCATCGTGATCGGCCAGGCCTGCGAGTTCGACTATTCGGGCACCCAGGCGGTGAAAACGCTGAAGGAAGAGGGCTATCGCATCGTCCTCGTCAATTCCAATCCGGCCACCATCATGACCGACCCGGAATTGGCCGATGCGACCTATATCGAGCCGATCACGCCCGAGATCGTCGCAAAGATCATCGAGAAGGAACGTCACGTCATCGCCGGCGGCTTCGCGCTGCTGCCGACCATGGGCGGACAGACCGCGCTGAACTGCGCGCTGTCGCTGCGCCAGCAGGGCACGCTCGACAAGTTCGACGTCGAGATGATCGGCGCCACCGCGGACGCGATCGACAAGGCCGAGGACCGCCAGCTGTTCCGCGAGGCCATGACCAAGATCGGGCTCGAGACGCCGAAGTCGCGGCTCGCCAACGCCTCCGCCCTGAAGAAGTCCTTCCGCGACAAGTACCAGGCCGATCGCGCAAAGGCATCGGGCGCAGAGCTCGCAGAGCTGGAGCGGCAGTGGACGCTCGGCGAGAGCGACCGCCGCAAGCGCTACCAGGAATATGCGCTCGGCCAGGCGCTGATGGCGCTCTCCGAGATCGGCCTGCCCGCGATCATCCGGCCGTCCTTCACCATGGGCGGCACCGGCGGCGGCATTGCCTACAACAAGGAAGAGTTCCTCGATATCATCGAGCGCGGCCTGGATGCGTCTCCCACCAACGAAGTGCTGATCGAAGAATCCGTGCTCGGCTGGAAAGAGTACGAGATGGAGGTGGTGCGCGACAAGAAGGACAATTGCATCATCGTCTGCTCGATCGAGAACCTCGATCCGATGGGCGTGCACACCGGCGATTCCATCACGGTGGCGCCGGCCCTGACGCTGACCGACAAGGAATACCAGATCATGCGCGACGCCTCGCTGGCGGTGCTGCGCGAGATCGGCGTCGAGACCGGCGGCTCCAACGTGCAGTTCGGCGTCAACCCCGAGGACGGCCGCATGGTCGTCATCGAGATGAATCCACGCGTGTCGCGTTCCTCCGCCCTGGCTTCGAAAGCCACCGGCTTTCCGATAGCAAAGGTCGCCGCCAAGCTTGCGGTCGGCTACACGCTCGACGAAATCGCCAACGACATCACCGGCGGCGCCACGCCGGCCTCGTTCGAGCCGACCATCGACTATGTCGTCACCAAGGTGCCGCGTTTCGCTTTCGAGAAATTCCCCGGCGCCTCCACCACGCTGACCACGTCGATGAAGTCGGTCGGCGAAGTCATGGCGATCGGCCGCACCTTCCAGGAAAGCCTTCAGAAGGCCTTGCGCGGGCTCGAGACCGGACTCACCGGCCTCGACGAGATCGAGATCGAAGGTCTCGGCCGCGACGACGACAAGAATGCGATCCGCGCGGCGCTCGGCACGCCGACACCGAACCGGCTGCTCCAGGTCGCGCAGGCGATGCGGCTCGGCTGGTCGGACGAGGAGATCTTCAATTCCTGCAAGATCGATCCGTGGTTCCTCAGCGAGATGCGCGGCATCGTCGACATGGAAGCGAAGGTCCGCAAGAACGGTCTGCCGGGCAACGCCTTTGGCATGCGCACGCTCAAGGCCATGGGCTTCTCCGATGCCCGGCTCGCGGTGATCGCGGAGACGACGGAGGCGGAGGTCACGGCGAAGCGCCACGCACTCGGCGTTCGCCCGGTCTACAAGCGCATCGACACCTGCGCGGCCGAGTTCGCTTCGCCCACCGCCTACATGTACTCGACCTATGAGGCGCCGTTCGCGGGCATGCCTGCGGACGAGAGCTCGCCGTCCGACAAGAAGAAGGTCATCATTCTCGGCGGCGGCCCGAACCGCATCGGCCAGGGAATCGAATTCGACTATTGCTGCTGTCACGCCTGCTTCGCGCTGCACGACGCCGGCTACGAATCCATCATGGTCAACTGCAACCCGGAGACGGTGTCGACCGACTACGACACTGCCGACCGGCTCTATTTCGAGCCGCTCACCGCCGAGGACGTGCTGGAGATCATCGCAAAGGAACGCACGAACGGCACGCTGCATGGCGTGATCGTGCAGTTCGGCGGCCAGACACCGCTCAAGCTCGCACGTGCGCTGGAAGCCGCCGAAGTGCCGATCCTCGGCACCTCGCCCGACGCCATCGACCTTGCGGAAGACCGCGACCGCTTCAAGCGGGTGCTCGACAAGCTGCGGCTGAAGCAGCCCAAGAACGGCATCGCCTATTCGGTCGAGCAAGCGCGGCTGGTCGCGACCGATCTCGGCCTGCCGCTGGTGGTGCGCCCGTCCTACGTGCTCGGCGGCCGCGCGATGCAAATCATCCGCGAGGAGAACCAGCTCAGCGATTACCTGCTCGGCACCTTGCCGGAGCTGGTGCCGGGCGACGTCAAGGCCCGCTACCCGAACGACAAGACCGGCCAGATCAACACCGTGCTCGGCAAGAACCCGCTGCTGTTCGACCGCTATCTCTCCGATGCGACCGAGATCGACGTCGACTGCCTCTGCGACGGCAAGGACACCTTCATCGTCGGCATCATGGAGCACATCGAGGAAGCCGGCATTCATTCCGGCGACAGCGCCTGCTCGCTGCCGCCGCACTCGCTGGACGACAAGATGATAGAGGAGCTGGAGCGGCAGACCCGCGAGCTGGCGCTCGGCCTCGACGTCGTCGGCCTCATGAACGTGCAATACGCCATCAAGGATGGCGAGATCTACGTGCTCGAAGTCAATCCGCGCGCCTCGCGAACGGTACCCTTTGTCGCCAAGGTGGTCGGCACGCCGGTCGCGAAGATCGCGGCGCGTATCATGGCCGGCGAGAAGCTTGCCGATTTCAAGCTGAAGAAGGCGAACTTCGACCATGTCGGCGTAAAGGAATCGGTGTTTCCGTTCGCCCGCTTCCCCGGTGTCGATACCGTGCTCGGCCCCGAGATGCGCTCGACCGGCGAGGTCATGGGCATCGACCGCTCCTTCGCGGTGGCGTTCGCCAAGAGCCAGCTCGGCGGCGGCACGCGGGTGCCGCGCAAGGGCACGGTGTTCGTCTCGGTTCGCGAGAGCGACAAGACGCGCATCACCGAGGCCGTTCGCGAGCTGCATTCGCTCGGCTTCAAGGTGCTGGCGACGTCGGGCACGGCCCGCTTCCTGACCGACCAGGGCATCCCGACCGAGAAGGTGAACAAGGTGCTGGAGGGCCGGCCGCACATCGTCGACGCCATCACCAATGGCGAGGTCCAACTCGTCTTCAACACCACCGAAGGCCCGCAGGCGCTCGCCGACAGCCGTTCGTTGCGGCGCGCGGCCCTCTTGCATAAAGTGCCGTATTACACCACTCTTTCCGGGGCCGTGGCGGCCGCGCAGGGCATCCGCGCCTATCTGGGCGGGGACCTTGAGGTTAGGACCCTGCAGAGCTACTTTTCGGAAACCTGATCGCGAGCGGGAGGCCCAACCTTCCGCTAAGTGATTGGCGATGAAGCCACTATGGCCGGAGGAACTGTCCGGCCATATGGTTGTTCTGTTCCGGCGCCAAGCCCATATGAACGTTCGGCGGCACGCGCGTTGAGCCCCCGGACAGACTGACGAATCAAGTTGCGTGCGCGTTGACATGTCAGGGCGCGCGCGACCGAAGGACGAGAGAAGAGATGGAAAAGGTACCGATGACTGCGGGCGGCTTTGCCGCGCTCGGGGAAGAACTGAAGAAGCGCCAGTCGGAGGACCGTCCGCGGATCATCGAGCATATCGCCGAGGCGCGCTCGCACGGCGACCTGTCGGAGAACGCGGAATACCACGCCGCGAAGGAAGAGCAGTCCCACAATGAAGGCCGCATCGCCGAGCTCGAGGACAAGCTCGCGCGCGCCGACATCATCGACATCTCGAAGCTGTCCGGCGACACCATCAAGTTCGGCGCGACCGTGACTCTGGTCGACGAGGACACCGAAAAGAAGACGGTGTGGCAGATCGTCGGCGAGGTCGAGGCCGACGCCAAGAAGGGCCGCATCTCCATCACCTCGCCGCTCGCGCGCGCGCTGATCGGCAAGAAGAAGGGTTCAACCGTCGAGGTCAACGCACCCGGCGGCGCCAAGGCTTATGAGATCACCAAGGTGGAGTGGCGGTAACGATTTGCCGTTGCATGTGATTTGAAAAAGGCCGCGCACTGCGCGGCCTTTTCTGTATCCGCGTGTTGCTCGCAATGACGGAGGGGACGCTACCTTCGTCCCCTCACGTCCAGCGGCACGGCCGCCTCGTATTTCGAATTGTGCAGCACCAGCGAGGTCCGCACGTTGCGGACGTGCGGGGCGGCGGTCAAATGGGTGACGAAATCCTGGAAGGTGGCCATGTCGGGTGCGACGCATTTCAGGATGAAATCGACTTCGCCCGACAACATCCAGCACTCGCGCACCAGCGGCTCGGCGCGGACGAACTCCTCGAACGCGCGCAAATCCGCCTCGGCCTGGCTGGAGAGGTGCACTGCGGCAAACACCGTGACGTCGAAGCCGAGCTTGCGCGCGTCCAAGAGCCCGCGATAGCCATGGATATACCCCTCCTCCTCCAGCGCCCGGACTCGGCGCAGGCAGGGCGGTGGCGAAATGCCGACGCGCTTGGCCAGCTCGACATTCGTGATTCGACCGTCGGCCTGAATCTCGGTGAGAATTTTCAGGTCGATCTCGTCTAGGTTCCGCGACACGTGATTGGAACTCCTGGCCTTTGCGGCGGTATTGGTGGGTCTGTCGCAATCCTCATAGCGCAGACCACGCACTCGGCGCAATTTTATTGCGCGTGCAGCGCAATCGACTTTTGTTCCCTGTTGGAAAAATCCGCCGACAGGGAATGCAATTCTTGCATAGCTCACCAGAAGGCTTAGATTACCTCTGATATTTCAGCGCCTCCGCGAGGCCTCCCGGCACGTTCCGCGCCCGCGCTGCAGTCCCCCGTGAAAGGCATCTGTCGAAATGTCCGCCGCTGTCCATGCAAAGGTCGTCATCATCGGCTCCGGCCCCGCCGGCTACACGGCGGCGATCTACGCCGCGCGCGCGATGCTCGAGCCGATCCTGATCCAGGGCCTCCAGGCGGGCGGCCAGCTCACCATCACCACCGACGTCGAGAACTATCCGGGTTTCGCCGACGTGATCCAGGGCCCCTGGCTGATGGAGCAGATGGAGAAGCAGGCGCTGCATGTGGGCACCCAGATCAAGACCGATCTGGTGACCAAGCTCGACACCTCGCAGCGACCCTTTCGTCTCACCTGCGATAGCGGTGACGTCTATCTCGCCGACACCGTGATTCTCGCGACCGGCGCCCAGGCGCGCTGGCTCGGGTTGCCGTCCGAAGCAAAATTCCAGGGTGGCGGCGTGTCGGCCTGTGCCACCTGTGACGGCTTCTTCTACCGCAACAAGCAAGTCGTGGTGGTCGGCGGCGGCAATACAGCGGTCGAGGAAGCCCTGTACCTCACCAACCACGCCTCGCAGGTCACCATCGTGCATCGTCGCGATCACTTCCGCGCCGAACGCATCCTGCAGGAGCGTCTGTTCAAGCACCCGAAGATCAAGGTGATATGGGACTCAGCCGTCGACGAAATCTGCGGCACCGAGAACCCGAACAAGGTCACCCATGTGCGACTGAAGAACGTCAAGACCGGCGCCTTGACCGATGTGCCGACCGACGGCGTCTTCGTCGCCATCGGGCATGCCCCGGCGACCGAACTCGTGGCCGGCCAGATCAAGCTGAAGCCGTCGGGCTATGTCGAGGTCGCCCCGAACTCGACCGCGACCTCGGTCCCCGGACTGTTCGCCGCCGGCGACGTCGCCGACGAGACCTATCGTCAAGCGGTCACGGCGGCCGGCCTCGGCTGCATGGCAGCGCTCGAGGCGGAACGATTTTTGGCCCTGCGCGCCAGCGAGCGCGCGGCAGCGGAATAGACATCATGGCAAGAACACGCGACGGATTTACGGATATGGACTGGGACAAGCTGAAGGTGTTTCACGCCGCGGCGGAAGCGGGCAGCTTCACGCACGCAGGTGAGCAGCTCGGCCTGTCGCAATCGGCGGTGTCACGCCAGGTCTCGGCACTGGAGCAGGAGCTCTCGGTCTCGCTGTTCCACCGCCACGCCCGCGGCCTGATCCTCACCGAACAGGGCGACCTCCTGTTCCGCACCGCCCATGACGTGTTCATGCAGCTGCAGGCGGCGCGCGCGAAACTGACCGACAGCCGCGAGCGGCCGAGCGGCGATCTCAAGATCACCACTACCCCAGGCGTCGGCATCAATTGGCTGATCCCCAGGCTTGGCGAATTCACCGCGCTCTATCCGGAAATCCGGATCTCGCTGATCGTCACCGACGAGGAGCTTGATCTCTCGATGCGCGAGGCCGATGTCGCGATCCGCACCCGCAAGCCGACGCAACCGGATCTCATCCAGCGCAAGCTGTTCGCGATGGGCTTCCACGCTTATTGCTCGCCCGATTACATCAAGCGCTTCGGCACGCCGCGCACGCTGGAGGAGCTCGACTCCCACCGCATCATCACGCTCTCCGACGGCAACTTCGCGCCGCATCTTCAGAACCGCAACTGGCTGGTCGAAGCGGGGCGCAACGGCTCGGGTCCGCGCGAAGCCTATTTCAGGGTCAACAACATTCTCGGCCTCGTTCGCGCCTGTCAGCAGGGCCTCGGCATCGCCGCGCTGCCGGACTATCTGATCGAAGAACAGAGCCGCCTCGTGCAGCTGTTCGGCGAATCGGATTCGATCCAGCTCGATACGTATTTTGTTTATCCGGAAGAGCTGAAGACGGTCGCGCGCGTGCAAGTGTTCCGCGACTTCGTGGTGAGCAAGGCGCAGCGCTGGCCGTCCTGATTTCCGCATGTCTGACATGCGGCTTGGACGCTTGATGCATGGCGCGAGGCTAGCCCATAATGTTTTCACGCTGAGCCTTCGCGTTGCGCATTTGTCCCCCTCCTCCAGTGGCGCGGGAGTTCAGTAATCCCTCTTGGAAGGTGATTGTGTCGGCCTCACGTGGCCAATACCTTAAGCCGGGCTCGTTCGAGCCCGGCTTTTTTTTGGCGGATCCGGCCTTCGCCCTCCACGTGTATTGACAGTTCCATGCTTACCCCGCATCATTTGCAAATGATCACGAAGTCGTGCGCAATCTGGTCGCAGGCAATCGCCTCGAAAAAAGGCCCCCATATGGGGACCTCGGATTCTTGCGCGCGCTAACAGCCTTCGTCATCGCGAGCCGAAACTTCGAAAACCCCGCCGCCTGGACGGGGTTTTTTCATGTGCCCTCGTCTCAGGACTTTTCCCGAGAAGGAGATGGAACATGACCGGACTACAGGAACAATTGCACGGGCTCTGGCTGCCGCTGATAACGCCGTTTCGCGACGGCGCCCTCGACGAGAGGTCGCTGCGCCGGCTGACACGGCATTACAGCGGACAGGCTGTCGACGGCTTCATCCTGGGGGCGACCTCCGGTGAAGGCATGACGCTGCGCGACGCCGAGCTCGAACGCCTCGTCGCCATCGTGCGCGACGAGCTGGCCACCGGCCACAGCAAGATTCCGATCTGCCTTGGACTTTCAGGTGCGGACACTTCGCGGCTGAAGCAGCGTCTCGACGAGACCGCGGACTGGCCGATCGACGGTTATCTGATCGCGAGCCCGTATTATGTGCGGCCGTCGCAGCGCGGGTTGCTGGCGCATTTCGAAGCGCTCGCCGATCACGCCGCCTGGCCGCTCGCGCTCTACAACATCCCCTATCGCACCTCGGTCAACATCACCAACCAGACGCTGCTGCGGCTTGCCGGGCATCCGAACATCATCGGCCTGAAGGATTGCGGCGCGAGCCGCGAGCAATCCATCGCGCTGCTGCGCGACCGGCCGAAGGACTTTCGCGTGCTGACCGGCGAGGATGCGAATTATTTCGAGGCGCTCAGCGACGGCGCCGACGGCGGCATCGTGCTGTCGGCCCATCTCGAGACCGCGACGTTTGCGGCTGTTCATGCCGAGCTGAAGCGCGGCAACCATGATGCGGGGCTGGCGCGCTGGCAGGAGGTCGCGGACCTGACGCGCCTGTTGTTCGCCGAGCCCAGTCCCGCGCCGGCAAAATACTGGCTGTGGCGCACCGGCCTGATCGACAGCCCCGAAGTGCGCCTGCCGATGGTGGAGGTCGGCAGCGAACTCGCCGTCCAGCTCGACCGCGAGATCGAGCGGCGGATGCAAGTCGCGGCGTAGCTGATAGCCCCTCACCCCACCCTCTCCCCGTAAGAACGGGGAGAGGGAGTGATAGAGCGTGCCCGTGGTTAACCGCGCCCCAACGGCCTTCGCTGCTGCCGCATGGCGCATCCACGGCTCGTTTACGCAATCGCGCCTATCGTCTTCATTCAAAGTCTTTTCAAATGGGGGAATGATCATGGGGCAGCGCGTCCGTCCGACGGCGGCAGACATGTTCGCGTCCGCTGATTTCTTGCGGGGAATTGTGGTGGTGTCGTCGTTCGGCTTCTGGGCGGTGACGCTCGGCCTGATGCCGGTGCTGGTGTTTCGACTCTGGCTGGCGTGATGCCAGCGCACATCGCGATGGTTAATCCGTGGTAGCAGCTGTGTTCAAAAGCGCGCGAAACTGCGACCCGGAATCTTAAAATATCTCACGTAGCCTTCATGCCCATAAGCGAAGAAATCGCGGGGGCGTTTGTGAATAGTCATAACGAGATGGCGTCGCATTACGACGCTGGACAGCAGGGCTTCACCACCGAGGACATTCTATGGGCCGCCGGCATCTGGTCGGTGATCCTCACTCTGTCGCCGGTGATCGTGTTCTACATGCTGATGGTGGCCTAGCAGCAAAGTCACGTTCCCAAAAACGCAAAACGCGCGGAGGTCCGCGCGTTTTTCGTCCGGGGAATGATTTATGAAAAATTACGCCGCCTGCTTGTGCATTGCGCCGGACGCCGACGCCGTGCCGCGAATAGCCTTTACCGAACGTTCGATCGCCGCCCACAGCCTGGCGATTTCCTGAGCCGCACGACTCTCGGCCTGATATTCCCGCGCGCCCTCGCCGTGGCTCAACGCCATCAGCAGATCCGAACGGTTGGTGATCTGGCCGCCCCACACCGGAGCACGGAACTTCGCCAGCGCCTCGCGGGCGATGGTGACGATCGGGCTTTCGGACTCGTCGCGGCGCGCCGGCGCACCGTTGAGCACGACCGCGTAGGGCTTGCGCGCCGCACGGCACATCTGGATGGTTTCCTGCACCGCGTTGACGTCGAACACGCCGGGACGGGCGGGAATCACCACCATGGTGGCATTGCGGATAGCGTCGTCGACGACGGCCGACAGGTTCGGCGGCGTGTCGATCAGCACCCATTCATAACCGTCGCGCTTGGCCGCGGAGACGATGCCGCTGACCGAGTTCACCGCGGACTTGATCGGCGGCTCGTTGGTGCCACGCAGCTTGTGCCACAGCGTGAGCGAGCCTTGCGGATCCGCATCGACGAGCAGGATCGGCTTGGTCGCCTTGATCTGCGCGGCGAGATGCGCGGCCAGCGTACTCTTGCCTGAGCCACCTTTACGCGATGCAAAAACAATAACGTTCATACCTCTGCCTCCAGATTGACCCCAGGCGGCGAAAATGAATCACCGCGGTGATTCGGGAAAGAAAAATTTATCATAAGTTATGCTGGCGCCATGAAATAACAAAGCGCGTTGGCTTTTGAGTCACACTGCTGCGTGCGACGACGGCTTCACGCCGGCAATCGTGCATTTATTGAGCAGTCCGGCGGGAAAAATGGGATGCAACCTCGCCGCGCAATCCGTTTCGCGACTCGTTTCCATCCCCACATGATCGCAATCGTCGCAAGCGTCCGCACACGGAGGCGAACAAAAGGAGTCCGGTGGCTGGTGTGGGGCTGATGCCTCGGTCAGTTTGACTCAAGGGGCGAGCAAACGAGGGCCGGACACGCAAATGCCCGGGACTTCAAACGCACTGCGCGCTGTGGCCCGGGCATGGTCGAGTTTCAGAAAGGGAACGCGGTGCCCGCGCTCAGCCTTCGCTGGCTTTCTTCTTCTTGGCCGGCTTGGTGCTCTTCTTCGCCGTCCGGGCCGAGCTCTTGGGCGCGATGCTGGTCGGCTTGCCGGCGCGGGGCGCCGCCGCCATGCCCGGCTCCGGTCCCGGCCGGAAGAAGGCCCGGCACTGCGGCGAGAGCTGCGACTTCTTCTGAATCATGCAGGCGGTGATGGCGTCGACGTTCGGAACGAACTCGCCGCACAGCCGCATCGCATCGGGGGTGCAGGCCTGCTGCTCCTCCTGGGAGTAGGCAAAGCCTTCACCCGGGTGGATCAGGACGGCCAGGGCGATCCCCGTGATTGCAGCAGCGAAAGATTTCTTGAAACGGAACGCCGGCATCGATCCCCCCAAATGTCGAGTCGGAGCGGATAGTGGGTGAACGGGGGTTCGTTGGCAACGAGGCGAGATGCGAAAGCCGGGACGTGTGCGGTCTCGGCAACAGGGTGCCCCCAAAACAAAAAACGCGAAAACAACCCCATGCACAGTAGCCAAGTCCATGTACCCATTGAACTTTGCGGATCGCGATTTGCGGATTTTACGAAATCGCATTTGACTCGTCGGGCAAAACAGGAGCATCATGCCATCATCACAGAACGTGCGTGGGGTGGTCGGCTTGTCTCCTGCGCTGGACAAAAGCGTGAGCGGGAGCGGAGACGATTGCATGGAGCGAAATGAGGCGGAGCTGCCGCTGTCCGGCGTGACAGTGGTCTCGCTCGAGCAGGCGATCGCGGCTCCTCTTGCCAGCCGGCATCTTGCGGACTGGGGCGCGCGCGTCATCAAGATCGAGCGGCCGGGCGATGGTGATTTCTGCCGCGACTACGATCACGTGATGAACGGGATGTCGAGCCAGTTCGTCTGGACCAACCGGTCGAAGGAGAGCCTCGCCATCGACATCAAGAGTCCTGATGGCCAGGAGGTGCTCGAGGCCCTGCTGCCCCAGGCCGACGTCTTCATCCAGAACCTGGCGCCCGGCGCGGCGGAGCGGCTGGGCCTCGATGCCGCATCGCTGCTGCGAAAATTTCCCCGGATCATCGCCTGCGACGTGTCGGGCTATGGCGCGGGCGGACCCTACAGCGACAAGAAGGCCTACGACCTCCTGGTGCAGTGCGAGGCCGGCGTCCTCGCCATCAACGGCACCGAGGCGGAGCCCGCCAAGGTCGGGCTTTCGGTGGTCGATATCGCCACCGGCATGTACATCCTCAACGGCGTGCTGATGGCGCTGTATCGCCGCGAGCGCACCGGCAAGGGCACCGCCTTCCAGGCCTCGCTGTTCGATTCCATCACGGACTGGATGAGCTATCCCGCCTTCTACACGCAGAGTACCGGCCGGCCGCTGCCGCGAACCGGGGCCAGGCATGCAACGATAGCGCCGTATGGCCCTTTCCGCGTCGGCGACGGCAACACGATCTTCTTCGGCATCCAGAACGACCGGGAATGGCGCTCGCTGTGCGCGATCGTGCTTGGCGATGCGCCTTTTGCCGACCACCCCCGCTTCCGCACCAATCCGCTGCGCATGCAGAACAGGGACGATCTGCAGGTCCATATCGAGCAGCGTTTTGCAGCGATGAGCAGTGACGAGGTGCTGCGGCTGCTCGACGAGGCCTCGATCGCCAACGCGCATCTGAATTCGGTCGAGGCGTTTCTGGAGCACGAGCAGCTCCGCTCCCGCGACCGCGTGCAAACGGTAAGCACTCCGTGCGGTCCGGTGATGAGCTTCCTGCCGGCTCTCACCATTCCCGGCCTGTCGCCCAGGATGGATCCCGTCCCCAGCGTCGGGCAGCACAACCCATCCATCCTCAGCGAGCTCGGTCTCGCAAAGGAGACATGACGATGGCGCCCCAGCGGCCGACGCGGGTCTATCTGGCCGTTCCCGCGCATCGCTCCCGTCTCGTCGCCAAGGCTGCTGCCTCGGCCGCAGACGCGGTGTTCATGGACCTCGAGGACGCGGTGCCGCCGTCCGAGAAGAGCGTGGCACTGGAAGAAGCCGCGCGGGCGCTGTCCTCGCTGGATTGGGGCAACAAGGTCGTCGCGGTCAGGCTCAACGCCGTCGACAGCCCCTTCATCGCGCAGGAAATCCGCAAGCTCGCCGCGCTGCCCCGGCTGGATTCGGTGATCGTGCCGAAGGCGGAGCGCGCAAGCGATATCGCCGCCATTGCCGATCAGCTGCGCGCGGCCGCGCCGGATCGCCCCTCGCCTGTTGCGCTCGAGCTGCTGATCGAGACCGCGCTGGGTCTCGTCAATGTCGACGCGCTCGCCGCCGCGCACGACAGCGTCGCCGCCCTTCATCTCGGTGTCGGCGATTTCGCCGCGTCGATCGGCGCCCGCTCCTCGGAAATCGGCGCGTCGCCGGACGGCTACAGGCACGTGGGCTCCGCCCAGAGCGGCTATGCCTCCGCCCCGCTCGACCTGTTCGCCTATCCGATGATGCGCCTGCTGGTGGCCGCGCGCGCGTTCGGCCTGCGCGCCATTGACGGTCCGTGCGGCGCGTTCCGCGATGCCAGACTGACCGAAAGCAGCGCGCTCAAGGCGGCTGCGATGGGTTTTGACGGCAAGCAGGTGATTCATCCCGACCAGATCGAGCCGACGCTGCGGGCGTTCGTCCCGTCCGACACTGAACTGGCGCACGCGCGGCGGGTGGTCGAGGCCATGGAGCAGGCCGAGGCGCAGGGCCAGGGCGCGGTGACGCTCGACGGCAAGATGATCGACTATGCCAATGTCCGCATGGCGCGCAGGATCATCGAGATGGGATCGTAGCGGCGCATGTCTACAGTGCTGATCGTCGCGCCGGTGTTTGCGCTGATCGCGGCCGGCTATGCCGCGGTGCTGTTTCGCTTCGTCTCCGAGACCGCGCACAAGGGCATCTCCGAATTCGCCTTCAGCATCGCGATTCCCGCGCTGCTGTTCCGCACCATCGTCGTCTCGGAATTTTCCGGCGTCAGCCCGTGGCGGATGTGGGGCGCCTATTACGGCGCGCTCGCGCTGACCTGGGTTGCGGCGCTGACGCTCTCGGCGCTGCTGCGGCAACAGCGCGAGGACCGCGAGGACGGCGTCGTGTTCGCGATCGGCTCGGTCTACGGCAACATCGTGATGCTCGGCATTCCCCTGACGCTCTCGGCGCTGGGCAACGAGGCCGCAGGCCCGATGGCGCTGATCCTGTCGGTGAACACGCCGCTGCTCTGGCTCTGCGGCACGCTGCAGATGGAGCTGGTCGACCGCAAGCAGACGGCCTCGGCCGCGTCGCTGATCGTGCCGGTGCTGCTGGATCTTTCCCGCAACCCGATCATGCTGGCGATCGGCTTCGGCCTCGTCTGGCGCCTCACCGGCCTCGCCCTGCATCCCGTCGTCGACCGGACCGTCGAGCTGTTGGCGCAGGCGGGATCGCCGGCGGCGCTGATCGCGCTCGGCATCAATCTCTTTCGCTTCGAGGTCAAGGGCGAGAAGCTCGGCATCCTCGCCATGAGCGCGCTCAAGCTGCTGGCAATGCCGGCGGCCGCTTTCGTGCTGGCAAAGCTGCTCGACCTGCCGCCGCTCGCGGCCGGCGTGGTCGTGCTGTTCGCGGCGATGCCGACCGGCGCCAATGCGTATATCTTCGCGGTTCAGTACCAGCGGCTGGTGAACCCGGTGTCGGGCGCGGTGGCGCTGGGCACGCTGCTGGCGGCGGTGACGTTGCCGGTGGTGGTGTGGATGGTGGCGAGGTGAGGTGTCAGAGACTAGCGAGCGCGCCGCACCACCTCCCAAATATCAAATCAGCGCAGGCCCAGGAACGAGAGCACCACACCAACTACGACGACGAGTCCGACCAGATAGATAAGTCCGTTCATGTCTCAGCTCCTCAGCGTTGTCAGTCCTGCCGCAACACAAACACCCAAGGTCGTGAAAAGGTTCGGCGTTGCCCGACGCCGATTTCTCCTGAAATGGGGGAACGAAAGCGACCGATCCTGCCTCGTGGCGTGCTGAGCCCTCGCCCCCACCCTGACTGCCGAAAGGGCTATTGAACACGCTGGCCCTCGCGCCAGGCCATCTCCCAGAAGTCCGCCTCGAGCCGAGTGGCTTCCTTGAAGATCGCGATCAGCTCCGCCTCGCGCGCCGGCGTGGCGTAGAGATCGGCGAGATGCTCCATGTGCGCCCGCGCTTTGGCAGCGACCTCCTGGTACGGCGCGCCGGCGTATTCCGCGATCCAGACGCGGTAGGCGTTCGTCGCGGCGGCCGCGAGGGGGAGCGAGGTGAGCCGCGTCGCGATCTCCGCGTACCCGATCACGCAGGGGGCAAGCGCCACCTTGAGCGCCAGCAGATCGCCGCGCATTCCCGCGTCGAGCACGTAGCGTGTATAGGCCAGCATCTCGGCCGCCGGAGGGGCCTGTTCAAGATCGGTCGGCGATAGACCCCATTCGGCACAAAGCTTCACATGCAGGTTCATCTCGACATCGAGGATGGCCGAAAGGCCGGCCGCTGCTTCACGCATGTCGGCAAGTCTTGGCGACTTGTAGACCGCCAGCGCGTAGGCGCGAGCAAACTCGATGAGGAACAAATAGTCCTGAACGAGGTAGTGACGAAACGCCGCTTCGGGAAGCGAGCCGTCCGCCAATCCGTTCGTGAAGGGATGCTCGGTGTAGGCCCGCCACTCGGCGGATGCTGCTGTCTTGAGACGCTCGAAGAAACTCACGATGTTTTTTGCCTGGCCTGTTTGTTGAACGCCTTTGGTTCGCTACCGATAGCGCATTGCGGACCGAGGAGCTACGGTGACCGCGGACAGAATTGGTTTTGAGCAGCGTTGCGGTAGGGGACTTTCTGCGACGGGGATTTTGTGCACTGTCACCGCAATTAGAAACACAGTCATTCTGCCAAGTCAGCCAGCCATCGTTGGAGCCCGTGACCGTTGATGAGTTCGAGCCGATAAGGCAGCACTTGCTTCATTCCTGGAGCTTCCTCTATGCGAGGAGCGAAATCCGACGTAGTCGCGATGATGCCTTTGCTGACGTTGGCTTCGGTACTTAAGACGCCAAGCATCTCGTGAACGTGTGCGCGGTCGACTAAGCGGTTAGGCGCGTAAGCCTTCATCGACCCTAGAATTCGCAGACACCCGACACCTGGCTTCACGGCAATTACATCGCGTCCGTGATCGCCTGATCTAGGGGTAAGAGTAACCTCATAGCCTTCGGCACTCATCGCACCCGCAAGCATCTCTTCCCACTGCCGGTCACTGAGCTGAAATGCCAGCCCCCAGTCCTCTCCTAAACGTTGGGCTATCTCGACCCAAACTGACGCATAGGACTTAATGAGCAGGCCTTCGGAAGTTTGCTGGTCTGGAACGATCAAGCCGTTCAGCGTAATCGAAGCAACATTTGTGGCGTTGCTCAGCAAAGTAATCGCCTTCTTTCGGGGACTGCTCGCTCCGAGCCTCCCGAAACCCGCGCCCATTCGCCCGAAACCGCCGATCATTTCTTTCCCAATTCAATTCCAAGAACAGTGTGACACTGCACCAATTTATGTTGCCGGAGGGCAACGACGGAGGCACGCGCAACAGATCGAAGACGGAATATTGTGCACTGTCACCCTGACTCTATTATCGACACTACGCGGCGGGCGACGTTTCATCCCCCTAACCACAAGAGGTCATATGGAGCGGCGCGCCTCTCAGAATTGTGGTGGCGACGTCCTATGTCACCTCATGAAGTTTCGTGCACTGTCCCGGCAATATGCTCTCAACGCGCGCCGATGTCTGGGATTACATTGCGGTCCGGCTCTTCAAAACTTGCCAATATCCGGCCAGGAATGCGCTTTATATCAAGATTTTTGATTAAGAATGCACGGCTCCCGAATTTTCCTAACCAATCGGACCGCGCCTGCTTCCAGTCCGAAAAAGCACAGAAGTCCTTCACTGGAATATTGCACGGCTTGGGAGGTGGATCTTTCTGAGAGAAGCCAAGAGGATGCCAATCCGGATAGAGCCCGCCCACGAAGTCTCGAGAAAGTGCTTTTCCGCAAAAGAAATCGTGAGCAAGTTGGCAGTAGCGCGGATAGTGGTTCTTGAATTCGTCCACCCTGTAGGTCCGTATCCCGAAGTCCTTTAGGTCCTCAAGCTCCTCAGAGCTCAACGCCGCATTCGCAAAGAACTTCTCCTTCGCCTCTAACGTGCTGTTGGCTTCGACATCATTGATAACTTGCAACAGGCCTCTTGCGTTTGCCGGATAGAGGCGTGTCCGCAACGGAAAAATGATGGCCGATACGTGCTGCCCGGGTTGATAGCTGCTGCCAATTTTCTCAAGAGCAGACTTTACTGAGAGCCCCACCAACTCGTTGTAGTTTGCCACAAAAGAATAGACCTGCTTCGGCGGCCCGAGACGTTCTAATTGATCGATGCCGAGTTCAGGCCTTTCGATTGGATCGAATGCGATCAAACGTATAACGTAATTTACGCGATTGTTGTTGATCAGGTCATCGAAGGCTTGGTCAACCTTCTTCGTTTGAATAGGATTCTGCGAAACGTAAAATAAAGCCAATGCTGGACCGGCGGCCGAAAACAACAGCCCTCCAACCAAGCAAACAAAGAGCGCAACCTTAACAAAGGTGGATAGCTCTTCCGGCTTGGATTTGACGGCTATGTAAGCCATCACACCAGTGAGCAAGAGCAGGACCAAGCCCACCGCTGAAAGTATGGCGGTAGAAGAAGAGCCTAGGACAAGGCTCAAAACATCGCGTACCGCTTCAAAAAAAGCACTGAGGTCCATTGGGATGCCCTCAAATGTACAAAAGAAATATCCTCTATGTTGGATTGAAATTCATGTTCGCGCAACCCATCTCGAAGTGAATTTCAGGTGAGAAGTCTTGCCGTCGAGCACGGCAAAGTTGGCAGTATGATCACTCAGCGGCCCCTGACGATCTGCAGGGCGACCAAGTGATTCCATTTGTTGCGCTGTTGTTTTCGGACAGCGCAAATCTGGTAGGCTTATTTAGATCCAAGTATGAGCAGTCCAATACCGCTGGTACAGTTGGGTGGGCTCGAACCACCGACCTCCTGTTCCACAGACAGGCGCTCTAACCAACTGAGCTACAACTGCATCCTTGCGAGCCGCCCGAGGGGCGCCCTTGATAGGGCCGGTCACCGAGGGGGGCTGGACGGGGCGGAAACTAGGTGCAACGGGCGTTTTTGGCAAGGCCGCAAACGGACGAAAAACCGGGGTAAATCACCCTCAGCGCAATGAAATCAGGCTTGATGGCGACCGCAGCGAGGTTGCGCTCCCCTCGCCCGCTTGGTCGCGACACTCTCGTTGAGGAAAGAGCCCTCTCCCGGCCTCTCCCGCAAGCGGGAGAGGTGAAGAAAAAACCCGGGCTCTAGGCCCGGGTTTCTTAATTGAGACGGCCGGGCCGGATCAGGCGGCGGGGTAGAGCTTCGCGGCGGAGGCCTTGATCGGCTCGACGGTCGCGGTGGCGACGCGCTGGGTCAGCTCGGCGAGCTCCCTGGCCTGGGTCTGGAAGGTCTCGAGCTGCGCCCTGGAATGGTTGGTCCACAGCGCGAACGCATCCTGCGGCGCCTTCACGCTGAACAGCTCCTGGGTGAAGTCGAGATGGGCCTTGGTGTTGGCCTTCGCGAACTCCATCAGCTTGGCGGTGTATTCGCTCACGCCCTTGTGGGCGGACGAGAACACGGCCTCGACGGTGCCGTTGTGGGTCTCGGCGGCGTCCTTGAACTTGGCGTAGTTCTCGCGGGCCTGCGACACGCCCTTTTCGGCGAACGCACGCATCTGCTCGGGGACCTCGAACGGAATGATCGAGGCAGAAAACGGATCAGTCGCACCTGTCATGGGTATCCCTCACACTAATGAAAAAACGGAGTGAGCCTTCAGGCGCGCCCGCCGGCCAATCGGGTGACGGGTGCGAAGACTGGAAACACAAAACGAATGATGGCTCGCCCAGCGCGGCGACCATGCCTGCCTAAAATGTCAACATTGTGCAACGCAACGGGTTTTGGGGTGCATTGCGCAAATTTAATCGCGGGGAGGATGAGGTTCCCGGGCTGGGGAACCGGTGGTTGAGGGTTTGGGTGCGACCCAGAAGGCGGTCCGCTCCCTCTCCCGCTTGCGGGAGAGGGTTGGGGAGAGGGTGTCTCCGCAATGGGGCAGCCCCAACGCGGAGAGAGCCCTCACCCGCGCCTTCGGCAATAGCCGAGGCTTCGCCTCGGCGTTCCCTAAGAGACGGCCGCCGTAGGCGGCCTGTGCTCTCCCGCAAGCGGGCGAGGTTAGACCGAGCCCGGAGCACCCACCGGTTCAAGCCAGATTATCCAGCTCACTTTTTCCCCTACGCGCGAATCCTGCGGATGCAGCGCCGCGGCGGCTTGCGGGGTCGGGGACATTAAGGTTATCGCGGCTTTAGGCCTTGGCACATAGGCTGGGGCCGTGGACCTGCCCGCGGCCGCGGGCGATACTAACCCTTTCTTAAGGCTGTCATTCCAGGCAGCCCGATGCGCACAAGCGGGACGCGAAGCCGGTCGGATGACGAGTTCGGATTTCCAGTTGCGAGGCGTGGGCGATCCCCGGCTGGCCGTGCACGCGACCTCGCCGCTGCCCGCCTGGCTCTGGTCGATCGACGGCACGCGCGTGCTCTGGGCCAATCCGGTCGGGGCAAGGCTGTTCGGCGCGGGCAATGCCACGGCGCTTGCAGAGAAGACCTTCGGGCCCACCGACAGCCACCGCCGCCAGATCATCCGGCTTGCCGGCCGGCTGCCTCCGAACGGCGCCATCCGGCTCGAACGGCTGCGCGGCTTCGGCGCCCGGCTCGGCACGCTGATGACCTGCGCCTGTGCCCGGCTCGACTTCGCCGATGGCGGCCGCGCTGTGCTCGTCACCGCGATGGACCCGATGCTGCGCTCGATGCCGCTGGTCGAGCGGCTGCTCCGTCTCGTCGACGGCGCCAAGACGCCGATGGCGGCGTTCGCGCCCGACGGCCTGTTCGTCGGCGCCAGCGAAACCGCCCGCACCCTGCTCGGCTTCCGCGATCTGGGCGAGGCCGGCCTCGAACAGGCGCGCAGCGATGCGCTTCGCCAGGGCCGCGCCGAGACACCGATCGGCATCGGCCAGATGGTGCTGCAGCGGGTCGGCAGCGGGGCCGATGTCGGTCTTGTCGCGCTGATCGAGCCTGCGGTGCAGCAGGCGGCGGCTGCGAGCGTGGACGTCGAACCCGGGGCCGCTGAAGAGGTCGCGCGCGAAGACATCGTTCAGCCTGAGCCCGCGCCGCCCCCTGCTCCGGCCGCAGTGCCGGAGCATGTGCAAGCAGCGCCGCCGCACGAGGCGCCATCCGAAATCGCGCTGTTCGACGCCTTTGCCGAGGACGCGCCGGAAGCCACCGGGACGATCGCGCACGAACCGCCCGCGCGCGAGCCGGCGACCGAGATCGTCACCATCCAGCAAGCCGTCGAGGAAGCGGCCGAAGCCGCGCCAGAAACTCCGGTTGAAAACTCGGCCGAAGCCATGGTGTCGCCGCAGGCCGCGCCGACCGTGAGCGGCATGGTCGAACCGCCGTCGGGCCACGAAGAGCCGCCCGCACCGCGTCAGCATCCGCTGCGCTTCCTCTGGAAGGCGGATGCAGAGGGCCGCTTTGTGCTGCTCTCCGACGAGTTCATCCGCCTGATCGGCCCGCGCACGGCCGCCGGCTTCGGCCGCCCCTGGCGCGAGATCGCCGACGCATTCGCGCTCGATCCTGAAGGCCGCGTGGCGCAGGCGCTTGCCAGCAAGGACACCTGGGCCGGGATCACCGTGAACTGGCCGGCCGATGGCGGCGAGCATCTGCCGGTCGAGCTTGCCGGACTTCCGGTTTATGACGGCGAACGCAATTTCGCGGGCTTCAGGGGCTTTGGCGTCTGCCGCGATCTCGACGGCCTCAACCGGCTCGATGCGCTCAGGCGTTTTGAGCTGCTGGCCGAACCGGCGGCGCCGCAAAGCCTGTCCGCCGATGTGGTCGAGCCGGAGCCCGAGCCAAAGCTAGAGGCGCCGCCGCCTCCGCCGATCGAGCCGCCCGCACCTGAGCCTGAAGCCGAACTGCCCCAACCAACACCCGACGCGAATTCACACCCAACCGATCCGGAAACGCCAGTGGAAACGCCTCCCAATGTCCTGCCGTTCCGAGCGCCCGGCGACACGCGATCGCCGACGCTGACGCCGGTCGAGAACAGCGCGTTCAACGAGCTCGCCCGGCAATTGTCCGAGCGCCTCGAACGCGACAAGGAAACCATCGCGGCATCGGCCGAACCGGCGGATGCCGAGATCACGCCCGAGGCGCCGGAGCCCGAGCCCAAGTCTGAGCTTGAGACGCCGCACGCGCCGGCCGAATGGCTGACCGCGCCCGCGCCGCCGGCGCACGGCCACAGCACGCGCGACCGCGCGCTGCTCGACCTGCTGCCATCAGGCATCCTGATCTACCGGCTCGACCGCCTGCTCTACGCCAACCCCGCGTTTCTCGCGCGCATGGGCTATGCCAGCCTGAGCGCACTGGAGAATGCCGGCGGGCTGGATGCGCTCTATGTCGAGCCGGGCGTGTCCGCGGCCAGCAGCACGTCGCAGGCAGGCACGCCTGTCACGATCAGCGCGACGCTCGCCAATGGCGAAGCGCCGCTGCCGACCACCGAGGCGCATCTGCACGCGATCGACTGGGACGGCGAGAGCGCGCATGCGCTGATCTGCGCGCTGCCGCAAGCAGCACCCACTGCGCCCGTCATCGCCGAGACCGTGGTCGCCGAGACCATTGTCCCCGAGATCTTCGCGTCCGAGCCCGAGGTCGGCGAAGCCGACGCGGAAGATCTCGCCGCCATCCTCGACACCACGGCCGAGGGCATCGTGATGTTCGATGCCGAAGGCAACATCCACGCCTGCAACCGCAGCGCCGAGGCGCTGTTCGGCTATGACGGCGAGACGCTGATGCAGCAGAATCTGGTGACGTTGTTCGCGCCGGAGAGCCAGCATGTCGTGATGGACTATCTGGAAAACCTCAAGAGCCAGGACATCGCGAGCCTGCTCGACCACGGCCGCGAGGTGCTGGGACGCGAGAAGAAGGGCGGCGTCATCCCGCTCGCGATGATCATGGGCCGCACCAGGCCCGACGGCCCGAACTTCTTCGCCGTGTTCCGCGACCTCTCGCACAGCAAGCAGGGCGAGAGCGAGCTGACGCAGGCGCGACGTCTGGTCGAAGGCACGGCGAACGCCAAGGCCGACATGCTGGCGCGGATCAGCCACGAGATCCGCACGCCGCTCAACGCCATCATCGGCTTCTCGGAGGTGATGATCTCCGAGCGCTTCGGCACGCTCGGCAACGAGCGCTACGGCGAGTACATGAAGGACATCCGCGCCTCCGGCGAGCGCGTCATCGCCATCATCGACGACCTGCTCGAGCTGTCGCGGATCGAGACCGGCAAGCTCGACCTCACCTTCGCCAACCTCAACCTCAACGATCTGGTCGAGGCCTGCGTGGTGGTGATGCAGCCGCAGGCCAATCGCGAGCGCATCATCATCCGCACCTCGCTCGGCCATGCGCTGCCGCAGGTGAGCGCGGATGCGCGCGCGATGCGGCAGATCACCATGAACCTGATCTCGAACTCGATCCGGCTCGCCAGCGCCGGCGGCCAGGTCATCGTCTCGACCGCCCTCACCGATCGCGGCGAGGTCGCACTCCGGATCCGCGACACCGGCCACGGCCTCAGCGAACGCGAAGTCGCCGCCGCGATGGAGCCGTTCCGGACGCCACCGCCCGGCGACGCCGAGGACAATTCGGCGCTGAGCCTGTCGCTGACCAAGGCCCTTGTCGAAGCCAACCGCGCCCGGTTCAACATCAAGAGCGCGGCGAACTCGGGCTCACTGATCGAGGTGGTGTTCGCGCCGGCGCTGGCGCAGGCGTAAGGCGAGCGCGATTTCCAGCCGGCGGTGCACGGTGGCGCCCGACGCAGGGCGCTACCTCATTGCGACTTCTTCCCGAGCGGAACCGAAGCCCCTTGTTGCGGCTTGAAGCCTGGACCCAGCGTTTCCCCTGCTGATCAGTTCGACACTGCAGCTCGCGCACCCCAGTGACTTCAAATGACCGAACGAGCGAAATCCTTGGCATCGAAGCAGCGTCCGCCCAGGCGGAGCGAGCCGGTGCGGAGCGAGGGAGGCGCGACCCCCACGGACCGAAAGCCGCTGCCCACAGGCGCAGGCGCGCGCATGAACGCGCGGGTCGTGCTTGCCCTCGCGCTGGTCGCACTGGCGTTGTGGACGGCGGCGGGATTTCTCCCCGCATTGATCTGGGCCGCGATTCTCGCAACCAGCCTGTGGCCGCTCTACACCAAGTTTGCGGCACGCGTGAGCTCCGGCCGCTCCAGCCTGGCCCCGCTGGTCTTCACGCTCGTCGTCGCCCTCATCCTGTTTACGCCGATGTCGCTTGCCGCCTATCAGATCGCACAACAAGGCGATCTGCTCGTGGGCTGGATGAAGCAGGCCGGAGAGAGCGGGATCGAAGTGCCCGATTGGCTCGCCCGTCTTCCGATCGCCGCAGAGAGCATGGAGCAGTGGTGGCGCAGCAATCTTTCCGATCCCAAAGCCGCGACCGCATGGCTGAAAAGCGTCAATGCGGACAACGCATCGGAACTGTTTCGAACGTTCGGCGGACAGCTGCTTCACCGCCTGTTTCTTCTGTTCTTTTCGCTGGTGGCCTTGTTCGTCCTGCTGCGCAACGGCCGGTCGATCTCGGACCGCGTGCTGGAAACCTGCGATCGGCTTTTCGGTGAGGCGGGAGAGGGTCTCGCCGAGCAAATGGTCGGTGCGATCCGCGGCACCGTGAACGGTACGGTGCTGGTCGCCGCGGGCGAGGGATTATTGATCGGCGTGGCCTATTTCGTCGCGGGCGTGCCGCATGCCATCGTCTTCACGATATTGACCACGGCCTTCGCCATGCTTCCCTTCGGCGCCTGGCTGGCTTTCACCGCCGCGGCGGTGGTCCTGGTTTCTGGCGGAGGCAGCGGCTTCGCAGCCGCGGGCGTCTTCTTCTGGGGCGCGATCGTCATGTTGGCCGGCGATCATTTCGTATGGCCGACCCTGGTCGGCGACTCGGCGCGGCTGCCGTTTCTGTTCGCGTTCGTCGGGATCTTCGGAGGCCTGGCTGCCTTCGGCCTCCTGGGCTTGTTTTTGGGTCCCGTGATCATGTCGGCGTTGCTGGTGGTGTGGCGCGAGTGGGTGTTCCGACCTGTCGCGATCGAGAAGCACGGCTGAGTCGCCGCGGGCAGACTTGGCCTTGCGGCGCTTGCCTTCCTGGAGGATGTGGCCGGTGAGACGCGCGCCGGTCATGCCGAAGGGATGGCCGATCGGCGCTGGCGAAGGGGTAAGGCGGGATCAGGCTGGGACTGGACTGGCGGCTGCCTATACGTAGTGGCGCAACCCGCTCGGACATGTAGTATGGCCCTGCCGGAGCGGGGTACCAAATTGGACGGAATCAATCTTCACGATCCCCTCTTCGCCACCTATGTCGTTGCCGCCAGCTTGATCATCCTCAAGGCCGTGGCGATGTCGTGGCTCACCGTAGTCCGGATGGTGAGGGCCCAGGGCGGCTACCGTTCGCCGGAGGACATCAAGAAGACACCACTGAATCCCGCGCCCGATCCGGCGCAGCTTCTTCCCAACGAAGATGTGGAGCGGATCCGCCGGATCCAGATGAACGATCTCGAGAGCCTGCCGTATTTCCTGGTCGCGGGCTTTCTTTATGTTCTCACAAAGCCCTCGCTGCTTCTCGCGCAATGCCTGCTCTACGGCTACGTTGCCTCACGCCTGCTGCATTTTCTCGCCTATCTCACCGGGCAAATTCACGACATTCGCGCAATGCTGTGGACCGTCGGCTCGGTCATCCTGGTCTTCATGACCATGCGCACGCTGCTCGTTGCACTCGGCGCTTGAGGCTCAGTCGGCTACGCCGGCGATCTGCTGGGCCGAAAGGTAGCGTTCAAGCGCCTCGTGCTGCTTGAAAAAACGCATGGCGCGCAGATCGCGGATCGTCGTTTTTTGTGCCGCATCGCGAACCCGGGTGACCTCGCGGGCTTCCTCCAGCCGGCCGACCCCGACCAGGTTGGCCGCGAGCATGCGATGTCCGGTGCCGTTGCTCGGATTGTGCCGAACCGACTTGCGCGCCCAGGCAACGCCCTCCTCGTACTGCCCGAGGGCAAAGTAGGACGCGGTCAATCCCGTCATCCACATATGGAGCATGCTGTCCTCGGGGCTGAGGACGAGAGACCGATGCAGGCATGCGAGTGCGTTGGCATAATCGCCTCCCATGCTGTCGATCATTCCGAGTACACCCCATGCGAAAGCCGAACTCGGATTGAGCCTTGCGGCTTCGCTGGCGTGAATGCGCCCCTGATCGTTGTCGCCGGCGGGCCCAAACAGCGTGAAGCCATAGACAGCGTGGGCGAAAGCGTCCCCACTATCCTGCTCAACGGCTCGGCGCGCCAGACCGACCGCCTCGGACGCGGCATCCGCAGACATGTTGGCGCCGAGCGGCGGAGCCATCACGAGTCCCCAAGCCAGCGCCGCCAGCGTCGCCGTTCGCTCCTGATCGAGACTCAGAGACCGCCGAAGCAGATCGATGGCCTTGACGATACCTTCGCGGGTGCCGCCCCATAAATGGTGAAGGCCGCGCAAATACAGATCATAGGCCGAAAGATCAGTTGGCGGCTTGCGGCGTGCGCGTTCGATCTCGGCGCTACGAACGGCGGGATCGACGACTGCGGCAACACTGCTGCTGACGTCGTCCTGCAGGTCGAAGATGTCGACCAGGGGGCGGTCGTAGCGATTGGACCAGACCTGGGCCTCGCTTCCGGTATGAGTGAGCTCGGCCGAGACGCGAATGCGGTTGCCCGCCTTGCGAATATGACCGCTCAGGACGTATTGCGCACCGAGTTGCTGCGCAATCTGCCGGCTGGTCATTCCCGTGTCCCGAAGGGCAAAGCTCGATCCGGCCGCGATCACCACCAGCTCGCGAAAGCGCGATAGAGCGGTGATGATGTCTGCAGTGACGCCATCGGCGAAGTAGTCCTGTTCGGTTTCACCACCCATGTTGCGGAACGGAAGCACCGCCACGAAGGGCCTGTCCTTGCCGAACACGTGCTCCGCCTGGTGCGAAAGGTCTGCCGTCGGCTCCGCTGCCGGCAGAACGATCTTCTGCTCCTGGACCTTGCGCAATTCCGCAGCCAGCGCGCTGGTTGTGGCATCGGGCGCGGTGCCGAGCTCTTGCTTCAGCAAGGCAACGACGGCCTGATAATATTTGAGTGCCTCGGCGTTGCGGCCAGCCGCGGACAACGCGCGCATGATCAGGCGGTGCGCATCCTCGCGCATGCTGTTGAGTGCATTGGCGCGCTGGCCGGCGAGCAGAGCATCGCCGGCACGTCCCTCGGACAGTTCATGCTCGCCGAGCGCCACCATCGCGCCGACAGCCAGCTCCGATAACCGCTCGCGTTCGCCGGCCAGCCACTCGCTCCAGCCCTCAGCGTTGACCGCGATGTCATCGACGAGGCGCCCGCGATAGAGATCTGCCGCCGCGGTCAGCGCGTCACGGCTGCCCTTTCTGACAAGCCGCTCGAATTGCGGCACATCGCACGTGATCACAACGGCATTCAACGAAATGAATTCGCCGTCACTCCTGAGAGCACTCTGACCAAGAACTTGACGTAGCTTGAACAGCGCCTGCCGGAGGTTTTGCTTCGCCTGCGCTTCGAAGTGCGATCCCCACAGCAACGTCGAGAGTTTTTCGCGGTGCTGAGGCTGAGGTGCCGTGCAGGCCAGATAGGCCAGCAATCCCGCGAGCTTCTTGTTCGGCAAGCTGACGGCGCCGTTCGGCCCGATCAGTTCAAAACGTCCAAGAAGCGCGAGAGTAAAACTTGGGCTGCGCGCGGATGCAGTTTCGGTCATTCCGCCTCAAAAATGAGCAGATGCGCTCACGGATATACATCCTACACGAATTGCCGCGTTAGCGAACAATATTAACGCTGCAGTGACGGCTGAGTAACGCCGGCAACGACGACAGTGGGGTCAGATCGCATCGCGACGAGATGCCGGTTGGTTGATCGACGCGGAGCAATTTCATCCGGAAAGCCAGCGTGCGCGCGCATCGCCTCATCATGATCGTCGTTGGCCTGTTCGTGGTCCTCGCCGGATTCGACGCGGCGTTGAGTTCGTTTGCACATCCGACACCCAGGGCCGCTTCGCAGTCGCCGCCCCCAGTCGCGCCGCTCCTATTCGGAGGCGACTGATCGCACGCCGGCATCACAACAGCCATCAAACAGGAGGTCGCATTGACCGACATCGCGCAGCGGGGAAGACAATCGTACAGGCTTCTCGCGTCCGACCAAGAACGGCGATTGGTTTCGAGATGGAGACTTGGAATCGTCGCCTTCTATGGCACGCTCCTGGCGCTGGTGCTTGCCTTCGCGGCGATGAGCAAGGCGCCCCGAGAGCGCCAAGCCGACCGTGCCTCGGACGATTTCGTCACGCACTCCATTTCAGCCCCCCGGCCGTAGACGATCGAGACCAGCGACAGCAGAGCACGTGGAGAAAATCGTGAGCAATCAGAACCGTGCTGCGTCTCCAATCCAGGCCGGATCACCACCATCGCACGACAGAAAGCGAACAGGCGGCGAGACGCGCTTGATGATCCTCGTTCTGCTGGGCTTCGGCCTTGTTCACGTGATCGGCGCGATCCTCATTCAACGCGCGTCGACCGAGCGAGGTGATCCGCCCCTGATCCTCGCTTCGCACACCGACTGACGCCCGCCACATGCAGCCGGTTCATGGGATTTGAAAAACCAGGAAGCAACATGCCAGCAATCATACGCACGATTTCCCATACGGTCCTCTCGGTCACCGGCGCCGAATTGGCGAAGCACGCCCTCTTGTTGTGCGCAGCGTGCGCTTTTGTGTTCGTGCTCTCACGAACCTACGGCCTGGATTTGAGCGCCGGATTCTTCTGACGTTCGCAACGGTGGCCGACATGACTGAAATCTGAAGACGCATCGTCGTCGATGCGCAAGTCTTGAGGAGCTGATATGTACGTTGGCCGGATATTGTCCACGCTTGGCGGACAAGGACCGATGCTCCTGGTGATCTCGCTTTGCGCAGGGCTGGTGATCACTCCCCTCGCTCATCTCGGCTACGATCTTTTGCCTTTTTCGGCATTTCTTCTGACGCTGGGCTCGTTTCTGACGGCGGGCCTTGCTCCCTCTGAAGCCAGCATTCGTCCGCTCCTGATGGGCGTGGTGCTTGCCTGGGTTGGCCTGGTGCTGCCATTCGCTGCTGCGATTCTGCTGTCCTTTGCTCCGCTTGATCCTGCGCTGCGGGCCGGCGTTCTGCTTTCACTGCTGGCGCCGCCGGTCGGAAGCGCCGCTGCGATCGCCGGAATGCTCGGTTTGCGACCACGTCTCGCACTGCTCGTTTCCATCGCACTGACCTTGCTCACGCCGATCTCGATTCCGAGTTTTGCCACGGTGCTCGGACTTGGAATTGCATTCGACATGGGCGGGTTGGCGATCCGGCTCTTCAGCATTATCGGCGCTGCAGGCCTGGTGGCCTTCTTAGCCATGAGGTTTCGTCGTCAAGTGATTCCCGTTCTGCCCGATCAAAGCGCCGCTACCGGGATCGCCGTTGTCGGGCTCATGATCGTGGGGCTTGCCACCTCGCAAGGCATACGGGCGCAATGGACCAGCAACGCCCTGCGTTTCGACGTGATGCTCGCCGCCGCGATCGTGTTCAATTTCGGTCTGTGCGTCCTCGCTGCCATGACGTTCGCGAGACTGGGGTGGCAAACCGCCGGTACCATCGGTCTCGTGAGCGGAAACCGCAACGTCACGCTCGTGTGGGCGGCGGCGAGCTTCGGTCTGCCGTCGCTGGCGGAAGGTTATGTCGCTGCGTGCGTCATCCCGGTCCTCGCGCTTCCCCTCATCATCAAGCTTTGTCTTAGACTACCATCCTTCAGCCGCTTCATCCCACAAAACCGGTGACCCGAAGAGTACACGCCTGACCTGGTGCTCAAACAAAAAGGCACGGCGCTTGCGGCGCCGTGCCTTCCGCATTCATGAGGCTCGATCTCAGCTGTAGATCTCGAACAGTCCGGCACCGCCCTGGCCGCCGCCGATGCACATCGTCACGACGCCCCACTTGGCCTTGCGGCGCTTGCCTTCCTGGAGGATGTGGCCGGTGAGACGCGCGCCGGTCATGCCGAAGGGATGGCCGATCGCAATCGAGCCGCCATTGACGTTGTACTTGGCGGGATCGATGCCGAGCTTGTCGCGCGAATAGAGGCACTGGCTGGCGAAGGCTTCGTTGAGCTCCCAGAGATCGATATCGTCGATCTTCAGGCCATGACGCTTCAACAGCTTCGGCACGGCAAAGATCGGGCCGATGCCCATCTCGTCCGGCTCGCAACCCGCCGCCGCCCAGGCGACGAAGCGGCCCATAGGGTTGAGGCCGCGCTTCTCCGCGTCCTTGGCTTCCATCAGCACCACGGCCGCAGCACCGTCCGACAGCTGGCTGGCATTGCCGGCCGTGACGAACTTGCCGGGTCCCCTGACGGGCTCGAGCTTGGCGAGACCTTCCAGCGTGGTCTCGGGCCGGTTGCACTCGTCGCGGTCGACGACGTAATCGACGATCGACTCGGCCTTGGTCGCCTTGTCGACCACTTTCATCTTGGTCTTCATCGGGACGATCTCGTCCTTGAACTTGCCGGCCTGCTGCGCGGCGGCCATGCGGCGCTGCGACTCCAGCGAATATTCGTCCTGATATTCACGGCTGAGATTGTAGCGTTCGGCGACGATGTCGGCGGTGTCGATCATCGCCATGAAGATCGCCGGCGCCATCTTGAGCAGCTCGGGATCGATCGATTCTTTTGGAGTCCCGCCGCCCGGCATCGAGATGCTCTCGACGCCGCCTGCGACGATGCAGTCGGAACCGTCCGAGCGGATCGAGTTGGCGGCCATCGCAATGGTCTGGAGACCGGACGAGCAGAACCGGTTCACCGAGACGCCCCCGGTGGATTTCGGCATTCCTGCCAGCAGCGCGGCCTGGCGGCCGATGTTCGGCGCGCCATGGGCGCAATTGCCGAGATAGCAATCCTCGACATAGTCCTTCTCGACGCCGGCGCGGTCGACCGCGTGCTTGATGGCGTGGGCCGCGAGCGACATCGGCGGGGTGATGTTGAACCCGCCGCGGCCGGATTTCGCGAGGCCCGTGCGTGCATAGGAAACGATGACGGCTTCACGCATTGTTTTCTCCCTTTTCGAACGATTTTGAACGGAGCGTCGGTCGACGTCTTCTCGGCGCCATTGGTACACAATGTCGAGCGGTCGCGGGAGAAATAAAAACGCCGCCCTCGCGAGAGGGCGGCGTTGTTCCGCGGGTCGGAATATGTCGACGGATCAGAACGTCAGCGCCTTGACCTGCTTGACCTGCGGCAGGGCCTGCACCTTGGCGAGCAGGTCGGCCGGCACCGCGCCGTCGACCTCGATCAGCGCGATGGCATCGGAGCCCGGCGCGACGCGGCCGAGATGGAAGGTCGCGATGTTGATCTTGGCATCGCCGAGCAGGCTCGCGAACTTGCCGATGAAGCCCGGCTTGTCCTCGTTGGTCACGTAGATCATCGACTTGCCGAATTCGGCGTCGACGCGGATGCCCTTGATGTCGACCAGGCGCGGCTTGCCGTCGGCATAGACCGTGCCCGAGACCGACCGCTCCTGCCGCTCGGTGGTGACGGTGACGGTGATCAGGCTTTCATAGTCGCTCTGGGCGGCGCGGACGATCTCGTCCACCACCATGCCGCGCTCCTTGGCGACGACGGGCGCAGAGACGACGTTGACCTCGCCCAGCATCGGCCGCAGCAGGCCGGACAGCACGGCGGAGGTGATCGCCTTGATCTTCATCTCGGCGACATGGCCTTCATAGGTGATCTCGACCTTGAGGATGCCGCTCTCGGTCAGCTGTCCCGCGAACGAGCCGAGCCTTTCGGCGAGCGCGATGAACGGCTTCAGCTTCGGCGCCTCTTCCGCCGTGATCGAGGGGAAGTTGACGGCATTCGAGATCGCGCCGGTGAGCAGGTAATCCGACATCTGCTCGGCGACCTGAAGCGCGACGTTCTCCTGCGCTTCGGTCGTGGACGCGCCGAGATGCGGCGTGCAGATCACGTTGGGATGACCAAACAGCACGTTCGCGGTGGCGGGCTCCTCGACAAAGACGTCGAATGCGGCGCCTGCGATGTGCTTGGAATTCAAAGCGTCGACCACGGCCTGCTCGTCGACGAGGCCGCCGCGGGCGCAGTTGATCAGGCGCACGCCCTTCTTCATCTTGGCGATCGCGGCCGCATCGATGATGTTCTTGGTCTTCTCGGTCAGCGGGGTGTGCAGCGTGATAAAGTCGGCGCGCTTGAGCAGGTCGTCGAGCTCGACCTTCTCGACGCCGATGTCCCTGGCGCGCTCCGGCGACAGGAACGGATCGAACGCGATCACCTTCATGCGCAGGCCGAGCGCGCGGTCCGCGACGATCGAGCCGATGTTGCCGCAGCCCACGACGCCGAGCACCTTGCCGGTGATCTCGACGCCCATGAAGCGGTTCTTCTCCCACTTGCCGGCCTGGGTCGAAGCGTCCGCCTGCGGAATCTCGCGCGCCAGCGCCAGCATCAGGGTAATGGCGTGCTCGGCGGTCGTGATCGAATTGCCGAACGGCGTGTTCATCACGATGATGCCCTTGGCCGTGGCGGCGGGAATCTCGACGTTGTCGACACCGATACCGGCGCGGCCGATCACCTTGAGATTGGTCGCCTTCTCGAGGATCTTCGCGGTCGCCTTGGTCGCCGAGCGGATCGCGAGGCCGTCGTAATTGCCGATGATCTCAGCGAGCTTGTCCTTGTCCTTGCCGAGATTGGGCTGAAAGTCGACCTCGACGCCGCGGTCTTTGAAGATCTGCACGGCGGCCGGAGAGAGCGCGTCGGAAATGAGAACTTTGGGTTTGGTCATGGGAATGTGTCCTCTGCCTTCCTCAAGGGAAGGGCCTTAGACCGGATTGGGTGAATGTCTCGGAGCACTTCTCCCTCTCCCCGTTCTAACGGGGAGAGGGTCGGGGTGAGGGGCAGCCACGGCGAAGGTGCAAATGGAGAGAGCCCCTCACCCGGATCGCACCGGACGATGCTTCGCATCGCGGGAGCGACCCGACCTCTCCCCGTAAGAACGGGGAGAGGTAAAAACTACGCCGCCTTGGCGAGCGTGGCCTTGGTCTCGGCGAAGGCCCAATCGATCCATTGGGTCAGCAGCGCGACATCGCTGGCCTCGACGGTGGCGCCGCACCAGATCCGCAGGCCGGCTGGCGCATCGCGGTAGTAGGCGAAGTCGTAGCCCGCGCCTTCCTTCTCCACCAGCGCCACCAGCTTCTTGGAGAAGTCGGCCTGCGCGTCCTCGGAGAGCGAGGTGATCGCGGGATCGGTGAACTTCAGGCACACCGAAGTGTTGGAGCGGATCGCGGCGTCCTTGGCGAGGAAGTCGATCCAGGGCGTCTTCGCCTTCCAGTCGGCGAGCACCTTGGTGTTGGCGTCGGCGCGCGCGATCAGCGCCTTGAGGCCGCCGATCGACTTGGCCCAGTTCAGCGCGTCGAGATAATCCTCGACGCAGAGCATCGACGGCGTGTTGATGGTCTCGCCGACGAAAATGCCTTCGTTGATCTTGCCGCCCTTGGTCATGCGGAAAATCTTCGGCAGCGGCCAGGCCGGCTTGTAGGTTTCGAGCCGCTCCACGGCGCGGGGCGACAGGATCAGCATGCCGTGCGCGGCTTCGCCGCCGAGCGCCTTCTGCCAGGAGAAGGTGACAACGTCGAGCTTGGCCCAGTCGAGCGGTTGCGCGAACGCGGCCGAGGTGGCGTCGCAGATGGTCAGGCCTTCGCGGGTGGCGCTGATCCAGTCCGCGTTCGGCACGCGCACGCCTGAGGTGGTGCCGTTCCAGGTGAAGACGACGTCGGACTTCGGATCGACCTTGGAGAGGTCTGGGATCTCACCGTAAGCCGCGTTGAGCTTGGTGACGTCCTTGAGCTTCAATTCCTTGACGATGTCGCTGACCCAGCCCTCGCCGAAGGATTCCCAGGCGAGCGTGGTGACGGGGCGCGCACCCAGCATCGACCACAGCGCCATCTCGACCGCGCCGGTATCGGAGGCCGGCACGATGCCGATGCGATAATCGGCGGGCACTTCGAGCACCTCGCGCGTCAAATCGATCGCGAGCTTGAGCTTGGTCTTGCCGACCTTCGCGCGATGCGAACGGCCGAGCGCTGCGTCCTTGAGATTTTGGGCATTCCATCCGGGGCGCTTGGCGCAGGGGCCGGAGGAAAAATGCGGCACGTTCGGCCGCGAAGCGGGCTTCGCTACAGTCATCGTCTACCCTTCCAGATAGTAAGCCTCCCGTTGGGGGGAGGTGTCCCGCCGCGGCTGATACGGGAATCGGGAAGGGTCGTCAAGGAAGTTCCGGGGCCTCACGCGCGAGTGATGGCGCCTCCGGTGCGATTTTGGGGGACTCGACCACGGCCAGCGCGTTCAGCAAGTCGGTGGCATCGTTGATCAATTGCGCGGCGCGGCGGCGGCTGCCGACTTTCAAAATGCATTTGTCATTGGCCTGCACGACGTAGTCGTTGCCGACCTTGATCATCGAATAGCTTGTCATCGAAATCCCCGAACCGACCGAGCCCGGTTTCAGACGCTCGCGTAGCACCGTTCGTTCCTGGTTCCATGTGAACGTCGCACGGGTAGTTTATCAGCTCTTAATATGAACGTATGCGCGATCCGATTTCGCTGCTCGCGCAAGGCTGATAGCGTGCTGCGTCAAAAGCGGACAGTCATGCCGACGTGACTCGCCGTGAACCCAAGCCGCTTGTAGAAGCGCTGCGCATCCGTTCGCGTCTGATGCGTCAGCAGTTCGACGAGATTGCAGCCGCGCGCTTTCGCTTCCGTCACCGCCCATTGCACCAATTGCTCGCCGATGCCGCGGCTGCGGCAATCGGAAGCAACGCGGACGTCTTCGAGCAGACCGCGCAGGCCGCCTTGCGAGCTGAGACCCGGCAGGATCGCAAGTTGCAGGCAGCCGACCACCCTGCCCTCGCTCTCGGCAACCACGAGCTGGATATTTTGGTCGCGCTCGACGCGCGCGAATGCCTCGTAATAGGACCCAGGCAACGGGTCTTCCACGCGCTCGCGTGCGCTCCCGAGATGATCGTCGGCGAGCATCGCCACGATCGCAGCAACATCCTCGCGGCGCGCGGGACGAATGGAGACAGATTCGGCGTTCATTGAGTTACTCCTGCCTCGCGCGCCTAACGCAGCTTGGGGAGCCCGAGAAAGGCCTCGGCTTCGCCGATCCAGCGGCGGATGGCGGCATAACGACCGAGATCGAAGCCGCCTTCGTGCGCGACGCGCGTATAGGCAAGCAGCGAGACGTCGGCAAGCGAAACGTCATCACCGGCGAAGAAGCGGTTTGCCGCCAGATGCTGCTCCATGCGGTCGAGCGCCGCATAGCCGCGCTTGACCTTTTCAGGATCGAGCTCGGAGGCGTCCTTGCCGAGATAGACGAGCTGGAAGCGGCACACCGCGATGTAGGGCTCGTGGCTGTATTGTTCCCAGAACAGCCATTCGTCCATCTTGGCGGCGGTGAAGGCATCGCGCGGAATGAGCGCGCTGTCGCGCGCGAGATAGCGGATGATGGCATTGGATTGCGCCAGCGTGCGGCCGTCGTCGAAGGCGACGGTGGGCACCTGGCCGGCACCGTTCATCTCGAGGAATTGCGGCGTGCGGCTTTCGCCCTTGCGAGTGTCGATCTCGATCCACTGGTAGGGCAGCGCGAGCTTGTCGCAGACCGACTTCACCTTCAGACAATTGCCGGAATTGGTATCGCCGTAGATCCGCATCGCTGCCCCCGCGCGTTCAGCGATAGAGCATCAGGACGGAGGGAACCTGTCAACAGGAAGCGGGCGACTCAGAATTGGTAGCCAACGCCGACGCGGAAGTTGTTCAAGCCGACAGTGATGTCCTTCACGTCCCAGAAGCCGACATGCTCCCATTCGCCGCGAAGCAGGATGTTGTTGCAGATCGCGTACTCGATACCGATACCGGCCGTCCATCCGTACATGAAGCTGTTGGTGCGCAGCTCAGTCTTGGACAGTGTGTCCGTACCGGCGGGCAGATGTCGATGAACGGTTGTGGTTACGCCGCCGTTGACTACAACCTCGTCGAAGTCGTCGTACTTCTGCCAGGATACTGTCGCAAATCTCGAAACTTCGGCGCGTCCGATTGCGAAGCCGGCAAAGGCATACGGCATGAAGTCGCCTCCATCCCAGCCGACCCGGCCGCGGAAGGTGGCGTAATCCTTCAGCTTTAGCGCAGCACCACCACCGAGTGAAGTGACATAGGTATAGGTATGGCCCGCTGGCGCGGCCTCACCGTCGAGAATGCGTGTCATGGAATCACTTGCCGAGGTCGCCAGATTGTTCATGTAGCTGTAATTGGCCTCTAGGCCGAACACCGCATCGTAGAGCTGCCAATTGCGGCCGACATAGGCGCCAAACCCGGTCGACTGCACGTGGTTACTCGGCAGCAGCGACCAGCCGCCGACCGGCGCCTGAAGGATGCTGTTACGAAGCATGAAGTCGGTCATCGTCTTCGGAGCATGACTGAAATCAACGTCGGTCGTGGCAAAACCGAACTGGCCGCCGACATAAAAACCGTCCCAGTTGTGGGACGTCTTTGACAGCCCGTCGCTGAAGCTACCTCGGAGGATGGGAAGATCGGAGAGATCGGCCGCGTGCGCTGCAGAGACCGTCCCCAACATCGCCACCGCCAACAAAAGCCTACGCATCGAACGCTCCATCGAACTCGAACTTTCGCTCGTGATCATGGCTCGTTAACCTTAACCAATGGTTGCGCCGGAGGCTTTCATCGCCGCACGCCATGAAAAATACGCAAAGCAAAACGGCGCGGGATGATCCCGCGCCGTTAAGATGTCTTAAGCGATGAGGCTTGCGATCAGCCCTTGGTGACGAGCGGCGGCATGTAGGCCGGCGGGCTGTTGAGGTCCCAGCGCACGCCGAGCTTGACGTCATGCGAGGTGAGCTCCTTGATCTTGATCGACGTCGGCCCCGAGGCGCTGTTGTCGAACAAGCGGTAGTTGCCGGGCGCCGCATCGCCGAGGTTCATGTAGCTATAGGCCAGTTCGACCGTGAACCCGGGATTGACCTTGTAGGCGAGACCGGCATGGGCGGCCCAAGCGAGGTTCCACTTCCCGTTGTCGGCGAAGTAGGCGACGCTGTTGGCGAGGGGCGGAGTACCACCGACGGTGTATGACACGCCGTCGTCACGGAAGCCGCTGATCTTGTTGTAGGAGCCGCCGACACCGGCACCGATGAACGGCGTGATGCACCACCAGGTGCCGAGATCGACATAGGCATTCGCCATGACGACCCACTCGGACTTGCTGCCGCTGTAATTGTTGGAGCCGACAAAGCCGGGCCCGATCACGTTGTCTGCGCCGTGCAGGTTGGCCTTGCCCCGATACTGGCCGATCACGTCCGTGCGGAACCAGTTGTTGAAGCGGTAGCCGACACCGAGATCGAACAGCGGCGAAGAATCGAAGCCGAGTCCCTCTGTCGACTTCTGATATCCAACGGGCAAGGCGCTGTCGATGCGCTTGGCGCTCTGGTTGGTCATGCCGACGTCGCCGCGCAGATACCAGCCGCCGAAGTCGGCGGGCGGTGCCGGGGGCGCGTACATCGGAGGGGGCGCCGCGATCGGCATGTCGGCGGCGAACGCCATCGAGGAGATCAGGGTTGCCGCACCCGCGGCAAAGAGAGACTTAACGCTACGCATTGGCTTCGTCCTTTTGGCCGGTGAGGCAAATACGGCGCCTCACGTTCTGGAAACTCACGGCCCGGACGATGCCAGCAAATGTTTAAGCGCCACTTAACCCTAATTTTTAAGGTTGATTTTTTCTCAACTCACACACGCGTGCGGCGCGAGCGTTGCAAAAATGCAGCGCAAATACGAGGCCGTCGCCGCATGTCCTAACGATGTATGAAGCCGCGCTGCAGCAAGACAGGATATGTTAACGCGCGTGCCGCGGCAGCTTGGGCAGAAACACCGCAAGCAGGCCGATCGCCGGGAGATAGGCGCAGACCTGGTAGACGAATTCGATCGAGGTGTGGTCGGCGAGCTTGCCGAGCACGGCGGCGCCCAGGCCGCCGATGCCGAAGGCGACACCGAAGAACACGCCGGAGATCATGCCGAAGCGGTGCGGCACCAGCTCCTGCGCGAACACGATGATCGACGACGTCGTCGAGGAGATGATCAGGCCGATGACGACTGATAGCACCGCGCTCGCATAGAGCCCGGCATAGGGCAGCGCCAGCGTGAACGGCAGCGCCCCCAGGATCGAGATCCAGATCACGATCTTGCGGCCGAAGCGATCGCCCAGGGGACCGCCGAGAAAAGCGCCGACCGCGTTCGCCGCGAGGAAAATGAAGAGATACATCTGCGCTGCCTGCGTCGACACGCCGAAGCGGTCGATCAGATAAAAGATGTAGTAGCTCGACAGGCTCGAGACGTAGAGCTGCTTCGAGAACAGCAGCGCGACCAGCACGAGGAGCGCAATGACGACGCGACGCGAGTTCGGCGCGTCGGGATGGGCTCGAGCCACCGCGGTCTTCTTCGCCTTGATCTGCGGTTCGTACCAGCGGCCGATGCGCCAGAGGATGAGGATCGCGAGGAAGGCGATCGAGGAGAACCAGGCGATGCTGCCCTGCCCGAACGGCACCACGATGAGCGCGGCCAGCACCGGTCCCATCGAGGTGCCAAAACTGCCGCCGAGCTGGAACACCGATTGCGCAAAACCGTAGCGGCCGCCGGAGGCCAGCCGCGCGATGCGCGCCGATTCCGGGTGAAACACCGCCGAGCCGAGACCAACCAGCGCGGCGGCGACGAGGATGACCAGATATTGGTGGGCAACGCTAAGCAGCAGCAGACCGAAGAAGGTCGAGGCCATGCCGATCGACAGCGAATAGGGCTGCGCCTTCTTGTCGGTGTAGTGGCCGACCACCGGCTGGAGCAGCGAGGCCGTGAACTGGAAGGCCAGCGTGATCATGCCGATCTGCGCGAAGTCGAGCGCGTAGGTGTCCTTCAGGATCGGATACACGGAAGCGATCAGCGACTGCATGGTGTCGTTGAGGAAGTGCGAGAAGCTGATGCCGGCCAGCACGACATAGGCCGGCCCTGCGGCCTTGGCGGCGGGTGCCACGTCGCTGACGAGGACGGGCTCGGTCAGTGTTTCCTCTGAGACGACGACTGGCTTGTTCACTGGAGCATCCCGGCCGGCGCGGCAGATTGCCGCGACAAGCTAGTTACGCTGCGCGCGGCGACCGATCCACCGCCAATCGTCGATGGCTGGGATGCGCTTCGCTCGATCCTTTGCGGGAGTTCGTATCGTAGCGCCTTAAGCTGCGGCCTGGCCCAGCGCCGAGACGATGGTATCGACGACGTCCTCGACCAGGATGCGATCCTCGCCCTCGCCCATGACGCGGATCACCGGCTCGGTGCCGGAGGAGCGGATCAGCAGGCGGCCGTGGCCGTTGAGCCGCTGCTCGCCGTCGGAGATCGCCGATTTGACGTCGGAATTGTCGAGCGGCTTGCCGCCCTTGTGACGGACGTTCTTCAGGATCTGCGGCAGCGGATCGAAGCGGTGGCAGACTTCCGACACCGGGCGGCGCAGCTTCTGCACCACGGCAAGCACCTGCAATGCGGCAACGAAGCCGTCGCCGGTGGTGGCGTAGTCGGACAGGATGATGTGGCCGGATTGCTCGCCGCCGAGATTGTAGCCGCCGCTCAGCATCTGCTCGAGCACGTAGCGATCGCCGACCGGCGTGCGCACGAGATCGAGCCCCTGCGCATTGAGGAAGCGCTCGAGCCCGAGGTTCGACATCACGGTGGCGACGATGCCCGATCGCGACAGCCGGCCGTCTTCCTTCCAGCTCTGCGCGATCACCGCGAGCAGCTGGTCGCCGTCGACGATGTGGCCGCGCTCGTCGACCAGGATGACGCGATCGGCGTCACCGTCGAGCGCGATGCCGATGTCGGCACGCATCTCGCGGACCTTCCTTGACAGCGCTTCCGGCGAGGTGGAGCCGCATTCCTTGTTGATGTTGAAGCCGTCGGGCTCGACCCCGATCGGAATCACGTCGGCGCCCAGCTCCCACAGCGCTTCCGGCACCACCTTGTAGGCGGCGCCATTGGCGCAATCGACCACGACGCGCAGGCCGTCGAGCGACAGATCGCGCGGCAGCGTGCGCTTGGCGAATTCGATGTAGCGGTCATGCACGCCGTCGATGCGGCGGGCGCGGCCGAGACTGGCGCTCTGGGCGAGACGCTTGTCGATGGGCTCGTCGAGCAGCTGCTCGATCTGCTTCTCGACGTCGTCGGAGAGCTTGAAGCCCTGCGGGCCGAACAGCTTGATGCCGTTGTCCTCGAACAGATTGTGCGAAGCGGAGATCATCACGCCGAGATCGGCGCGCATCGACTTGGTCAGCATCGCGACCGCCGGCGTCGGCATCGGGCCGACCAGCAGCACGTCCATGCCGACCGAGGTGAAGCCCGCGACCATCGCGTATTCGATCATGTAGCCGGACAGGCGGGTGTCCTTGCCGATCACGACCCTGTGGCGGTGGTCACCGCGCTGAAACGCAAGGCCCGCGGCCTGGCCGACCTTGAGCGCGAGCTCCGGCGTGATCAGTCCGTTGGCGCGGCCCCGGATCCCGTCCGTCCCGAAATATTTGCGGCTCATATCGTCCCCCACGCAACAACCAGGGGTCCCCAATACAACCTGCGGGTGCCCCAGCGGGACCCGCATCCCTGATTTGCTGAGGTCTTATAAAGCCATCGCGGCTAACTTGGCTTCAAAAAATATGATGAATCATTACGGAACCGGGCAGGCCCCGGCGCTGATAACGTCTTGTTAACATTATATTTCCAGCGAGGGCGCCGGAACAGGGCGGAACCCGCGCCTAGTCCGAGCGCTTCACATGGCCGTCCCCGCGGCTCGGCGCCGGCTGGGTGACATTGACCGGATCGGAGCCCGGAAAGGTCTCTTCCAGACCTTCTTCCAGCGCTTCCTCGAGATCATGCTTCTCCTTGATCTCCTCCGGCGTCGGTCCGGTGTGCGACCTGGTCATGGCGCCCTCCTCTCCACAAAGAATTTGCAAACGATTTGGCTGAGCATCCAACCATGCTAGATGACCCCTCGATCTTCCGATGCAAGAGTCTTCCAATACGAGACTCTTCCGATCAAGGCGGGCCGGGGAAACGTTCATGAAGCACATCACCTGTATCGACGATCTTCGCACACTGCATCAGCGCCGCGTGCCGAAGGCGTTCTTCGATTATTGCGACCGCGGCTCCTACGCCGAGGAAACGCTGCGCGCCAACCGCGACGACATGCAGGCGATCAAGTTCCGCCAGCGCATCCTGGTCGACGTCTCCAAGCGCGACACCGCGACCACGATCCTCGGCGAGCCCTCGACCATGCCGCTGATGCTCGCGCCTGTGGGCCTGCTCGGCATGCAGCATGGCGACGGCGAGATCCATGCCTGCCGCGCCGCGCAAGCCGCCGGTATCCCGTTCACGCAGTCGACGATGTCGATCTGCTCGATCGAGGACATCGCGGCCAGTGTCGAGAAGCCGTTCTGGTTCCAGCTCTACGTGATGAAGGACCGCGGCTTCATCAAGGAATTGATCCAGCGCGCGATCGCGGCGAAATGCTCCGCGCTGGTGCTGACCGTCGATCTCCAGGTGATCGGCCAGCGCCACGCCGATATCAAGAACGGCATGACGGTGCCGCCGGAATGGTCGCTCTCGAAGCTGTTGGATTTCGCCAGCAAGCCCACCTGGGTCTCCGGCGTGCTGCAAGGCAAGCGCCGCACCTTCGGCAACATCGCCGGCCATGTGAAGAACACCGGGGACCTCAATCGCCTCGCGGAGTGGACGGCCTCGCAGTTCGATACGTCCCTGAACTGGAAGGATGTCGAGTGGGTCCGCAGCATCTGGCCGGGCAAGCTGATCATCAAGGGCATTCTCGACGTCGAGGACGCCGAGGAAGCCGCCAAGACCGGCGCGCAGGCTCTCGTCGTCTCGAACCATGGCGGCCGGCAGCTCGACGGCGCGCCGTCATCGATCGAGGTGCTGCCCGAGATCGCCGAGGCGGTCGGTGACAGGATGGAGATCATGTTCGACGGCGGCATCCGCTCCGGCCAGGACGTGATGCGCGCACTCGCGCTCGGCGCAAAGTCCTGCATGATCGGCCGCGCCTATGCCTACGGCCTTGGCGCCGGCGGCCAGGCCGGCGTCGCCAAGGCGATCGACATCATCCAGAAGGAACTGCTCACCACCATGGGCCTGTGCGGCGTCAACAGGATTGACGAGATCGACGAACATATCATTGCGATGTGATCGGTAACCTCTCCCCGCCCTTCTGCGGGGAGAGGTCGGATCGCCCCCGGCGATGCGAAGCATCGTCCGGCGCGATCCGGGTGAGGGGCAAGGCACGCTGGTGCCAAGATGGAAGTCCATCCGACTCCCGTGATGCCCCACAATCAAAGCTGAATTCGCGAAGAGAGCCCCTCACCCCACCCTCTCCCCGTAAGAACGGGGCGAGGGAGTGAGAGGATTGCGCGTCCCTAACCTTCGCAAGGACGACGCGCAGTGGTCACATCGGCGGCGTCACCCCGTCCCGGCCGACATTGACGCGGTTGGCTTCCAGCGAACCATCGTCCCTCTTCACCGCACCGAAAATGATCAGCTTGGCGCCGGGCTTGAGCTCGGATTTTTCGCTGGCCACGAAGGTGACGATCGGCGTGTCCGGGGGCACCACGACTTTCTTCTCGCCGTCCTTGTACTTGACCGTGATGTTCTGGCCGTCGGTGCCCTTCACCGTCTGCGCCACGGTGGCGTTGGTCATGGTCGAGTTGGCGCGCGCGTCCCAGGGACGAAAACCTTCGGCCGCGCCGCGCTGGTTTTCGGGGAAGATGTGCACCGCGATCGCCTTCTGGGTGCCGTCGGGCTCCGGCAGGCCGGTGACGCCGATATAGGAGCCGTCCTTGATCTCCGACAACGACGTCTTCACCACCGCGAAGACGGCGACGTTGTCGGTCATGCGCACCTTCACGTCGCTGCCTTCGCGCGTCTTGATGCCGAGCGTGTTGCCGTCGACGCTCTCGATGGTGCCGCGGATGCGGACCGTCGGCGTCTGCTGCGCGAAGGCGGATGACGTGACGATGCAGGCGGCGAACGCCGCCACGCCGACATGTGATATCCAGCTTCTCTTCGACATGTTGTTAGTCTCCATTTACATCGGCGGCGTCAGGCCGTCGCGGCCGACGCTGACGCGGTTGGTTTCGAACGAACCGTCCGGCAGCTGCTTCATGAAGGCGATCACCTTGGCGCCGGCCTTCAGATCGGATTTGTCGCCGGGCACGAAGGTCACCACCGGGGTATTGCCGGCCACGAACACCTTCTTCTCGCCGTCCTTGTACTTGACCAGCAGCATATGGCCGTCATTGCCGACCACGCTCTCCGACACGGTCGCATTGGTCATGCTGGAGTTGGGCTTGAGGTCATAGGGGCGCGAGCCTTCGCCGGTGCCGCGCATGCTCTCCGGAAACACGTGGACCTCGACCGCGTTCGCGCCGCCGTCCGGTCCCGGCACGGTGGTGGCGCCGACGAAGGAGCCGGGCTTGATGTCGGCAAGTGAAATCCTGGTAATGCCCGACACGTTCACGTCGGAGGCGATGTGCAGCTTGACATCCTCGCCGCTGCGCGCCTTGACCTGCATCGTGTCGCCATTGACGCTTTCGATCGTGCCGCGCACGCGCGTCGGCACCGGCGCTCTTTGCGCAAGTGCCGAGAGGGTCGAGACGGCCACCATCGCGACGGCGATGAGCGGACGTGTGAAAGTTGCACGTTGAACAGACATGATGGTCTCCGATTGCGCCCTATTGTCCTACGGACATAGAACTCCGGAGATTACGCGCTATTCTCTCAAGTCTTTGTGAGATCGGCCTCGACCAGCGCGCGCAGCTCGGCCGTGACCTGCGGCCGTTGGCCGAACCACAGCTCGAAGCCGCGGACCGCCTGATGCAGCAGCATGCCGAGCCCGTCGGCGGTCTTCAGCCCGCGCGCCTCTGCGGCCGCGAGCAGCGGCGTCGCCAGCGGGACATAGACGAGATCGGCGACCACGGCGCCATCCGGCAGGCGCGCCACGTCAAGGTCGAGTGAAGGCTGACCGTGCATGCCGAGCGAGGTCGTGTTCACGAGAAGTTTTGCACGCGGCAGGATGTCGTCTATGCCGTCCCAGGCAACAGGATGCACCTTCGCCCCGAACTGCCCTGCAAGCATCTCGGCCCGGGCGATGGTGCGATTGGCGAGATGGACGCAGCTGATGCCGCGTTCAAGCAACCCGAACACGATGGCGCGCGAGGAGCCGCCGGCGCCGAGCACCAGCGCCTCTTCGGCTCCGTCCCAGCCGGGCGCGCTGGCATCGAGATTGCCGATGAAGCCCTCGACGTCGGTGTTGGTCGAGCGCAGCTCGCCGTCCGCAAACCACAGCGTGTTGGCCGCACCGACCGCCCGCGCGCGGGCATCGGGTGTCGAGAGCTCAAGCACGCCTTCCTTGTGCGGGATGGTGACGTTGGCGCCGACGAAGCCGCGCAGCGACAGCCGCAGCACGAAGTCGCGTAAATTATCCGGTGGAACCGCCTCGATGACATAGCCGCCCTCGATCCCGAGCGTGCGCAGCCAGTAACGATGGATCAGCGGCGAGCGCGAATGCGCGGCTGGCCATCCGATCAGACAGGCTGCGGGAGCCTTGGTCACGGTCGTCCTCCCCTCGGGTCGTTTCGGAGGCGATCCATTTCGCGTCCCGCAGGCCCTGTCAAGCGCGCGGGCCGTCTCGGGAGAGGCTCGATGTCAGGTCGTGCCCGCGTCACCGGCCACGGGGTGCGCCGCGCCGCCCTTGATGTCGGCGACCGCACGCGCGATGGTCTCACGATAACGCGCGCGCGGCGGCGTGACGCCATGGGTGAGCAGCGCGCGGCGGACCGCAGGCGACGCCCCCGTGATGAACAACCGGATGCCCTGGCGGTGGGCCTTGGCGGCGACGCGGCCGAGCACGTTGGCCGCGGTCGAATCCAAAAACGGCACCGCGGCGAAATCGACCACGAATCCCTTGCGCTTGTCGGCGATGCCGTCGAGCACGCTGCCGATCGCCGAGGCCGCGCCGAAGAAGAACGCGCCGGTGATGCGATAGACCAGCACGTCGCGATCGACCGCGAGCGCGGGATCGTAAGGCACGCGCTCGCCATTTTCGTCATCGGGACGATCGGCGGCCACCATCGGCGAACGTTCCTCGATGCCGGTCATTTCCGCCATGCGATGGATGAATAGCACCGCGCCAAGCGCGAAGCCGACCAGAATGCCCTCGGTCAGATCGCGGAAGATAGTGAGCAGGAAGGTTGCGAGCAGCACGACGGCATCGCCCCATGAGGAGCGCAGAAGCGTCGCGAATTCGTGCTTCTCTGCCATGGTCCAGGCCACCACGACGAGCACGGCGGCGAGCGCGGCCAGCGGGATGTAGCTCGCCAGCGGCGCTGCGATCAGCATGAACAGCAGCAGGAAGATCGAATGCAACATGCCCGCGAGCGGCCCCCGCGCGCCGGCGCGGATGTTGGTCGCGGTACGCGCGATCAGCCCGGTGACGCAAATGCCGCCGAACAGCGCCGCGCCGACATTGGCGGCGCCTTGCGCCACCAGCTCGCAATTGGAGCGGTGACGGCGACCGGTCATGCCGTCGGCCACCACCGCCGACAGCAGCGATTCGATGGCGGCGAGCAGCGCGAAGGAGATCGCATCCGGCAGCACGGCGGTTGCCTTCGCGAGCGAGAATGCAGGCAAGGCCGGCGAGGGCAGTTCGCGCGGAATGCCGCCGAAGCGCGAGCCGACGGTCTCGACCGGCAGCGACAGCACGGCACATGCGACCGCCGCGAGCACGACCGCGATCAGGATACCCGGCCAGGACGGCAGCCAGCGTCGCAGGCCGGCGATGATGGCAATGCTGACGATCGCGACCGCGACGGCCGACGGATTGACGGTGTGCAGGCCCCCGGCAAGCGCGACCAGTTTCGGAACGAACTCGCTCGGCTCCTTCGCGAGCAGCGTGATGCCGCCGAGATCGCGCAGCTGGCTCGCGAAGATGATGACAGCGATGCCGGCCGTGAAGCCGACCGTCACCGGATACGGAATGAACTTGATATAGGTGCCGATCCGCAGGAAGCCCGCAGCGATCAGGAACAGGCCCGCCATCAGCGTGGCCAGGATCACGCCGTCGACCCCGTGACGGTCGGCGGTCGCCGCAACCAGCACGATGAAGGCGCCGGCGGGACCGCCGATCTGGAAGCGGCTGCCGCCGAGCAGTGAGGCAATGAAGCCGCCGACAACGGCGGTGTAGAGTCCGCGGTCCGGCGTCACCCCCGAGGCGATCGCGATCGCCATCGACAGCGGCAACGCGACGATCGCGACCGTGAGGCCCGCGAACACATCGGCGCGGAAATCCGACCAGCCGTAGCCCTCGCGCCATACGGTGACGAGCTTTGGCAGATAGAGTTCGGTAAAGGTCGGCCGACGAAGCTGGTGCAGCTTGCCTGCGTGTTCGCCTGTGATGCTCATGCTCACAACGCTCCGATGCATCGTGCGGCCGCGTATCGGGGCGCGACGGTGCGTTAGTTAGATCTGCTCCCGAGCATGATCATTGCGGGATCACGCCCCCACCCGACGCGGCGGCCCCGGCTCCCTCAGCCGAACGCCACGTCCGCCGCCTTCGCTGCGCGCCTGTTCGCCGATCAGCTCGACGCCGGCCCGATCGAAGGCTTCGACGACCTTCATCAAGGTCTCGACCACGCCGCGAACGTTGCCGGTGCTCGCCTCCATCCGCTGAATGGTCGGCAGCGATACGCCTGCAAGCTCCGCCAAGGCCCTCTGGTCAATGCCGAGCAGCGCGCGCGCTGCCCGCATCTGGAACGACGTGATCACCTTAGCCTCACGTGTCAGCGTTTATAAGTGATATCTGAAGCATGTACAATGATGTAAAATACGTCATTGTCCGCCGAACGCAAGCCCTTAACCTCTCCCCGCGAAAGGGCGGGGAGAGGGAGTGAGACCGTGCTTCGTCCCTTACTTCGGCAGACCGATCACGCCGCGTGTTGATGCGCGGCGATGATCTGGTCGGCGGCGCGCCCCGTGACTTCGGCCATGTGGTCGAACTGGCGGGTGAAGCTGCCGGCGCCTGCCGTGGCCGAGCGCAGTTCGACAATCAACTCGCCGATCTCCGCTTCCGGCATCATGGCGCGGACGCAGTCCCATCCGCTCCAGCCGTCGCGGGTGTCGAAGCCGAGGATCTGGCCGCGCCGCGCCGACAGGATCGCGTTGATCTTGGCGGTGGCGTCGGTCGGGCAGACGATCTCGACCACGTGGATCGGCTCCAGCAGCACCGACTGGCATTGCGGCAGGCCTTCGTTGAGCCCGACCCGCGCCGCCGTGCGAAAGGCGAGGTCGGAGGAATCGACGCTGTGATAGGAGCCGTCGGTCAGCGTCACCTGCAAATCGGTGACCGGGAAACCGAGCGGGCCACGCGCAAGCCCATCGACGACGCCCTCCTCCACCGCGCCGATATAGTTGCGCGGCACCGCACCGCCGACTACCTTCTCGGCGAACCTGAAGCCCTCCCCGCGCGGCAGCGGCCTGATGTCGAGCACGACATCGCCAAACTGGCCATGGCCGCCGGATTGCTTCTTGTGACGGCCGCGCTGGACGATCGGCTTGCGGATGGTTTCCTGATAGCCGATCGCGGGCGGATGCGAGGCGACCTTGACGCCGAAACGGTCGCGTAGCCGCTCGCTCGCGACGCGCAGATGCATCTCGCCCTGCCCCCACAGCACGGTGTCGTGGGTCTGCGCGTTCATCACGAAGACGAGCGAGGGATCCTCCTCGTGCAGGCGCATCAGCGCCTGGCCGAGCTTGACGTCGTCCTTACGGTCGGTGGCCGCAACCGAGATCGCGAGCACCGGCGGAGTGGGCTCGCTGGCGGCGAGCGCTGCCGGCTGGGTCTTGCCGTTCGAGACCGTGTCGCCGGTCTTGATCGGGTCGAGCTTGGCGAGCGCCACCGTGTCGCCGGCTTCCGCCGCGGCACGCTTGGTGTCGTAGGCTCCGGTGACGGCGAGGATGCCGGAGATGCGGCTGGCTCCGCCCGAGGAGGATTGCAGCGTGGCACCGTCGTCGAGATGGCCGGCGAGCATCCGCGTCAGCGACAGCTTTCCGCCGTGCTGCGAATGCAGCGTCTTGAAGACGAAGCCGAGGGCGTCCCTGGTCTCGGGAACGCCGAGACGTTTTGCGGTCTCCGCGATACCTGGCGCCTCGTGGCGCAACGCTTTCATCAAACGCAGCACGCCGTTTTCGCGTGCGGCGGCGCCGAGTAGCACAGGGCAGATCAGCCCGTCGCGCAATTCGCGGGCGAGATCGTCGAACACGGCATCGCGCGGCGGCTGAATGTCCTCGAGCAGCTGCTCCATCAGCGCATCGTCGTGATCGGCGAGCTTCTCCAGCATCGAGAAGCGGGCCTCCTTCTCGCGATCGAGATCGCCGCCTTGGAGCGCGACCACTTCGGAGGCCTTGTGCTCGCGGTAGATGAACGCGCGCTCCAGCGCGAGATCGACGAAGCCTTCGATCAGCTCGTCCTTCCAGATCGGGATCTGGCGCAGCACCAGCGGCACGCGCGATGCGGGCTGGAGCATCTCAAGCGTCTCGCGGATGCGTTTGTTGGCGCGGTCGATCTTGTTGAGGAACAGGAAACGCGGGATCTTCAGCTCTTCCAGCTCGCGCAGAATGATCTGAAGCTGCGGCAGCTTCTTCTCGTCGGCTTCGCAGACCACGATTGCGGCATCTACGGCGGGCAGCGCGGCGCGCATGTCGTGGGCAAATTCGACGGAACCGGGACAATCGAGGAAGGTGTAGCTGTCGCCCATGAAACTCGTGGTGACGGCAGTCAGCCCGACGGTCATCTTGTGATGACGGGCCTCTGGCGTGGCGTCGCCGACGGAGGTTCCGGCATCGACGCTGCCGGCGCGCGGGATTGCGCCGGTTCGTGCCATGATCGCTTCGAGAAGTGTGGTTTTACCGCTTTGGAAAGGGCCCACCAGCGCGATGCACCGTGGACCTCGGGGACTTCTGACATCTTGTCCCATTTCGCCGCCTCCTTGGTGTGGAGCTCGGCCCATGATTGGGTCGGCAAAGGCCGATGCTCTGCCCGTCCCCGAGATTTGGCAAGCATCAAACGTCGCTGCGGTGCGTCGTTGCCGGAATCGCTTCGGAGCGACGCGTTTCACACACGGACTTGTTAACGGCCCGGGCGCAGTTCCAGGCTCTCCAGACCCGCAGCGACGTTGAGGCCGACCTGGCCCTGCACGCTGAGCGGCTGAAGCGCGATCGAATTGTTGGAGCCGCCGACCAGCACGTTGCCGCCGAGGCCGACGCCGACCGAGGCGCTGCCCTGGGCACCGGCATAGGTGCCGGCGAGGTCGCCCGGTCCGAGTCGGTTCACCGGCGCGAACACCCCCCACGCCAAAGCCGTCTCCTGAGTAATGCCGATATCCAGGCCGACCTTGCGAATGGTCGCGACGTAACGGTCGTCCGGCAAACCATCGACCCGCAGCACGCAGCCGAGATGGGTCACCGATCCAACGATGAAGCCCACGCTGGCGCCGCCGCGGCATTCGAGCACGCCCACCTGCACCATCCGAGACTGCGCGCTGGCGTCCGCAACGGAGGCAACGAGGCTCGCAACTGTGAGCCCGGCGAGGAGGAGTGAACGGCGCATGAATGTCTCCGGCGATGAATGTGATGCGAGCAGAGAGAGCGCCCTACCCGTGATGCGCGATGGTCTATGCCACAATAGTTTTGAGGGGGCCAGATCGAACGCGTCTAAAAGCAAGTTCGCGGAGAGAGCCCCTCACCCCACCCTCTCCCCGTAAGAACGGGGCGAGGGAGTGAGAGATCGGCGCGCCCCTTACGATGAACAACGGCCAGGCGTTACTCAAACCTCTCCCCGCTCTTTTGCGGGGAGAGGTCGGATCGCTCTGGCGCGCAAGCGCGCCTGAGCGATCCGGGTGAGGGGCATGGCAGAATGTCGGCCCGAGCAAAGTCCATCCGACTTCACTCATCGAACACAAAAAAGGCCCGCTCGAAGCGGGCCTTTTCGATGTCTTGTCGCGACAGCCTTAGCGCAGATTGCCGCAGAAGCGCTGGATGCGCTTGCAGGCGTCTTCGAGGTCCGAGGTCTTGGTCGCGTAGGAGATGCGGAACGCGGGGCCGAGGCCGAAGGCCGAACCCTGCACCACGGCGACGCCTTCGGTCTCCAACAGCTCGGTGACGAATGTCTCGTCATTGTCGATCACCTTGCCCGACGGCGCGGTCTTGCCGATGGTGCCGGCGCAGGACGGATAGACGTAGAAGGCGCCCTCGGGCCGCGGGCATTCGATGCCCTTGGCCTGGTTGAGCATGGAGACGACGAGGTCGCGGCGCTCCTTGAAGACCTTGTTGTTGGCCGGGATGAAGTCCTGCGGACCGTTCAGCGCCTCAACCGCGGCCCATTGCGCAATCGACGACGGGTTCGAGGTCGACTGCGACTGGATCGTCGACATCGCCTTGATCAGCTGCGCCGGGCCGCCGGCATAGCCGATGCGCCAGCCGGTCATGCAATAGGCCTTCGACACGCCGTTCACGGTGAGCGTGCGGTCGTAGAGTTTCGGCTCGACCTGCGCGACCGTGGTGAACTGGAAGTCGTCATAGACGAGGTGCTCGTACATGTCGTCGGTCATCACCCACACATGGGGATGCTTGACCAGCACGTCGGTGAGCGCCTTGAGCTCGGTCCTGGTGTAGGCAGCTCCTGTCGGATTCGACGGCGAGCACAGGATCACCCATTTGGTCTTCGGCGTGATCGCGCGCTCCAGCGCCTCGGCCTGGAGCTTGAAGCCGGTCGCGGCGGTGCAGACCACCGGCACCGGCTCGCCGCCGGCGAGCGCCACCATCTCGGGATAGCTGACCCAGTACGGCGCGGGGATGATCACCTCGTCGCCCGGGTTCATGGTTGCCATCAGCGCGTTGTAGAGCACCTGCTTGCCGCCGGTGCCGACGATGATCTGGTTCGCCTTGTAGACGACGCCGTTCTCGCGCTGAAACTTGGCGATGATGGCTTCCTTCAACTCGGGAATGCCGTCGACTGCGGTGTACTTGGTCTTGCCGGCTTCGATGGCGTGGATCGCGGCCAGCTTGATGTTGGCGGGCGTGTCGAAGTCGGGCTCGCCGGCACCCAAGCCGATGACGTTGCGGCCCGCCGCTTTCAGCGCACGTGCTTTATCCGTGACCGCGATGGTCGCGGACGGCTTCACACGGTCGAGCGCAGCGGCAAGGAAGGACATCGTCATCTCCTGACAAGCGTCGTGAACCCTTTGGCTTCACGACTCCGATTGTGGGAATGAGCCACCCTAAAACGAGTGCCGTTGCACCGCAAGAAACTTCGGTCCGATCCGCAAAAGTTTACGGGTCTGGCGCGCATCAAGCCGTGATTTCCCGCAATTTTCAGCAACTTTGCGGGGTAAAACCCACATATCCGACAAGGCGTGTCCTCGGAGCAATTTTGAGCCCTTCAAGACGCCCATGAAGCTGACGGCAGTCCGGCGCTCGAGAGATCAGCGGTCGAGGCGATCACGACCGTTCGACCTTCTCACACAAATGCTCCGAGCGATGCGGCCGCGTGGTGACGCAAGCGTGAACTGAGTTGGATGGTCGCACGGAAATGATCTTCCGCCGCATTGCAATGCGGTAGGGTTTTCGAGTTTTTCTATTGGCCGGGTCTTGCGGCGGATTCGCATCGGCATCATTGTTTAGCCGCGTTGCGAGGCAACAAGCGCCGCGCCCTCCCGTCTTCCGGAATCATCCTCAGAATGTACAAGCTCTATTCGATGCAGCGCTCGGGCAACAGCTACAAGGTCCGCCTTGCGCTGGCGCTGCTGAACTTGCCTTACGAAGCGGTTGAGGTGGACATTCTGCGCGGCGAAAGCCGCACCCCGGATTTCCTGGCCAAGAACCCATCCGGCCAGGTGCCGCTGCTCGAGGTCGGCGACGATCGCTATCTCGCCGAGTCCAACGCCATCCTCTGGTACGTCGCCGTCGGCACGCCGCTCGCCCCGGAGAATCGCATTGATCGCGCCGACGCGCTGCAATGGATGTTCTTCGAGCAGCACGCGCTGGAGCCGAACATCGGCGCGGCCTATTTCTGGCTGTCGCTGGTGAGGGGCGGCCGCGACCTGCAGACTCATTCGCTGGAGGACTGGATGGAGCGCGGCTATGGCGCGCTCCAGGTGATGGAGAATCACCTCAAGACCAACGACTATTTTGCTGCGCGCCAGCTCACGGTCGCCGACATCGCGCTGTACGGCTATACCCACCTCGCGGACCGCTGCGACTTCGACCTCTCGACCTTCCCGGCGATCCGGGACTGGCTGAAGCGCGTGGAAGCGGCCCCCGGCTTCGTCGCCATGGACTGGCGGCCGGCCGACATCGAGGACCCCGCCAGCATCGCCGCTGGCGCCTGAGGGGCGATCCCGCTCTGGCGAATAGCGGGCATAACGGTCACCATTGCCGCAATCTCGCCATTTTAGCTCCACTGGCCGCCGCAATATTGCCGACTGCAACAGTGAAATTGTTCGATGTCGCGGGTGATTCGCTCGCGCGTTGAAGGATTTAGACCATGATTCGGGCGTCCGGCACGGCAGGCTTTCAGGGCCCACCCGCTACCGTATCGTCTTCCCGGCTGGCCAATGCGGTCGCGGCTTCGCTCGCCGTCGCCGCGCTCTCGCTGTGCCTGATCGTCACCCTGACGGTGCTGTCCACCAAGGCGACCATGGCGATGGGCCTGCCGGTCTGATTCCCGCTTCATCCTGGACCCGCCTTCAAGGCGCCGCGTGGCCCGCGACGACTGGCATCGCGACAGGATTTCGATGAAATCACCTGTGGTCATCGTTGCAATCACCCTGACCGCGGCCATCCTGGTCGCGGCATCACTGTTGATCCTCGTCGGCACGCGCAAGGGCCAGGGGACGTCGACGCTGAATGCGCCCGCGCTGCAACAACGTCTCAAGCACGCGCACTTGGTCTAAAATCATCCGAAAGCTTTGCGCATGAGCCAAAGCGCACTTTAAGCACACCGCGCGAAACCGCATCGCAATGGCGCAATGTTCGGTCAGTGTTGCCGCCTTACCTCGTCCAGGGAGGAGCGAGACAGGCCCATGCGGTTGGGATGGCGTGCGATCTCCGGTCCGGCGCTGACGGCAGCGACTTTGCTGCTGGCGATGTTTTTTGATCGCTTCGTCCCCGTTGCCTCGCCCGCGCCGCTGCTTGTCTGCATCGTGGCGCTCGCCGGCGCGCTCTCGGGTCCCGCTTCCGCCGTCGCCAGCGCAGCCATCGCCGTCATCGGCGCGGCACTGCTGCTCCTCAGCCGGCACGGCGTTGCAGGCCTTAGCACGGCGGACATGATCCGGCTCGGCCTCCTGGCCGCGACGGCCGCGGGCACCGCAGGCATCACCGGCCTGATGCGCCAGCGGCTGCTCGGCACGTTCGCCGCCGAGCGCCGGAGCCACGCTATCGCCGCGCGGCTCTCGGCCGCGCTCGACCAGGTCGATATCGGCATCGTGCTGCTCGATGCCGAGACGCGCGCCGAATTCATCAACCGGGCGTTCCGCGATTATTTTGCAGTGCCGGACGACATCGCCGACGGCAAGCCGCCGTTCATCGCGCTGATGTATCACGGCCGCGACACCGGCGCGTTCGAATTGCCCGAGGACGAGCTCGGCACCTTCATCGCACAGCGCATGGAGATGGTGCGGATCGGCGATGCCACGCCGATCAACATCGCCTTGCGCAACGGCGAGGTGTTGCGCTTCGTCTGTGCCGCGCTGCCCGATGGCGGGCGCATGCTGAGCTACACGCCCGTGACCGACCTCGTGCGCCACACCGACGCGCCGTCCCGTGCCGACTACTACCGCTCGCTGCGCGATCCCGCGGGCCGCAAGCTGATCCGGTATCTGCGCGTCGCAGAGTGATACGCGATTGATCGGCACGCCCCTCATCACGTATGAAGGACGCCTCATCGCTCGCGGGAATTTCAGATGTCGCTCACCATTCGCTCCGTCACGAGGCAAGACTACGATCAATGGCTGCCGCTGTGGGACGGCTACAACGCCTTCTACGGCCGCTCCGGCCCGACCGCGCTCTCGCCCGAAATCACGCGCGCGACATGGCAGCGCTTTTTCGATGCCTATGAGCCGGTGCACGGATTGGTCGCCGAGAGCGACGGTCGCCTGCTCGGGATGACGAATTATCTCTTTCACCGCAGCACCACCGCGATCGAGCCGTCCTGCTATTTGCAGGACCTGTTCACGACCGAGGCCGCACGCGGCAAGGGCGTCGGCTCGGCGCTGATCCACGGCGTCTACGAGCGCGCGAAGCTCGCAGGCTCTCCGCGCGTGTACTGGCAGACGCATGAGACCAACGTCACGGCGCAGCGCCTGTACGACAAGGTCGCCGAGCGTTCCGGGTTCATCGTCTATCGCAAGATCTTCTGATCCTCGCGATCGCGACGCCTGTGGATAACTCTGCCTGTCACCTGCGCGTAACATAGCGGGACTAGGCTGCAGCTGCGTCTGGTCAGCCCCCCGTCACCGATCAAGCGCCCCAAAGCGGTCCCCGTCAGTCGCCGCGTCTGACAGGGGCCGCATTTTTTTGTCGGCAGTTGTTGTCCGCAGTTCCTTGTCAGCATGGCAGCAACGCGGCGCACGGCTTGCTGCGGCGGCGCACCGCAGTCACAATGCGTCCCTGCCCATCTCCGACAGGGATCTCCCATGGAAATTCGTAATCTCGGCGCCTCCGGCCTGCGCGTGTCTGCGGTCGGCCTCGGCTGCAACAATTTCGGCCAGCGCACGGACCTGGAGACCTCGCGCAAGGTGATCCATCGCGCGCTCGATCTCGGCATCACGCTGTTCGACACCGCCGACATCTATGCCGGCATGGGCGGTTCGGAAACGGTGCTCGGCGCCGTGCTCGGCGACCGCCGCAAGGATATCGTGCTCGCCACCAAATTCTCCAAGCCGATGGCGGCCGACGGAACCAAGCAGGGCGCTTCGCGCCGCTACATCATGAACGCAGTCGAGGCGAGCCTGACGCGGCTCAAGACCGACTATATCGATCTCTATCAGCAGCACGATTACGACCCGCTGACGCCGATGGAGGAGACGCTGCGCGCGCTCGACGATCTCATCCATCAGGGCAAGGTGCGCTACATCGGCAATTCCAATTTTCCGGCTTGGCGCCTGGCGGAAGCCGAGTTCACCGCACGCGCGATGAATGTCAGCCGCTTCGTCTCCTGCCAGGACGAATACAGCCTGCTGGTGCGCGACATCGAAAAGGACCTGCTGCCGGCCGCACAAGAGTACAAGCTCGGCCTCCTGCCGTTCTTCCCGCTCGCAAGTGGGCTCCTCACCGGCAAGTACCAGCGCGGCGCGGCCGCCCCGACCGATACGCGCTTCGGCAAGGTACCGGCGCTACGCGACCGCTACGTCACGCCGCGCAACGAGGACATCGTCGAGAAGCTCACGGCCTTCGCGAAGGCGCGCGGCCACAGCATGCTCGAGCTCGCCTTCTCCTGGCTCGCCGCGCGCCCGCAAGTGTCGAGCGTGATTGCCGGCGCCACCCGCGTCGAGCAGGTCGAGGAGAACGTGAAGGCGATTGCGTGGAAGCTCGGTGCGGAGGAGATGGCGGAAATCGACAAGATCACGCTGGGCTGATCGTTGCGGCGTGGCGCGCTACTTGGCGCCGCGCCCCACCGTCTGCATCACCTCGAAGCCCTCGAACTGGGGATGGCCGAGATAGGTCGGCTTGGTGTCGCCGGCCCGCGCATGCGCGGCGCGAAAAGCATCCGACTTGGTCCAGGCCTCGAACGCCGCATGGTTCGCCCACACCGTGTGCGAGGCGTACAGCGTGTGGTCCTCGAGCTCGGGGCCGCGCAGCAGATGAAACTCGACGAAGCCCGGCACCTTGTCCAAATGAGTATCGCGCGAAAGCCAGACCTGCTCGAAAGCGGCCTCGGAGCCCTTGGCGACGCGGAAGCGGTTCATGGCGATGTACATGGGGATGGTCTCCTGATGTTCGGCTGATGATGTCGTCATTCCAGGACGCGCCGCAAGGCGCGGGCCCGGAATCGCAGTTAAGTAACCAGCCCCTTCATCGGCCGTGCTCCCGCGCTGTCCGGAAACACTGTCTCGGCCAGCGCGCGATCGGACAGGCCGAACTGGTCCTGCAGCACACCCTTGATCACGGAGCGCAGATCGGTGGTGGGCTTGAGATCGCGGGCCTCGAAGAGGTTGGCGGGCTTGAGGCCGGGCCAGTCGGCGATGACGCGGCCGCCCTTCACCGCGCCGCCGGCGAGCAGCGCGATCGTTCCGGTGCCGTGATCGGTGCCGTCGGTGCCGTTGATGCGCGCGGTGCGGCCGAATTCGGTGGCGACCACCACGACGGTGTCTCGCCAGCGTTCCCCTAAGCCGCTTTCGAATTCAGCGAGCGCGCCGTCGAGCCCGCCGAGCAGGAATGCGAGGCGACCGACAGGGCCGCCTTCATTGGCGTGCGTGTCCCAGCCATCGAACGCGAGCGCCGCGATGCGCGGGCCGTCGTCGGACGCCATCAGTTTTGCGGCGCCGCGCGCGACCTGCCGCATCTGTGCGACCGCATTGCCGGGCTTCGGCTTCATGTCGTCGCCGCTCGCGGCCTTCTCGAGCTGAAGGCCCTGCGACAGCACGGCCGCCAGCGTGGGATCGCGATGACGGTAGAGCTCGACCAGACGCATCGCGGTGTCGTCATCGGCTTGCGGCAAAGCCACCGGCGCCCAGCCGACGGTCGGCGCATTGCCGCGCAGCACCAACGGCGTGGTGGGGCCGACGGCAAGAGCACTCGACACCCGCTCGCCGCGCGGCAGCGCCTCCAGCGCGCGGTTGAGCCAGCCGGATTGCACGCGACCGGGTCCGGCATAGCCGCTTTCGAGCACGTCCTGGCCGTCGAAATGCGAGCGGTCGCGATAAGGCGTCGCGACCGCATGGATCACCGCGGCGTGGCTGTCGCGATACATGCGCGCGAACTCGGGCATGGCCGGATGCAGCGCAAAGAAGGAGTCGAGCATGATCGCGGGATGCGCGCCGTCCGCCGTGAGCGCGATCGCCCCGTGCAGGCCGGCGTAATCGGGATCGCCGACCGGTGCGACGGTCGAGAGCCCGTCAAGCGCGCCGCGCAGGATCACCACGATCAGCCGGGGATCGCGGCCGTCCGCGGCGCGCGCGAATTTCGGCAAGTAAGCCCACGCCGCGAAGGAGGCGCCGCCGAGCAGGAGGCCGCGGCGCGAGGTGAGGAGCCGGTTCTCGACGCAGTCGATCATCATCATCTCCTCTGCATTTCCGGCGACATCAACAGCAGCGCCAGTGCCTGCTGCCGCGACTCCGCCCGCTCGATGGTGCGCCGCGTTTCGATCGAGGCCGCATCTGCGGTGGCAAATTCCAACAGATCGAGCGGATCGATGTTGGGCCCGAGCCGCGCGCCCATTTGCGCGGCAATGTCGAGCCGGAGCTTGATGCCTTCGGGCGCAGCCCAGGCGGCGCTGGTATCGGCGAAACCATTCGGGCCGGCCGGCGACCACAGCGGCTGGCCCAGCAGATTGAGGTTGTTGAGATAGGCGCCGGGATCCTCCGGCACGCGCGCGAGCAGCCGGCCGCTCGCGACCAGGAAATCGTAGGGGCTCCGCATCTTCGTCAGCGGCGCCTTCCACGCCTCGTCGGAATCGACCAGTGCGGTTGCGAGTGCCTTGAGATCCCCGTCGGTCTTGATGAAGACGTCGCGCAATCGCGCCACCAGCGCCGGCGGCGGATCGTCTGCGACGAAATGGCGGACGAATTTGGTGGCGATGAAATTCGCGGTCGAAGGATGGCGTGCGATGTCCGCGAGCGCGGCTTCGCCTTGCGCAAGGCCGGTCGGCTCGTAGGTCTTGCCGAGCAGCATTTGCGGCCCGGGCTGGTGCGCATTGACGTTGAACACGAATGAACCGGGCGCTCCCAGCTGTCCCTGCCGGCCGGCAAAGGTCCAGCCGGTGATGATGCGCGCGAGCGAGGTGACGTCGTCCTGCGTGTAGCCGCCGCCAACGCCGAGCGTGTGCAGCTCCATGATCTCGCGCGCGAGATTTTCGTTCAGCCCGCGCTTGCGGTTCTGGCCCGCGCGCGAGTCCGGTCCGAGCGATTGCTGGTTGTCGAGGAAGAACAGCATCGCCGGATGCTGCTCCACCGCTTTCAGCATGTCGGCGAAACGCCCGAGCACATGCGGCCTGATCGCCTCGCGCTCGAACGCGCCGGCCCATATCCGTGCCAGCTCGCCCTTGCTGGCGGAGATGCAGAAATGGTTGGACCAGAACACGACCAGACGTTCGGTGAAGCCGCATTCGACCAGGGTCGCGCGCTGCAATCGCGCCAACGCCTCGGCGCGAAAGGTTTTTTGGATGACGTTGAGCGGCTGCGGGGCGGGTTTTGCGGCAGCCGGCGCCGCCGCGTTAGGCTGCATGCTGTCCGGCTTGGCCATATTGTCCGCCGGCTTATTGTCAGCAGGCTTGTTGTCAGTAGGTTTGGCCTCGGCCATCTGGCCGGCGATCTCGGTTGCCACGGCGTTCAGCGAGAGATTGCGGCGCGGTCCGGGCTTCTGATCGGCCGGCGCTTGCGACGGCGCCTCGGCCGGCGCGCCGGCTTTGGCGGCGGCCTCGCGCGCCTGCTTGACCTGATCCTGATAGGCGAACACGGCCTGCCCGAGCTGCGGCGCGGATTGCAGGCCCGGAGCCTCCAGCAGCACAGCGTTGGGACGAGCGAGTTCCGCCTTCACAAAACCGCGAGGATCGGAGGCCGCGTTGATGAGATCGCCGGATGCGCCGCCGCGGGCGCCGAAGCCGAAACGGTTGAGCGCGACGAGCGCGGCTTGCGAATCGCGGTTCATCGATATGTCCTTCGCGCGTTGCCAACCGCTTTCCTGATACGTGCGCGAGGCCTAATATACCGCAGCGGGAGATGAACCCGGCATGAAAATGACAGCACAGCTTTTGCGCAAATCATGACAAATCCGCGAGAAATCCCAGTACAAGAACCGCGCCGCCTCGCCTGCTCCCGCTGCGGCGCCGAGTTCGGCTGCGACCTCTCAGGCACCTGCTGGTGCGCCGAAGAAACAGCGCGGCTGCCGATGCCGGTCAAGGGCGAGGATTGTTTGTGCCGGGCTTGCCTACGCGAGGCGGCGGCGATGCGTAGCGCGGATGGAGCGCAAGCGTAATCCTCCGCGTCGTCCTGGCGAAAGCCAGGACCCATTCTCCCAGGGGGTTGTTTGGCGAAGACTCGTCGTTCGGAACATCTACCGAGCGCTATCGATGGATTCCGCGGTATGGGTCCTGGCTTTCGCCAGGACGACGCTGAGGAGAGACAGCTCGCGACAACTACACCGCGTGCCCCGGGGATTTCCGCGCCATGCCGTCGAACGCATCGAGCAGCTTTTCGCGCCAGGCGTAGACCGGGTCATCCGCTTCCAGCAGCTTGAACGGGCTCGTCACGCGCGCCCACTGAAAACCGCCGAACACGATGTAGTCGGCATAGTTTGGTGCGGCGCCGCCGATGAAGGGCTGCTTCTTCAGGGTCTGCCGCATCACCTCGAGCGATTTGCGGAAGGCGACCACGCCGGCATCGCGGCTGGCCATGATCTCTTCCAGCGTCTTGCCGCCGAAACGCGCCTCGCGCGACTGGCGGAAATAGGCGGCGTCGACCTCGTCCAGATTCTTCGGGATGTCGGCGATGATCAGGGGAAAGATGCCGCCGACGATGGCGATGTCGCCCCAGGCGTTGAGCATGCGCGCCATGGCGCGGCCACCCTCGCCGCCGAACAGCGACGGCCGGTCCGGAAACTTGTCTTCGAGATAGGTCGCGATCGCCCAGGAATCGACCACCGGCTGGTCGTGATGCAGCAGCACCGGCACCTTCTCCGAGCCGTGCGGCGCAATCGCGCTTTTCTCGGTGAAGCGCCAGGGCAGCGTTTCCGCCGAAAGGCTCTTGTGCGCCAGCGCCATCCGCGTGCGCCAGCAAAACGGGCTGAACGGTCGCGATGCGTCGGTGCCGACGAGTTCGAAGAGTTTGAGCGACATCAAAGGGGTCTCCCGTATTCCGTCATTGCGAGCGAAGCGAAGCAATCCAGGACTGCCGCCGAAGAAACATTCTGGATTGCTTCGCTTCCGCTCGCAATGACGATGTGGCGACAGCTAGCGCCCGTTCGTGCGCAGCAGCCTCTCGCCGTCCTCCGTCACCGCGATGACCAGCCCGAGGCCGGCAATCGTCTCGCGCGCGACATAGCCGCGGTCGGCGGCGTCTTCCCAGATGGTCAGGCGCGGGCACGAGGTCTTCCAGGTCGCGATCACCTCGGCATAGGCGCGCGGCTCGCGCGCAACCCATTCAACGAAGTCCAGCACCAGCGGGTCGGCAGTCTCGCTCATTGCAAACCTCCCTTGTCGAAGGCTGCCAGCACGGGCGTGCGGACCAGCAGCCAGCTGCCATAGGCGACGTAGTAGCAGGCGATGGTGGTGATCAGCTTCATCGACCAGGCCACGAATTGCTGGTCGGTCATGGCTTCCAGGATGCGCCGCGCCAGCGTGGTGCCGAGCATCGAGGCCGCGATCGCGACCCCGGCGAGCACGGGATCGAGCGTCGCCGCCTGGTCGATCACGCCGCCGAAATAGATCAGCTTGGTGAAATGGCTGACGAGCTGGCACATCGCCTTGGTCGCCACCTTCTCGCGCCGGCCGAAATCGCCGCCGAGGAAGAAGGTGTCGAGCAGCGGCCCCGACACGCCGGTCATCAGCATGAGGCCCATGCAGATCGTGCCGTAGACGGTGCCCTGCCCGAGACGGTCGGGATCCGGCTTGATGTTCGCGGGCAGCAGCCGCGCCATGAACGGGGTGATGCCGAGCAGCAGCAGTGCGACCGGCTTGTCCGGCACGTAGCGCGTGAGCGACCACGCCGCGAGCGCGACAGCGGCGCCGACCATATAGTTTGCGACCGGCCGCCAGCGGATATGCGCGCGCCAGAGAAAGGCGCGCCAGCCGTTCGAGGCCATCTGCGTGATCGCATGCAACACCATCGCGGTCGGCAGCGGCATCAAGGCCAGCAGCACGCCGATCAGGATCAGCCCGCCCGCCATCCCGAACAGCCCCGAGAGGAACGCGGTGCCGACCATCAGCAATCCAAGGGCAGCGATCATGATCGGCGTCACGTGATGTTCTCCGGTGGTGGCAGGTAAGGGACGCAAAGGCGCTTCACTCCCTCGCCCCGCTTGCGGGGAGAGGGTGGGGTGAGGGGAGTCTCCGCAAGGGAACCAGCAGTGGGACTCGCGGAGGGGCCCCCTCACCCGGAATCCAAGCTGCGCTTGGATTCCGGCCTCTCCCCGCACGCGGGGAGAGGCGAAGGGCACCGCCTCCGCTTCGGCAAATCAGCCTAGATTACGCCGATATTTCTGCCTGCCTTGCTCCGTCCACGCAAACTGAGTTATCTTGGCCTGGCATCAGCTTTCCTGAGGGTCGGTCATTTGCGGCGCTTGCTGTTTCTCAACGGCATCAAGGCATTCGAAGCCGCGGCGCGGGCCGGCAGCTTTGCCGCGGCCGGGCTCGAACTGAGCGTATCGGCGGCGGCGGTCAGCCGCATGGTGCACATCCTGGAAGAACGGCTCGGCGTCGCGCTGTTCGAGCGCAAGGCCAACAAGCTGCTGCTCACGCAGGCGGGCCGCGCCTATCAGAGCGGGCTGACCCCTATCTTCGATGCGCTCGCAAGCCTCACCGCCCAGGTGACGGCGCCCTCGAGCGTCCGCGTGCTCACGATCGGCATCGGCCACACCTTCGCGATGCGCTGGCTGATCCCGCGCCTGTCGGAGTTTCGCAACGAGGAGCCCGACATCGAGGTGCGCTTCACCACCGGCGGCGCGTCGGTGCCGTTCGGCGAAGACTGGAGCTGCGGCATCCAGCTCGGTACCGGCGACTGGCCAGGGCTGGTCGCCGAGCCGCTGTTCGCCGGCGACCTCACGCCGGTCTGCGTGCCTCGCCTGGCTTCCTCGCTGAAGCGCCCGGCCGATCTTCGGGGACCGAGCCTGATCCGCGTCGCGCATTCGCCCGAGGACTGGCCGATCTGGCTCAAGGCCGCGAACCTCGCGCGTATCAACGCGCGGGGGCCGGAGTTCCAGTTCTACGGCCAGGCGCTTCAGGCCGCCGCCGACGGGCTCGGCATCGCCATGGGCATCCGGCCCTATATCGACGACGATCTCGCCGCCGGCCGGCTGGTGGCGCCATTCGATCTCTCGGTGCCCAAGGGCATGCGCTGGTACCTGCTCTATCGCAGCTTCCAGACCGAGCAGCGCGACTTTGCCGCGTTCCGCCGCTGGATCATGCGCGCGGCGTCGGAGCCCGCCGGCCGGCCCGTCCGGCGCACCGGCCGCACCAGCGCGCGGAACTGATCATCCACACGAGCAGGTTTGCTGAAGCCGCGAGCCCGGAATGCGGTGCACCTCTCCCGCTTGCGGGGGAGGTCGGCGCGAAGCGCGGGGTGGGGGCTCTCTCCACACTGGAAATCCCTCGGTGGAGACACCCCCCACCCCACCCCTCCCCCGCAAGCGGGAGAGGGAGCGCACTGAGTTTGCGGAACCGAATTCATTGGTCCCCAGACAAAAAAGCCTGCCGCTTGTGAACGGCTTCACATCCCAGAATCCGCAAACGTGGTGTTCTGACCCTCCAACAAGGCGCTCGAACAAAACATTTTGGGGACTGCAATGACGACCCTCTACGACGGCTTTGACATCGAATCCTTCGAAGCTGGCCAGGGGCTTTGGCACGCCCGGATCCGGCGTGCCGATTTCAGCCCGGTTGCCATCGACGGCGTGCTGTTTCCGGCCATGGAAGTCGGCTTCGCCTGGCCCGATCCCGATGCCGCGATTGCCCATGCCAAGCATCACATCGATCGCTTCCGCCGGCGAGCCGACGACAGCGACGACGAATAGGCGAGCGGGACTGCAGGCGACCAAGGAACGGCGCAGGGTCAAAGGGGGAAACCGGTCATGTCAGTCATCGAATTTGAAGACACGTCGCGGCCGAGGATTTACACCCGCAATGTGCTGTCCAGCTGCCCGGAATGCGATGGCGATCTCACGGTGCTCCGCGTGATCGGCGGCCGTGCCGGATGCGAGTATTGGGCCATGCGCTGCACCGATTGCGGCGGCATCCATCTCGACATCCTCGAGCCGCGCCAGGCGGCCGGGGACGATGAGGGACCGTCGCCGGCGGCCTGATTGCAAGATCCGGCGATCCAGGCCTGCTGCCAACCTGCTGTCAGCAGTCTGATCCGGGAGGGGCATTCGCTCTTTATTGCGAGGCGGACTCGCCCCATATTCGGAGCATGGCGAAGAAACCTGCATCCTCCGAAAAATCCGGCAAATCTCCCAAGGCCAAGGCTCCGAACGCGAAGGCGCCGAATTCCAAGGCGCCAAATTCCAAGGCGTCTCGCCCCGACGTGCAGCCGATCGGGCCGGCGCTGGCCGAGTTGCTCAATCCGGCGATCAATCGCGGCGATGCCGGGCTCGGATCGGGCACCGGCCTGCAGCCGCCCCCCGACAATTCGCGCGACCGGCGCTCCGGAGGCGAGGCCGCCGCGCATCGCGCGCGCGCCTCGACGCCGAAGGAGTTTCCGCAGGATAATACGAGGCCAATGCCGCTGCGGCCCAACCCGCAGCCGCCCGGCGCCCGCAACGCGGGCCTCGACGAGGCGCCGCAGGCCAATTATGGAACCGCGGCCACGATCCCGACGCTCGATCCTGAATTGGCGCGTCAACTCGGTCTTCCCACCGAAGAGGACGACGCCGAAGCGCTGGCGCGCCCACCGCGCAGCAAGATGGAGGCGCTTGGCGTCAAGGCGACCGCCGACGCGCTGGAATCGCTGATCCGCGAGGGACGGCCTGAGTTCCGCAAGGACGACGGCTCCACCAGGGTGTGGACCCCGCATCGGCCGCCGCGCCCGGAAAAATCCGAAGGCGGCGTGCGCTTCGAGATCAAGTCGCATTACGAGCCGCGCGGCGACCAGCCGACCGCGATCGCCGAGCTGGTCGAGGGCATCAACCGCAACGACCGCTCGCAGGTGCTGCTCGGCGTCACCGGCTCCGGCAAGACCTACACCATGGCGAAGGTGATCGAGGCGACGCAGCGTCCCGCCATCATCCTGGCGCCGAACAAGACGCTCGCCGCCCAGCTCTATGGCGAGTTCAAGAGCTTCTTCCCGGACAATGCCGTCGAATATTTCGTCAGCTATTACGATTATTACCAGCCGGAGGCGTATGTCCCTCGCACCGACACCTACATCGAAAAGGACTCCTCGATCAACGAGCAGATCGACCGCATGCGCCACTCGGCGACGCGCGCGCTGCTCGAACGCGACGACGTCATCATCGTCGCCTCGGTGTCCTGCATCTACGGTATCGGCTCGGTGGAAACCTACACCGCGATGACCTTTGCCCTGAAGAAGGGCGAGCGCATCGACCAGCGCCAGCTGATCGCCGACCTCGTCGCGCTGCAATACAAGCGCACCCAGGCCGATTTTACCCGCGGCACTTTTCGCGTGCGCGGCGATGTCATCGACATTTTCCCGGCGCACTATGAAGACCGTGCCTGGCGCGTGAATCTGTTCGGCGACACCGTCGAGACCATCGAGGAGTTCGACCCGCTCACCGGCCACAAGCAGGACGAGCTCGAATTCATCAAGATCTACGCCAACTCGCACTACGTGACGCCGCGCCCGACGCTGGTGCAGGCGATCAAGTCGATCAAAGCCGAACTGAAGATGCGGCTCGACCAGCTCCACGACCAGGGCCGCCTGCTGGAAGCGCAGCGGCTGGAGCAGCGCACCACCTTCGACCTCGAGATGATGGAGGCCACCGGAAGCTGCGCGGGCATCGAGAACTATTCGCGCTATCTCACCGGGCGCCTGCCCGGCGAGCCGCCGCCGACGCTGTTCGAATACGTGCCCGACAACGCGCTGGTGTTCGCCGACGAGAGCCACGTCACCGTTCCCCAGATCGGCGGTATGTTCCGCGGCGACTTCCGCCGCAAGGCGACACTCGCCGAATATGGTTTCCGGCTGCCCTCCTGCATGGACAACCGCCCGCTGCGCTTCGAGGAATGGGACATGATGCGGCCGCAGACGGTCGCGGTCTCGGCCACGCCCAGCGCCTGGGAGATCAACGAGAGCGGCGGCGTGTTCGTCGAGCAGGTGATCCGGCCGACCGGGCTTATTGATCCGCCGGTCAACATTCGCCCGGCGCGCACCCAGGTCGACGACCTCGTCGGCGAGGTCCGCGCCACAGCCCAAGCCGGCTATCGCTCGCTGATCACGGTGCTGACGAAGCGCATGGCGGAGGACCTCACCGAATATCTGCATGAGCAGGGCATTCGCGTCCGCTACATGCACAGCGATATCGACACCATCGAACGCATCGAGATCATCCGCGATCTGCGCCTCGGCGCCTTCGATGCGCTGGTCGGCATCAATCTGCTGCGCGAAGGCCTCGACATTCCCGAATGCGCGCTGGTCGCGATTCTCGACGCGGACAAGGAAGGCTTTTTGCGCAGCGAGACCTCGCTGATCCAGACCATCGGCCGCGCCGCGCGCAACGTCGACGGCAAGGTGATCCTCTATGCCGACCAGATGACGGGCTCGATGGAGCGCGCCATCGCCGAAACCGACCGCCGCCGCGAGAAGCAGGTCGAGTACAATACGGCGCATGGCATCACGCCGGAGAGCATCAAGAAGTCGATCGGCGACATCATGAACAGCGTCTACGAGCGCGATCATGTGCTGGTCGAGATCGGCGGCCACGACATGACCGACGACGTCATCTCGATCGGCCACAATTTCGAAGCCGTGCTCGGCGATCTCGAAACGAGGATGCGCGAGGCCGCCGCCGATCTGAACTTCGAGGAAGCCGCGCGGCTGCGCGACGAGGTCAAGCGCCTGCGCGCCACCGAGCTCGCGGTGGTCGACGATCCCACCGTCAAGCAGCGCACGGTACAGGGCAAGGCCGGCGCCTATGCGGGCGCGAAGAAATACGGCGACGCCGCCAATCTGCCGGTCAGCGCCATGAAGAAAAAGACCGTGAGCTCCGCGCTGAAGGCGAGCGGCGGCAGCGGCTCGAAGGTGCACAAGCCGCATCTCGACGAGATGCATGGCCCGGAATCCCTGCCCTATCGCGCCGATCGCGCGCTGCCGTCAAAGCCGTTCGGAGGCGAAAGCCGCATCATCCAGCCGACGGATTCACGGCAGTCAGGCCCGGAGTTCGGGCCATCACCGCGGTCGAGCGGAGGGGCGCCGGGGCATAGAGGTGGGTGGAAGAAGAGGTGAGGGCAATCGTTACTTAAATCCCATCTACCAAGATGATTTGCAGGGTTTCGAACATAATATCGTCGCCCCCTTTGAGCGAATGCCTGGGAGAGTCAGGCCCGGTATAACGGCCCAAGTTCGCCCCCGGCACATATTTCACTTTGAAGCCAGTACCACGTTCTGTCAGAGTCTTAACTACAACTGACAGCAAGTCACGATACTGATCTAGATCATCGTCCTTCAGCATCAGGTCGAATTCTTCATCGACATCGGCAACAAAGGCAGGAACCAACAAGGTCGACACTACCGTCAAGCCGCAAAAGTTTATCTCATCCGGATTTAAGTAGAGTTCAGTCTGATATTCGTGCGCATCCGCGCTTGAAAAAACTTGAATCGATAAGCCACCAAAGTGCCGCTGTGAAGCGGACGTCGGATAGGAATATATAGGGATAGTAAGACTTCCGGTTCGACCTATCGCAGCCACCAATTGCTCCAGATTCAGTGCGCCTTCACTTGTGCGCACACAAAAGATTGGGCGCGCGTCTCCCACTAGCCTGCCGAGACACCACGTCGCATGCTCGCGCTCTGAGGCGGAAAGCTTCCCTTTCCGAACACGTTTCACCTGCTCTTTGACCCATGCAGAAATTGCTTCATCTGGAGCAGCAAGGTTTTCCGGACTGCGATTTGCAGCTGAAACTCCGTATTCGGCCACGCCGACGATAGGGTCTCGCTCGTTATATTTGTTGATCGCGACGATGCCCCCCACCGATTTGAACGCCCCATGGTCGTAACGACCCAGGTTCAACCCACAGTAGCCATAGGGTCGATCTGCGGTCGCGAGAAGAGACAGCATATTTTTCTGCCGCGAGTTGTCTTTTTTTCCATCGACATTCACAAGACGCCAAATCGTCTCCAGGTCTTTCTCGTATATGAGCGGCTCGTTGAGACTGATTGAATTGCCGTCAATTCGGAGCGTTACACGGACATCCAATGCGCACACTAGCTGACTTAACCTAGCCGTGAGGCGACTATGCTGCGCATCATCAAGCGAATCATTTCTCGGAACGTCCCAGACACGCCGAGAAAGTGAGCGCAAGAAATCCTCCCCGACACGCACCTTTACCCGAGTATTGGCATTAGGTAGAGAAATTTCCTTCGGCATCTTGACTACTGAAAGATCTCCTCGACCCCGGACGCCATGCTGAAATGAAACCAGCACCCAGTCATCCAACCCACTACGAAACTCCTTCGACATTACAACTACGACATCCGAGTACATGAACACGGAGAAGAATCCGATTCCGAATTTACCTATTGGCTTAAAGTCGCGCTCGCTCGGGAGGCCAGGATACAGACGTGCGGCCGCCGGACTCGCCCAGAAGGACGTCCCGAAATCGAGAAGCGACCTAGTGATGGTCCTCTCAGACATGCCAATGCCGTTGTCTTCAACTATCATCCAGTATTCAGGCGACTGAGGGATGCGCTCGAATTCGATGAGTACTTGCCCGGGATAACGCTCCGTTGAGGTTGGTGAAAAATGTGGATCAACAAAGCGCCGGGCACGAATGGCGTCTACTGAGTTCTGGATAAGCTCTCGGAGAGGAACAATGGGCTCGTCTCCATACAACTGCTTCCCACCCAATCTTTCAATGATGCTACTTGGGTCGGATATCTTAGGTAGTGTATTGACCGGCCTCCAGCCGGAAACTTTCACTGAACTCGACAGAATGTCAGGATCACCAGCGCCGATTACTCTCCGAGCAGCAAGTGCGCGCCTACGGCGATCTGCTAGCAATGCATCGACACCTCTAAGCTCTCGATCCGCAACCTCGATCGCATCGAAACATAACCACCAATCGTCAGCCTCGTTCGCTTGAAAGCTGGATTTGCTTTCGAAGATCAAACCATCCTCTCGACGTTTCGCGGGATATATCTTGTTCTGAAAGTTCCAGTGCCGTTTCGAGACGCCGACTGGCTTTCGAATGGCGTAGAGAAAGCTTGGGGCACGGGTTTCATCTATCGCGCATGCATCCGCGCAGCGCAGGATAGATGCGAGAGTCAGCCCATCCACGTCCCAATCCCTCGGCCACGCCGCCGACGCAGGGGTCGAATCTCCGAAATATCTGGCCACCTCAGGTAGAGGCCAGTGATGGCTTGCCGATATATCCCCGATCAGAAGTCCATAGGACTCTAGGAGGTCGTCATTTTGGACTAGCGCCAGGGCCCGACCGGATGGGAGAGTCCATAGCGCAACGGCGAGCTCCTTGGCTTGTGAAGCATGACGTTCACGAAGGACTTGAAAAATCGCTTCGTCGCTAACATCTGATGGTGGCTGTTCTCGTTGATGACCAGTCGGATCTTCGACTCCTCGGCTCTTCCACGCGGCGACTACAGCATCGCGCCACTCTAACGAATTCTCTATATCCATGATCCCCTTGCGGTATGCAGCGAAAGCCATTCCGGCATCATGCAGCAGGAAGCTCGCGCCTAAGACGAATGCTTCCAAGGGGTTGATTTTGAAATCGGGTCCGCAGATCTCAGATGTGACGTCCCACAGACTATCTGCATGAGTCAGATCGTGGACCGTCAAGTTTGGGAGGGCCGCGTGAATCTCGCCAACCAAGACACCGGCACGATCGCGAAGTTGGCGGTAAGCTTCCGCCAAGGCTTCCCGGTCGCGCCTGTCGGGATCCTCACTTCGCTCGGCAAATGCAGCACGCCAAAGGCTCGACCGATCGTAAGGTCTAATTTTCAAAGCTCCCCCGCCTGAAATCAGGTTAATTTAAGGTTGTATCACCATTTGACCAATTATTGATAGTCGACGAAAGGTCAAAGGTATTCAATGAAGTGAAGACGGCTCCTCACCCCACGCTCGCTGCCAATAGCGACAGCAGCAGCACCGACGCCACCAATTGCATCGACGTCGCAGGCTTGGCGCGCCAGCGGGCGATCTTTTCGGAGAAGGACAGGCTGGCGTCGAAGAACAGCGGTTCGTGGGCGTTTGCAAAGCTCGGGAATGTCGATCCTGCCCAGATGGCGAGACAGCTGTAGAACATCGACGCCATCGCGATGGTGAGTGCGTGACTGCCGCCGCCGTCATGTCCCACGAGCTTCACCATCAGCGACGCCGCGGCGAAGATCGGGAAGCCCTGAAGGATCGTGGTGAGCGCAAAGCCCTCGAGCCAGTTGAGCGGGCCGGATTTCGACGTGGTGATAAAGGGCATGATGCGATCACCCCACGCTCGCCGTCACCACCGCCATCACCGACAGCAGCAGCACGATCGTCATCAGTTGCAGCGAGGCGGCCGGCTGGGTGCGCCATGCCGTGATCTTGTCGGCGAGCGACAGATGGGCCTCGAAGAACTTCGGTTCGTAGACGGTCTTGAAGAAGGCCGGGAAGTTCGGCCCGAAGGTCACCGCGAGCAGCGCATGGGCGAGCGAGGCGATGGCGACGAAGATGGCGACGCCGGGATCGCCGACCAGGTCGTGATTGCCGACCAGCTTGAGCAGGAAGGCGGCGGCGGCGAAGGTCGGGAAGCTCTGCAGCGTCGCGGTCAGCGCGAGGCCTTCGATCGCGTTGTGCAGGCTGGACTTTCTGACTCTGGCGATGGCGGCCATGGCACGTCTCCCTGATGACATGGGGAGGACGATAGCCACAGGGGAAGGCGCGCGATGTGAGCTGGCTCACGCCCGGCCGAGAGCCCGGGACGTGAGGCAGCCGAGACCGGCTCAAAGCTGGCGAAAGAAAACGAGATAGATGGCGAGGCCGATCGTCGAGAATGACAACAAGACGCCGACTCAATTGTACTTGACGCCCGCAGAACGGGAAGCCTTCCCCACGAAAGCGACGACGAAATACAGGAACAGGGTTGCGAGGACGAAACCCCACAAGGACTTCCCGACGTCCATTGTTCCCTCGCCTGGTTCAACCCCAGCGTTCGCGAAGGGAATTTACCATCGAAGCATGCCGGATAAATGACGGCGGAAGCGCAGTTTTCCGTCCCGTTACAGCTTGCCCTGCCCGTTCACCTGGCTCTGCTGCTGACGTTGCCTCTCCTGCTCTTGCTGCTCCTTGGCATGGTGGCGGCCATAGAGGCAGCCGGCGGCGGCGCCGAGGACGCCGTGATGGCCGGCATAGTGGCCGGCGACGCCGCCGACGACGGCGCCCTTGATGCAGCCCTTGGCATTGGCGGCGGAGGTCGCGCCACAGATGAGAAGTACGGCGGCGATGGCGGCGAGGGATTTCATGGATCGATGTCTCCGGATGCGGTGTTGCGACCTCAACGGGCACGGGCCCGTCCCGGTTCCGCGCCGCTTCCTACGCCCACGCCAGCTGCGCGGATTCGTGCAGGTGCCCGGTCGCTCAACCCTAAATTGCAGCCATGAACCTGGCATTGCGCTTGTGCGTCATATGGTCTGCAATATCACCTGTGGTTTTGCGGATTGCCGGTGTCCGAGGCTGCGCGTTAGCCTTTTCGCAACTCCACGCGGCCAATGAGGACGGGCGGAATGACGGTCGAAAAGCTCAATCGCCAGCGCGTGCTGCATCTGCTCGACGCGATCTCGCGCAGCGATCTCGAGGCCGCGCTGTCGTGCTGCACCGACGACGTCGACTTCCTCACCCACGCGCCGATCGACGTGCTGCCCCACATGGGCCCCTGCCACGGCAAGCAGGAGCTCGGCGAATTCTGGCGCACCGTGCAGGAGCGATACGCCGACATCCGCTACGAGGTGCCGCAGATCGTCGCCGAGGGCGACGCGGTCGCGGCCTATCTGCGCGTGTTCTTCAGGAAGCGCAGCAATGACCGCATCATTCAGGTCGACATGGCCATGTTCTACACTTTCCGCAACGGCCAGGTGGCGCAGATCCGCGAGATCATCGATTCCTACGATTTGGTGCAGCAGGTGCTGGAACGCGAGATCGGCCCGCTGATCGTAGGCGAGCGGGTGGACGGGGCTTAGCTCTCTCCAAACCGGCCCGGACCGGGAAAATACGGGGTTCTATTGTAAATCTCACACGCCGCGATCAATTGTGCATTGCGAAAACGTGAATTGCGTTTTGGCCGAATTGACGTATTTTGTTCGTATACAAATGAGTTGAGCGACCCCGCGGCACCTTATCCTGTGTGCTTGGGGTTGTTTTTCGTTTTTTTCGCAAGCCAGCTTCAGGACTGCCCAAAATGACAGAGCACAGCCTCTGGCGTTTCTCGCGCGCATTGCACCGCGCGATCAACGACCGGCATTTCGAGGACATCGAGGCCCTGATCGACGAGGACGTCGAGTGGGCGCTGTACGGCCCGATCGACATGTTTCCGTTTCTCGGCGCGCGCCAGGGCAAGGACGCCGTGCTCGACGTCATCCACCAGCTCGCCGACAATTTCCAGGTCCGCCGCTTCGACCGCGAAAGCATCATGCTCGGCGTCGATTCCGCCGCCTCGATGCTGCGCTATTCGCTGACCGCGCTGGATTCCAGCAAGCCGATCAGCTTGCGGGTGGCGCAGTTCGCCCAGTTCAGGGCGGGCAAGCTCACCAGCATGCGCGTGCTGATCGATACGTTCGATCTGGTCGAGCAGGCACTCGGCCGCGCCATTCATCTGCCGAAGATGACCAGCGTCGGCTGAACGGAACACCAACGGGCCCCGCAGTTCGGGACCGATGGCTGATGCTCCCCGCGACGCGTCCTGGCCTCCAGCCCCGCCGGATGCAATCGTGGAGAAGCTCGTCATCGGGCGCGCGCCTTTCGCGCGGCCCGTTGGTTCGCGTTGATGGAACCGCCACAATTTCGCAACGATGGTTCCGCATCCTCGGCGGGAGCTGGGCTGACGGGCAGGACGATGGAATTCGCGACAGGGTTTGGCTGGACCAGGCTGCCGATGCTGGCGGCCGCTTTCATCTTGGGATCGGTGCTGACGGTGTCGGCGCAGATCATTCCGCCCTTCTCCCCCGGCCCGGCCGCAGCGCCCGACGACGAGGCCGAGACGGCGGAAGCCCCCGACGTCAACGACCCCGACGTGCTGAGCGGCATCGACGTCGACAAGCTCGACTGGGGCCAGCTCGCGATCGACGCGGGCACGCTCAACGACATCATCGCCGCCAAGAAGCGCGCCCAGGCCGCCGCCAAGGACGGGCTGAACTGGGCGACGAACGCCAACGCCAACGGCTCCTCGGCGGTGACGGTGAAGCAGTCGGTATCCTCATTCTGGGACGCCCGCATCGGCGCCGACATGACGGTGGCGAGCGAGCCGCGGACGATGTCGGAGCTGCTGGCACAGAAGGCCACCAATGGCGGCAGCGTGCCTCAGTCGTCCGGCAGCGCCTGGGCGGCCGCGACCGCGCCGGGCGCGGGCGCGATCTGGGACAAGACCGCGGTCGAGGCCCGCGTCGATCCCGGCGCCGAGCAGAGCAAGCTCGGGGCGTCGCTGATCAAGTCGGTGCCGCTCTCAGGCGACACGTCGCTGACGCTGCAGAACGGCTACAGCGTCAACCAGCAGGGCACCACGGCGCTCCCCGGTGTCGGCGGTCACATCACGCGCAATTACGAGACCGACCAATCGGCCAAGGTCACTCTCACCGACACCGGCACCAGCGTCACCGCGGGCCAGTCGCTGTCGACCACTGACGACAAATGGCTGCGCAAGGTCGGCGCCGAACAAAAGCTCTTCGACAACGTCACCGTCTCCGGCTCAGTCGGCGAAACCTCGCAAGGGGCGATCAACAAGAGCCTGACGGCGGGTTTCAAGAAGAGCTGGTAGCTGGGCGCTGATCTTTCTCCTCACCATGAGGAGATAGGTTCTTCTCCGCGGACGCATTCAGACTTCCGTAACCATACGCCACGGCAAAGCCCCCGAATGGACCGCCCTTGCCGCACCTCGGCCAAGTTGCGGCCAAAATCCGACGCCCTAGTCCGGACTGACGTCGTCGTGCGGGGGACACTCGCGCTGCGCTCAACGCGAACAGGGGAACAACGATGAACGCCATGCGTCCGGAAAAGACCGAAGGCACCGAGACCGAGACCATCGACACCAACCTCGCCGCCGTGACGGAAGTCGAAGCCGGCATCCGTGACTTCGTCCGCAACGACATCGCCTATCTGCGCCGTCCGGCAGCGACCGCCACGGACGCGCCGCCGCTTGATCCGAGCGCTGAGGCCACCGTCACCAACGTCAACTCGTTGATCCAGCGCGTCGCCGGCACCTCCCTCGCCGAGATCGAGAATTTGATCTCCGAGCTCGAGAGCCTGCGCGACCTGCTCCACGCCGAAGGCCAGCGCGTCCAGCGCGAGATCTCCGGCTACGCCCAGCTCAGCCAGGCCGCGATGAAGTCGACCCGCATGATCGCCGACAACGTCTCGCAGTGGAAGCGCGCCGCCGACGGCCTGCGCAACAGCTGAGCGCTGACATCACGCATCACCGGCCGCCGCGTTCCGAAAGGGGCGCGGCGGTTTTTGATTCTGGTGTGTGTGCTCTCCCTCGCCCCGTTCTTACGGGGAGAGGGTTGGGGTGAGGGGCTGCTTCAGAAAATTCGGTGACAGATGGACTCGCGGAGAGTCCCCCTCACCCGGATCGCTGTGCGATCCGACCTCTCCCCGCAAGCGGGGCGAGGTGAAGGTCACCCCTTTGAACTTCCCGCATCCTCCCGGCGACTAACGCCAAGCGCTCCTGCCATCGCGGCCGGGCCCGGGGACATTCATGGAAAGCATTCGGCCCGACACCACCGACCCGATACCGCTGCGGCCCGCGCCGAACCAGTTCGGCACGATCATGCTGCGCTTTGTCGGATTGCTGGCGGTTGCGATCGCGATATTGGCGTTCGTCTATAGCCGCTGAAGGCGGAGGCCGCGTTGCGGCCCCGCGGAGTTAACGAAATCTTACCGGGTGGCTTCCACGGTCGAGGCTTCCAGGGTGTAGGCCCCATCGGCATAGCCCTTCACCACCATGCCGGCGACCAGCATCACGGCCAGCGTCGCGGTAGCAAAGATGAATCCGACCAGTTTGAGTGCGCCGCGATCTGCCATGGTCCTCGTCCCCTGTACTCTGCCCAGTTCGTTCAAATAGACAGCGACAGGTTCATAATTGGTTAGCAACTCGATGGTTCCGCGCACTGCTTCGCGGGAAAACCATGTTGCGCAGGCTTATGGCAGCCACCCGGAATCGCGTCCATAGCGCGGGGGCAACACTCGCGCGCTGTTTTTGCCGTTCATCCTGGAACGAATCTAACCGCCGTTCGCACGCATCGGCACGAAAGCACTGGCGGTGATGGCGTAGACGTCCTCGCCGCGCTGGTTGGTGCCGGTGGTGCGCGCGGTCAGGATGCCCCAGCCGGGTCGCGAGGCGGAGCTGCGCTTGTCGATGACGACGTTGACGTAGGTGACGATGTCGCCGGCGAGCACCGGCCTGATCCAGCGCAGGTCGCGAAAGCCCGGCGACGGACCCCACACCGCGACCTCCTCCCCGCGCGAGGCGGCTTCCCGCGCCAGACGCTGGCCGTCGGCGACAAGCAGGCTCATGCAGGCTGAGCCGACATGCCAGCCCGAGGCCGCGAGCCCGCCAAACAGCGAGTTCTTGCCCTCCTCCTCGTCGAGGTGAAAACGCTGCGGATCGAACTTTGCGGCGAATGTCTTGATCGACTCGGCCGTGAACGTATAGGCGCCGATCTCGCGGCGATGCCCAATCTCGATCTCCTCGAAAAACGGCATCAGACCGCCCCCTCGCGCCGCTTGATCAGGATCGGCGAGGTCATCTCGCACAGCGCATCACCCCTGGCGTTACGCACAGTGCATTTGAACTTGACGATGCCGAGCTCCGGGCGGCTCTTCGAGGTGCGGGCCTCCAGCACGTCGACGTCGAGCATGAGGTCGTCGCCGGGCCTGAGCGGCGACAACCAGCGCACCTCATCGACGCCGGGAGATCCCAGCGAAGCGGCGCGGGTAATGAAGCCGTCGGCCATCATCCGCATCATCAGCGAACAGAGATGCCAGCCCGAGCCGGACAGGCCGCGCAGCATGCTTTTGCTGGCGGCCTCCTCGTCGAGGTGCATCGGCTGCGGATCGAACTCGGCGGCAAAGGCCACGATCTCGTCGCGCGTGACATGGCGCGGGCCGAATGTTCCGAACCGGCCGGGCGGGAAATCTTCGAAGGTCAGGGTCATCTTGGGAAAGGTTTGAGGGAATGACAGATTGTGGCCGCACTTTGCGGCAATCTCAACCCGCCGGCCCGCATGGCTCGTGCTACATTCGGCGCGCCGGCGTCGATCTTGAGTCGGATCGATCAGGGGCCACGATCCATTTGCAAAGCCCGACAACACCTGAATTGCCCTGGGGAGAGCAATGTTTTCATTCAGCGACCTGTTTCAATGGGACCGCTTCATCACGCCGACGATCATCAAGACCTTCTACTGGCTGGTGATCGCGCTGATCTGCCTGTTCGGCCTCTCCGGCATCTTCTCCGGCCTCGCGATGATGGCAATCAGCCCGTTCGGCGGCTTCCTGATGCTGCTGTCGTCGATCGCGAGCGTCGTCGTCGGAATCGTGTTCTCGCGCATCATCGCGGAGCTGATCCTGATCATCTTCCGGATCAACGAGCATCTCGGCGCGATCAGAGATCAGGGCGGCGGGGTACGGTGAGGCTTCCGTGTCCCGGACGGTGCGTCCGGGGCACGAACTCCAGAATCTTACGTATTGAACCTGAAATGCATCACGTCGCCGTCGGCGACGACGTATTCCTTGCCTTCGAGGCGGAGCTTGCCCGCATCGCGGGCGCCGGCTTCGCCGCCGAGCGCGACGTAGTCCTCATACGCGATGGTCTCGGCGCGGATAAAACCCTTCTCGAAGTCGGTGTGGATCACACCGGCCGCGCCCGGCGCCTTGGTGCCGCGATAGATGGTCCAGGCGCGCGCTTCCTTCGGGCCCACCGTGAAATAGGTGATGAGGTCGAGCAGCGTGTAGCCGGCGCGGATCAGGCGATCGAGGCCGGCCTCTTCGAGACCCAGCGTCTCCAGGAAGTCGGCGCGTTCGTCACGTGAGATGGTGGCGATCTCGGATTCGATTTTTGCCGAGATGACGACGGCAATGGCGCCCTCCTTGGCAGCCTGGTCCTGCACCGCCTTCGAGAACGAATTGCCAGTCGCGGCCGAGCCTTCCTCGACGTTGCAGACGTAGAGCACGGGCTTGGACGATAGCAGGCCGAGCATCCCGAAGGCGCGCTCCTCCTCGGCCTTGCGTTCGACGAGGCGCGCAGGCTTGCCCTCGCGCAGCAGCACCAGGGTGCGATTGACGAGGTCGAGCTGCTCCTTGGCGTCCTTGTCGTTGCCCTTGGCCTTCTTGGACAGATTGTCGACGCGCTTTTCGAGGCTGTCGAGATCGGCGAGCATCAGTTCGGTCTCGATGGTCTCGATGTCGGCGAGCGGGGCGATCTTGCCCTCGACATGGGTGATGTCGGAATCCTCGAAGCAGCGCACGACATGCGCGATGGCGTCGACCTCGCGGATGTTGGCGAGGAATTGGTTGCCGAGGCCTTCACCCTTGGACGCGCCGCGCACGAGGCCAGCGATATCCACGAAGGTCAGCCGGGTCGGGATGATCTGGCCCGACTTGGCGATCGCTGCGAGCTTGTCGAGCCGCGGATCCGGCACCGCGACCTCGCCGACATTCGGCTCGATCGTGCAGAACGGATAGTTCGCCGCCTGCGCCGCGGCCGTCTCGGTCAGCGCGTTGAACAAGGTCGATTTGCCGACATTGGGCAATCCGACGATCCCGCATTTAAATCCCACGAGCGTTAATCCTTGCCGTTGTCGTCCTTGGTCAAAAATCCCTTCGCCTGCATGGCGAGGTGCACCCTGTTGGCGAAGGTCGCGTCCGTGCCTTTGGCAACCAATGCCGCGTGCTCGGCCACCGCGTCGCAGAGCGTCGCCACCCAGTCGTTGTCGGCTTTGGCGAAGTCCGACAGCACATGGCCGTGCACCAATTCCTTGACGCCGGGATGACCGATACCGAGCCGCACTCGGCGGTAGTCGTTGCCGATATGGGCGGAGATCGAGCGCAGGCCGTTGTGGCCGGCGATGCCGCCGCCGATCTTCACCCGCACCTTGCCCGGCGGCAATTCGAGCTCGTCATGGAATACGGTGACGTCGCCCGTCGCGATCTTGAAGAAGCTTGCCGCTTCCTGAACGCTGCGGCCGGACTCGTTCATGTAGGTCATCGGCTTGAGCAGGATCACGCGCTCGGTGCCGAGCGTGCCTTCCGAGGTCTCGCCCTGAAACCTGCGGCGCCAGGGCGCGAAACCATGACGCCGCGCGATCTCGTCGACGGCCATGAAGCCGACATTGTGCCGGTTACGTGCGAATTTCGGGCCGGGATTGCCGAGCCCAACAAACAGTCGCATGACGCGGCGCGCCCCTCGCTCGGCGCGCGGTCAGGGACCGCGCGCCAGCTTTGAGAGATTACTTCTTCTTGTCGCCGCCGGCGGGAGCCTTGGCAGCCGGGGCCTTGGCAGCCGCTGCCGGAGCAGCAGCACCAGCAGCCGGAGCGGCACCAGCCGCCGGAGCCGCAGCACCCGCAGCAGGAGCAGCAGCCGCGGCCTTCAGCTCTTCGGCGTAGCCGGACGGCGGCACGATGGTGACGAGGGTCGCGTCCTCGGCGGTCAGCGCCTTCACGCCGGCCGGCAGCTTGATGTCGGAGAGATGCAGCGAGTGGCCGATCTCGAGCGAACCGACGTCGGCCTCGATGAACTGCGGGATGTTCTCCACGCCGCACTCGAGCTCGATCGCGTGCGCAACGATGTTCACGGCGCCGCCGCGCTTCACGCCGGGCGAACCTTCGGCCTTCACCACGTGCAAGGGAACGCTGATGCGGATGGTGGCGCCTTCGCCGAGCCGCATGAAGTCGACATGGATCGGGAAGTCCTTGACCGGATCGAGGTGGTAGTCGCGCGGAATCACGCGGTGCTTGTTGCCTTCGAGGTCGATGTCGACCAGCGTGGTCAGGAACCGGCCGGCGAGGATGCGCGAGCGCAGTTCGCGATCGTCAACCGAGATGGTCAGCGGGGGCTGGTTGTTGCCATAGATCACTCCGGGCACTCTCCCGGCGCGACGCTCAGCCCGGGCGGCCCCCTTGCCGCTCTTCGGACGTGCGGTCGCCTTCAATTCCTTGACGGTCGCCATAACGTTAAGTCCTTGTTTTTGCAAAAGTTAATGGGCCGCAGCGCGGCCCATGGCATACGCCGCAGCAAGCCTCCAGGGGTGCGGGGGCTGCGGACGTGGCGGGCTTTTACCCGGAAGACGCGGAAATGACAAGGAGAATGGGCCGCCGGGCGGAACCCGATCGCCCGGACGGAGCCGGCAGAATTACCCGCCGAGCTTGGCCTCTAGCGCCGCGATGCGCGCCTTCAGAGCCTCGTTCTCCTCACGCGCCAAGCGCGCCATGTCCTTGACCGCCTCGAACTCCTCGCGCTTGACCAGGTCCATGTCGCGCAGAAATTTTTCGGCCTGGGTGCGCATCACCGTGTCGAACTCGCGCTTGACGCCCTGCGCGGCACCGGCGGCGTCGTTCATCAGGCGGCCGATCTCGTCGAAAAACCGGTTGTTGGTCTGGGTCATGTCGGTCTCCTGGCGGCTTTCGATGAACTCTGCGCGAACGCGCGGGAAGACAATGGCAATCCGTTTGGGCCGGTTCAAGGGCCGATCGGCGGTATCCTTGTCATGCCCCGGTTTCCTTGCAATCGTATTGAACGTCCCTGCATAAGAAGAATCACAAAGGCGCTCGAGATGATCGACCAGCAGATCGCGATCCCCACCAAGGACGGTCACACCGCAACCTTCATCAGCCATCCCGAACGCGGCGGGCCGTTTCCGGTCATCCTGTTCTACATGGACGCGCCGGCGATCCGCGAAGAGCTGCGCGACATGGCGCGCCGGCTCGCGACATCGGGCTATTACGTGATGCTGCCGAACCTCTATTACCGGTCCGGGGTGATGGAGCTCGGCGCGCTGCCGGCCGATCCGAACGCGCCGGAGCGCAAGCGCATGTTCGCGCTGATGGGATCGCTCACGATCCCCATGATCATGGACGACACGCGGGCACTGCTCACCTATGCCGAGGGTCAGGCGGCCGCGAACACCAAACTGATCGGCACTGTCGGCTACTGCATGAGTGGCCGCTACGCGGTCAACGCCGCCACGCATTTCCCCGATCGCGTCAAGGCCGCCGCCTCGGTCTACGGCACGCAGCTCGCAACCGACCAGGACGATAGCCCGCATCTCGCGGCAGCCAAGACCAAGGCCGAACTCTACTTCGCCTGCGCCGAGACCGACATCTACGCACCCGCCGAAATCATCGAGAAGGTGAAGCAGGGCATGAGCGGCGCCAAAGCCGAAGTCGAGATCTATCCCGGCACCCATCACGGCTTCGCCTTCCCCAAGCGTCCGGTCTACGACCGCGACGCTGCCGAGCGGCATTGGGAGCGTCTGCTGGCGCTCTATCGCCGCAATCTCGTGTGAGCAGGATGGATCAGCGCATCCGCGGACTCGGTGCACCTCTCCCGCTTGCGGGGGAGGTCGGCGCAAAGCGCCGGGTGGGGGCTCTCTCCTCACTGGGAGTCTTTCGGCGGAAACACCCTCTCCCCTACCCTCTCCCGCAGGCGGGAGAGGGGACGCAGCTCCGTCGGGGCCGCAGCTTGCCCTCCAGTCTCTAGAAGCAAGGCGCGATGCCCTTTCTCCTCATCGACTTCCCCGCCTTCAAGCCGATCGCGATCGAGATCGGTCCGTTCGCGATCCGCTGGTATGCGCTGGCCTATATCTGCGGAATCGTGTTCGGTTGGCTCTATGCGCGTTCGCTCCTGAAGAAAGAGGGGCTGTGGGGCGGCCCGGCGCCGATGTCGCTGCTGCAGATCGACGACTTCATTCTGTGGGTCACCCTCGGCATCATCCTCGGCGGCCGCACCGGCTATGTGCTGTTCTACAATCTGCCTTTCTTCTTCGATCATCCCGCCGCGATCTTCAGGTTGTGGGAAGGCGGAATGTCCTTCCACGGCGGCTTTCTCGGCTGCGTCGTGGCGGTGATGTGGTTCGCCTATCGCAACGGCATCTCGATCCTGTCGCTCGGCGACATCACCACCGCCGTTGCTCCGGTCGGGTTGCTGCTCGGACGCATCGCCAACTTCATCAATGGCGAATTATGGGGCCGCGCCGCCGACCCGGAGCTGCCCTGGGCGATGATCTTCCCCAACGATCCCACCCAGCTGCCGCGCCATCCGAGCCAGCTCTACGAGGCCGGCATGGAGGGCATTTTGCTGTTCACGGTGCTCGCGATCATGATCCGCTTCGGCGCCCTGAAACGGCCCGGTATGATCCTCGGCGCCTTCATCCTGATCTATGGTCTGAGCCGGATTGCCGGCGAGCATTTCCGCGAACCGGACGTCCAACTCGGCTTCCTCTGGGGCGGATTAACCATGGGCATGCTGTTGTCGATCCCGATGCTTATTGTGGGCGGCATACTTATTGTATTGGCAGTGAGGCGCGGTGCGCCGAAGCCCGCAGGGGCTATTCGTTAATTCCTTTTGAGAAGATAGGCCGTGACCGACCAGCCGTTACTCGACGAGATCAAGGCGCTGATCAAATCCTCAGGCCCCATGCCGGTCTGGCGGTACATGGAACTGTGCCTGATGCATCCGCGCTATGGCTATTACGTCTCGCGCGATCCGTTGGGACGAGAAGGCGATTTCACCACCGCGCCCGAGGTGAGCCAGATGTTCGGCGAGCTCTTGGGCCTGTGGACTGCTTCGGTGTGGAAGCAGATGGGGTCGCCGCAATTCCTGCGGCTGATCGAGCTCGGCCCCGGCCGCGGCACCATGATGGCGGATGCGCTGCGCGCGCTCCGCGTGCTGCCGCCGCTCTACCAGGCGCTCCACATCCACATGGTCGAGGTCAATCCGGTCCTGCGCGAGCGGCAGAGTGCGACGCTGTCGGGCGTGCGCAACATCGCCTGGCACGACAGCATCGACGACGTGCCCGAGGGACCGAGCATCATCCTCGCCAACGAATATTTCGACGTGCTGCCGATCCATCAGATGGTCCGTCACGAGAACGGCTGGCACGAGCGCGTGATCGAAGTCGACGCCAACGGAAAACTTCAATTCGGCGCGGCGGCCGAGCCGACGCCGCGCTTCGAGGTGCTGCTGCCGCCTCTGGTGCGCGCCGCGCCCGTCGGGGCCGTGTTCGAATGGCGGCCCGATGCGGAGATCATGAAGCTCGCCAGCCGCGTGCGCGACCAGGACGGCGCGGCGCTGATCATCGACTACGGCCATCTGCGCAGCGATGCCGGCGACACCTTCCAGGCGATCGCGCGCCACACCTTCACCGATCCCCTGAAGGCGCCGGGCCAGGCCGACGTCACGGCCCATGTCGACTTCCAGGCGCTCGCGCGCGGGGCGGAGGACGTCGGCGCCCGCGTGCACGGGCCGGTGACGCAGGGTGATTTCCTCAAACGCGTCGGCATCGAGACCCGTGCAGCCGCCTTGATGCAGAAGGCGGCGCCCGACGTTGCCACCGACATTTCGATCGCGCTCAAGCGCCTGACCGAAACCGGGCGCAGCGGCATGGGTTCGATGTTCAAGGTGCTCGGCATCTCCGAGCCGCGGCTGACGGGCCTTGCGGGCCTGAGCGATCTCGAACGCGGCGGAGACGATTCATGACGCTTGCCTCCTCGCTGCTGTCGGCGGTGCCGGGCCTGCGCCACGCCTTCTTCACCCGCGAGGGCGGCGTCTCGGGCGGCATTTACTCCGCGCTGAACGGCGGGCTCGGCTCCAACGACGATCAGGCCCTTGTCGCGGAGAACCGCCGCCGCATGGCCGAGCATGTCGGCGTCGCACCGGAACGCTTTCTCAGCCTGCACCAGATCCATTCGCCCGACGTGCTCGTGGCCGACGCTCCGTGGCCGAGCGGGCCGCGGCCAAAGGGCGATGCGCTGGTGACGAAGGTGCCCGGCATCGCGCTCGGCGTCTCCACCGCCGATTGTGGGCCCGTGCTGTTCGTCGATCCCGACGCGGGCGTGATCGGCGGCGCGCATGCCGGCTGGAAGGGCGCGCTCACCGGCGTGCTGGAGCAGACCATTTCGGCGATGGAAAAACTCGGCGCCTCGCGGAGCCGCATCATCGCCGCGATCGGCCCGCTGATCCGCCAGGACAGTTATGAAGTCGGCAATGAGTTCGTGGCGCGCTTCATCGAGGCGGATGCGGACAACGCGATGTTCTTCATCCCGTCGGTGCGCGAGGGCCACGCGATGTTCGACCTCGCCGGCTTCATCCGGATGCGTCTGGAAGCCGCGGGCATTCTGATGATCGACGATCTCGGTCTGGACACCTACGCCGACGAACGCTTCTTCAGCTACCGCCGCTCGGTGCATCGCAAGGAGCCGGATTACGGCCGCCACGTCCACGCGATTGCGCTCGAAGCGTGAACACAAGAGCAACCCCGTGTCATTCCGGGGCTATGCCTGCGCGCGATGACAGTGGGCTGTGGCGCACCCGCCCTAGACGTTAATGCGTTTTAACGATATCGCTGCCCTCCATAATGAGGGACGCGTCATTCATCTTGCGCCGCGCGGGTTCGCGCGTGCTGGCGGTCATGCTGCTGACGGCTGCGACTGCGCTTGGCGGCTGCGCCGGCGGCGGTGGTGCCGCGAACTCCTATGCGATGGCGCCGAGCTCCGGGGCGACGGTCGCGTTCGAATCGATCGACGGGCCGCCGCCGCAAGTGTTCGACCGCATGGTCGGCGTGCTCGACAGCGAATCCAAGCTGCGCAGCCTGTCCGTGGTCTCCCGCGAGGGGACGGCTGCCTACCGCGTGCGCAGCTACCTCTCCGCCCAGATCGTGCGCGGCAAGACGGTGATCGCCTGGGTCTGGGACGTCTACGACGCCAACCAGCAGCGGGCGCTGCGCCTTTCCGGCGAGGAACCGACCGCGGCCAAGGGCGGCCGCGATGCTGGCCGGGATCCTTGGGGCGCTGCCGACGACCTCGTGCTGCGGAAGATCGCCCAAGCCGGATTCAGCGGACTTTCCAACATGATCAACGGCACGCCGGATGCGCCGGGCTCGGCTCCCGGCTTGCGCGGGCCGGCCGTGGCGAGCGTGATCCCGGAGGCTCCGGTGGGCGAGATGCCGGCCTCGGCTCTAGGCTATGCCGAGCGATAACCCCCGCGAAACCACGGTCCCAACTTCCGGCCAAACCGTTGGCCGGACTCGGGATTTCGCAGGGAAAACGTAGCGTCCCGGGTTGCCATTGCAGCCTCCGGCCTGATATTTCCTCGCCCGTCGTAACCGTGCTCCGTGGGTATCCGAGATGTTGAACATCGTGTCCAGCAAAGCGCGGGAGGAAGCGTCCATGTCGGCCAAGAACGGCTCCATCAAGCTCGTCGCCGGTAACTCCAATCCGGCTCTCGCACAGGCTATCGCACAGGGCCTGGACATGCCGCTGACCAAAGCGGTGGTCCGGCGCTTCGCCGACATGGAAATCTTCGTCGAGGTCCAGGAGAACATCCGCGGCTCGGATGCCTTCATCATCCAGTCGACTTCGTTTCCGACGAACGACAACCTGATGGAGTTGCTGATCATCACCGACGCGCTGCGCCGCTCCTCGGCCCGCCGCATCACCGCAGTGATCCCCTATTTCGGCTATGCCAGGCAGGATCGCCGTTCCGGCTCCCGCACGCCAATCTCGGCGAAGCTCGTCGCCAATCTGATCACCCATGCCGGCGTCGATCGCGTCATGACGCTCGACCTGCATGCCGGCCAGATCCAGGGCTTCTTCGACATCCCAACCGACAATTTGTTCGCTGCGCCCCTGATGGTGCGCGACATCCGCGAACGCTTCGATCTCGGGAAGGTGATGGTGGTGTCGCCCGACGTCGGCGGCGTGGCCCGCGCCCGCGGCCTCGCCAAGCGCATCAACACCCCGCTTGCGATCGTCGACAAGCGCCGCGAACGCGCGGGCGAATCCGAGGTCATGAACGTGATCGGCGATGTCTCCGGCTACAGCTGCATCCTGGTCGACGACATCGTCGATTCCGGCGGCACGCTGGTGAACGCGGCCGATGCGCTGATCGCCAAGGGCGCCAAGGACGTCTACGCCTACATCACCCACGGCGTGCTCTCCGGCGGCGCGGCGGCCCGGATCGCGAACTCCAGGCTGAAGGAGCTGGTGATCACCGACTCGATCCTGCCGACCGAGGCGGTGAGCAAGGCGCCGAACATCCGTACGTTGCCGATCGGCAGCCTGATCTCCGACGCGATCGCGCGCACCGCGGCGGAAGAGTCAGTGTCGAGCCTGTTCGACTGACCTTCTTACCTCGCCCCGCTTGCGAGGCGAGGGAGTGCGAGCATCTACCGTCCCTTACGACGCCCCCCGGGTTGTTGCCAACGACCGCCCATGACATCATCCGAATCCCGAGTCATCTCTGCCCTCTGGATGCCCGATGCCACGCCGGAAATTTGCCTGGGAGAAGCTGTCGGATGACGCGTTGCTCAAGCAACGTCTCTCCAGCCTGAGGGTTACGGTCGAAGGCACCTGGCTCGAGGATTGCGTCAGCACACTCTATGAGGAGCTGGAAGAACGGGATATCCGGCTGCGGCCGCACACCTGGATGTCGAGCGAATGGTTCAGTCCGGGCGGCGTTCCCGGCATCGCCATTCCGTTCTATCTTGCTCATCCTCGCCTGATGAAGCTCGAAAAGAAGATGATGTTCGACGTCGAGGGCGGGACCTGGCGCGAGTGCATGGCCATCCTCCGTCACGAGGCGGGCCACGCGATCCAGCACGGCTACCAGCTACAGCGCCGGCGGCGCTGGCAGCAGCTGTTCGGCCCGTCGTCGAAACACTACCCGCGGTACTACCGGCCCAATCCGGCGAGCAGGCGTTACGTCCAGCATCTGCGGCTGTGGTATGCGCAGAGCCATCCGGACGAGGATTTCGCCGAGACCTTTGCGGTGTGGCTGCGGCCCCGTTCGAACTGGCGGACGCGATATGCTGGTTGGCCGGCGCTGAAGAAGCTCGAATATGTCGACGAGCTGATGGGCGAGATCGCGGGAAAGCGGCCGCCGATCGCGACGCGGGAGCGTGTCGATACGCTGGGTCGGCTCAGCCAGACGCTCGAAGAGCACTACAAGAAGAAGCAGGCGTTCTACGCCTTCACGCCCCCCAAGACCTACGACCGCGATCTCTCCCGGCTGTTTTCAGCCGATCCACGGCATCACCGCTCAAAGCCGGCTTCGGCCCTGATCCGGCGCCACCGCTCCCAGATCAGGCAATTGGTCGCGCGATGGACCGGCGAGAATCAGCTTACGCTCGATGCCGTGCTTGACGAGATGATCTCTCGCTGTCGCGAGCTCGATCTGCGTGCCGTCGGCCCTGAACAGAAGCTCGTTCTCGACTTCATCGTCCTCGTGACAGCCAAGACGATGCACACGATGTTTGGCCCGTCTCGACGAAAATGGATCGCGCTATGAGACGTCTGCGCATTCTGGTCCTCATGCATCCGGACTTCGTGCCGCCGGACTCCAGCGACGGGCACACCGCGCAGGAAATCAACGCGTGGAAAACCGAATACGACGTGGTGAGTACCTTGCGCGCGGCAGGCCATGAGGTTCGCCCGCTAGGCGCGCAGGAGGAAATCAGGCCGGTGCGCGAAGCGATCGAGGAGTTCAAGCCGCACGTGGTTTTCACGTTGCTGGAGGAATTCCATAACAACGTCGCCTTCGACCAGCACATCGCGAGCTATCTCGAGCTGATGAAGGTCCCTTATACCGGATGCAATCCGCGCGGCCTGACCCTGGCCCGCGGCAAGGATTTGTCCAAGACGCTGGTGCATCACCGCCGGATCGCCGCTCCGGCTTTTGCCGTCTTCCCGATGCGCCGCAAGGTGAAACGCCCGACGCGTCTTGCGCTGCCGCTGATCGTCAAGAGCCTGAACATGGATGGCTCGTTCGGCATCTCGCAAGCCTCGATCGTCGATACCGACGAGAAGCTGGCCGAGCGGGTTGCCTTCATCCACGAGCGGGTCGAATCCGCCGCCATCGCCGAGCAGTTCATCGAGGGGCGAGAGCTCTACGTCGGCGTGCTCGGCAACAACCGCTTACGCGTTCTGCCGATCTGGGAGTTGAAATTCGGCAGCATGGGCGGCCGCTCGTCACGGCATATCGCCACGGAGAAGGCCAAGCACGACACCGACTATCAGGAAAAGGTCGGCATCGTCGATGGACCTGCGAAGGATCTGGCGCCGGAAGTGACCGCCAGGATCCAGCGGGCCGCGAAACGCATCTACCGGGTGCTTGGCCTCGACGGCTACGCGCGCATCGATTTTCGTCTCACCGCCGACGGCACGCCGTATTTCATCGAAGCCAATCCCAATCCCGAGATCGCCAAGAGCCAGGAATTCGCCACGGCGGCTCTACATGCCGGGCTGAAATATCCGGCTCTTCTGCAGCGCATCCTGGCCCTCGGGATCAGCCGCGCCAAAGCGGGGGTGTCATTGGGGTGATGACGGCGGCGATCGCCCCTCATCCTTCGAGACGCGCTTGGCGCCCCTCCGGATGAGGGATCGTCGTTGCGCTGCGTTACACGATTCCCGCCGCGACCTGGCCGCGCAGGCGTTCGAGCCCGAGCAATGTCTCCGCACAGGCGGCCGCCACCTCGACGCCCTTGATCGCAAAATGCCTGCGGAAGAAATCGTAGTGCACCTCGGTCTCGTGGAATTGCTGCGGTGTCAGCACCGCGGAGAACACGGGCACCTCGGTGCGCAGCTGCACGTCCATCAACGCCTTGATCACGGTGTCGGCGACGAACTCATGGCGGTAGATGCCGCCGTCGACGACGAGGCCGGCCGCGACGATCGCGGTGTAGCGTCGTGTCTTGGCGAGGATCTGCGCATGCAGCGGGATCTCGAACGAGCCCGGCACCTCGAACACGTCGACATGATTGAGGTGGCGCGCTTCGGCCTCCTTCACGAAGGCGATACGGGCCTCCGCGACCACGTCGCGGTGCCAGCAGGCCTGCACGAAGGCCACCCGCTGCGGTTTCGCAAAGCGCGGATGGTCGGGCGCCGGATCGTGCGGAACCGGCGGTGGCGTTCGGGTTGGTTGGGACGTTTCGGCTTGGGAAGTTTGGACTTGGGGATCTTGCAACATCTGATTCATGGCTTTCCTCAGTTAAGGACCAGAATCAGGGCACACGGAACGACAAACAGCCGCATCCTGCGATGCGTCTGCCACCGACCGTTCTCTTTCATCCGGACTTTAACCGTCGGCCTCGGAGTTGCACCGAATCTGCTGACCCTTCCCCTCAGCAACAGACTTTGAGGAAGGCGCTCGCGGGCTTAGGCCTTACGGCCCTTACCGCCGGTGGGGACTTTCACCCCGCCCTGAGAACATCGGCCGCCCGGAATGAACGGCCTGACCGAAATATGACGCCGGTTCGGGGCCGCGGCAAGCGGGTTCCGCATGGGAAAACCGCATGGTCCCATGCCGGGATGGCGGTCCAGGGGGCACGCGGCGGAATTAGCGATTGGCGGGCCATCGAATCCGATTCCGGTTTGTTCTTCCCGTTAATAATTGTGGCCGAGATGAGCTGTGGACGAACGAGTCCTGACTTGTGGACGGACTCGGCAGCCAGTTGCGCAGATTCCGCAAATCACATCAGTTGATCCGCGACAAGCCCGCGCTGATCCGAACGGATCGCCTTAGCAATATTAAGGAGCGCGCGCCGGACCAACCGCGTGCGTATCAAAGACAACAAAAAGGCAAGAGGTCGAGACGGCATGTCCCTGCTCGAAGGCACTATCGATTCCAAAAACCATCCGCTCGCGGTGGTCGAGGATATCGCTGCCAGCAACAACTGGCCGTTCGAACGCTCCGGCGAAGACGAACTCACGATTGTCTCCAAGGGACAATGGACCGACTACCAGATCTCCTTCACCTGGATGGGTGAGATCGAGGCGCTGCATCTGGCCTGCGCGTTCGACATGAAGATTCCGGTCGCGCGACGGGGCGAAGTGCAGCGGCTCGTGGCCGCGGTCAACGAGCAGCTGTGGGTCGGGCATTTCGACCTGTGGACCACCACCGGCATGATCATGCATCGGCAGGCCCTGGTGCTGCCGGGCGGGCTCATCGCCTCCACCGGGCAGTGCGAAGCCATGCTCGCCGGCGCCATCCACGCCTGCGAACGCTATTTCCCGGCATTCCAGTTCGTGGTGTGGGCCGGCAAGTCCACGGGGGAAGCCATGGACGCGGCCATGTTCGACACGGTGGGCGAGGCGTAAGACCTCACCCCTCTCCAACGTCGTCCCGGACAAGCGTAGCGAAGCGGAGCGCAGATCCGGGACCCATACCGCATGATTTCGCTGTATCGCGCGATGCTTGTTGCTCTGCCTTCCATCCACTAGAAACATTCGGGGTTATGGGTCCCGGCCTTCGCCGGGACGACACCGAATTTGTGGTGACCACAGTGGCGAACAGCACTCTCCAAAACATCACCGGCACCATCCTTCTCGCCGGCGCCGGCAAGATGGGCGGCGCGATGCTGACCGGATGGCTTTCGGGCGGTCTCGATCCGCGCCGCGTCGCGGTGATCGATCCGCACATCTCGGCCGAGATCACCGCACTTGCCGCCAAGGGGGTTGCGCTCAATCCGGACGTGACGGCGGCGGGCCAGGCCGAGACGCTCGTGGTCGCGGTGAAGCCGCAAATGTTCCGCGAGGCCGGCGCCAAGCTGAAGCTATTCGTCTCCGACAAGACCTCCGTGCTGTCGATCATGGCGGGAACCACGATCGCCTCGCTCGAGGAGGTCTGCGGCGGCGCGGTCGTGCGCGCGATGCCGAACACGCCGGCCGCGATCGGTCGCGGCATCACGGTGGCTGTCGCCGCGAACAACGTCAGCGCACAGCAACGCGCGGTGGCCGATGCGCTGCTACGCGCCACCGGCTCGGTCGAATGGGTCGACGATGAGAGCCTGATGGACGCGGTGACCGCGGTGTCGGGCTCGGGCCCGGCCTATGTGTTTTTGCTGGCCGAAGAGCTCGCGCGCGCCGGTGTCGAGGCCGGATTGCCCGAGGCGCTCGCGACAAAACTCGCACGCGAGACCGTCGCCGGCTCGGGTGAACTTCTCCACCAGTCGGAGCTTGCCTCCGGCACGCTGCGCCAGAACGTCACCTCGCCCGGCGGCACCACCGCCGCGGCGCTCGGTGTGCTGATGGGCGAACCAGGCCTGCGCGATCTGATGATCCGCGCGATCGCGGCGGCGACGCAGCGGTCGAAGGAATTGGCGAAGTAGCGGCTACGCCCCCAACCGCTTGTTGAACATCGCGACATTGACGAGCCCGCGGGCGTGGCGGCCTTCGCCGAGTTTTCGCGAGCCCTCGAAGGCCTCGACCTCGAAGCGGATGACGCGGCGCTCGACTGCGAAAACCTTCGCGGTGGTCCGCACCGTCGCACCGACAAGGGCTGCTGCAAGATGGCGGATATCGACCTCGGTGCCGACGGTGACCCAGCCGGACTGAAGGACGCTGCGAATCGCATCGCCCGACGTCATCTCCATTTCCAGAATCATCATCGGCGTCGCATAGACCATCGGCATGCCGGGCACGAAATGCCCGACCGTGCGCTCCACCGGCACCACCAGCGTGCGCTCGGCGCTCATGCCGACCTTGATGAAGTCGCGTGCGTCCATGGGGCCTCACTATTGGTGTCGTCCCGGCCTAGTGCGCAATTGCGCACGGGGGCCGGGCCCCATAACCACCGAATTAAGTTTGCCGAAGACTTGCGATTGACAGCTCGCGCAACAATGCAGGCCTGTGGCTATGGGTCCCGGCCTTCGCCGGGACGACGATGGTGTCTGCAGCTACAGCGGTGACTACTTCTTCGCAGCCGCCGCGCGCTCCACGAACGTCTTGCCGCCCTTCATCTTGTGGCGGAGCGGGGCCTCGTTGATCTGGATGACGACGGCGTCGGCATCGACGCCGAGATTCTTCACCAGTGCCTGGGTGATGTCGCGCATCATGCCGGCCTTCTGCTCGTCGGTGCGGCCTTCGGCCATGCTGACAGTGATCTCAGGCATTTTTCTCTCCCTTGGGCCTAACACCGGCCATTGACGGGCGCCATCAAACAGGAGGCGGATGCCCGGGACAAGCCCGGGCATGGCGGCGTCAGCGAATAGCTAGCCCCAGCTCACGTCATGGCGCGCCAGCACCTCGCGAACTTTGGCGACAAGATCGGCCTCGCTGCACGAGAACTGCGCCGGGCGGCTCTCACGCCATTCCTGGTTGGAAGCGATCGCGGCCGCCGCCTTCGCGCCCTCGATCAGATCCTTGATCTGCACCTCGCCACGCGCTTTTTCATCCGAGCCCTGGATGATGACGCAAGGCGCATTGCGGCGATCGGCATATTTGAGCTGGTTGCCCATGTTCTTGGGATTGCCGAGATAGAGTTCGGCGCGAATGCCGGCGCTGCGCAAGCTCGCGACCATCTTCTGATAGTCGGCGACGCGGTCGCGGTCGAACACGGTGACAACGACGGGGCCGAACCCGGGCTTCGTGTCGAGCTTGCCGAGCAGGGTCAGCGCGGCCTGAAGCCGCGACACGCCGATGGAGAATCCGGTCGCCGGCACCGGCTCCCCGCGGAAGCGCGAGACCAGGCCATCATAGCGGCCACCACCGCCGACCGAGCCGAACCGCACGGGGCGGCCTTTTTCATCCTTGGTGTCGAGCAGCAGTTCGACCTCGTAGACGGGGCCGGTGTAATATTCGAGGCCGCGCACCACGGAGGGATCGATCTTGATGCGGTCTGCCCCGTAACCCGACGCCGTCACCAGCTTGGCGATCTCTTCCAACTCGCTCACGCCGGCCTGACCAACTTCGCTCTTGGCGAGATAGGTTTCCGCCGCGGCAATGGCCTCTTTCCAGTCGTCGCGCGGTTTGGTGATGGCCAGCACAACGTCGGCCTCCGACGCGTTCAGGTTGGCGCCCTTCGTGAAGTCGCCCTTGCCTTCTTCGCCGCCATCCCATCTGCCGGGACCGAGCAGCTTGCGAACTTCCTCGGCGGGAAATTTGTCGAGCTTGTCGATTGCGCGCAACACGGTCAGTCTGCGGCCCGCGTTCTCTTCGCCGCCGAGCCCGATTGCTTCCAGAACGCCGTCGAGCACCTTGCGGTTGTTCACCTTCACGACATACGAGCCGCGCGCAATGCCCAGCGCTTCCATCGTGTCCGCCGCCATCATGCAGATCTCCGCGTCCGCCGCCGGCGTCGCCGATCCCACCGTATCGGCGTCGAACTGCATGAACTGGCGGAAGCGGCCGGGGCCGGGCTTCTCGTTGCGGAACACGTAGCCGACCCGGTAGCTGCGGTAGGGCAGGACCAGGCCGTCGGTCCCGTAGCGCTCGCCGACGTAGCGGGCGAGCGGCGCGGTCAGATCGTAGCGCAAGCTAATCCACTGCTCGTCGTCGTCCTGGAACGAGAACACGCCCTCGTTCGGACGATCCTGGTCGGGCAGGAACTTGCCGAGCGCATCGGTGTATTCCATCGCCGGCGTTTCCACGGGCTCGAACCCGTAGAGCTCGTAGACCGTCCGGATCTTTTCCACCATCTCGCGCGTCGCCCGGATCGCGGCGGGATCGCGATCCTCAAGCCCGCGCGGCAGGCGCGCCTTCAGTTTCTGGGGTTTTTTGGATTTTTCGGCCATGCGCGGCATTTACCAGCCGACGCGCGAAGCGGCAACTGCCGGGTAGGCCCTTACGGCTGCTCCATCCGTGCCCGCAGCGCATCGGCATCCGCTTTCGGCAGCGACTTCAGCGTCGGCTTGATGGTTTCGCCGCCAACGATCTTCCCGTTGCGCATGAACATCCAGTCCGAGATGTCGGCTTCGCTGAACTTGACCTCGTCGCCTGCCCGCTTGCCGGGTAGATCGCGTGGCTCATTGGCGAAGAGGCCGGAATAGCCCCCATTCGGCAGCTTCTTCACCTCGGCGATCCAGATGTGCTCACCGCCCTTGCGGGTCGAAAAGTGTACCTTCAGGGCGTGCCCTGTCTCTGACGGTTTCGGCGCCTCGTAGGAGGCCCAGAAGGTCGGCAGCGTGCCACGCGCGCGCGCGATCGCGGTGTTCATCTCCGGATCGGTGGTGCGCACGTCGACGACGGGCGAACGGCCCTCAGCTGAGACATCCGGCTTGGGGCCGATGGTCAGAATGCCGAAGACAGTGACGCCGGCGATTGCGGCGAGAACGGCCCATTTCAGGGGTTGGGGAAGAGTGGATGCCATGGTCGCGATGTCCGGATGGATGAATATCTCCGGGCTTTGTCGCGGGAACGTGGCGGGGCGTTCATGGCCGTCGCCGCAAGCAGAGGCAACGGAAGAGAGATTGTTCCGCGCCCAAGGCTTACGGCTGCTCCATCCGGGCCCGGAGCGCGTCGGCGTCCGCCTTCGGCATGGATTTGAGCAGCGGCTTGATGGTTTCGCCGCCGACGATCTTGCCGTTGCGCATAAACATCCAGTCCGAGATGTCGGCATCCTTGAAGGCGGCGAGGTCTCCCAACCGCTTTCCTGGCAGATTGCGCGGCGTATCCCCAAACCGCGCTGCATATTCCCCACCCGGAAGCTTCTTCACTTCACTCATCCAGATGTGCTCGTCGTTCCCGGTGCTCGGAAATCGAACCTTGAGAGTGTGCTCCGTCTCCGTTCGCTTTGGTGCTTCATAGGAAGCCCAGAAGACAGGCAGGGTAGCGCGTGCCCGAGCGATCGCGGCATTCATTTCGGCGTCCGTGTCGGCCACGCTGATGATCCGGTCCGCCACCTCGACCGCCGGCCCGGGACCCAATGTTAGAATGCCGAATAGAGCGACTGCCGTTACGACAGCGGATACGGCCCACTTGATTGGCTGGGAGAGAGGGGCAGGCATGTCGCGAGGTCTGAGAGGCTTGATGTCTCGTCATCCTCGCACAGTTGCAGTGATGGATTCAACAACTAAAGGTTAGCGCCGTTCGTGCAAACGCGGCGCACTTCCTTCGCAGGAAGGTGCGCTGCGGATCCGTTTCGCGAGCTTGGCCCCGCGCTCGGCCCAGGAGACGAGGTCTCAAATCACCTTTTTGATCCAGTTGTGCGGATCATTGGTGCGGCCGTACTGGATGTCGACGAGCTGCTTGCGCAGGCCCATGGCGACGGGGCCGGCGGCGCCGCCCGAGATCTCGAAATCGCCGCTCACTGAGCGCACTGTGCCGATCGGCGAGATCACGGCGGCCGTGCCGCAGGCAAACGCCTCCTTCAGCTTGCCGCTTGCCGCATCCTTGCGCCACTGGTCGAGCGAGTACGGCTCCTCGCGCACGGTCTTGCCGGCGTCTTTGGCCAGCGCGATGATGGAATCGCGGGTGATGCCGGGCAGGATGGTGCCGAGCGGCGGCGTCGAGAGCGAGCCGTCGTCGAACACGAAGAACACGTTCATGCCACCGAGCTCCTCGATGTAGCGCCGCTCGATCGCATCGAGAAAGACGACCTGATCGCAGCCGTGCTGGATCGCTTCGGCCTGGGCGCGCAGGCTTGCGGCATAGTTGCCGCCGCATTTGACGGCGCCGGTGCCGCCGACCGCAGCGCGCGTGTAGTTCTCGGACACCCAGATCGAGACTGGCGCGGGGCCGCCCTTGAAGTAGGAGCCGACCGGCGAGGCGATCACCGCGAAAATGTATTCGGACGAGGGCTTGACGCCGAGGAAGGTCTCGCTCGCGATCATGAAGGGGCGCAGGTAAAGACTGCCCTCGCCGCCCGGCATCCAGGCGCGATCGATGCGCACGACCTGCTCGACCGCCTCGATGAAGACGTCTTCAGGGAGCTGCGCCATCGCCATGCGGTCGGCCGAGTCCTTGAAGCGCCGCGCATTGGCGTCGGGACGGAACAGGTTCACGCCGCCGTCGTCGCGCTTGTAGGCCTTGAGGCCTTCAAAAATTTCCTGGGCGTAGTGCAGGACGGCGCCGGCCGGATCGAGCTGGAAATTGGTGCGCGCCTCGACACGCGCCTCGTACCAGCCGCCCTTGGCCTGGTTGTAGCGGACCACCGCCATGTGGTCGGTGAAGACCCGCCCGAAGCCGGGGTCGACCAGCTTGGCGACCCGATCCTTCTCGGACGTCGGATTGGATGCGGGCTGGATGTCGAATTTCATGCTCATGTCCTTGCCTCCCGCTGCCGGTGGCGGCGCCGTTCTGGCACCCGCCTGCCCCGATTTGGGCCCGGCTGGCTCGATTGGTTTCTGGCCGGACCGCCGCCAGCCTTGTTACGGCCGGTTTCCGTGGCCAGCATGTCACCGAGGACATGCTTTTGCGGAAGACGGAAGTCCAGTATGTTTTGCCGAAATGCCGTTCGACAATCGCACGGTAGATCTGCTCCGGCCGTCGCCGCCTGTCCGGCCCACTGTGGCCGCCTTGCTTCGAAGCCCACCCGACGCGAAACGATCTAAAATTTCGTGCGGGCTAATCGTTTTGTAACATTGAGACCAAGATACGTCAATATGCCTGACATAAATTTCGCGACTCCTTCTCAAGACGCTGCCGGGCCGCGGCCGGCGGCAGACGACGGAGGCAATTTGCGCTGGGATATCATCGAACTGCTGTTCTTCGCCTATCGCGATTTCGTCGGCGATCCCGACCAGGAGCTGGAGGCGTTCGGCTTCGGCCGGGCCCATCATCGCGTCATGCACTTTGTCTATCGTTATCCAGGTCTCAAGGTCGCCGACCTCCTCGACGTCCTGCGCATCACCAAGCAGTCGCTCGGCCGAGTGCTCAAGCAGCTCCTGGACGAGGGCTATATCGTCCAGAAGACCGGCGACAATGATCGCCGCCAACGCCTGCTGTTTGCGACTCCGAAGGGCGAGGCTCTGGTGCAGAAGCTCGCCGGCCTCCAGACCACGCGCATCACCAAGGCGCTCGCCGAGATGACGCCGCAGGATGCCGAGACCGTCAAGCGCTTCCTGCGCGCGATGATCGACCGCGACGATCCGGACAAGGTGCTCGAGACGATCTTTGCCAGCGTCAATCAGGACAAGGAGTGACCGTGCCGCTCGCTGCCACGCTCGCACGCCCGCCGGCACGCCCCGCCGACGATGCCCCGCATCTCCTGCTGGTCGACGACGACCGCCGCATCCGCGATCTGCTCTCGCGCTTCCTTGCTGGCGAAGGGTATCGCGTCTCGACCGCCGCCAGCGCCAGTGACGCCCGCGCGAAGCTGATGGGCCTGCACTTCGACCTCTTGATCCTCGATGTCATGATGCCCGGCGAGACCGGCTTCGATCTCGCCCGTTTCATCCGGACCTCGTCCTCGGTGCCGATCGTGATGCTGACGGCGCGGCACGAAGCCGAAGCGCGCATCGAGGGCCTGCAGATCGGTGCCGACGACTACGTCGCAAAGCCGTTCGAGCCGCGCGAGCTTGCGCTGCGCATCAACAACATTCTCAAGCGCGCCGCGCCGCCGCCACAGGCCGCTGCGGTCGAGAAGATCGCGTTTGGTCCGTACATCTACCACCTCGAGCGCGGCGAATTGCGCCAGGGCGATGACGTCATTCACCTCACCGACCGCGAGCGCGAGATGCTGCGGATCCTGTCGGAGACACCGGGCGAGACCGTGCCGCGTAGCGCGCTGACCGGCAATGGCAGCGTCAACGAGCGCGCCGTCGACGTGCAGATCAACCGCCTGCGGCGCAAGATCGAGACCGATCCCGCCAATCCGCTGTTCCTCCAGGCCGTGCGCGGCATCGGCTACCGGCTGGTAGCCTCGCCATAAAGAGTGAAGCGCCACCGATGAGCACGATCGATAGCGGCCTGACGCTTTTGAAGAGCGCCGCCGGCCGCGTCTCCGCCGCCAATGGCTGGATGGGCAATGCGTTCAAGGGCTGGATGCCGACCGGCCTCTACGCGCGTGCGCTGCTGATCATGATCGTGCCGATGGTGATCCTGCAATCGGTCGTCGCCTTCGTGTTCATGGAGCGGCACTGGAACACCGTGACGCGCCGCCTGTCGGCCGCGGTGGTGCAGGACATCGCCGCGCTGATCGACGTCTACAAGGGCTATCCTCAAGACAAGGATCGCGACCAGATCCGCCGCATCGCGCAGCAGCGCCTCGGCCTCGTGGTCGATTTCCTCCCGGCCGGCGACATGCCGCCGCCGGGACCGAAGCCGTTCTTCTCGCTGCTCGACCAGACACTGTCGGTGCAGCTCGGCCGCCAGATCGGGCGCTCCTTCTGGATCGACACGGTCGGCCGCTCCAACCTCGTCGAGATCCGGATCCAGCTCGACGACGCCGTGATGCGCGTGTTCGCGCAGCGCAGCGCCGCCTATGCCTCGAACTCCGAGATCTTCCTGTTCTGGATGGTCGGAACGTCCTCGATCCTGCTGATCGTCGCGGTGCTATTCCTGCGCAACCAGATCAAGCCGATCCTGCGACTTGCCGACGCCGCTGAAAGTTTTGGCAAGGGCCGCGAGGCGCCGAATTTCCGCCCGCGCGGTGCGCGCGAGGTGCGGCGCGCATCGGTCGCCTTCCTGGAAATGAAGTCGCGCATCGAGCGGACGATGGAGCAGCGCACCGCGATGCTTGCCGGCGTCAGCCACGATCTGCGCACGATCCTGACGCGGTTCAAGCTCGAGCTGGCGCTGATCGGCGACAGCCCCGAAATGGAGGGCATGCGCAAGGATGTCGACGAGATGTCGATGATGCTCGAGGATTACCTCGCCTTTGCCCGCGGCGATTCCGGCGAGCAGTCGCAGCCGACCGACATGGCCCAGGCGCTCGAGGAGCTGCGCAGCGACGCCGAACGCCACGGCCACACGGCGACCGTCGCGTTCAACGGCCTGCCCGTGGTCACGGTGAAGCCGGCCTCGTTCAAGCGCTGCCTCGCCAACCTCGTCACCAACGCCGCCCGCTACGGCAAGAGCATCGCCATCACCGGCCAGCGCGATCACCGTTATTTGACCGTGACGGTCGACGATGACGGGCCGGGCATTCCCGCCCATTTACGCGAAGAGGTGTTCAAGCCGTTCCTGCGGCTGGACAACGCCCGCAACCAGGACGAAGGCGGCACGGGCCTCGGCCTCGCCATCGCCCGCGACATCGCCCGTTCGCATGGCGGCGACATCACACTTGGCGACAGCCCGATGGGCGGATTGAGGGCGAGCGTGCGGATACCGGTTTAACCGGCTCTTCACCTCGCCCCCGCTTGCGGGGAGAGGTCGAATTCGATCGCTGATCGAATTCGGGTGAGGGGGTACAGGTCCCTCAACAATCGCGCGTGTGGAGAGAGGCCCCTCACCCCAACCCTCTCAGTGCGAGCGAAGCTCGTCGCGGCCCCGTAAGAACGGGGCGAGGGAGCGCACCGGCCGCGCGGGACCTACTTCGGCAGCAGCGCTTTCAGCTTGTCCATGTCACGCACGTTCATCTTGAAGCCGCCGGGCATCACGATGTCACCGGGCTTCTGGTCCGGCTTGCAGGCCCCCATCCATTTCGCTTCGAGCTGCATGGTCGTGTCGCGGCCCGCCGCGCCGGCGGCGCCGCCTTGCGCGTGCGACGACGTCTTCACCGTATAGGCCGAATTGAAATCGCCGGTGATCTCAGCATGCGAGGTCGTGCTGATGCCGGCGACATTGCATTCGGAATCGCCGACATAGCCGGTCGCGGTCTTCTTGATGTCCTGCTTGGCGCAGATCTGCTTGGCCATCGGTGAGACGTTGTTGTTCATCTCCTTGTCGACGGTCTCGTCGGTGCAGTGCTGCATAGTCATCTCGGGCACCTGCGTGCCGGTCCTGACCATCTTCAATTCCCACAGCCCCGCCTTGCGCACCGGCAGATCGTCGGCACAGGCCGCACTCGCCGACAACACAACAAGGGCCGAGCCGAGCAAAGCGAATTTGCGCGTCATGTGGGAAGCTCCCGGCTGCGAGATGGCGGCGCTACGAAAGCGCCTCAGTAGAGCGTGCGGATCGGCTGGTCGGCGGCGCCATAGGGCACCCAGCGGCACGAGAACGAGATGTAGCCGCCCTCATAGGCCTGCACCGCCAGGAATTTGGCGACCTTGCCGTAGCGCGCACAGTGATCGACCGCGACCTGCCGCGCATCGACCTGGGTTGCCATTGAATAGGCGATGATGCCGCCGGTGTCGTTGCCCTTGAACGGAGGCACCGGAAGCAGATCGGCGCGCGCCGACTGGCTCGCCATCATACCCAGGGCAAGTAGACCCGCGGCCGCAATGATTCGCATTCCCGTCACTCCGATTGATTGGCGGCAGTTTACGGTGCCGGCGCGGCGGTGGAAAGAACGGAAGACCCCTCTAGTGCAGCATTGCGGTCAACTCGTCGGCAAGTGTTGCCGCGCTGCACTTGACCTCCTCCGGCCTTCGCGGCACCGTCCCACCCTCACAGATCATGCTGTCTGGATCATCCATGCGCGCCTCGACCTTCCCGAAATCGCTCCGCTTTGCCGCCGTGCTCGGCCTCCTGTTCGGGGTGCTGTCGCTCGGCGAGGCCAGGGCCGCCAATCCGCTGGAGCTGAATTTCTGGCTGAGCGGGCCGCGCTATGACGGCAACGTCTCCGAATGCGACAGGGCGCTGCCGACGATCGCCAGCCAGTTCTGGGAGAAAGAAAGCTCGTTCTGGAATTCCTCGTTGAAGATCACCGGCTTTTCGGCTGTTCACGAGACCGCGTTCCGGCCCTGGGCCTCCGACAACATCCCGCGCCGCTATTGCACCGGTGAGGCCATGCTCACGGACGGCAAGCTGCGCAAGGTGCATTTCTCGATCGTCGAGGATGGCGGCTTCGCCGGCTACGGCCAGGGCGTCGAATGGTGCGTGGTCGGGCTCGACCGCAACTGGGCCTACAACCCAGCCTGCCGCGCCGCCAAGCAATAATTGCGCTGATCCGGACCGATCAGGCGGCCCAACGATGGTCGCCCGAAATTTGTTCTTGAAATGTTCCTATCGCCTGCTAGGCTCGTCTGCACAGTCTAGTTGAGGGGCGTCGCCATGTTTTATTCCAGATTGCATTCGTTCTCCCGCCTGATGATCTCGCTAACACTTGCGGCCGGGCTGGCTGCGTCGGCCGGTGGCGCAAAGGCCCAGGACAAGCGGCAGAACACGCCCGGCGAATTCGATTTTTATGTGCTGTCGCTGTCGTGGTCGCCCTCCTTCTGCGAAGAGGCGGCGGAGCGCGGCGGCCGCTCGCAGATCCAGTGCAGCGGACGGCCCTACGCTTTCGTGGTGCATGGTCTGTGGCCGCAATATGAGAACGGCTTTCCGGAATATTGCCAGCGGCCGTCGCCGCGGCTGAACCGCAGCATCGTCTCCTCCATGCTCGATCTGATGCCGGCGCCGGGGCTGATCTTCAACGAGTGGGACAAGCACGGCACCTGCTCGGGGCTCGCCGACCGCAGCTATTTCGAGACGATCCGGAAGGCCCGCGCCGCGATCAAGATTCCGGCCGAATATCTCGATTTGTCGCAGGCCAAGACCCTGGCGCCGGCGGAGGTGGAGGAAGCCTTCATCAAGGCCAATCCGGGCCTCAGCAATGCCGCCGTCTCGATCACCTGCAACCGGACGCGGCTGTCGGAAGTCCGCATCTGCCTCAGCAAGGACCTGCAATTCCGCGCCTGCGAGGAGATCGACCGCCGTGCCTGCCGCCGCGACCAAGTGGCGATGCCGCCGATCCGGGGTGGGTAACCCAGGCGTCGTGCCTCTTTGCTCAGGCCGTCACGTGGCGTAGTGCTCTTGCATGAATTACCGCCATGCCTTTCACGCCGGAAGCTTCGCTGACGTCATCAAGCACATCGTGCTGGCACGCATCATCACCTATCTCCAGGACAAGCCGGGCGCGTTTCGCGTCATCGACACCCATGCCGGCGCCGGCCTTTACGATCTCGAAAGCGACGAGGCGCGCCGCGGCGGCGAGTGGCTGACGGGCATTGCGCGGCTGATGCAGGCGCGGCTGTCGAACGACGCCATGGCGCTGACCAAGCCCTATCTCGACATCGTCCGCGCCTTCAATCCGAAGGGCGAGCTCAAGGCCTATCCGGGCTCGCCGCTGATCGCGCGCGCCCTGATGCGGCCGCAGGACCGCCTCGTCGCCTGCGAAATCGAGCCGAAGGCGCGCAAGGCGCTGATCGGTGTGCTGCGCCACGACGAGCAGGCCCGCGTGGTCGACCTCGACGGCTGGATGGCGTTGCCGGCTTTCGTGCCGCCGAAGGAACGGCGTGGGCTCGTGCTGATCGACCCACCGTTCGAGGCAAAGGACGAGTTCGAAAAGCTCGGAGAGGCCTTCTCGGCCGCTTTCGCGAAATGGCCGACCGGTATCTATGTAATCTGGTATCCCGCCAAAAGCCGGCGCGCCACCGATGCGCTGGTGCAATCAGTGGCGCGGCTCGCAGCCGCAGCAAAACCGCCGGGAAAATGTCTGCGCCTCGAATTCAGCGTGGCGCCGCAGGCCGACGGCGCAGCTCTCACCTCCACCGGGCTCTTGATCGTCAATCCTCCTTACACACTGCACGGCGAGCTCAAGACGATCCTGCCTGAGCTGGAAATGCCGCTCGGCCAGGGTGGCGCTGCCAGATTCCGATTAGAGGTGCCGAGACCGTAACACTCCGGCATCTTGGGAAAAATATGCAGGAGCGGTGGTCAATCTGCAGAGAACCGTATTATGCTGTTGCGGTGACTGGCTTTACGTTCCGCTTCCGCGAATGGTTGCGGCGGAGTGAAGGCCTAAGAAAGATCCAGTCGGACCGAATGGTCTGCCCAAGGATGGCCAGCTCCCGGGCTTCGTAAGGCCCGGTCATGTCGTGACGTGCGTCTGCGTCACGACGGAGGAGCAATGAGGGGGAGTTTCCCGATGGCCATGACGGGAACGGTCAAGTTTTTCAACGGTGAGCGCGGCTACGGATTCATCAAACCGGACGACGGGGGCCGCGACGTCTTCGTACATATTACTGCTGTGGAGCGGGCCGGACTGAAGGACCTTGCCGAAGGACAGCGTATTACTTTCGAAGTCGAACCGGACAAGAAGGGCAAGGGGCCGAAGGCGGTCGATTTGGTCATCCTGCCCTAGCGAGCCTGGCGTAAAAAAAATCCCGGCCGCAAGCGGCCGGGAGGTTGGTCCGGTATTTTCTTCTTTAGCTATCAGAAGTGATAGTTCACGCCTGCGCGCACAACGCTGGCGCTATAGCCGTTTGACACGCCTGTAATTGCGAACTGACTCGTCGACAGATCGATGTAGAGATATTCGAGCTTGGCACTCCAGTTCGGCGCGAACCCGACTTCCGCGCCGGCACCGATGGTCCAGCCGGCGCTGGTGTGCGACTCGGTCCAGCCGAACGTCTGCGCGCGCAGCTCGCCGAAGGCGAGGCCCGCTGTGCCATAGAACAGCACGTTGCTGAAGGCGTAGCCGGCGCGGCCGCGCAGGGTACCGAACCACGGATTGGAGAACTTCCACGGCGCGAAGGTGTCGTCGGCACCGGCGGCCTGGATGTCGCCCTCGACGCCGAACACCCATGGGCCGGTCTGGAAATTGTAGCCGGCCTGAACGCCGCCGACGAAGCCCGAGGGTTTGGCGGGATTGTTGTTCACCGAACCCCATTCGTAGCCAAGATTGGCACCGAGATACGGGCCGGCCCAGCTATAGGCATTGAGCGGCTGATTGACCGTGTAGGGCGCACGCTGCCCATAATTGAGATCGGCGGCCTCTGCCGAAGCCGTCCAGCCGACTGCAGCCAACACGGCTGCGCCCACAACGAGCCCCTTCATCACACACTCCAACGCAACTGCCGCCACCGGTGCGATGCCCGCGCCGCCGCGCCAGGCAAAACCGCATGGTTACGGAACCACCACTTTTTCGCGTAAGATTTATCGAGAGTTTTAAGTTAAAGGCCTGTTAAGCCGGGTTACCGCGCTGTTAACAGGCTTAAGCAAGCGTTACCGGGAACTGCGCCGCCATCCTGTGCGTGCCGCACGGCCGGAACTTCAAATCGGCACCCGCAGCGCCTAAATTCGCACCATGGTTCACGATTCCCCCGACAATCCGGACGACGCACGCGCGCGCAAACCCGTGCGCGGCAACGCGCCCGACGTCCCGCCTCAGGAGACGGAAGCGGCGCCGCCGGACCTCGATCCCGCCACCGCGAACGGCGACGACGAGGACGATGCGCGGCTGCCGGACATCCTGGAAGAGAGCGGCACCGTCGGCGAAGAGCCGCTGGCGACCGGCCACGAGGCGATCGAACGCGCGGTCCGCCTCGCCCCCACCTCGCCCGGCGTCTACCGCATGCTCAATGCGAATGCCGACGTGCTCTATGTCGGCAAGGCCAAGAACGTCAAGAAGCGCCTGTCGAACTATGCGCGCCAGAGCGCGCCGCAGCCGGCGCGCATCCTGCGCATGATCGCCGCCACGGTTACCGTGGAAATCATCTCGACCCACACCGAGACCGAAGCGCTGCTGCTGGAGGCCAACCTCATCAAGCAGCTTCGGCCGCGCTTCAACGTGCAGCTGCGCGACGACAAGTCGTTTCCCTATATCCTGATCACGGGCGACCATTGGGCGCCGCAGATCCTGAAGCATCGCGGCGCGCAGACGCGGCCCGGTCGCTATTTCGGCCCGTTCGCCTCCGCCGGCGCCGTCAACCGCACCATCACCGCACTTCAGCGCGCGTTCCTGATCCGCTCCTGCACGGATTCCTTCTTCGAGAGCCGTTCGCGGCCCTGCCTGCTCTACCAGATCCGCCGTTGCGCCGGCCCCTGCACCCGCGAGATCGACTTCCCCGGCTACACGACCCTGGTGCGCGAGGCGAGCGACTTCCTGTCCGGCAGGAGCCATGCGGTGAAACAGGAGCTTGCCGCCGAGATGGAGAAGGCCTCCGGCGAGCTCGAATTCGAGAGCGCCGCGCTCTACCGCGACCGTCTCGCTGCGTTGTCCGCGATCCAGTCGCAGCAGGGCATCAATCCGCGCACGGTGGAAGAAGCCGACGTGTTCGCCATCCACCAGGAGGGCGGCTTCTCCTGCGTCGAGGTGTTCTTCTTCCGCACCGGCCAGAACTGGGGCAACCGCGCCTATTTCCCGCGCGCGGAGAAGACGTATACGCCGGAAGAGGTGCTCGGCTCCTTCCTCGCCCAGTTCTATGACGACAAGCCGCCGCCGAGGCACATCCTGCTCTCGCACGAGATCGAGGAGAGCGAGCTGCTCGCCAATGCGCTGTCGATCAAGGCCGGCCGCAAGGTCGAGGTATCCACGCCGAAGCGCGGCGAGAAGAAGGAGCTCGTCACCCACGCGCTCACCAACGCGCGCGAGGCCCTGGGCCGCAAGCTCGCGGACACCGCGACGCAGAGCCGCCTGCTGGACGCCATGGCCACGACCCTGAGCCTGACGCATGCGCCGAAGCGGATCGAGGTCTACGACAACAGCCACATCCAGGGCACCAACGCGGTCGGCGCCATGATCGTCGCCGGCCCGGACGGTTTTGTGAAAAACCAGTACCGCAAGTTCAACATCAAGTCGGAGGGCCTGACGCCCGGCGACGATTACGGGATGATGCGCGAGGTGCTCGAGCGCCGCTTCAAGCGCTTGATCAATCCACCCGAGGACAACGCGGCCAAAACCAAGGACGACGACTTCCCGCAATGGCCCGATCTCGTGATCATCGACGGCGGCCGCGGCCAGCTCAATGCGGTCCGGGACATCTTTGCAAATCTCGGCCTGACCCAGGTGGCGCTGATGTCGGTGGCCAAGGGGCCGGACCGGGATGCCGGCCGCGAGACCCTGTTCATGCCGGAGCGCGAGGCGATCAAGCTGGAGCCGCGCGACCCCGTGCTCTATTTCATCCAGCGGCTGCGGGACGAGGCGCACCGCTTCGTCATCGGTTCGCACCGCAAGCTGCGTAAGAAGGACATCCGCGAGGCTGGCTTGCAGGAGATTCCGGGCATCGGTCCGTCACGCAAACGTGCCTTGCTGCATCACTTCGGAACCCTGAAGGAGATCGAACGCGCCTCGATCACCGATCTCGGCAAGGTTCCGGGGGTGAGCGCGGAGAGCGCCCGCAGGATTTTCGAGTATTTCCATCCCCAGCCGGGGTGAAATAAAGGGGGCCGCGGTCATATGGTCGTTGCATCCCGCACCCCATTTGGGGAGCGGAACGGTTGACCTTCAGGCTGCAGCGGTATTGGTAGGACGGATGAACATCGCCACGACACGAGGGACCACCAGCCGCGCGATGTCCCTCCCGAACATCCTGACTTACGGCCGGATCGCCGCGATCCCGGTCGTGGTCGGGTGCATCTACGCGCAGTCGATCATGGACGGCCCGCTGTGGCTGCGCTGGGTCGCGGTCGCCATTTTCATCGCGGCTGCGGTCACCGATTACCTCGACGGCTATTACGCGCGGATCTGGAATCAGCAATCGGCGTTCGGCCGAATGCTCGACCCGATCGCCGACAAGCTTCTGGTCGCCTCGTGCCTGCTGATGCTGGCCGCCGACGGCATCATTCACGGCTGGTCGCTGTGGGCCGCCATCGTGATCCTGTGCCGCGAGATCCTGGTCTCGGGCCTGCGCGAATATCTCGCCGCGCTGCGCGTCAGCGTGCCCGTGACCAAGCTTGCGAAGTGGAAGACGACGGTTCAGCTCATCGCGATCGGCTTCCTGCTGGCTGGTCCGGCCGGCGATGAGGTTGTGCCCATGGTCTCGATGATCGGGCTGGCGCTGCTCTGGGCCTCGGCGATCCTCACCATGTACACGGGCTACGACTATTTCGGCGCCGGCATCCATCACCTCATCAAGGAGGATGAGGGATGAAAGTGAAGTACTTCGCCTGGGTGCGCGAGCGCGTCGGCAAGGCCGAGGAGACCATCGAGCCGCCCTCAACCGTGCGCACGGTGGAAGAGCTGATCGCCTGGCTGTCCGGCCAAGGCGAAGCCTACGCCTACGCGTTCGAGAAGCCGAAGGTGATCCGCACCGCGATCGACCATGCCCACGTCAAATCGGACGCCGCGATCGCGGGCGCTCGCGAGATCGCGTTCTTTCCGCCGATGACTGGCGGCTAGACCATGCCCGGCACCACCTGCCCCGTCACCATCCGTATCCAGCAAGACGATTTCGACATCGCGCGCGAGATCGCGGTGCTGACCGGGAACCGCACCGACATCGGTGCGGTCGTGAGCTTTTCCGGCATCTGCCGCGGCGACGAGGACAGCGCGAAGATCGCCGCGCTCTCGCTCGAGCATTATCCTGGTATGGCCGAGGAAGAGATCAGGCGCCATGCCGACGAGGCCATTTCGCGCTGGCCGCTCAACGGCGTCACGGTGATCCATCGCGTCGGCCGTTTCGTGCCCGGCCAGAACATCGTGCTGGTGCTGACCGCCTCGCAGCACCGCCAGGCAGCGTTCCAGGCCGCCGAGTTCCTGATGGATTATCTCAAGACCAACGCGCCGTTCTGGAAGAAGGAAGAGAGCGCCACCGGCACCGGCTGGGTCGACGCCCAGGCCCGCGACGACGAAGCCGCCGCACGCTGGACCCGATCCTGATGGCAGCAACATCCAAAAAGACCGTGCGCGGCCGCGCCGCGCCAAAGCTCGCGAAACTGGGCCGCTGCGAGCTTCTCACGCTGATCGATTTCGTCCGCTATGCGGTGAGCCGCTTCAATGAGGCCAAGCTCGCCTTTGCCCATGGCACGCCCGATCCGGTCGCGGAAGCGGCTTTCCTGGTCTGTGAAGCCCTGCATCTGCATCCCGAGCAGTTCGAGATTTTTGCCAACGCGCGCGTCACGGCCGCCGAGGGCAGGACCATCATCGATCTCATCCACCAGCGCGTCACCACGCGCAAACCGGCCGCCTATCTCGTCAACAAGATCTATATGCGCGGCCTGCCGTTCTATGTCGACGAGCGCGTCATCGTTCCCCGCTCGTTCATCGGTGAGCTCCTGGAGTCGCATTTCGGCGGCGACGGCGAAGCCGGCTCGCTGATCGACGACCCCAGCGCGGTCGAAGGCGTGCTCGATCTCTGCACTGGGTCGGGATGCCTCGCGATCCTCGCCGCGCATCATTTTCCGAATGCTACGATCGACGCCGTCGATATCTCCAAGGGCGCGATCGACGTCGCCAGACGGAATGTCGGCGAATACAGGCTCGATGACCGGATCAGCCTGCATCGCGGTGACCTGTTCACTCCGCTCGGTGACGCCAAATACGACCTGATCATCACCAACCCGCCTTATGTCGATGCCGAAGGCATGGCGGCGCTGCCGCCGGAGTGCCGGGCCGAGCCGAAGCTCGCCTTCGACGGCGGCGCCGACGGTCTCGACGTGGTGCGCCGGATCCTGCGCGACGCGCCCGGCCACCTGACGCCGGATGGCGGGCTGATCTGCGAGATCGGCCGCGGCCGCGAAATGGTCGACGAGGCCTTTCCTGAATTGCCGCTGCTTTGGCTCGACACCGAGGACTCAGAGGGCGAAGTGTTCTGGATCGCGGCAGCCGATCTCGGCTGATCCATCACGGCGGACCGAGCTCGTTCGGAACAAGTCAAATACCGCCACGTTCATCCCCCGACGAATTTTCTCGCACTCGGAGGATCACCGCATGCTTGCGCCATCGGGCGAATTGCTGCGCGCCGGCGTCGCGCTCAAGCTCAACCATCTCAAGCGCGCCGCCCAGTCCTATGCCCGTGACCGGAGCAATCAAGCCACGGGGCGCATGACCTCTTACGCGACTGCGGCCGGACTGCTCGCCGTTGCGGGCTTGTTCGTCGTCGCAGCCTTCTTTGTCGGCCTGATCGCCCTGTACCGCTGGGTTGCAATCCATTACGGGCAATTCTGGGGATTCGGCGCCGCCGGCGGTGTCCTCCTGGTCCTGGCCGCCGCCTGCGCCGGCGTGGCCATGGCTCAGATGAAGCGCAAGACCAAGCCGATAGTGCCGCTCGCCAGCCGGCTGCGGGTGGCGATCGCCACCCCGCGCATCCCGCGCGGAACGGTGAAGGACGCGGTGAAGGAGGTCGCGACGACAATTCCCCTCGCGCCGCTCGCGCCGGGCGAACGAGGACATGAACGGGGACATGGCGGCAGCACGTGGCCGGCTCGGTCCAACCGGCCCGTGCAACTCGGGCTGATGCTCGCAGCCGTTGGGCTGGTCGGGCTGACGGCCGCGCGCCGGCGGCGTCACGGCCACGGAGCGGATGCCTGAAAATGCCTATGCGGCGCGCCGAGCAATTCGACAGCTGGCTGTTAGTGGCAGCCACGACCGTGTTCGTGCTCACCGCGGAGCGGTATTTCCAGGATTCCGGCCTGATCCGGCCAGGACCTCCGCAAGACCATCGCAACAGCGAGGCGAATTCGCCGGAAACGAGCCCGACGGGCGCAGCCTCGCAGCCCGGCCGCGGCCGCCGCGCAAAAAGCCCGTTCGCGATCCCGTGGGCAGGCTGGAAGGACATCCTCTGGCGCACCTATCAGCGCATCGACGAGGATCGCCTGCTCGCGACCGCCGGCGGCGTCGTCTTTTTCGGGCTGCTCGCGATCTTTCCCGCCATCACGGCTCTGGTTTCATTCTATGGCCTGTTCGCCGATCCCTCGACGATCAGTTCCAACCTGCAATCGCTCGCGATGATGCTGCCCGAGGGCGCGTTCCAGATCGTCGAGGACCAGGTGGCGCGCGTCGTGTCGAACGGCGGCGCGACCCTTGGTTTCACTTTCCTGTTTGGCCTCGTGCTCGCGATCTGGAGCGCCAATGCCGGCGTCAAAGCCATCTTCGACGCCCTCAACGTCGCCTATGAGGAGCGTGAAAAACGCAGCTTCATCCGGCTGAACACGGTTTCGTTGGCCTTCACGGTCGGTGGCATCGTTGCCCTGTTGCTGATGGTGGGCGCCGTCGTCGCCTTCCCGCTCGCGCTCAATCACCTCGGCATGGCGCCCGAAAGCAAGCTGATCGTGGCGCTGGCAAGATGGCCGGTGCTATTCGTCATTCTCCTTGCGGCGCTCGCCGTCCTCTACCGCTTCGCGCCCAGCCGCGACGCCCCGCGCTGGCAATGGCTGAGCCCCGGCGCGGTAACGGCCGCGATCCTCTGGATCGCCGGCTCGGCGCTGCTGTCCTGGTATCTCTCCGAATTCGCCAATTACAACGCGACCTACGGTTCGCTCGGCGCTGCGATCGGCTTGATGATGTGGATGTGGATGTCCGCCATCGTCATCATGTTCGGGGCCGAGCTAAATTCGGAGATCGAACGGCAGACCCTGCGTGACACGACCACCGGGGCGCCCAGGCCGCTTGGCACCCGCGAGGCCGTCTCGGCCGACACGGTCGGCGCTGCGGCGCCATCCTGACGCGATGGTCAGGCCAAAGCCGGCCTGACCATGTGTTGACCACAATCAACGCTTGGTGATCACCGCCTCCAGATATTCGCTGTGCACGACCACCGTGCCGTCATCGGCATGATTGAACTCACCGAGCAGGGTCATGAGATCGTGCCGCAGCGCGGCCTGGGCGGTCTCGTCGAGCGCCGCGAAGGCCTTCAGCATCGGGCCATAATAGGACTTGAAGACGTCGAGCCAGTGGTCGGGCGAGCGATAGCGGAACACGAACATGCGCGGCTCGGCTGCGATCTCCGAGGCCGCGCCGCCGAACATTTCCTCAAGTCGAGCCTGCGTGCCCCACAGCGCCGGCGACTTCACACCGGCCGGCGGAGGCAAATGCTTGCCGATGATCTTGAACAGTTGGCCGATGAAGCCCTGTGGAGTCCAGTTGGCAAGGCCGATCTTGCCGCCGGATTTGCAGACCCGCGCGAGCTCGGAGGCCGCCTGGTCCTGGTCGGGCGTGAACATCACTCCGAAGGTCGAGAGCACGACATCGTAGCTCGCATCGGCAAAGGGGAGCGCTTCGGCGTCCGCTTCGCGAAATTCGACCGTTAGATGGTCCGCCGCCGCCCGCTCCTGCCCACGCTCGAGCAGCGCTGGCACGTAATCGGTGGATGTAACGTCGCACCAGCGTCGTGCGGCGGCCAGCGTCGCATTGCCATTGCCGGCGGCGACGTCCAGCACCTTGTTGCCAGCGCGTAAATCCAAGGCCTCACAAAGCTGCTCGCCGACGATCTGCAATGTGGTGCCGACGATGGCATAGTCGCCGGACGACCACGCAACGTGCTGGCGCTGCTTCAGGACAGCAAGGTCGGGTTGGGCGGCGGTCGGCTTGAGAGCTGTGGATGTCGACATGGCAATCTCCTGCGGTTGAAAACGCCGGGACGATAGGGCGCATGTGGCCTTCTGGCCTTGAGACCGGCGTTATTTTAGGCTGAGAGCACCTTGATTTCCGGGTGTGGACCGGGGCGCAGCGTGGCGCATCGATTTGAGGATTTCGTGCTCGATCCCGAGCGGCGCGAGCTGCGGCGGTCGGGTGCGCTCGTCTCCCTTGAGCCCCAGGTGTTCGACCTCCTCCTCTATCTGGTCCGCAACCGCGAACGCGTGGTGACGCGGGACAGTCTGCTCGATGCGATTTGGAACGGCCGCGTCGTCTCGGAATCGACACTGACCAGCCGGATCAACGCTGCGCGGCGCGCGGTCAACGACACTGGCGAGCAGCAGCGGTTGATCCGCACCATTGCGCGCAAGGGCGTGCGGTTCGTCGGCGAGGTGACTGAACTCACCGAGGCGACAAAGTCGGCTGCTGCGATCAAGCCGGCTGCTCCGACACCGGCGGGCTTGCCGCTGCCCGACCGTCCCGCGATCGCCGTCCTGCCCTTCACCAATATGAGCGGCGAGGCCGAGCAGGATTATTTTTCCGATGGCATCAGCGAGGACATCATCACTGCGCTGTCCAGGTTGCGTTGGTTCTTCGTCATCGCGCGCAACTCCTCCTTCATCTACAAGGGCCGTACGGTTCACCAGCGGCAGGTCGCTGAGGAGCTCGGCGTGCGTTATGTCGTGGAGGGCAGCGTTCGCAAAGAGGGCGACCGCGTCCGCATCACCGCGCAGCTCAACGACACCGCCACCGGAAGCCATCTCTGGGCCGAACGCTACGACCGCAAGCTCGCCGATGTCTTCGCCGTGCAGGACGAGATCACCGAACAGATCGTCGCCGCGATCGAGCCGCAGCTCTACGCTGCGGAAAATTTTCGCGCCCAGCGCAAGGCGCCCGAGAGCATGGATGCTTGGGATCTGCTGATGCGCGCGCTCTCCCACTATTGGCGCGTGACACGGCAGGACCACCTGGTCGCACAGGCCCTGCTCGAAAAGGCCATCGCACTCGACCCCAACTACGGCAAGGCGCTCGGACTGCTCGGCACCAGCTACATGTTCACGGCGCATATGGGCTGGATGGATATGACCGCGGCAATGCCGGCCGCCGAGCGTGCGGCGCGGGCCGCGATTCGCGCCGACGACGAGGATGCCTGGGCCCATAATGCGCTCGGCCATGTCGATCTGTTCGCGCGGCGATTCGACGATTCGCTTGCCGAATTCGAGACCGCGCTGCGGCTCAATCCAAACTTTGCGCTAGCGCAGGGCTATTATGGCCTGGCGCTGGGCTATTGCGGGCGCTGGCAGGATGCCGACGAGGCCGCGCGCCGCGCCATCCGTCTCAGTCCGCGCGACCCCTATGCCCCCGTCTATTTCGGCATCGCCGCCTATGCCCGTTTTCTTGGCGGCGACGACGAGGAGGCCATCCGGCTCGCCCAGGAGGCCTTGCGCCAGCGTAGCGACTTCGTCGGGGCGCACCGGGTACTGACTGCGGCCGCCGGCATGGCGGGTCACGGCGGGATTGCCCGTGCGGCGCTGAAGGAACTCCGCCGCGCCCAGCCGAACGTCTCGCTCGCCTGGATCGCAGAGTTCATGCCGATCAAGCTCGCCCCCGACCGCGAGCGCTATCTGGAAGGTTTTCGCCGGGCTGGCCTGACTTGAGCCGCAAGAGAGCCGCTATCCCCTCGAATCAACAATGATGTTAAGCTCATGCCGCTTGGGGGAGCATGCGGCGTGACGGGTTCGAAACGCCACCCGTGTTTTCCCGGTCAGGCAGGTCAGCTCTTGAGGCGTAACGCGCGGCATGATTCGTATTTCGACGATCTTCATCGCCATCTGCATGGTTCTGGTCGCCGCCTCGCTCGGGCTCGTGCTCTACGCGGTCGCCGGCATCAGCGGAACCGAATCCGCGATCGTGGCGCTGACGGCGCTGACCTTCCTGATCCTCTACAATGCAGTGTCGATGCGACTGCGCGACCGCAGCGACGTCGGCGGCCAGATCACCGACCTTTCGCGCGGCACCGCCGATCTCGCCCGCCAGGTCGCCGAGTTCGGCCGCCGGCTCGCCACGGTCGAAGCACGCATCGCCTCCTCCAATTCGGCCAACTCCGACCGTATCCAGTCGGTGGTCGGCGAGATCAACGAGCTCGGCGGATTGGTCAGGCAGCTCGCCACCACCGTCTCGGCCCATGAGGATCTGATGGCCGGCAACGCGCCGGTGCCGGCACCAACTTCAATCGCAAGGCAGGAGCCGGACGCGCCGCTCGACCTGATGGCCCCGTTCGAGGAGGAGCGGTCGGCTGCCGCTCCCCCAGCGCCCGCGCCGCCGCCAGTGCGGCCGGCAGCACCGGCGATCCAGACCAATCCGGTTCAGACCGCCAACGGCCGCAACCAGACCCAATTGCTGGCGACGCTCCGCAACGCGATCGACGAGAACCGCATCGACATCTTTCTCCAGCCGATGGTGTCGCTGCCACAGCGCAAGGTCCGCTTCTATGAGGCGGTGACGCGCCTGCGCGACGAGCGTGACCAGCTGGTCGCGGCCGAAGAGTTCATCAGCATCGCGGAGGCCTCTGGGCTGATCGGGCGCATCGACAACATGGTGATGCTGCGCTGCGTGCAGGTGCTGCGACGCCTGATGGTACGCAACAAGGAGGTCGGCGTGTTCTGCAACGTCGCGGCTTCCACGCTCGGCAATTCCACGACCTTCGCGCAATACCTCGATTTCCTCGAAGCCAACCGGGCGCTGGCGCCGTCGCTGGTGCTGGAATTCAAGCAATCGACCTTCCGCAATCTCGGCCCGGCCGAGACCGAGAATCTCGCCGCGCTCGCCCAGCGCGGTTTCCGTTTCTCGATCGACCATGTCACCGATTTGCGTATCGAACCGCGCGAGCTCGCCGATCGCGGCGTGCGCTTCATCAAGGTGCCGGCCTCGCTCCTGCTCGACCCCAGGCAGGCTTCGGCCTCGGACATCCACCCGTCCGATCTTTCCGACCTGCTCGGCCGCTTCGGCATCGACCTGATCGCCGAGCGGATCGAGGGCGAACGCGCCGTGATCGACCTGCTCGACTATGACGTGCGGTTCGGCCAGGGGTTCCTGTTCGCGCCGCCCCGGCCATTGCGGCCGGAGGGGTCATCTGCTACCGCCGCGCCGAACCAGGCACAGGACATTCAGGGATCCAATGGCTCCGGCACACCCAGCTCAGGCGCGACGTCGGCCGCGTCTGCGCCACAGCGCGTCACCGGCAACGCCGCGCTCGCGCGCCGCATCTGATCGGCCGCACGCATCATGACCACGCTGCATTTCGCCGAAAGCCTGCGTGAACTCGTGGCGGGCGTGGACGTCGTGCTCAGCGACATCTGGGGCGTGGTCCATAACGGCCTCGAATCCTTCCCCGAAGCCTGCGAGGCGCTGCACACCTATCGCAGCCGCGGCGGTACGGTCATCCTGATCACCAACGCGCCGCGCCCGGCCGACTCCGTGCAGCGGCAATTGCGCAAGCTCGGCGTCGCCGACGAGACCTATGATGCCATCGTGTCTTCAGGCGACCTGACGCGGCTCTATGTCGCCGACCATCCCGGCCGCAAGATGTTCTGGCTCGGGCCCGAGCGCGACAACTCGATCTACCGCGGCCTCAATGCGGTCACCGCGCCGCTGGAGGAGGCGGACTACATCGTCTGCACCGGCCTCTATGACGACGAGACCGAGACGGCGGAAGACTATCGCGGCATGATGCTGAAGGCGCGCGAGCGCAAGCTGACGCTGGTTTGTGCCAACCCCGACATCGTGGTGGAACGCGGCGACCGACTGATCTATTGCGCCGGCGCGATCGCGGAGCTCTATCGCGAGCTCGGCGGCGAGGTGATCTTCTACGGCAAGCCGCACCGGCCGATCTACGAGCGCGCGATGGCGCTCGCCGGCGAACGCCAGGGCCACCAGATCGACCGCAAAAAGGTGCTCGCGATCGGCGATTCCGTCCGGACCGACCTTACCGGTGCGCGCGAGTTCGGCATCGATTGCCTGTTCGTGACCCGCGGCATCCATGCCGAGGAGTTCGAGGGTCTCGACCAGCTCGACCCGGCTTCGGTGCTGGAATTGTTCGGCCATCCGCCAAAGGCGCTGATGCGCGAACTGAAGTGGTAGTGAGCTGATCGTCATCCCCGGCGGATGTGGAGCATCGAATCCGGCATGACAAAACCAGACGCAGAAAGCCCGGGACAACCGCCCGGGCCCTCCGAATTCAACCGATGGCTTCGATCGCGCCTTAGGCGCTTGCCATGTCCGGGAAGACCGCCTCGATCTTGGTCTTCAGCGTCGCCGCGTTGAACGGCTTGACGATGTAGTTGTTCACGCCAGCCTTCTTGGCCGCGATCACGTTCTCGGTCTTTGATTCGGCCGTGATCATGATGAAGGGCGTGGTGGCGAGGTTCGGATCCGCGCGCACTTCGCGCAGCAGGTCGTAACCCGTCATCGGCTCCATGTTCCAGTCGGAAATCACGAGGCCGTACTTCTTGCCGCGCATCTTGTTCAGCGCTGCCGAACCGTCGCTTGCATCATCGATATTCTCGAAGCCAAGCTGCTTCAGGAGGTTCCTGATGATACGGATCATGGTGCTGTAGTCGTCAACCACCAGAACCGACATCGACAAATCAACCGCCATCTCGACTCCCCCAACGCAAACCCAGGAAATATTACGATCGGACCTGCCGGGCCGGAGCCCCGCGGTTCCATGCTCAAGGACTAGCACCAAGGCGTTAAACAGCGCGTTAACTGGGAATGCCCGCGGTGGACTGAAATCGCTTTCGATGCAGCCGCCCCCTCCCGCTTGACTTCATCCGGCCCGTCGCGCCACGGTCCCGGCCGGTCCCGCCGGCTCGAGATTCCCCTGATGGCTCCGCATTTTACCGTTATCCGCGACACTACGCCGGACTCCGCCATTGCAAGGGGTGCCGTGGTCGCCATGGGCAATTTCGACGGGGTTCATCTCGGCCATCGCGCCGTGATCGCCGCAGCCCTGGAAATGGGCCGGATACATGGCCGCCCGGCGCTGGCATTGACCTTCGAGCCGCATCCGCGCCGGTTTTTCAGCCCCAACACCCCGCAATTCCGCCTGACCGACGAGCGTGCCAAGCTGCGGCTTCTGGCCGGCACCGGACTTGACGGCGCCGTGGTCATGACCTTCGACAAGTCCCGCGCCGGGACCAGCGCGCAAGACTTCATTCACCATGACCTGATCGGGCGCCTTGGCATCGGCGGAATCGCCGTCGGTTACGACTTCCATTTCGGCAAGGGTCGGGTCGGTTCGCCGAGCCTCCTGGTCAACGAGGCGCCCCGGCTCGGCATCGAGGTCGACGTGCAGCCGCATGTCGATATCGACGAGCGGCCGGTCTCCTCCAGCGCGATCCGGATCGCGCTCGCCGAAGGCCAGATCGACGAGGCCACGACCATGCTCGGCTCGCCCTGGTTCATCACCGGCGAGGTGATCCACGGCGAGAAGCGCGGCCGCGACCTCGGTTATCCCACCGCCAATATCCGCCTCGATGCCAATTGCGGCCTCAAGCACGGCATCTATGCGGTGCGGGTCGGCCGCGGCGCGGAGCGGCTGGACGGGGTGGCAAGCTTCGGCCGCCGCCCGACGTTTGATAATGGTGCGCCGCTGCTGGAAATCTTCCTGTTCGACTTCAAGGGCGACCTTTACGGACAGACGCTCGACTGCGCCTTTATCGGCTTCATCCGCGAGGAGCTGAAATTCGACAGCCTGGAGGCCCTGATCCGCCAGATGGACCACGATTCCGCCCGCGCCCGCGCCATGCTCGCCGCCGCCCCGGACGCGTTTCCGAGGCTTGGCGTCATCGATTGATTAATCTGGCTAGACGAGCAGCCGTGGATCGAACGGCGCCTGGATAACCTCCGCGACGCTGACACGCGCTGCATCCGAATGTGCAGGGTTCAAGAGAAAATTAGCTCCATGCGCGCTTATCGCCGACGGCACCTGCACGAGCCCGGTGGCTGACCGATCGAGCCATCGATCCCCAATCTCACGGCTGACCATCGCCTGGGATCGCCAATCGGGCGGCAATTCCGGCCCGACTGCCTCGAGGACAAAGTCGTCGGGGACCGCGATACGCAGCAACTGGTAGGTCGACGGGATCATATCGCGATCCATATGGACAAGCTTTCCAGCAACGCGCTTGACGGATGATCAGCGAGATACACGATGCGCCTGCCTTGCGAATGCCACCGGCCTGCGGCCCTCAGGCCGCCAACTCCAGACAGATCCACGTAATTGGAAATTCGCCAGAGCTCCATCTTGCGGGCTCAGGCAAAGATTCCATGATCGATCTGCTCGAGCAGCTCGCGGACGACAGCCGCGCCGAGTTCGTCTTGCAACAGGTCGGCTGGTTTCTGGCCTGATAGCGATCGATTTGGTCGATCGAGCCAAGCCACTGCCTTTGCAGTGTCACCAAAGACTCGGTTGGCCAGCGTCCTGATCTCCAGAATTCGGACCAGCGACCCGACTGGAGGAAGATCGTCTATCACTTGGCGGATTAGGTCCGCGGTATCATTCTGGCCAGCCTCGAGTAACACGGCATAGGCGTCCTCAAGGGAGGACGTAATCTCTGGATGTGCCTGGGCGTCTCGCCTTCCACCAAGTCGGCGAAGCTGCTTGAGCTCCTCGAACACCTCGGCAAGCGGCTCTGCGTTCATCGAATTAGTCTCCGTTAATCAACACATTAGTTCTACGGCGGAATTCCGCAATAGTGCCCGGCCGTCAGGATCAGGCCGTCCGCCCCTTTGCGCTTCCCCCGCCCCCCTGCTATGGAGTGCCCATGTTTGCGCGGCGCATCATAGGGATTAGCGGCCCGGCTTCCGCCTGAGCTTTCGGCTCGGCGCAAGACCGGGATGTTGTCGTTTCACCCGCGATTCCGCATCGCCATCCGTTCCCGCGCCCTTCCGAGCCAGTCAGCCTCATGTCCGACAAGCCACAAAAATCCCAAAAATCCGAAGCCAAAGACTATTCGAAAACCCTGTTCCTGCCGCAGACCGAATTCCCGATGCGCGCCGGCCTGCCGCAGCGCGAGCCGGAGCTGCTGAAATATTGGAACGACATCGGCCTTTACGACAGACTGCGCCAGCAAGCTCAGGGCCGCGCCAAATTCGTGCTGCATGACGGCCCGCCCTACGCCAACGGCAACATCCATATCGGGCACGCGCTGAACAAGATCCTCAAGGACGTCGTGACCAAGAGCCAGCAGATGCTCGGCTTCGACTCCAACTATGTGCCCGGCTGGGACTGCCACGGCCTGCCGATCGAATGGAAGATCGAGGAGGAGAACTACCGCTCCAAGGGCAAGCAGAAGCCTGATTTCCGCGATTCCACGGCTATGGTGGCGTTCCGGAAAGAGTGCCGCGCCTATGCAACCCACTGGATCAACGTGCAGCGCGAGGAATTCAAGCGCCTCGGCATCATCGGTGACTGGGATCACCCCTATCAGACGATGAGCTATCCGGCCGAAGCGCAGATCGCCCGCGAGCTGATGAAGTTCGCCGCCAACGGTACGCTGTATCGCGGCTCCAAGCCGGTGATGTGGAGCGTGGTCGAGAAGACCGCGCTCGCCGAGGCCGAGGTCGAGTACGAGGACTACACCTCCGACATGGTGTGGGTAAAATTCCCGGTCACCTCGCCCGCGCATGGCGCGCTTGCTTCCGCCAGCGTCGTGATCTGGACTACCACGCCCTGGACGCTACCCGGCAACCGCGCGATCTCGTTCTCACCGAAGATTGCCTACGGCCTCTACAAGGTGACGGATGCGGCCGCGGACAATTGGGCGAAGACCGGCGATCTCCTGATCCTGGCCGATGCGCTTGCAGCGGAGGTGTTCAAGCAGGCGCGCGTCACGGCCTATGAGAAGGTGCGCGACATTCCCGGCGATACGCTGGACGCCGTGGAGTGCGCCCATCCGTTGCGCGGCCTCGATGGCGGTTACGAGTTTATCGTGCCGCTGCTCGCCGGCGAGCATGTCACCGACGATACCGGCACCGGCTTCGTGCACACCGCGCCGAGCCACGGCCGCGAGGACTTCGACGTCTGGATGGCCAATACCCGCGAGCTCGATGAGCGCGGCATCTCGACCGCGATCCCCTACACTGTCGACGAGAACGGCGCCTATACTGCGCAGGCCCCCGGCTTCACCGGCAAGCGCGTGCTCAACGACAAGGGCGAGAAGGGCGATGCCAATGAGGCCGTGATCAAGGCGTTGATCGAGGCCGGCAAGCTGCTCGCGCGCGGCCGCCTCAAGCACCAATATCCGCATTCCTGGCGATCGAAGAAGCCGGTGATCTTCCGCAATACGCCGCAATGGTTCATCGCGATGGACAAGGACGTCAGCGAGAATGGCCATGCAAAAAAGGGCGATACGCTGCGGGCCCGCGCGCTGCATGCGATCTCGGTCACGCAATGGGTGCCGCCGTCGGGTGAGAACCGCATCAACGGCATGATCGCCAACCGTCCGGACTGGGTGATCTCGCGCCAACGCGCCTGGGGCGTTCCGATCGCCGTGTTCGTGCGCGAGAAGAGCGACGGCTCGGCCGAGATCCTGCAGGACGAGATCGTCAATCAGCGCATCAGCGAAGCCTTCATGGAAGAAGGCGCCGACGCCTGGTACATGGAAGGCGCCCGCGAGCGCTTCCTTGGATCGCGCGCGAAGGAAGACTGGAAGAAGATCGATGACATCTGCGACGTCTGGTTCGATTCCGGCTCCACACATGCCTTCGTGCTCGAGGATCGCCAGAACTTCCCGCAGCTCGGCAACATCGTCCGCAAGGTCGATGGCGGCAACGACACCGTGATGTACCTGGAAGGCAGCGACCAGCATCGCGGCTGGTTTCATTCCTCGCTGCTGGAGAGCGCCGGCACGCGCGGCCGCGCGCCCTACGACATCGTGCTCACCCACGGCTTCACGCTCGACGAGAACGGCCGCAAGATGTCGAAGTCGATCGGCAACACCGTCGAGCCTCAGAAGGTGATCAAGGATTCGGGCGCGGATATCCTGCGCCTGTGGGTCTGCGCCACCGACTATGCCGACGACCAGCGCATCGGCCCGGAGATCCTGAAGAACACCATCGAGACCTATCGCAAGCTGCGCAACACCGTACGCTGGATGCTGGGAACGCTGGATCACTACAAGCCGGCCGACGCAGTCGCACCCGCCGACATGCCCGAACTCGAACGGCTGATGCTGCACGAGCTCGCGGTGCGCGCTGCCGTCGTCCGCAAGGCCTATCAGGAGTTCGACTACAAGACCGTGGTCGCAACCCTGTCCGCCTTCCTGAATAGCGAGCTCTCCGCGTTCTATTTCGACATCCGCAAGGACACGCTGTATTGCGATCCGCCGTCCTCGCCGACGCGCAAGGCGGCGCTAACCACGATCGACCTGTTGTGCAGCTCGATCCTGAAATGGCTGGCGCCAATCCTCAGCTTCACCGCGGAGGAGGCCTGGCGCATGTACAGGCCTGAGGCCGAGCCCTCGGTGCACCTGACGCAGTTTCCCGACGACCTCGAAAGCCTGCGCGACGACAAGCTCGCCGCGAAGTGGGAAGCGATCCGCAACGTCCGCCGCGTCGTCACCGGTGCGCTGGAGCTCGAACGCGCCGCCAAGAACATCGGCTCGTCGCTGGAGGCATCACCGGTCATCTATGTCGCGGACCGCGACATGCTTGCGACGCTGTTCGACACCGACCTCGCCGAGATCTGCATCACCTCGAACTACGAGGTGCGCGAGGGCGAGGCGCCGGCTTCCGCCTTCCGTCTCGATGCCGTTCCAGGTGTCGCTGTCGTGGTGGAGAAGGCGGTCGGCACCAAATGCGCCCGTTCCTGGAAGATTTCGCCGACGGTGGGTGAAGACCCCGAATACCCCGACGTCACCCCGCGCGATGCCCAGGCGCTGCGCGAATGGAAGGCGCTGGGGGTCAGCATCTAGGTCTCACCGTCGTCCTGGCGAAAGCCAGGACCCATTTCCACCGCCGCCAATTGCGCCGAAGGCTGATGACCACAAGTCTTTCAAACAACGACCGCCTCGGCGTATGGGTCGTGGCTTTCGCCAGGACGACGACGGAGCATGTTGTGGCGGACTGCCCATGACCCCGCTCCGCGCCGGCATCCTCGCGGCCCTGCTCACGCTCGTGGCCGACCAGGCTTCAAAGCTCTGGCTGCTGAACGTGTTCGACCTCGCCCGTCGCGGCGCGGTCGAGGTGACCCCGTTCTTCGACCTGGTGCTGGCCTGGAACATCGGCATCAGCTTCGGCTGGCTCCAGAACGACGGTCAGGCCGCGCAAATGGCGCTGATGGCCGTGAAGGTCCTCGCCGTGGTTGCGCTGGCGATCTGGATGGCCCGCTCCCACACCCTGCTGGCAACCATCGCGCTCGGCCTGATCATCGGCGGCGCAATTGGCAATGGGATCGATCGCCTCGCCTATGGCGCAGTGGTCGATTTCGCCCTGTTTCACATCAATATCGGCGGAAATACCTATAACTGGTACGTGTTCAATCTCGCGGACGTGGCCATCGTTGCTGGCGTGGCGGCGCTATTGTATGATTCCTTCCTGGGGGTACCCGCCGCAAAAGCGCCCTGATCCCGGCCGATACGGACCGGCAGGCGGAACCTTGCTTTTGCGAGGGATTATGCCGCGTGAGAGCGGCAAACTGCCACATTTTGGAACAGGTACAGTGATGCGCAGCTCGAAGACCAGCGGTTCGATGGTTGAAGACCCCCGGCAGGGATTCTGGCGGGCGTTGAAATTGTCCGCTGTCGCGCTCGGCATCGGTCTCGTCATGTCGGCTGGCGCCGCCCGCGCCGGTGACGACGGCGAGGACGACGACGACATGACCTTCGAAGAGAAGCTCATCGACAATCTGATGTCGGGCATCGGCGCCAAGAGCATGGAGAAGAAGGGTATCGAATACCGCGAGCGATCGCCGCTGGTGGTACCGCCCAAGCTTGACCTGCCGCCGCCCGCCGGGACCGAAGCCAAGAACGCGCCAAACTGGCCGAAGGACCCTGACGAGAGACGCCGCAAGGAGGCCATCGCGCAGCGGAAGAAGGCCGTCAAGGCGACGGAGAGTTGGCAGGCAGGCCGGGCGCTGTCGCCCGCCGAGATGGAGGTCGGCAGGACAGCCGCACCCGAGCGCACGAGCAACGATCCTATTCAGCCGGGCACCAACAGCAATCCGTCGCTCAGCCCGGCCCAGCTCGGTTTCTCCGGCGGTCTGTGGGGCATGATGTCGAACAACAAAGGCGAGGCCAAGCAATTCACGACCGAGCCGCCGCGCCAGTCGCTGGTCGAGCCGCCGCCGGGCTATCAGACGCCGTCGCCGAGCTACGCCTATGGCGCCGGAGAGGACAAGACACGGCGGACCTATTTCGACATCATGTCCGGCAAGGACAAGGAACAATAGCCTCCTGTCCCTTTGCGAGAACCCGACAGACGCGGTCCCGCGCCGGCGGCTCGTGCGCGCCGGACGCGGTCTTTAATTGCTGATCAGTAACTTGCGCCCGAGTTCAGTTCTCTGCTTCGTGACGCGAAGCGTTTGCCGCACGGTGTACCATGCCGTGCCTCCGAGCCGGACATCCGGGCTCGGCCTTTCATAAGGATCATGATGTCCTCTTACCGATCGGCTGCCCGCCTCCTTGCCGCGCTGCTTTCGACGAGTGTCCTGACGGCCGGCGCATCCCTTGCGCAGACCACGGTGACATCGGCTCCGCCCGCCAGCTTCACGCTTGGAAACGGCATGCAGGTCGTGGTGATTCCCGACCACCGCACGCCCGTCGTCACGGAAATGATCTGGTACAAGGTCGGCTCGGCAGACGAGACGCCGGGCAAGTCCGGGCTCGCGCACTTCCTCGAGCACCTGATGTTCAAGGGCACATCGAAGCATCCGGTCGGCGAATTCTCCCAGACCGTGCTCCGCGTCGGCGGCAACGAGAACGCCTCGACCTCGGTCGACTACACCAACTATTACCAGCGGGTGCCGAAAGAGCAGCTGCCGAAGATGATGGAGTTCGAGGCCGACCGCATGACCGGCCTGATCCTCAAGGATGAGAACGTGCTGCCGGAGCGCGACGTCGTGCTCGAAGAGTACAACATGCGCGTCGCCAACAATCCGGACGCGCGGCTGAACGAGCAGATCATGGCCGCGCTCTATCTCAACCATCCCTACGGCCGGCCGGTGATCGGCTGGCATCAGGAGATCGAGAAGCTCCATCGCGAGGATGCGCTCGCCTTCTACCGCCGCTTCTATGCGCCGAACAACGCGACCCTGGTGATCGCCGGCGACGTCGAGCCCGCCGACATCCGCCCGCTGGTCGAGCGCAATTTCGGGTCCATCCCGGCCCAACCGGCGATCCCGGCGCGCCGCGTCCGCCCGCAGGAGCCGGAGCCCGCGGCGCCGCGCACCGTGACCCTGGCCGATCCGCGCGTCGAGCAACCCGGCCTGCGACGCTATTACCTGGTGCCCTCGGCGACCACGGCTGCGGCCGGCGAAAGCGCGGCCCTGGACGTGCTGGCACAGCTGATGGGCAGCGGCAGCAATTCCTATCTCTACCGTGCGCTCGTGGTCGACAAGCCGCTCGCGGTCTCCGCCAGCGCCAGCTATTCGAGCATCTCGCTCGACCCGACCCAGTTCGCAATCTCGGCTTCGCCCAAATCCGGCGTCACCTTCGCCGAGGTCGAGCAGGTGGTCGACGGCGTCATTGCCGATATCGCGCAGAATCCGATCCGCGCCGAGGATCTCGAGCGGGTCAAGACCCAGCTCATCGCCGAGGCGATCTACGCCCAGGACAATCAGGCGGTGCTGGCGCGCTGGTATGGCGGCGCACTGACCACAGGCCTGTCGATCGAGGACATCCGGAGCTGGCCAGATCGCATCCGCGCGGTCACCGCCGAGCAGGTCCGCACCGTCGCGCAGAAATGGCTCGAGAAGAAGCGCTCGGTGACGGGCTATCTGATCAAGGATACCGGCGCCGCCAAGCGCGAGGAGAAGCGTTCGTGACCTATCCCTTCCTTCGACGTGTCTCATTCTCCCTCGTCACCGGCGCGGCACTCGTGCTTGCTACCGTCTCGCCGTCGCAGGCGGCTGCAAAGATCCAGCATTTGACTTCGCCGGGCGGCATCGAGGCCTGGTTCGTACAGGATGCAACTGTGCCGCTGATCGCCATGGAATATTCCTTTGCCGGCGGCTCGGCCCAGGATCCCAAGGAAAAGTCGGGCGTCGCCAATCTGGTCGGCGATCTCCTCGACGAAGGTTCCGGCGACCTCGATTCCAAGACCTTCCATGAGCGGCTCGATCGCCGCGCCATCGAGCTCTCCTTCAGCGCCACCCGCGACACGTTCCGTGGCAGCCTGCGCATGCTGCGCGACAACAAGGACGAGGCCTTCGACCTGCTGCGGAGCGCGCTGACCTCGCCGCATTTCGAAACGGCCGATGTCGAACGCATTCGCTCGCAGGTGATCTCGGGCCTGCGCCGCGAGACCACCAACCCGACCTCGCTGGCGAGCCGCAAATTCCTGGAGGTTGCCTTCGGCGATCATCCCTATAGCCGGCAGTCCAACGGCAACCTCGACAGCGTTCCAACCATCACGGTTGCCGACATGAAGGATTATGTCGCCCGCGTGCTCGCCAAGGACACGCTCAAGATCGCAGTGGTTGGCGATGTCGATGCGGCCACGCTCGGCAAGCTGCTCGACCACACGTTTGGCAGCCTGCCCGCCAAGGCCAACCTCGTGCCGGTCCCCGACGTCGAGGCCGCCAAGCCGCCGCAACGCGCCTTCGTGACGCTCGACGTGCCCCAGACCGTGATCACCTTCGGCGGCCCCGGGGTGAAACGCAGCGATCCGAACTTCATGGCAGCCTATGTCGTCAACCACATCCTCGGCGGCGGCGGGTTGTCCTCGCGGCTCTATCGCGAGGTGCGCGAGAAGCGCGGGCTGGCCTATTCGGTGTTCGAATCGCTGCTCTGGATGGAGCATTCGGCGGTCTTCATTGGCAATACCGGCACCCGCGCCGACCGCGCCGGCGACACCATCGACGCGATCGACAAGGAAGTGCGCCGGATCGCCGAGGAAGGCCCGACGCAGAAGGAGCTCGACGAGGCCAAGTCCTACCTCAAGGGCTCGCAGATGCTGGCGCTCGACACCTCCTCGAAGCTCGCGCAGGCGCTGCTGCAATATCAGCAGGACAAGCTGCCGATCGACTATATCGAGAAGCGCAACGCCGTCGTCGATGCGGTCACCATGGACGACGCCAAGGCGGCCGCAAAGCGCCTCTGGGGCCAGGGCCTCCTGACCGTCGTCGTCGGCCGCGCTCCGCAGGCCGCGGCGCAACCGGCAGCCGCACCGGTGACGAAGTCGAACTGACGTTTTCCGTAGCTTCGTGAATGGCCGGCTCGCCCGGCCATTTGCATTTCGGGGCGCCATTGCCGAACTTGGGCGTCCGGGATATGTCCGGGCATCACGAATGGTGCGACCATGCTGCGGATATCCCGCGATCTCGTCATCGACGAGGACGACATCGAGATCGGCTTCGTCCGCGCCTCCGGCCCGGGCGGGCAGAACGTCAACAAGGTCGCGACCTCGGCGCAATTGCGCTTCGACACCCGGAAGCTGACGCTTCCGGAGGATGCCGCGCTGCGCCTCGCCCGGCTCGCAGGGCAGCGCATGACCAAGGACGGCGTCATCGTGATCCAGGCCCAACGCTTCCGCACCCAGGAGCGCAACCGCCAGGACGCCATCGACCGGCTTACGGAGATGCTCGGCGAAGCCATGATCCGGCCGAAGCCCCGGCGCGCGACAAAGCCGACCTTTGGCTCCAAGCAGCGCCGGCTCGAGGGCAAGAAGCGCCGCAGCGACATCAAGTCGAAGCGCGGGCGCGGATTCGACGACTAGCAGAGACTGCAAAAGAACTCCGGCCGCAGGGCGACCGGAGTTCTGCCGTTTCACTCCATTGGCTAGTAGCGCTTGCCCTTGGCTGCACCGCCTGTCGCGGACTCGTCGGCGGTCCCCTTGTGTGCAGCACTGCCCGTGGTGCCGACCGTGCTCCTGGTGCCATTCGTCGGCTTCATGCCCGTCGTCTCGCCCGCCGCGCCCGGCTGGGCGCTCATCTCCTCGTCGCCGCTGCCCATTGTGCTGCCTTGCATGGGTTTGCTTTGCACGGTGCCGCTAGGCCTCGCGCCAGACGATGTACCTTGCGCGAGAACCGGTGTCACAATGAGAGCCGAGACGGCGCATGCGATTGCGGAGGTCTTCACCAACTTCATCCATTTCTCCTGGATTTTCGCGATGATCGGTTCGCCGGCTTGATGCGCCGTCCGCCTGAGCCGAACCAGTCCATCGCGTTACGAGCACGAACGGCGCGACCGCAATGCAACCTGTCTCGTGTGGTGATCGTTTAGGGATTTGACGGCGGTTTCGCGGAATTGCCCTCCGCATATGCGGCAGCGCGGAACAACGCACCCCGTGCACCTCCGCACGCAGCGAAACAGCCCGCTACTACCACCGCGTGTTTTGCCGCGCCTAGAGTTTGCGCACGCTGAATTGACGTGGACGGGCGGACTTTTGACGATGCGCGCGATCGTGCTGGGATTGTGCACCGCGATGGTGCTGGTGGTGCGGGTGGCCGAGGCGCAGATGCCCTTGCCGGCCGCAAAGCCGCTGGATGGCGCAACACTGTTCAAGCAGCAATGCGCGGTGTGCCACACCACGAACCTGTCAGAACCGGTGCGGCAGGGTCCGCCGCTGGTCGGGATCGTCGGGCGGCCCGCCGGCAAGGTCGAAGGCTTTCACTATTCAGAGCCCCTCGCACAAGCAGCCTTCGTCTGGGACGAGACGAAGCTCGACGCCTGGCTGACCAATCCGCAAGCCGTGATTCCCGGCGTGGTCATGGTCTACCGGCAGGCGAAGCCGGAGACGCGCGCCGCCATCATCGCCTTTCTTAAGGAGCAGAACTGAATGGCGAAGCCGGTCCATTCCATGATCCGCGCACTCGACGAGGCGCGCTCGCTCGACTTCTACAAGCGGGCCTTTGGCCTGGAAGTCGCCGACCGTCTGAAGTTCGCAGACTTTGCCCTGATCTATCTGCGTCATCCCTCCTCGCCCTTCGAGTTGGAGCTGACGGTCAATTTCGATCGCAAGGAGCCGTATGCGCTCGGCGACGGTTACGGACATCTCGCCGTGGTGGTGGAGGATCTCGATGCCGAACACGCCCGTTTCGAGCGCGAGAAGCTCGCACCGGGCCCGCTGCGCGACTTCAAGCACGACGGCAAAACGCTGGCGCGCTTCTTCTTCGTGAGTGATCCCGACGGCTACAAGATCGAGGTGATCCAGCGCGGCGGACGTTTCAACTGATCGACCACAAAATTCAAATCACAAAAATCGAAGGAGGAATGCCATGAGGGAAGTCGACCGTCGAAGCAAGCACAGCCGCCGCGTCTTTCTCAAGGGCGCCGCGACCGCCGTCCCGGTCGTGGCAGTCGCGACCAGCGTCGCCGTCAGCATCGAGGGCGCATGGGCCGACGAGACAAGCGCGCTTTCGCCCGCGACGATGAAGACGCTGCTGAAGGTCGCGCGCGATATCTATCCGCACGACGTCCTCGGCGACAGCTACTACATCACCGCGATCAAGCCGTGGGACGGCAAGGCGGCGAAGGACGCGTCCGTCAAGTCGCTGATCAGCGACGGCATCACACGGCTCGATCAGAATGCGCGTGATCGCCACAAGGTGGCTTACGCTGAAGTGCCCTGGGAAGCAGACCGAGTGGTGCTCTTGAAGGAGATCGAGCAGAGCGACTTCTTCCAGAAGGTGCGCGGCGACCTCGTCGTCTCTCTCTACAACCAGAAAGAGGTCTGGCCACGGTTCGGCTACGAGGGCTCCTCCGCCGAACACGGCGGCTACATCAACCGCGGCTTCGCCGACATCGACTGGCTGCCGAAGGCTTAAGGCTCACCCAACGGTTCAGGAGAACGCATATGGCAAAATTCGATCTGAACGACTCCAGCGTTGTGGTGATCGTCGGCTCCGGTGCCGGCGGTGGCACGCTGGGCAACGAGCTCGCACAGAAGGGCGTCAAGGTCGTCATTCTCGAAGCAGGTCCCCGCATCGAAAATCAGGACTTCGTCAATGACGAGTGGGAGAGTTTCTCGCAGCTCGCCTGGACCGATGTGCGCACCACATCGGGATCATGGCGCGTCGCAAAAGACTTCTCGGGTCTTCCCGCCTGGATCGTCAAGGCGGTCGGCGGCTCGACCACACACTGGGCCGGCGCGTCGCTGCGGTTCGACGAGCACGAGTTCAAGGTGAAGAGCACCTACGGCAACATTCCCGGCGCCAACCTGCTGGACTGGCCGATCACGCTCGCGGAGATGGAGCCGTGGTACGCCAAGGCCGAGAACAAGATGGGCGTGACCCGCACCAACGGCATTCCCGGACTTCCCGGCAACAATAACTTCAGAGTGATGGAGGCCGGCGCAAAGAAGCTCGGCTACAAGACGGTGCACACCGGCAACATGGCGATCAACAGCCAGCCGCGCGACGGACGCGGCGCCTGTCAGCAGATCGGCTTCTGCTTTCAGGGCTGCAAATCAGGCGCGAAATGGTCGACGCTCTACACCGAGATCCCCAAGGGCGAGGCGACCGGCAATCTCGAGGTCCGCCCCGCAAGCATGGCGGTCAAGATCGAGCATGACGCGGGCGGCAAGGTCACCGGCGTGGTGTACGCCGACGAGACTGGCGCGATGCAGCGTCAGAAAGCCCGCATAGTTGCGGTGGCCGGCAATTCGATTGAAAGCCCGCGGCTGCTGTTGAACAGTGCATCCACGATGTTTCCGGACGGCCTCGGCAACTCAAGCGGTCAGGTCGGCCGCAATTACATGCGCCACATGACCGGCAGCGTCTATGCCGTGTTCGAGAAGTCGGTGCACATGTATCGCGGCACCACCATGGCCGGCATCATCCGCGACGAGGCCGCCAACAATCCGAAGCGCGGCTTCGTCGGCGGCTACGAGATGGAGACGCTGTCGCTCGGACTGCCCTTCATGGCGGCGTTCCTCAACCCCGGCGCTTGGGGACGTCCGTTCACCGCAGCGCTCGACGGCTATCCGCGGATGGCCGGCATGTGGCTGGTCGGCGAGGACATGGCGCAGGAAACCAACCGCATCACGCTCGATCCGACCGTGAAGGACAAGTTCGGCCAGCCGGTCGCAAGCGTGCACTTCGACGATCATCCCAACGATCTCGCGATGCGCGCTCACGCGTACAAGCAGGGTGCGGCGGTCTACGACGCGGTGGGCGCCACCGTGAGCTATCCGACACCGCCCTATCCGAGCACGCACAATCTCGGCACCAACCGGATGAGCGAGAAGCCGCGAGACGGCGTGGTCAACAAGTTCGGCCAGAGCCACGACGTCAAGAACCTGTTCGTCTCCGACGGCAGCCAGTTCACCAGCGGCGCAGCCTGCAATCCGACGCTGACCATCGTTTCGCTGGCGATCCGGCAGGCGGATTACATTGCAGGCGCGATGCAGAAGAAGGAGATTTGATCCAATCTCGTTCGTCGTCCTGGCGAAAGCCAGGACCCATTGCCCCGGGAAGCGGTTCGGCGAAGGCTCGTTGTTCGGGACTCATACCGCCCATCGCTGATGGATCCCGCGGTATGGGTCCTGGCCTTCGCCAGGACGACATCAGGGCTATTCCGCTGCATCGAGGATGGGCGCAACCATCGTCTTGAACGCCTGCACCGGCGCTGCCGTCTTGGAACGATAGATCAGGCAGGAGCAGCGCAGCAACGAGGCAAAATTGTTGACCTCGCCGTGATGGTCGAGCACCTCGTTGTAGAGCGTCGTCAGGAACTTGCCGACGCTCATGTTCTCCTTGGCCGCGATCTCCTCCAGCGTGTCCCAGAACGCCATTTCCAGACGGATCGAGGTGCAATGCCCACCGATCCGTAAGGAGCGGGTCTGGGATTCATAGTCGCGTTGGGGCTGATGCGCGAAGAGATGGCACATGGCGTCCTCCCGTCCTGTTGCCGTTTTTTCGCGATGCTACACCGCAGCCCGTTACCCCACAATCGGGACGGCAGCCGGAGATCGATCCCTCCCGGTTGCGCGATTTTCTCGAACGTCCAATCCCATCAATGCGATAGACAGCCCTTTTCCCCAGCCCGCCACGTTCCTGTTGCCCAACACATGCTTTTGACGCAACACGGCCTAGAATAGCGTCTCGAATCTGAAATCGAACTCATGCCCGTCCGCCAATTACCCGAACAGGTCGTCAACCGCATCGCCGCCGGCGAGGTGGTCGAGCGTCCCGCGAGCGTGGTCAAGGAGCTGGTCGAGAACGCCATCGATGCCGGCGCGAGCCGGATCGACGTCTTTACCGATGGCGGCGGGCGCCGGCGGATCGGCATCACCGACGACGGCGGCGGCATGACCGCCAGGGACCTGTCACTGGCAGTCGAGCGTCACGCCACCTCCAAACTCGACGACGAGGATTTGCTGCAGATCCGTACGCTCGGATTCCGCGGCGAGGCGCTGCCCTCGATCGGCTCTGTGGCGCGGCTTGCCATCACCACGCGGCATGCCGGCGAGCCGCACGCCTGGGCGCTCAACGTCGAGGGTGGTGATAAATCCGAGATCATGCCGGCGGCGCTGGCCCACGGCACGCGGGTCGAGGTCAATGACCTCTTCTACGCGACGCCGGCGCGGCTGAAGTTCTTGAAGACCGACCGGACCGAGGCGGAAGCGATCCGTGAGGTCGTGCGGCGCCTCGCGATGGCGCGGCCCGAAATCGCCTTCACGCTGGCGGGCGAAGAGCGCGCCCCGGTGACCTGGGCTGCGGCACTGCCCGGCGTCGCCGGTCGCCTCACGCGTCTCGGCGACATCCTGGGAGCAGAGTTCCGCAGCCATGCCCTTGAGGTCCATGCCGAGCGTGAGGGCGTGGTGGTCGCCGGCTATGCCGCAGCGCCGGCGCTGACCAAAGCCAACGCGCTCGGGCAATATCTCTTCGTCAATGGCCGCCCGGTGCGCGACAAGCTGATCCTAGGGGCAGTCCGCGGGGCCTATGCCGACTATCTGCCGCGCGACCGCCATCCGGTGCTGGCGCTGTTCGTGACGCTCGATCCGCGCGAGGTCGACGCCAACGTACATCCGGCCAAGACCGAGGTGCGGTTTCGCAACGCCGGCCTCGTCCGCGCGCTGATCGTGCACGGATTGAAGGAAGGGCTTGCACGGGAGGGCCGGCGTACAGCGGCCAACAGCGGCGAGAGCGCGCTGTCGTCGTTCCGCCCCGCATTTACGCCGCGCCCGGCAAGCTGGGACTGGCGGGCGTCGCCATCCGCCCCGGTCGCGCCGATGCCGTCATTCGACGGCTCCGCCGTGCCGGCATTTACCGAGCGCGCGCAGGCTGCGTTCGATGTCGGCGCACCCAGCGCGGACGTGCGGATCGAATCCCAGCCGGTCAGTGACCTGGTCGACCGCCCGCTCGGCGCTGCGCGCACGCAGATCCACGAGACCTATATCGTCTCGCAGACTCGCGACGGATTGATCATCGTCGACCAGCACGCCGCGCATGAACGCATCGTCTATGAACGGCTGAAGGCTTCGCTGGCGGAGAACGGCGTGCAGCGGCAGATCCTGCTGATCCCCGAGATCGTCGAGATGGACGAGGCCACGGTGGAGCGCCTGCTCGAGCGCAGCGAGGAGCTGGCATCGTTCGGCCTTGCGATCGAATCCTTCGGCCCCGGCGCTGTCGCGGTGCGCGAGACGCCGTCGCTGCTCGGCAAGACCAATGCGGGCGGGCTCTTGCGCGATCTTTCCGAGCACATGGCCGAGTGGGACGAGGCGCTGCCTCTGGAGCGCCGCCTGATGCACGTCGCCGCCACCATGGCCTGCCACGGCTCGGTGCGCGCCGGCCGCAGGCTGCGGCCGGAGGAGATGAACGCCCTGCTCCGCGAGATGGAGGAGACGCCGAACTCCGGCCAGTGCAATCACGGCCGCCCGACCTATGTCGAGCTGAAGCTGTCGGATGTCGAGAAGCTGTTCGGGCGGAGATAAACACCGGTGCCGTAGGGTGGGCAAAGGCGCAACGCGCCGTGCCCACCGTCTCTCCGCGATCCGATAAAAGTGGTGGGCACGCCCCACCCTACGCACCGAGCTAGGGCCGCTTCAAAAACACGAACTCCGTGTCGTCATAAGCGCGCCGCTCCAATTCCTCGAAGCCTTCCGGTGTGACGAACTGCGCAGCCTTCGCCTCTTCCACCACGAGCAGCGCACCCGGCGTCAGCCAGCCGCCGTCGCGCAAGCTCGCAAGCGCCTTCTCCGCAAACCCCTTGCCATAGGGCGGATCGAGGAACACCAGCGAGAACGGTTCGACCGGATGTGCAGGCCCGAGATCGGTCGCATCGCGACGGTAGACCTTTGTCACGCCACCCAGGCCCAGCGTCTCGACATTGTTCCGCAGCAGGGCGCGCGCTTCCGCGCCGTTGTCGACGAACAGCACGAATTTCGCGCCGCGTGACGACGCCTCGATGCCCAGCGCACCGGTGCCGGCAAAGAGATCGAGCACCCGCGCGTCCGCAATCGGATCGTCATAGGCGTGCACGAGGATGTTGAACACGGACTCACGCAGGCGGTCCGCCGTGGGGCGGATATCGCGCGAGGACGGTGAGGCCAGATTGCGCCCCTTCAATCGACCGCCGACGACGCGCAACGTCAGTCCTCCTTCGGCGCCAGATCGCGCTTGCCGTGATAGCCGCGCTTGGGACGGCGCGGCGGGCCGTAGCCGCTCGCCTCAGCCTCGTTGCGCTCGCGCGCTTCCTCGCTGCCGGTGCGTTGCACCAGCACGCGGCGGCCCTTGCGGTCGTTGATCACGCCACGCTTGGTCGCCGGCTTCTTCTCGCGCGGCGCGTCGTCTCCCTCATGCGAGGCAGATTTCTGCGGCACGTCGAACTGTGCGCCCGATTTCTCGATGATCTTTTCGCCGAGCTGGTCGCGCAGCACGCGGGACTTGATCTCCTCGACCTGGCCTTCCGGGACCTCGCCGAGCTGGAACGGGCCGTAGGAGACCCGGATCAGCCGGTTCACCTCGAGTCCGAGATGGGCGCAGACGTTGCGCACTTCGCGGTTCTTGCCCTCGCGGATCGCGAAAACCAGCCAGACATTGGCACCCTGGTCACGCTCCAGCGTGGCGTCGATCGGACCGTATTTGACGCCCTCGATCTCGATGCCGTTCTTCAGTTCGTCGAGCTGCGCCTGCGTGACGTCGCCATGGGCGCGGACGCGGTAGCGGCGCAGCCAGCCGGTGTCCGGCAGCTCGAGCGTGCGCGCGAGCCCGCCATCATTGGTGAGCAGCAGCAGGCCCTCGGTGTTGAAGTCGAGCCGGCCGATCGAGATCAGCCGCGGCAGGCCTTCGGGCAGATTGTCGAACACGGTCGGACGTCCCTCGGGATCGTCATGCGTCGTCATCAGGCCGCGCGGCTTGTGATAGAGGAACAGCCGCGTGCGCTCGCGCTCCGGCAGCGGCTTGCCGTCGATGGTGACGACATCGTTCGAGGTGATGTCGAGCGCAGGCGAATTGATCACCCGGCCGTTGACGCTGACGCGGCCCTGCGTGACCATCTCCTCGGCGTCGCGGCGCGAGGCGAGGCCCGCACGCGACAGTACCTTGGCGATACGCTCGCCGGCCTTCTTCGGCTTGACCTCTTCCTCGCGGCGCGGCCGCCGCTCGGAATCACGATCGCGCTCGCGATAGGCGCCGCGGCCGCCGAAGGCCGGACGCTTCTCGAAGATCCTGCTCTCGTCCTCGTTTTCGCGGCGTGGACGATCGCCGGAACGCGCTTCGCTGCGGGGATGCTCGTGCCAGTCGGAACGGCCCTCGGAGCGCTCGCGCGGACGATCGAATTTCGGGCGATCGCCGCCGCGATCGAACCTCGGACGATCATCGCGTGGACGATCGAACTTGGGACGATCGAATTTAGGACGATCGAACTTGGGGCGCTCGCGGAACGGACGGTCACCCGATGGACGATCGTCGCGCGAACGCGAAAAGCGCGGACGGTCGTCGCCGCCGCCTTGCCGATCATCGCGCTTCTGCCAGGGCTTGTCCTGACCGCGGTCGCCGCCGCCGAAATCCTTGCGCGGTCCCTTGCTGAAGTCCTTGCGCGGCGGCCGGTCACCGCGCGGAGCCGCATCGCGCTTCTGCCAGGGTTTCGAATCGCTGCGCTCGCTGCGATTGCGATCTGGTGCGCCGCGCGAAAACTTCCGCTCGCCGTCGAACTTGCGTTCCGGGCGGTCGCCACGCGGCGCGTAAGGTCGCTTGTCGCCAAACTTCGCGTCGCCGGTTCGGCCGGCCGGACGGGAATCGTCGCGATCCCTGCGCGGCGGACGGTCATCACGCCCATAGGACGGGCGATCACCGCGCGGCTTGAACGGCCGCTTGTCGCCATCGCGCGAGGGGCGATCAGAAAATGGGCGGTCGCCACGGGGCTTGAACGGGCGCTTCTCGCCGTCGCGCGACGGACGATCGGAAAACGGACGGTCCTCACGCGGCTTGAAGGGACGATCGCCACGCGGCTTGAAGCTGCGCTCGCCACGATCCTCGCCGCGCGGCCGATCTTCACGCGGCCGGTCTTGGCGGTTGAACTTCGGACGGTCGCTGAAGTCGCGGCGCGGGGCATCGCCCTCCTCGCGGCGGCGGAAGGGACGGCTGTCGCGGTCGCCGCGGGGCGGGCGAGCGTCGCCTTTGTCCCCGGGAGGGCCGCGCTTGGCGAACTTCTTGTCGGGTCCGCGTGGCTTGCCGGAGCGGCCCTTGGCGGGGCCGCCCTTGCCCGGGCCGCGATCACGCCGGCCGCGGGAATCGTTGTCTTTGTCGCTGTCGCGAGGCATGAATAATCTCACTCAGGGGGTGGCCAGAAAGCATTGTGCGCGCTCGTCTCGAGCCGCATGCTCAGGCAAAATCGGTAAGCACTTCTGCTGAAGGCGCAGCTACTAGCAGGTTTCTCGCGATGATACGAGGCTTGAAAGCCCCCTCTTTCATGGATTTGGCGCTCAAAACGGCCGAAAACGCCGGAAAGGCGGGCGAAGTTCCGATCGGGTGCGTCGTGGTCCGCAATTACGAGGTCATCGCCACCGCGGCGAACCGGACGCTGACCGACTACGACCCCACGGCGCATGCCGAGATCGTTGCGCTGCGCGAGGCGGCCAAAAAGATCGGCAGCGAGCGCCTGGTCGACTGCGACCTCTACGTGACGCTGGAGCCGTGCACCATGTGTGCGGGCGCGATCTCGTTTGCAAGGGTAAGGCGCCTCTATTACGGCGCCGCCGACCCCAAGGGCGGCGCGGTCGAATCCGGCGTGCGGTTCTTCACGTCGCCGACCTGCCATCACGTCCCGGATGTTTATTCCGGGGTCGGCGAAAGCGAGGCGGCGCGGCTGCTCAAGGACTTCTTTCGCGAGCGGCGCTAAGGCGCGGCAAAGAACTCGCGCAGCGCCTTTGCGGTGACGTCGGGGTTTTCCTCGGTGAGGAAGTGTCCGGAATCCACCGGCTGGCCTTCGACGTTGGTCGCCCATTGCTTCCAGATGTCGAGCGGGGTGGCGGCGGCTTGCGCGACGCCCGCATTGCCCCACAGCGCCAGCATCGGAATGGTGATCTTCTTGCCGGCCTCGAAATCGGCCTTGTCGAGATCGTAGTCGAAATAGGCGCCGGCGCGGTAATCCTCGCACATCGCATGCACGCGGGCGGGATCGCGGAACGGGGCGATGTAGTGTTCGAGCGCGCGCGCGTCGATGGCCTCTAACGTCTTCGACCTGGTCTGGCTCGCCATCTTGAAGCGCAGGAAGAACTCGCCATTGCTCGAAATCAGCGTTTCCGGCAATGGCGCGGGCTGCGCCAGAAACGTCCAGTGATAGATCTTCAGCGCATAGGCGCGGTTCATCCGCTCCCAGTAATTATAGGTCGGCAGGATATCGAGCACCGCAAGCTTCGACAGCCGGCCGGGATGATCGAGCGCCAGCCGATACGAGACGCGGCCGCCGCGGTCATGGCCGGCGAGCGCGAAGTGCACGTGGCCGAGGCGCTCCATCGCCTCGACCATGGCCTTGGCCATCGCGCGCTTGCTGTAGGGGATGTGCAGCGCGTCGCTCTCGGGCATGTCGGACCAGCCATAGCCGGGCAGATCGGCGATGATCAGCGTGAAGGCGTCGGCCAGTTGCGGCGCGACGCGGTGCCACATCACGTTGGTCTCGGAGAAGCCGTGCAGCAGCAACAGCGGCGGTCCCTTGCCGCCGATGCGGGCGAAGATGCGGCCGAAGGAGGTGTTGATCCATTCGGAGGCGAAGCCGGGATAGAGGTCGGCGAGATCGGACATCTTCTGCATCCTTATCTGTCAGCGCGGGATCTGTTCGGTCTTGAGAATGCCCCAAAACAAAAAGTCGAAAAACAACCCCATGCACAGTAGCTAAGTCCAACAGCCGCCTACACAATTTCGGAGTGCCGACGGCGCGGCCGCTCATTGCGCGCGGGTGCGAAAAAGGCCTGTCAGCTCTTGGCCTTGTCAGCTCTTGGCCTTCTCGGCGTCCACCGCCTGCCAGCCGATGTCGCGGCGGCAAAAACCTTCCGGCCAGTTGATGCGGTCGACGGCCTGATAGGCGCGGGCCTGCGCCTCCGTCACGGTCTTGCCGAGCGCGCAGACGTTGAGCACGCGGCCGCCATTGGCGAGGATGGCGCCGTCCTTCTCGACCGTGCCGGCGTGGAAGATCTCGGCGGTCTCGACCTTGGCGGCGGCGTCGAGCCCCTCGATCCGCGTGCCTTTCTGATAGTCGCCGGGATAGCCCTTCGCCGCCATCACCACCGTGAGTGCGGCCTCCGGATGCCAGCGGAGGTCAAAGTTCTTCAGCTGCCCGTCGCAGGCGGCGAGGAAGGCCGGCACGATGTCCGACATCATCCTGAGCATCAGCACCTGGCACTCGGGATCGCCGAAGCGCACGTTGAATTCGAACAGCTTTGGGCCCTGCGTCGTCAGCATGATCCCGGCGTAGAGGATGCCGCGGAACGGCGTGCCGCGCTGCTTCATGCCTGATACCGTCGGCAGGATGATCTTGGCCATGATCGCGTCATGGATCGCCGGCGTCACCAGCGGCGTCGGCGAATAGGCGCCCATTCCGCCGGTGTTCGGGCCGACGTCATGGTCGAACACGCGCTTGTGGTCCTGCGCGGACGCCAGCGGAATGGCGGTCTCGCCGTCGCACAGCGCGAAGAAGCTGATCTCGCGGCCCGGCAGAAACTCCTCGACCACGACCTCGGCGCCGGCCTCGCCAAAGCCGCCCTCGAACATCATGGCGATGGCGTCCTCCGCCTCGCGCACCGACTTGGCGACGACGACGCCCTTGCCGGCGGCAAGTCCGTCGGCCTTGACCACGATCGGCGCGCCCTGGCTCTGGACGTAGGCACGCGCATCGGCGGCATTGGTGAACCGCTTGTAGGCGCCGGTCGGAATGCCGAATTCGGTGCACAGCGCCTTGGTGAAGCCCTTCGAGCTTTCGAGCTGGGCGGGGATCTTGTCCGGCCCGAACGCCTTGATGCCGGCGGCGGTGAGGTCATCGACGATACCGGCCGCCAGCGGCGTCTCCGGGCCGACCACCACGAGCTCGACCGCATTCGTCTTGCAGAAGTCGATCACGGCGGCATGGTCGGCGACGTCCAGCGCCACGCATTCCGCCTCGCGCGCGATCCCGGCATTGCCCGGCGCGCACCAGAATTTGGTCACCAGGGGAGAGGCTGCGATCTTCCACGCCAGAGCATGTTCGCGGCCGCCAGAACCGAGCAGGAGAATGTGCATCGAGGGCTCGAAAAGTAGAGGTTTGTGCTGGCGGAGTCGCACGAATCGGGGTGGGTCTCAAGGGGGGATGGCCCCGAACTCGCCGTCATCCCGGCGTGGGCAGAGGCATCCCCTTGAAGTGTTCGGCCTAACGCGGCGCGCAGGCCGAAATCAATGCAGGAAGTTGGGGGCCTTTGAGCGACCGATTCGATCTTGGTCCGGAGCGCATAGTCTACATGGCGCGCGATTTCCGCCCAAAAGGTGCCTCGGAAGCTTGGCGGCCGCGGGCCTTTTATACCGAGGAAAGTCAGCCGAACGGCTGCCTTATTTGCTTGCGCGATGGGATCGTCACTGGGCGGCCGAAACACGAAGCGGTTCGGGGCGCCTTTGCGCCTGAGGGCCCGGTCCGGCGACGCCGAACGCGCCCAGACCTCTTAACCGATCCGCACTATTTGATCGCCGAATTGACACCCATAGTAAAAGCGCTGGGTCTTGTTCGATCTCTGCTCGATTGGCAGCTCAACGACGTCGATTGGCATGCCCGCGAACTGCTGGACATGGACCGCACAGAGATGAGCGATCAGCACTTCCGAGACAGACAGTAAGTCGTCGACCATCTTCTTCATCAACGGAGTGATCGTGGCCTTTTGCTTCTCTTCGCCAGGGCGAACGATCTCAACATAGGGTGGGTCGATCAGTGCGCTCGGTGTCATCTTGAAGTCGAACGTCTTGATATGCTTTTCTTCGGTCGGATGTTCGATCATATTGCGCATACCGAGAACGAACAGAAGAAACGGTCCCGCCTCTCTCATATACCGTGCAAACGATGAATCGTTTCCATAGCACTTACCTACAAGCGCAGTCAGGGAATCGATCCACTTGCTTCGAATTTCGCTGGCGTAAAAGAGCCTCGCTATCGCCTCAAGCGTATTCACGATGTGCCCCGCTTTTTGTGCGAACGCATCACATCGAGCGTCAAGATTTCCAATCGACGGCAGGGCCAACATGCCGGAGACCGGCCGCTGCGCCTCGTAAGCGGCACGAGCCTGCAACTCGACCGTTTCCAAGTCGAGGCGAATGGTTTCTATGGCCACGAAATCTTTCAGCAATTCAAGAGCCAGACACAATCCCTTCTCCTGCTCAAAGGAGGCAGGCAGCATCTTCTCGTCGAACAGCGTGTGCGCGGTAAGAAGCGTCCGCGAAACGATTGGATCGCTCGACCCGATCGCCAGTATTTTCTGTTGCGTATCAGGGATGGAAGCGTTGGTGCGTTGGGGATCGATCTGATCCGCAAGTTGAACGCCATAAATACCACGCTCTTTGACCATATAGAGCGTGTTGCCAATCGGAATCATATCGGTGATGGCGCTATCATCGCCATCGCTGCCGACGAGTCCTGATTTGGCGGAATTCCGCAACGCATCAATCGGCAGGCGATCGGTCATAACTCAATTCCCCTGACAAGGCTGGACGAGCAGCCATGGCGTAGACCGGTGCCGAAGCCGGTTGGCGGGAGCAAGGGCACACGGCCTCAATTCTCCCCTCCTAGTGACGGCCCCTTCTCAAATTTTGACCAATGCGCGCAAGCGTAATCGCTGCGACACTGGAGCCTGATCCGGTCCGCCCACTATTGTGCCCGTTGGAACGCTGTCCCTGTTCTTTACCACATCAGGTACCCCCGCTTTCTTAGCCACCAATCTCCACTTTCTGCGAAATTCGGTCGTGGACCAAGGTAAGCCGGTAACATCGTTGATGATAATTGGGCCGGACGTGGGGAGCGCCAAAATGTCGAGGCCAAGGGCCTTGAACTCCGCCAACACCATCGGAGCCTTCTTCAGATCGACTTCAATCGGGCGGCCGCTTGATCCTGTCGTGTGCCGCAAGATCAAACTTTTGTCGATGTCGGACCAACGTAGGCCACGGAGCCACTTCCGACCATCGATTTCAACGTCGGAGCTTCCCGGCTCCCCGACAGGGACCCACTCACCAATTACATCCTTTTGGCCAAGCCTCAATTCGAATTGAAACGCTTGAACGAGAGCTATCGAATACCAACCAAAGTGTTCGCGAGCCGTGCGACGGATAGCCTGGACATGCTCGGCAGTTAGTTGCACGAAGCGCGGTCCCTGAGTGCGAAACCGGCTCTGGCGAAGTATTTCCGCAAGTCGCCTGCACTCTGGATCTTCGAGCAGCGTAAAGCCAAACTTAAATAGAGCCCGAAGCCGCGCGATCATTTCATTCGCAGCGGCAGTCCGACCGCCAGAACCCGAAACTTTGTACCAGTAAAGCAGCGTTGGCGCCGTGATGCCTCGGACCTGATGGTGGCCGTACTTCTCACTTATCCGATCGAACGTGCGGCCCTGCTTGATGCGCACCTGATAGCGAAGTTTTTGGAAAGGCGAGTCCAAATCGCTTCGATAGGAAGCTATTAGTTGCTTGAGCGCTAGCGCCATTGTCCGTCACAGCCCCTCGGCGTGCGAGTACATCAACAGAAGGATCGTGATAATCACAACCGCCGCAGCTATGCCGACCACTCCGTCGGCACGGATAACTGCTCCGAGGAAGTGTATTTCGAGTCGTTGAAATTGGTCCACCACATTAGCTCCGTGCTACTTGGCTCAGACGATCCGAACCGATGTCGCCATTGGGTCAGCATCGGCACGTGGTGCCAAGATCATTCGGCGGTCAAAAAAGATCTTGAGTGATCGTAAGGCCTTAAGCAGGACGCAATGTCATCAGCGCTCTTGCAAAAAAACCGCTGATGTAGGTGACCGAAAACTACTATGCCGATAAGTATCTGAGTGAGCTGTCAAAACCTCGCGCGATAGCGCGAGAATATGACGGGAAGAGACTTTGGTAAGATCATCGCTGCGGAAAGTGGATGATCGTTCAAGTGGTTGGCCTGATCAGCGGTTTTTTCTCTTCCATCCGCGGCCGTCCAGACTTGTAGCGGGGTTGCTGCTTGCGCATTGGGAATGCGCTAGTTCGCGACCTAGACCCAATGCCTGGCGACTTCCCCCACGGGAGTAAAACGGCGTCACCGTGAGCACGGGTACCGAGAGGGTTTTTCTCGCGCGAAGCGCCGGATGAGGGGTTTCCATCCACACGCACAAATATTTGCAGAGACAGACCCCTCACCCGAGTGTGCCCGTGTCTGCCAACGGAGATGCCCTCTCCCACAAGGGGCGAGGGCACAGCAATCTGCACCTCGATCGCGAAGCCACGGATATGTCCGCAATGGACATTCGCGCCGGTTTGGCACTCCGATGCAAACTTCCGGTCTAGCCTCGTGAACCGACATGTACGGCACCAAGTCAACGGAAGCGATGGGCCAACTGGCGACATTGCGGCTTTGGCCTGATATTAAAGCGCCATGGTTCGCAATGTTCTTTTGTTGGGCACTGTTGTCGCATTCTTCGCGACAATGGTGTCCGCCGTCGTAGGAAGCTATTTCGGGATCCGTGCGGTTCTGAATATCGCTCCTGGCGGACCGCGCCGATGGACTGTAAGGGTCTGGCGGCTAAATGCTGTTCTTTTCCCCGACGAGCTTTCAGCCTCAGGGAAGCGTTACAGGTTGCGATATTTGAGGGCCTTGATCGTAACCTTGTGCTCAGGCGTAGCTTTGACTGCATTTGCCGTCGCGCTGTACAACACCAAGCCTTAACTCAGCGGATGCCGACCGAATGTCGCTTCAGGGTCACAAGCCGCCGATCGCGCTCGAGGTGGGAGACTTCCGCTTTGCGTTGGTAAGCCGACGTTTATGAGTACACGTCCTACCCCTGCTTCCCCGCAATAATCTCCTGCAACGTCGCCACATGCCGCGCGAACGCGCCGCGGCCCGCTGCAGTCGCAGTCACCGTGGTTTGCGGCTTCTTCCCCACGAACGCCTTCTCCACCGACACGTAGCCCGCCTTGGCCAGCGTCTCGATATGCGCGCCGAGATTGCCGTCAGTGGCGCCGGTGAGCTTTTTCAGCCGGGAGAATTCCAATCCAGCGGTACCCGGCAGCGCGTTCAGGGCCGCCATGATCTTCAGCCGCAGCGGCTGGTGGATGATGTCGTCGAGCTCGGCCATCAGATCCGCCGCATCCAGAGGCCGCCGAGGATCAGGCCTCCGCCATTGACGAAGGCCATCCAGAGCGGAAACGCCTCGCCGATGTAGAAATAACCGATCAGCGTCAGCGCGGAGATGCCGAGAGCGATGGCCATGAAGGCATAGCCGAACCACAGGCCCGCCAGCGAATAGAACAGCATGAAGTAGAGCGGCCAGAACGTGCCGAGCTGGCGCGGGCCGAAATGACCGAGCAAATTGGTGCAGAGATAACCGAAGGCAAAGAACAGCACGAACACCAGAAGCAGCCTAACATTGAAGGCGACGCCATGGGATTGATGCGGCGGATTGAAGATGCGCAGCGCCACCAGACCGCCGGCGCCCAGAGCATCCGCGGCAACCCAGGCGTAGACCGCATAGACCGGCCAAAGCCAGGTCACGAGATTGGCCGCGAACACCAGGATGCCCCACCAGACGGCAGCGTGGCTCGCCAGCTCGTAGAGCTGCGATTGCTTCACGCGCTGGACGATGTCGTCGACATCGGCCAGCGCCGCGGAAGCTTCCTTGCTGTCGATCATGTCGTCCCTTTCTGTCCCTGGGCTATCTCGTATGACGCTCGGTGACAGCTGAGCAAGCGCTTCGTCCTTCGAGACGTCAGGCGGACCAGGCGGCTTGCTCCCGCCTCTCCCGCTTGCGGGAGAGGCCGACGCGACCCGGGCGATGCGCCAGCATCGTCCCGCGCGCGGCGGGTGAGGGCTCTCTCCACTTGGGGATTTTTTCCGCAATTCTCGACGATCCCATTGCGGCGACAGCCCTCTCCCCAGCCCTCCCCCGCAAGCGGGGGAGGGAGCCTACCGCCGATGCCGCTCCATCGTTCGCTCTCATATGCGATTGCCCTGTCATCAACGGGGCGCATCATGACTGCCCTGCCCCGCGCGTCGCCACATCGTCGGCGATGACCGAGATCGCCTTCGGGTTGGTGACGATGCCCATGTGGTTGATGCCGTCGATGATCTTGACGTCGACCGACGGTTTGATGGCCTGCACGACTTCCGCATATTTATCCGAGATCATCATCTCGTCCTCGGCGCCGCCGAAGATCGTGACCGGGCGTGTCGTCGCCGGAAGATCGACGCGATAGCCGCGCGTCGCGAAATTGCGCATCAGGCGCTCGGAATAGGTGGAGACGAGGTACTTTGCCGAAGTCGCGGGAACGGCGAGCGCGAGCACCGGAAGCTGCGAACAGCAGTCGATGCCGAGCTTGCGCAATGCGGCGAGCGCGAAGAGGCGCGGCAGGTCGGCATTGGCCCAGCCGCCGGAATGCGGCTTGTTGGTCGGCGCGTCATAGCCGAGATAGGGCGCGAGCAGCACGGTGCGCACGAACATGTCCTGCATGATCGGTGTCGCGGCGACGCGCAGCGAGAAGCCGGCGCCGGCGGAATGGCCGACGAGGGTGAGCGGCAGCTCCGGCGCGGTCTTGCGCACCTCGGCGACGAAATCGACGAGGTCGTCCTCGAGCTGGCCGACATAGCCAATGTCGCCGCGGGTGCCGGAGCCGCCATGGCCGCGAATGTCGAGCGCCCAGGTCTCCACGCCGCGCGAGGCGATCGCATGGGTCAGGGCATGATTGACGGTGCCGCTGGAGCCGGACGAGCCGTGGATGAAGATCGCGCCGCGGCCCGTCGCAGCGCCGCTGGCAGCGTAGTGGCGAAAGCCGATCCAGGTGCCGTCGCGGGCCTGGAAGCGCTCGAGCGGAGGCAGCGTGGACCAATCGATGCCCTTGGCGGAGTCGGAGACCGATCGCATCTCCGGCGGCCGCTCCAGCGGCGTTGCGATCATGGCAGCCAGGATCAGCGCCACGCCGCCGACCGCACACAGGGCCCATTTGAGTCCGCTCAAAACACCGCGCAGCAGTCGAATTGCCATGATCCACTCCCCTCAAACCGATCAACTATAGAGAACTCTATATTACAGAGTACTCTCCTGATCAATACCCGGATTGGCGCGGCGCTGCAAAAATCCTTAACGTCGGGTCTGATCCCCACATGCCGAATCGTTTGCCGATGCCTTCAGCGGAACCCCTGCTCAACACTCCCGAATTCACCGTTTCCGAGCTCTCGCAGTCCCTGAAGCGGACGGTCGAGGACACCTACGGCCATGTCCGGGTCCGCGGCGAGATCTCCGGCTTCCGCGGGGCTCATTCCTCCGGCCATTGCTATTTCGCGCTCAAGGACGAGAGCGCCAAGATCGAGGCGGTGATCTGGAAGGGCGTGCACGGCCGGATGCGCTTCAAGCCCCAGGAGGGGCTCGAGGTCATCGCCACCGGCAAGCTCACGACCTATCCGGGCTCCTCGAAATACCAGATTGTGATCGAGGCGCTGGAGCCGGCCGGCATCGGCGCGCTGATGGCGCTGATGGAGGAGCGCAAGCGGAAGCTCGCCGCCGAAGGCCTGTTCGACGAGGCGCGCAAGCAGCTTCTGCCGTGGCTGCCGGAGGTGATCGGCGTGGTGACCTCGCCGACCGGCGCCGTGATCCGCGACATCCTGCATCGGCTGGAGGATCGCTTTCCCCGCCACGTGCTGGTGTGGCCGGTGAAAGTTCAGGGCGAAGGCTCGGCCGAGCAGGTCGCGGCTGCGATCCGCGGCTTCAATGCGATTGCCGCGGGCGGCAAGATTCCGCGCCCCGACGTGCTGATCGTCGCGCGCGGCGGCGGCTCGCTGGAGGATCTGTGGTCGTTCAACGAGGAGATCGTGGTCCGCGCCGCGGCCGAGAGCATGATCCCGCTGATCTCGGCCGTGGGGCATGAGACCGACATCACGCTGATCGATTTCGTCGCCGACAAGCGCGCGCCGACGCCGACGGCGGCGGCCGAGATGGCCGTGCCGGTGCGCAGTGATCTCTTTGTCGAGGTCGGCGATCTCGGGCGACGCACCCGGTCCTGCTGGCAACGCGGCCAGGAGAGCCGTCGCAGCGAGCTGCGTGCGGCCGCGCGCGCGCTGCCGGCGGCAGGCGATCTGCTGGCGATCCCGCGGCAGCGGCTGGATTCAGCGGGTGCGTCCCTGCCCCGCTGCCTCAAGGCCAACACGCATGCGCATTTCCGCCGGTTCACCGCGGCCAGCGCCAAGCTGACGCTGCGGGTGCTGCACGGCCAGATCTCGCAGGCCGATCATCGCCTCACGGTGTGCGGCGAGCGGCTCGGGCTGTCCACGCGCTCGTTGCTGCGGCGGCGGCGTGATCGTTTCGCCGGGCTCGAGGTGCGCTTGCGTGCCTCCAAGCTTTCCAATGCGCAGGCGCAGCGCAACGCGCTTGCGCGACAGCGCGAACGCACGCATCGCCTTGCCGAGCGCGCGGGCCGCGCGCTGGTGACGCTGTTGCAGCGGCTCGATGCCCGCGTCGAGAACAGCGGCAAGCTGCTTTCCGCGCTGTCCTATCGCGGCGTACTTGCGCGCGGCTTTGCGCTGGTGCGCGACGAAGCCGGCCATCCCCTGCATGCGGCGGACGCGATCGGGCCCGGTGCAAGGGTTGAGATCGAGTTTGCGGATGGCCGCGTGGGCGCGACCGCGGATGCGGATCGGCCCGCGGCTGCAGCGAAGCGCGCGCCGTCGCAAGCGAAGGCGGCGGCGCAAGAGGCGAAGCCCGCGCCGAAGCGCGTGGGCAAGCCGGTGGATCAGGGGAATTTGTTTTAGGCGGGAGGGCGGCGTTCCACCCTCGGTGTCGTCCCGGCCTAGTGCGCAATTGCGCACGGGGGCCGGGACCCATAACCACAGGGAGCGGTTTGGCGAAGACTGCTCGTTCGGTACTCCCACCGCTCGCAACAGACAGATCACGCGGTATGGGTCCCGGCCCCCCGTGCGCAATTGCGCACTAGGCCGGGACGACGGTGGAGAGGCCCCAACCTCGTCATTGCGAGCGCAGCGAAGCAATCCAGAATCTTTCCGCGGCGGGACCCTGGATTGCTTCGCTGCGCTCGCAATGACGGCGTGGCAGCAGTCCGCCCTACCGGCAGGACAAGCCCGCGTCGATCGTGGTCCAGAAGCCGCAATGTTCCGGCGCGCCGGCATGGGCTTCGAAGAGATGGGCTTCAAACAGGAAGACCGCGACGGTGAAGACGATCAGGGCGGAGGAGAACAGGACGAAGCGGTTGCGCATGGGATTGCGTTTAATCGACATCGTGGTCGAATGATGGCGTCGTCACGGGCTTCCGGGCTACAAGACCCCCTTTACCGCGCCAGCCACTCCGCGACTTCCTTCTGCGACTCCGCGCGCGCTGCCGCATCGGTGCCGAGATGGCCGTGCTCGGGCGCGGCGGCATCAAGGCTGCCGGCCGCCTGCAGCGGCGTGTTGGCGCGGTCGAAATCGTGATAGGCGCCGGGATAGACCACGATGCGCGCGAGCGCGCTGCGGCCATGCGCACCATCGACCATCTGGCGGCAGGCCGGCGGCGACGAGACGTCGTCATTGCCGCCGATCAGCACCAGCGTCGGCACCCGTGTGCTCCAGCCGAGGCCAGCGGAAATCCTGCAGTCCGGATAGAACGCGATCGCGGCGCGGAAATCCGGGCCGACCTCGCGCGCAAGGCTCTGCGGACGCACGGCCCAGAGCAGCGCGCTGGCGCCGTTCGCCCAGCCCATCAGGCTGACGCGGTCCCGCGCAACCCAACTCTGCCGCATCAACCAGGCGCGCGACGCCGCGATGTCGGTGACGCGTTCGCGCCGCGCCTTGACGTGGATGTCCTTGACGCGGCATTGCGGCCCGAGCTCGCGCGAGCCGTAGCTGTCAGGGAGCAGGACGGCATTGCCGGACTTGAGCAGCCGCTCGGCCCAGTCGCGATAGCGCGGCAGGACGGAATCGGAATGGCCACCGAGGCCGCCGCAGCCGTGCAGCGCGATCACGGTCGGAAACGGTCCCGCGCCCTCGGGCTTGTAGAGCTGCGCATGCAGCACGCCGGACGAAAGCGGTATCTCGACCGGCTGCGGCGCCGGCGAGCCTTGCGCGGCCGAGATCAGGAACGTCAGGAACAGGGCGGTGAACGGAAGGCGCATCGAACTTTGCCGTTGGATCCTTCGCTCAAGCACTATCATGCGGAAACGGCGCCAAAACATCACAAACCGGTGGGTTTACCGGGCGGACAAGCCACCCTATCTATGCTACATCCCGTCCAACACATCGTGCCCTCCCATGTGATCCCGGAGCGGCCTTCCACGGAGACTTTCGACCGTGCTGAACAAGTTCGGCCCCTCGGGCCATGGCGAAGCGCAGGTGCAGTATCTCGACGGCGATTTCCGCGTGATCTCGCCGGGGACTTTCGTGCGCTGCGCGATCACCGATACGCGCATCCCGCTCGACGAGTTGAAATACTGGAGCGTGGATTTGCAGGAAGCCTACGCCACACCCGCCGCCGTGCTCGAACGGCATTACCCGGGCGCGCCCAAGCCGCAAGCGTGAGGCCGCGGACAGCAACTTCATCGAAATTCTCCCGATCGTCTTAAAACGATAGGAGCCTGCGATGAATGGCGCCTGAATGTCCTCGCCGCCTGGCGTTCGCCAGGACGACAGTGGGTTTCAACGCCTTGAAAATCGCCGCTCGCGCGCCTTGTAGAGATGATCGCTGATCAGTTGCCGGAGCGCAGCCGGGTCGTCGAATTCGAGCTGCACCGCGAACGGCACGATGCCTTCCGGCACACCCTCGCGGCCGTGCAGACGCGCGAGATCCTTTTCCGTCGTCACCAGTGTTTGCTGCTCGCGCCGCGCCTCCGCGGCGAGGGCTGCGATCTCCTCGTCTGAAAACACGTGATGATCGGCAAAGGCACGCGTGCGCGCGAGCTCGATACCGCCAGCACGCAACGTACGGAAGAACCGTTCGGGATCGCCGATGCCGGCGAACGCGAACACCGGCTTGCCCAGTAGTCTTGCGACCGACCCGGCATCCGGCTTCAACCGCGCCCGCAGCTCCGGCTTGTTGCGCCTGGCAAGCTCGGCGGCGACATCGTCGGCGGCGCGGCCGCCGCCGATCACGACCAGCGCGTCGGTGCGCGCGAGCTGCGCCTTCAGCGGCGCACGCAGCGGACCGGCCGGAAACACCTTGCCATTGCCGAGGCCGCGTTCGCTGTCGATCACGATCAGCGAGGTGTCCTTTAGGAGGCGCGGGTTCTGGAAACCGTCGTCCATAAGGATCACGGTGGCGCCTTGCGACTTCGCCAGCACGATGCCGTCGAGGCGGTCGCGCGCAACTGCAACAGGAACGTCGCGCGCCATCATCAGCGGCTCGTCGCCGATATCGGACGCGGTGTGACGCATCCGGTCGACCATCACCGGGCCCTTGAGGCTGCCGCCATAGCCGCGGCTGAGCACCACCGGCGTCTCGCCGAGCTCGCGCAAGAGCTTGGTCAGCGCCAGCACCGTCGGCGTCTTGCCGGCGCCGCCGACATGATAGTTGCCGACGCAGATCACGGGGATGCCGGCGTCGACGCCCTCGCGCAGCATCCGCCGTTCGGTGATGGCGCCGTAGAGCGCACCCAGCGGCCCCAACGCGTACGATTCGAGCGAACGTGGCCGGTACCAGAAGGCCGGCTCACGCATTGGCGGCCCCCATCTCGATCCGCAACTGCAGAAGATAAGGCTCCAGCGCGGTCATGGTGCGGTTGAGCGCGCCGCCGAGATCCTCGACCACGCCGGCGCCCGACTGCTGGATCTTCTGGCGCAGGGCAGGATCGGCGAGCAGCTGGCCGAGTTGCTTGATCAGCAGCTCCTGCGTGTCGGCCTGGCGCGCGCCGCCGCTGTGATCGAGCGCCTCGTAGACGTCGGCAAAATTGAAGACGTGCGGACCATGGACGATGGCCGCGCCGAGCTTGATTGCTTCGATCGGATTCTGGCCGCCATGGTGGATCAGCGATCCGCCCATGAACACGATGTCCGAGAGGCGATAGAACAGGCCGAGCTCGCCCATGGTGTCGGCGATGTAAACGTCGGTGGTCGCCGTCGGCATCTCGTCGCGCGAGCGCAGGGCCGGCTTCAGGCCGGACGCCGTGATCAGGCCCGAGATCGAGGAGCCGCGGTCCGGATGGCGCGGCACGATCACGGTCAGGAGCTGCGGGAAGAACCCGCTGAGGCTGCGATGCGCCGCGATCAGCATCTCCTCCTCGCCCGGATGGGTCGAGGCCGCGACGATGATCGGACGCCCGCGCGTCATCGCCATCAGCCGTTCGAGCTTGGCGGGATCGGCCGGCGGCGCGGGAACGTCGAGCTTGAGATTGCCCGTGGTGACGACGTCGCGGCCGCCGAGCGCCGAGAAACGCTCGGCATCGGTCTTCGATTGCGCCAGGCAAATGTCGAACCGCGACAGCAGCGCCGAGATGGTGCCTTGCATGCGGCGCCAGCGCGGGAACGAGCGCGGCGACATCCGCCCGTTGATCAGCACCATCGGCACGCGGCGCGCGGCGCCGGCCAGGATCAGATTCGGCCAGAGATCGGATTCGATGAACAGCGCCAGCGACGGCTTCCAATGGTCGAGGAAGCGCGCGACATAACGCGGAGAATCATACGGCACGTATTGATGGATGACGTCGGGCGGAAAGCGCTTTGCCACAATGGCAGCCGACGTGACCGTGCCCGAGGTGAGCAGAATGCGCAGGTTCAGATCGCGCAAGCGCTCGATCAATGCCGCCGCGGCGAGGACCTCGCCGACGCTGGCGCCGTGAATCCAGACCAGCGGACCGTGCGGCCGCACGTCCCGGGACAGGCCCCGCCGTTCGCTGACCCGCGCGGGATCTTCCTTGCCCTGCTTCAGGCGCCGCTTGATCAGCACAGGCGCGAGCGGCACCAGGCCGCGCGCCAGGCGCCGGTACATCCGCAGCGTCAACGGCAGCGAGCCGGGCAGCGATTTAGGCATCTGCAGGTCCCGGCCGGCCGAGCTGCGCATAGGCGCGGCGGGTCGCCTCGTTCAAGGTCTCCTCCAGCTCGAGCCGCAGCGCTTCCATGGTGGCGGCGTTCGCATCCGGCGGAACGTGGATTTCCTTGATGCCGACCAACGCGCCCCGCCCGAACGGCAGGTTGATGGTGGTGCGGTCCCAGTTCTTGAGCCGGACGAAGCGGCTGGTCGCCATCGCAAAAGGCATGATCGGCCGCCCCGATTCCCGTGCCAGCATGATGATGCCGAGCCCGGCCACGCGCGAGCGCTTGGGGACGTCGGCGGTCAGCGCGACATTACAACCGTCCTGCAGCGTCCGCACCATTTCCTTGAAGGCACCGACCCCGCCTTTGCGGTGAAACGCGCCGCCATGGTCGCCGGACCCGCGGATGGTGCCGATGCCGAGCCGCTCGGCGGCAATCGCGTTGAACTCGCCGTCGCGGTGACGGGAGATCAGGACCCTGGCCTTATACCAGTCCTTGTTCTTGATGAACGGCGTGAGGAAATGCTGGCCGTGCCAAAACGCGAAGATCGCCGGGATCTGCGGCTCGACCCGGTCATAGACGTCAGGCGGATCGAACGTGAATTTATTCGTCCGCCAGACCAGACGCAGATATTCGGCCGCCAGGATTCCGACGGCACGCTGGACGAAGCTGCTCCTCAGCGTATTGCGAAGCAGCTTTTTCAACGCGCCGGTTCTTGATTCGGGTCGAGCAGCCGGTGGAGATGGACGATGAAATAGCGCATCTGCGCGTTGTCGACCGTGCTCTGCGCCTTGGCGCGCCAGGCGGCGTGCGCGGTCGCGTAGTTCGGATAGAGGCCGACGATCTCGACGTCGTCGAGGTTCTTGAAAGTGTTGTGCTCGAGATCGACGAGCTCGCCGCCGACGACGAGGTGGAGCAGTTGTTGCGGGGCACTATCTGGCATCGGTTCTGTTCCTAACGGGCTGCCCGGCAAAGCAGTGTTCGACAAGCACGAGAAAGCGCGTCACGGCAAGGGGCGGTTTCGAAAATGCGAGACAATGTTCGCATGACGATCGCGACCCGCTGCCACCAGCACCCCATGCGTGACTTGCCGGCGGTTATAGAGGATGGGATCTCCGGAGAGATCGCTCATCCTACCATCGGCTTCCTGCACGATCAAATCCGCCGCCGCAAGGTCCCAATCATGACTGTTGCCGCCCGCAAAAGCCGCATCCAGCGCGCCATGGGAGACCCGGCACAGCCGCAGCGCGAGCGAACCGATTCGCGGATGCAGCTTGATCTCGCCCAGTGACGGCTTCAGGCGCTCGACCAGGGGCTTCGGACCCGCAACCCGCGAGAAGTCGAGCTCGAATCCCGCCGTCGCCCGCACCGGCACGTCGTTGAGGGTCGTGCCCTGGCCCCGGGCGGCGAAGAAGAACTCATCGCTCGTCGGCGCGAACACCGCGGCCAGCACGGGCGAGGCATCCTCGACCAGCGCGACGCTGACGCACCATTCGTCATTGCCGTTGAGGTAGTTGCGGGTGCCGTCGATGGGATCGACGATCCAGGTCAGCCGCCGCGACAGCCGCACCTCGTCGTCGGCGCTCTCCTCCGACAGCCAGCCATAGTCGGGCGTCGCTGCGCGCAGCCGCGCTTCCAGGAGATCGTTGACGGCAATGTCGGCTTCCGAGACTGGCGAGGACGCGCCCTTGGTCCACTTCTTCAGCTCGGTGCGGAACATCGACTGCGCCAGTGCGCCCGCCTCCCGCACCGTGTCTTGCAGCAGCGCCGCGTCGCGCGCCGGGATGATCGCGCCAGTTGCGTTCGCGTCAGCGTCCGCCAAGCGTCAAACCCTCGATGCGCACCGTCGGCGCATTGACGCCGTAACGGAACTCGAGATTGTTCGCCGGCTGCATCGACTTGAAGATCTCGAACAGATGACCGGCGATCGTCACCTCGCTCACGGGATAGGTGAGTTCGCCGTTCTCGATCCAGAAGCCGGAGGCGCCGCGGCTGTAATCGCCGGTCACGCCGTTGACGCCCGAGCCGATCAGATCGGTGACGTAGAACCCCTGCTTGATGTCGGCGATCAGTTCGGCCGGCGTGGGCGTGCCGGGTTCAAGATGCAGATTATATGGCCCAGGCGACGGCGAGGAGGAGACGCCGCGATGGGCGTGACCGGTGGTGGTGAGGCCGAGCTCACGCGCGGTGGCGCAATCGAGCAGCCAGGTCGTCAGCACGCCTTCGTCGATCAGCGCGATCTTCTTCACGGCAACGCCTTCGGCGTCGAACGTCTGCGAGCGCAGGCCGCGTTTGCGCAGGGGATCGTCGATGATGCGGATGTTCTTGGCGAACAGCTGCTGGCCGAGCTTGTCCTTCAGGAAGCTGGTCTTGCGCGCGATCGAAGCGCCATTGATGGCGCCGACGACGTGACCGACCAGCGAGCCCGCGACGCGCGGATCGAACACCACAGGCACCTTGCAGGTCTCGACCTTGCGCGGATTGGCGCGCGCCACGGTGCGCTCGCCCGCGGAACGGCCGACGATCTCCGGCGACAGCAGATCGGCGCCATGCGGAGCCGAGGTGAAGTCGTAGTCGCGCTCCATGCCGGTGCCGTCGCCGACAATGGCGGTGGCGGAGATGCCCTGGCTGGACCGTAGATAAGAGCCGTGGAAGCCGGTGCTGGTGACGAGCACCATGCCGCCCATGCCGGCGGAGGCCGAGGCGCCGCCGGATTTGGTCACGCCCTTCACAGCGAGCGCCGCAGCCTCGGCTTCGAGCGCGCGGCGCTCGAGCTCCGAGGTCGCGGGCACGTCAGGGTCGAGCAGATCGAGATCGGGGAAGTCGCGCGCGAGCAGTGCGGGATCGGCAAGGCCAACATATTTGTCGTCGGGCGCGACGCGCGCCATCGCAACCGCTCGCTCGGCAAGCTTGGTCACGGCATCGCCGCTGGCATCGTTGGTCGAGACCACCGCCTGGCGCCGGCCGACCAGCACGCGCAAGCCGACATCGTCGCCCTCGGAGCGCTCAGATTCCTCGACCCGGCCGTCGCGCACCTCGACGCCTTGGGAGACGCCGCGCACGGCGACCGCATCGGCCGCATCCGCGCCGGCACGCCGGGCAGCCTCTACCAGCCGCTGCGCGAGATCGGAGAGCGCAGACTGGTCGAACAGGTCGCGGCTGGCTGTGGACGAATCCTTGGGCGAAAGCGTCGAGCTTGGTGAAGGGTTCACAAACGAAATCCTGTTGGGGCGGGCTGCGGGACCGGAACCCACAGATGTGCCCTGATCGCGCGGACTTCAAGCATTTTCAGCCCACCAAAAGCTCAGATTCGCACCTTGCGCGCAACGTCTCGTCAATCATGCGCGCCAAGGTCTTGTCAATCATGCGCGGCGGTGAGGTTGGATTAACCAGCCTTTTTAAGCGGTTTCGGAAAGGCTCGCGCTAAGGTCCTCACATCGACCGGGAACATAATCCCGGCGGGGAGAACTAAAGCCGTGAGGCGTCAAACAGCAACAAGCGGGATCGCTCCCGCCGGGTCGAGCCGCTCCCTGCGGCTCGACCCCCTTTCCCTTCCGGTCCGCTTCGATGCGCATGATCCGCGCGCCGATGGATATGTCCGGCAGATCGAGCTTCATCGCGAACGTGTCGTGCTGCACCGTGCCGTCCGCGGCATGCGGATGGCGATCAACGTCCGCGTCAGCGACTTCATCGGCGTCGCGCTACGCGGCAACGACGAGGCCCAGACCCTCGTCCTCGTGCATCGTGATCCCTCGCTCTCCATTCCGCTGCTGGTCAGCGCCGATGGCGACGAACTCGTTGAGGCCTGGGCGATCTGGAGCGAGCTATTCGCGCTTCCGCAACTCGACGAAGGCGCACGCAGGCCCGCGCCGCGCCGTCGCCGCGCCAACGCGATCCGCGACCGCCGTCCGAAATTTCTGATGCGCCGCCGCACCGGTGTCGCACGGGAATTGTCGGTGCATCGCGATGAGCGCGAGATCATCGCACGGAGTTAAGCGGCCCGCATCACCGCGTCGGCCAATAACCCCGCAAACAACAACAGCCCCGCATCGCGATTCGAATAGAACAGGCGCTTGCAGAGTTCGCCGTCGCTGATATTCAGCCGCGCGATCTGCGAGGCCAGATGCACGGCGAAGGCTCCAAGTCCGAGCCATGCCGGCCAGCGCGCATCGCCCGACGCCAGCGCCACGCCGATCAGCAGCACCGCCAAGCCGTAGAACAGGATCAGCGCCTGGTGCGTTTGCGCGCCGAACAGACGCGCTGTGGACTTGATGCCGATCAGCGCATCGTCCTCGGCGTCCTGATGCGCGTAGATCGTGTCGTAGCCGATCACCCAGGAAATCGCGCCGGCATAGAGCACGAGCGCGGTGACGTCGATGCGCCCGAAGGTGACGGCAAATCCCATCAGGGCGCCCCAGGAGAACGCGAGCCCGAGCACGATCTGCGGCCACCATGTGATGCGCTTCATGAACGGGTAGATCGCGACGATCAGCAGTGAGGCAATGCCGGTCAGGATCGCGAAGCGGTTGAACTGCAGCAACACCACGAGCCCGATCAGCGCCTGCGCGATCATGAAGGCCAGCGCCTGCTTCGCGCTCACCTGGCCCGACGGCAGCGGCCGCGAGCGGGTGCGCTCGACCTTGTCGTCGAGGTCACGGTCGGTGATGTCGTTCCAGGTGCAGCCCGCCCCCCGCATCACGAAGGCGCCGACGAAGAACAGGACGACGGTGAGCGGCAGGCCGCGGATGTCATGCGCCATGCCGGCGGCGAGCGCCGCCGACCACCAGCACGGCATCAACAGGAGCCAGGAGCCGATCGGACGATCGAAGCGGGACAAGCGCAGATAAGGCCGCGCCCATTGCGGTGCGCGCGTATCGACCCAGTTGCCGGTGGAATCGGCAACGCGGGCGGATGTGCTAGTGCCCAGTTTTCGAAGTTCGTATTCCATCGCGGCGTATTCCGGTACGAACTTCGAACACGACAAGGGCACTAGCAAGAAATTATAATTCACGTGCCTCTTATCGATTTGAAGTTCCTATGAGGATCTCGCGGCAGGCACCGTAGGAATTTCAAATCGGCGGCACGTGCATCATCGCGTCAGGACGTTGCCGTTGAGTGTATCGAAGGTGCTGCCGCCCTTCTTGCCGGCATTGGCCTCGGGCGCCGAGCCCGAACCCAGCACTTCGCTCAGCGACGGACCGGCCGGTCCGCGCGGCTGGTTCTGCATCTGCTGCGCGACGTTGCAGACCTTCGCCGTCATGGCCTCGGTGTTCTTGTGGCCGTCCTTCATTTGCGCGCCGACCTGCGCCGGGATCCCGCACTTCGAGGCGTTGGCCTCGATGTATTTGATCATCTTGGTCTCAGCCTGGCTGAAATTGCGGATCAGCTTGCAGGCCTCGTCCGGCGGCGCGTGACGGTCGCTCGCGGCCTTGATCAGCTTGCCGCGCTTTTCGGCCTCCTCGCGCAGAGGCATGAACGCCTTCATGCAGTCCTCGCCGGGACCGGCTTGCGTCGGCGGGGCCGCGCTGAAGGCGCCAGCGCCACCGACGGGTGCGGCGCCGTTCACCGGGAAGGACGATTGCGGCGCGCCGCCGACGGAGGCGACGGGCGCCGAGCCGTTCACGGGCGGAAACGCGGAACTGGCTGGGGCCTGGCCCGGCAGCGGCGCGGGGAAACTCTGCGCATAGGCACAAACGGCGCCCATCGTGACCATGGCGGCAGTGATCGGAACCATCAAATGACGGATCATCAAGGCAGTCTCTCCGGCAGGAGCTTGCGGGGTTCGGCGTCTTCCCAATTGAAGCGCAACCAGCGTGCTCGCGATTTTACGATTCCCGCCGGCCCTTAACAACCCGTTGAATAGGGCAGGAGCGCGGCGCGCCGACGCACCATTTTGGCAAAATTTACCCCGAAAGGACTGCTTTCGGCTAAGAACGGCGGCAAATTGGACCTTTGAACGATGCCCTCCTACGATTTCCGCGGCCCCCGCCTGTTCGTCGACGCCCCGCTTGCCCAGGACGGCAGGGTCGAGCTCGACCGCGACCAGAGCAACTATCTCGGCAATGTGCTGCGGCTTGCCGCCGGGGCCGAGGTCTTGGCATTCAACGGCCGCGACGGCGAGTGGCAGGCCGCCATTGAAGGCCGCAAACGGCCGGACAGCCTCGTCATCCTCCAGCAGACCCGGCCGCAGGACAGGCTGCCCGACCTCGCTTACGTCTTCGCCCCGCTCAAGCACGCCCGGCTCGACTACATGGTGCAGAAGGCCATTGAGATGGGCGCGGCCTCGCTTCAGCCGGTTCTGACCCGGTTCACCCAGGCTTCCCGCGTCAATACCGAGCGGATGCGCGCCAATGTCGTCGAGGCGGCCGAGCAATGCGGCATTCTCAGCATCGCCACCGTCGCCGAGCCGATGCCGCTGGAGCGCTTCCTCAGCCAGCGCGCCGCCGGCAGGCTGCTGATCTTCTGCGACGAGGCGGCGGGGCTCGAAAACCCCATTCAGAGCCTGCAAGGCGCACAGGCGGCGGAAGGCATCGACGTGCTGATCGGCCCCGAAGGCGGCTTTGCCGAGGAAGAGCGGGCGCTGCTGCTGCGGCAGCCGAAAATCCTGCGGCTGGCGCTGGGACCCCGGATCATGCGGGCCGACACGGCCGCGGTGGCCGCGCTCGCGCTGGTGCAGGCGGTGCTGGGCGATTGGCGTCGCAAAATGGCCTGATGCCATATTGGCCGACCGTTAAGCGATTGATCCTTTGGAGGTCGAAACCGCTTTCGGGCCATGCTAAGGCCTGCGGCAATTCGCTCCCCTTGCTTGCCCTGCCCGGTTCCACCGGGACGATGGACCCCGACATGACCGCGACTGCCACCTCACATGCTGCCGGCTCCGCCGCCTGGGCGGACACGCTGCTGCTGTCGTTCGCGCAGGCCGGCTATGTCAGGGCCGAGCCGGCGATCCTGCAGCCAGCCGAACCGTTCCTGGATCTCTCCGGCGAGGACATCCGCAAGAGCCTGTACCTGACCACGGACCTCTCCGGCGAGGAGCTCTGCCTGCGCCCGGACCTGACCATTCCGGTGGCCCGCGATTACCTCAGCTCTGGCCGTGCCGGCCAGCCGGCCGGGTTCAGCTATCTCGGCCCGGTGTTCCGCTACCGCAACGGCCAGTCCAGCGAATTCCTGCAGGCCGGCATCGAATCGTTCGGCCGTCAGGACCGCGCCGCGGCCGATGCCGAGATGCTGGCGCTGGCACTGGAGGCGACCGCCGCCTTCGGCGTCCGCGACGTCGAGATCCGCACCGGCGACGTGGCGCTGTTCAACGCGCTGCTCGACGCGCTCGACCTCTATCCGGTCTGGCGCCGCCGCCTGGTCAAGGATTTCAACCGCAAGATCAGCCTGGAGCAGGATCTGGAGCGGCTGGCAGCCGCGACCACCGCGACCCGCAGCGAATATGAGGGCGTGCTCGCGGCGCTCGCCGGCTCCGACCGCAAGGCGGCACTCGCTTTCGTCACCGATCTGATGTCGATCGCCGGCACCACCAATGTCGGCGGCCGCACCACCGCCGAGATTGCCGACCGCTTCCTCGAGCAGTCGACGTTGAAGGGCGGCGCGCTGCCGCGCGAGGCCATCGCCGTGCTCAAGCGTTTTCTGTCGATATCGGGTAATCCCGACGACGCCGTCGCCGAGCTGCGCGCGCTCACCAATGATGCAAAGCTCGACCTCAGTGCTGCGATCGACCAGTTCGAAAGCCGGGTCGGCTTCATGGCGGCTCGCGGCATCGATGTGAAGGCGACGCGCTTTTCGACCGCGTTCGGGCGCGGGCTCGACTACTACACCGGCTTCGAATTCGAGCTGCATCACCGCGGCAACGGCGCCGAGCCGCTGGTTGCCGGCGGCCGCTATGACGGGCTGATGACCCAGCTTGGATCGGCCGAGCCGATCCCCGCGGTCGGTTTCTCGGTCTGGGTGGATGCGCTGACCCGGATCGGCCGCAAGGTGGGAGCTTAAGTCATGAGCGCGCCATTCGTTCTGGCCGTTCCCTCCAAGGGCCGCCTGCAGGAAAACACCGAGGCCTTCTTCGCCCGCGCCGGGCTGAAGCTGTCGAAGGCGGGCGGCGCGCGCGACTATCGCGGCACGCTCACGGGCCTCGACAATGTCGAGGTCGCCTATCTCTCGGCGAGCGAGATCGCCTCGCAACTATCCCGCGGCTCGGCGCATCTCGGCGTCACCGGGGAGGATCTGGTGCGCGAGACCATCGCGGACGCCGACAAGCGCGTCTCCCTGATCGAAGGCCTCGGCTTCGGCTATGCCGACGTCGTCGTCGCGGTGCCGCAGGCGTGGATCGACGTCCGCACCATGGCCGACCTCGACGACGTCACCACCGGCTTCCGCGAGCAGCATCACATGCGGATGCGGGTCGCGACCAAGTTCATCAACCTCACCCGCGCCTTCTTCCAGAGCCAAGGCATCACCGATTACCGCATCGTCGAAAGCACGGGCGCGACCGAAGGCGCGCCGGCCGCCGGCAGTGCCGAGTTGATCGTCGATATCACGACGACCGGCGCCACCCTCGCCGCCAACGGATTGCGGGTGCTCGACGACGGCGTGATCCTGCGCAGCCAGGCCAATCTGGTCGCCTCAAGGGACGCCGATTGGTCCCCGCAAGCGCGGGAGACCGCGCGAATCATCCTCGATCACATCGCGGCGCGGGCGCGGGCCAACAAATACCGCGAAGTCCGCACCCGCTTCCGCCAGTGCGACGCGGCCATGCTCACCGAGGCCCATGAGCGCTTCGGCGTCGAAGCCCCATTCGGCGGACCTACCTCGTCAGGCATGCTCACGCTGCACTGCCCGCCGGGCCAGCTCTACGCACTCGCGAGCTTCCTGCGCGGGCACGGCGCCGAGACCGTTTCGGTGGTTTCGCTGGATTACGTGTTCGACCGGGAGAACCCGCTGTTCGCCAGGCTCGAGGCGTTCCTGCGGCAGTGAGCCCAAAGTTTGTTGAGCAATTCCGTTCAGCGTAGCGACAGCAAACGGCAGCTACCATATGCTGTCGGGATGACCTTGCAAGAAGACCTGATCGCCCCTGGAACCTTGATCGATGACTCTGGGCTCTGACATTTCCGGCATGACGGCCAATGCGGCAAGCGCCGCCGCGAAGGGACTGTCGATCGTCGTCCCGCTCTACAACGAAGCGGCCGGCCTCGCCGCCTTGCACCAGCGCATCTGCGATCTCGCAAAGACCTTGCGGCAGCGCTATCGCCTGGCTTGCGAGATCGTCTATGTCGACGACGGCAGCGCGGACGCGACGCTGTCGATCGCCCGCTCGCTGCCGGCCGACGCGGTCGACGTCCAGGTGGTGTCGCTGTCGCGCAATTTCGGCAAGGAGGCCGCGCTGATGGCCGGCCTCGACCATGCCCGGCTCGGCGCGGTGCTGTTCATGGACGGCGACGGCCAGCATCCGCCGTCGCTGGTCGAGCGACTGGTGCGGCACTGGATCGAGGACGGCTACGACGTCGTCTATACCGCCAAGGCGCATCGCGACAACGAGCCCTTCCTGCGGCGGCTTGCCGGGCGCGGCTTCTATGCGCTGATCAATTGGGGCGCGCGCCAGAAGATTCCGGAAGATGCCGGCGATTTCCGCCTGCTGTCGCCGCGCGCGGTCGCAGCACTGAGGCAGCTGCCGGAACGCAACCGCTTCTTCAAAGGCCTCGCGAGCTGGATCGGCTTCCGCCAGATTCGCGTCGATTACGAACCCGCGCCGCGCACCCATGGCGTGACAACCTTCAGCGCCGCGCGTCTGCTTGGTCTTTCGATCGAAGGCGTCACCTCGTTCTCGGTGGCGCCGCTGCGCTTCGCCAGCCTGCTCGGCGTGATCCTCGCTGGCGGAGCGTTCCTGTTCGGTCTGTCGATCCTGTGGGAGGTCTTGACCACCGGCAAGCAGGTGCCCGGCTATCCCTCACTCGTGATCGGCCTGATGACGATTGGCGGCGTGCAGCTCATCATGATCGGCATCGTCGGCGAATATATCGGCAAGATCCTCTCCGAGCTGAAGGCGCGCCCGATCTACTTCGTCGCCGAGCACAGTGAAAAGCATTTCGAGACCGACAAGGCTGACGACGCCTCGAAGAGGACGGCGGCCGAATGAGCGCTGCCGCGCCGCCGCGGCGGATCTGGCTCTGCGCCGACGATTACGGCATCAGCCCGGGCGTCAATCGCGCCATCCGCGACCTGATCGAACGCGGCCGTCTCAACGCGACTTCGGTGATGATGGTGGGACCTGCGGTCGAGCGCAGCGAGATCGAGGCGCTCCAGGCGGCAGCGAAAGCGAGCCCACGCTGCGCGATCGGATTGCACGTGACATTGTCGGCACCGTTCCGGCCGCTCACCATGTATTTCCGCCCGCTCGACGGAGACATGTTTCTCCCGTTTCCGAAGCTGCTGCGCGCGGGCCTTGCGCGGAGGCTCGACCGCGAATTCTTTCGCAACGAGGTCAAGGCGCAGCTGGCAGCCTTCGAGAAAGCGTTCGGACATGCGCCGGACTTCGTCGACGGCCATCAACATGTGCAGCTCTACCCGCAGGTGCGCGACGGCTTTGTCGATGCGGTGAGCGAAGTCGCGCCAAAAGCCTGGGTGCGCCAAGGCGGCCGCGACCTGCCGCTGATGCAGCGGCTGGCTTCACCGAAAGCCATGGTGCTCGACATCCTCAGCGCGCAATTCCGCCGCCGTGCCGGCAGCGCGGGCCTCAGCTTCAATCCCGGTTTCGCCGGCGCCTATGATTTCACGCAAGCGGCCGATTTCGGTGCGCTGATGCGGCATTTCCTCGAAGGCCTGCCGGATGGTGGCCTCATCATGTGTCATCCCGGCTTCGTCGACGACATCCTCGCCGGGCTCGACCCGATGACGGACGTCCGCGAACGCGAGCACGCCTATCTCGCCGGCGATGCCTTCGCGCGCCTGCTGACGGACAGCGGCGTCACGCTGGGGTGAACCGGCGAAGTTTGCGAGAAAGCCGCCCGCGAGGCAGCTTGTCGCATACCGAAATTTAATCCTGCCGGCACTGTTGGGGCCACAATGGAACCCTACATCTGCCTCGCGCTTGTTTTGCGCGAGGGAGACTGACCATGACGCCGCAGGAACGCCAACTCGTCGACGAGCTTTTCGACCGGCTTTCGAAACTGGAAAATGCACCGCGCGATCCCGACGCGATCGCCGCGATCGCCGACGGCCTGCGCAAAGCGCCCGGGGCGATCTATGCGCTGGTGCAGACCGTGCTGCTGCAGGACGAGGCGCTGAAGCGCGCCCACAACCGCATCCAGGAGTTGGAGGCGGGGCAGGCGCCCGAGCAGGCGCAGTCCGGCGGTTTCCTGGACACCATGCGCGACACGCTGTTCGGCGGGGGCCCGTCGCGCGGCTCGGTTCCGAACGTACCGCCGCGTGACTCGCGGCCGGTCTGGAACAGCGGCCAGGCGATGCAGCAGCCCCAGCCCGGTTACGGCCAGCCGCCTTATGGGCAGGCATACGGTCAGGGTCCAGGCCAGGGCTATGGCGCGCCGCCGGTCGGCGGTGGCGGCGGCTCGTTCCTTGGTACGGCGGCGGCAGCCGCGGCCGGCGTCGTCGGCGGCTCGCTGCTGCTGTCCAGCATCCGCGGCATGATGGGCGGATCGCATCAGCAGGCCTTCGGCGACACCAATGCCTTGGGCGACCGCGGCGCTGGTGGAAGTCCCTGGAGCGGCAACGATCAGTCGGGCGGCTCGCTCGCGCGCGATGCCGGCCTTGACGACATCGGCTCGAACCGCGGTGATGCGTCCCGGCAGGGCTTCGCCGACCACGCTTCGAACGACGACCAGAATTACAACGATCAGAACGACAATGGCGACGATAACATCGACCTCGCCGATGACAGCGATTTCGGCGGCGGAGATGATGGCGGCAGCGATTACGCCTGACGCTTCTTATCCTTGCTCCAAACGAGAACGGCCGCCGATGAGGCGGCCGTTTTGGTTCCGAGCGCTATGCGCCTACATCACGACGACTTTGGTGCCGACATTGACGCGACCGTAGAGATCGATGACATCTTCGTTGCGCATGCGGATGCAGCCCGAGGAGACGTTGGTGCCGATGGTCCAGGGCTCGTTCGAACCGTGGATACGGTAAAGCGTCGAGCCGAGATACATCGCGCGCGCACCGAGCGGATTTTCCGGACCGCCTTCCATGTGCCTCGGCAGATCGGGGCGGCGCGCGATCATTTCCGCCGGCGGCGTCCAGGCCGGCCATTCGCGCTTGGCCGTGATCGACTTCACGCCGGACCAGGTGAAGCCGGGACGCCCGACGCCGATGCCGTAACGCATCGCCCGGCCGTTGCCCTCGACGAGATAGAGAAACTTGTTCGGCGTATCGACCACGATCGTGCCGGCGCTTTCATTGCCGCTATAGTCAACGAGTTGTTTCTCGAATCTCGGGTCGAACTGACGCTGCCGCGGATCGACTGCCTCTTGCTGGAGACCTGCGCCCTGCATCTGCGGTTCGCCCATCGGCGGCAGTCGGCGCTGGTCATAATAACCTGGCTGCTGTTGATACATCGGCTGCTGCGGAGCGTAGGCCGGACCGCGGCCGGGTCCGTCGCCGAAGATGAACTCGATGAAGCCGCCGCCCATGTTCGCATTGGAGGCGACGCGCACTGGCGCAGGCGGCACCTGCGGCTGGTATAGCACCGCGGGCGGATCGTTCGGCACGCTATTGTCGAAGGCGTCGGCGCTGTTGGCGCCCGCAATGAGGGTGCAAGCGCTGCCAAGCAGCGCGACAGACATTTTCTTGAACATCGACGTACTCTGTACTGTTTCGTCTAGATCACATGCGTCGTGGCGAGGTGGTGGCTGATCCGCACCCGCGACGTGGTCAATAAAGAGCAAAAGCCGTTTTGTTTGGTAAACGGAAACGCCATTTCGATTCACCACGTCGTCGGCAGCGGTGCAATTTGGCGATCAGCGTTTATTTTCGATGAACGCCGCGCACTCATGGTTAATCGCCCGTTTGCAAGCCGTCGCGCACAACCGCACGACAGTTCCGGCTGTGAACTTCGTGTTAAATCGCTTCTGCCTACAAAGACGCGTGAGTGAGGTGGGGGGAGTTCTTGATGGCTATTCACCGCAAACGTTTTCGTGTCGAGGAGGCTATTGTCGGCGAGATGCCCAGCCCCGAAATGATTGAGGAGGCTGCGCCGATGCATAGCGAGATCATGGCCGAGTTGCGTGCGATCCGTGCACAGATGGCGAAGGGCACCGCGCCCTTGTCCGGCAGCGCCGCCATGGCCGCGATCGACGCCTCCACCGCCCACGAGCTCTCCGAAGCCCGTACCATGCTCGATACTTACCGGGCGCAGATCGAGCAGTGCGAGAAGCTGAAGGTCGAGCTCGACCTCATCCACGACGCCATCGACCGTACCAAGCGCGAGATCGCGACACTGCATGGCAAGAGCTTCGACGGCGGCGAAATGGCCAAGGTCAATGGCGAGCTCGGCGCGGTCGTCGGCGGCACCGAACAGGCAACCCAGCAGATCCTCGAAGCCGCCGAGTCGATCGACCAGGCGGCCAGCGCGATGGCCAAGGTGCAATCGGCCGATCAGCAGAAGCGGCTCGCCGACGATATCCAGGAACGCGTCATCTCGATTTTCGAAGCCTGCAACTTCCAGGACCTGACCGGCCAGCGCATCAGCAAGGTCATGAGCACGATGAAGTTCATCGAGCAGCACATCAATTCCATGATGGAGATCTGGGGCGGCGTCGACGCGATCAAGTCCCATGTCGTGCCGCAGGTCGACACCCGCAGCGATGACGACAAGCTTCTCAACGGCCCGAAGCTCGCCGGCGACGTCGGCCACGCCTCGCAGGACGACATCGACGCGCTGTTCGACTGACGGACGCGACGTACGGAAAAACAAAACGCCGGCGCAAGCCGGCGTTTTTTTTCGTGAGAGCATTCCCTCCGCTGTCATCGCCCGGCTTGACCGGGCGATCCAGTATTCCGAGTCGATAGCGATTGAACCGAGGGGCCGCGGCGTACTGGATGCCCCGCTCCCGTGCGCAATTGCGCACTAGGCGGGGCATGACGAAGGATAGAGACTACGCCCTCGGCGCGCAGCGGACGTAGACCATGTTGCCGTAGCGGGTGGCGGCGTCCTTGTCGATGAAGCGGGTGATGAGGACGCGGCCGTCGAAGGAGACGATCTCGCGGTCCTGCTCGCCGGGCGTCGGGCCCGCCGGCCCGATATAGTTCTTGCCGCTGGGCGAACCCTTCAGCCGCAGCTCCTGCGGTGTTGCCTGGTCCGCCAGATGCATGATCACGCCGCCGGACGAGCCGGCGGTGATCACGTAAGGATTTTTGCATTGGGCCCGGGCGGCAGCCTCGGTGCGGGCGCGGTCGGCCGGGTTCTGGAACGAGGCGAGGCCCCAGCGCCCGACGATCTCGTCGGCGCGGATCGAGGCGGGCATTTCCGGACCGGCGCCGGGCTCGGCCTCGGGGGGCGGTGAGGACGAAGAAAAGGACGGCAGGCTCATGCCGCCGCCGCAGGCGCCAAGCAGCAGCGCCAGGCAAGAAGCCGCCGCCAGATTGGCGACCGTGCGCGCGTGAGCTGAACTGATCATGGCATTCCCCCGGACAAAACCATGGCCGCACCCCTTCCGCAGCCAAGCGCAAAACCGCTGCCGGAGCAATGACGTCCTTTAATACGCCGGCGCCCCGAACAAGTTTCCAATGTCACCATCCTATATCCGTCTCACCAATCGCTTAACCACCTTTGCTTGACAGGATCGCGGCCAAGCCATATTCCCGGACGCACCATTAGCACTCTGAAAGATGGATTGCTAACGCGCGCCGATCGATCCTCGGGAAGGGTGGACGGAAGCGCCGCCCCGCCCACTTTCACTCCTTCCGAAACGAGCCTCCAAAGGGAAACGTCATGACTAAATCTAAATTTCGTCCGCTGCATGACCGTGTCGTGGTCAAACGTATCGACGCCGAGTCAAAGACCAAGGGCGGCATCATCATTCCGGACACGGCCAAGGAAAAGCCCTCCCAGGGCGAAGTCGTCGCCGTCGGGCCCGGTGGCCGCGACGAGGCCGGCAAGCTGATCCCGATCGACCTCAAGGTCGGCGACCGTGTGCTGTTTGGCAAGTGGTCGGGCACCGAGGTCAAGATCGACAACGATGATCTCCTGATCATGAAGGAGTCGGACATCATGGGCGTGATGGCCTAAGGCCAGACGCCTGAACGGCCGCTGAATGCATGCCCGGGTCACTCGATCCGGGCATGCATCATTCCGCCGGGTTCGATCGCGGACCCCGGAATGAGGCGGCCCAATAAGCAAGACACATCACGAAACAAGAGGAATTGCAGACCATGGCTGCCAAAGACGTCAAGTTTTCCGGAGACGCGCGCGATCGCATGCTGCGCGGCGTCGACATTCTCGCCAACGCCGTCAAGGTGACGCTCGGCCCGAAGGGCCGCAACGTGCTCATCGAGAAGTCGTTCGGCGCGCCCCGCATCACCAAGGACGGCGTCACCGTCGCCAAGGAGATCGAGCTCGAGGACAAGTTCGAGAACATGGGCGCCCAGATGGTCCGTGAGGTCGCCTCCAAGACCAACGACCTGGCCGGCGACGGCACCACCACCGCGACCGTGCTGGCCCAGTCCATCGTACGCGAAGGCGCCAAGTCGGTTGCCGCCGGCATGAACCCGATGGACCTCAAGCGCGGCATCGACATCGCGGTCGCGGCCGTCGTCAAGGACATCGAGAAGCGCGCCAAGCCGGTCGCCGCCTCCTCCGAGGTCGCCCAGGTCGGCACCATCTCGGCCAACGGCGATGCCGCCATCGGCAAGATGATCGCACAGGCGATGCAGAAGGTCGGCAACGAGGGCGTCATCACCGTCGAGGAGAACAAGTCGCTCGACACCGAGGTGGACATCGTCGAGGGCATGAAGTTCGACCGGGGCTATCTGTCACCCTACTTCGTCACCAACCCCGAGAAGATGACCGCCGAGCTCGAGGACGCCTACATCCTCCTGCACGAGAAGAAGCTCTCCGGCCTGCAGGCCATGCTGCCGGTGCTGGAAGCCGTGGTGCAGTCGGGCAAGCCGCTCGTCATCATCGCCGAGGACGTCGAGGGCGAGGCGCTGGCCACCCTGGTCGTCAACCGCCTCCGTGGCGGGCTGAAGGTCGCCGCCGTCAAGGCGCCGGGCTTCGGCGACCGCCGCAAGGCCATGCTCGAGGACCTCGCGATCCTCACCGGCGGCCAGCTGATCTCCGAAGATCTCGGCATGAAGCTCGAGAACGTCACGGTGAAGATGCTCGGGCGCGCGGGCAAGGTTGTGATCGACAAGGAGAACACCACGATCGTCAAGGGCGCCGGCAAGAAGCCGGAGATCGAGGCCCGCGTCGGTCAGATCAAGGCCCAGATCGAGGAAACCACCTCGGATTACGACCGTGAGAAGCTCCAGGAGCGCCTCGCCAAGCTCGCCGGCGGTGTCGCGGTGATCCGCGTCGGCGGTGCCACCGAGATCGAGGTCAAGGAGAAGAAGGACCGCGTCGAGGACGCGCTCAACGCCACCCGCGCCGCGGTGCAGGAAGGCATCGTCCCCGGCGGCGGCGTCGCGCTGCTCCGCGCCAAGAAGGCGGTTGGCCGTCTCACCAACGCCAATGCCGACGTCCAGGCCGGCATCAACATCGTGCTGAAGGCGCTGGAAGCCCCGATCCGCCAGATCTCCGAGAACGCGGGCGTGGAAGGCTCGATCGTCGTCGGCAAGATCCTGGAGAACAAGTCCGAGACCTTCGGCTTCGACGCCCAGACCGAGGAGTATGTCGACATGGTCGAGAAGGGCATCATCGACCCCGCCAAGGTGGTGCGCACCGCGCTCCAGGACGCCGCCTCGATCGCCGGCCTGCTGGTGACCACCGAGGCCATGGTTGCCGAGTCGCCGAAGAAGGACGCCGCGCCCGGCATGCCGGCCGGTGGCGGCATGGGCGGCTTCTAAGGCCGATCCTTAGCCCACAGTATTGCGAAGGCCGCCTCCGGGCGGCCTTCTTTTTTGGCAATCATGGTCCATGCTTTCCAATTCAACCGGCGGCCAAAACCCACTACGGTGACGCCCGATTCGAATTGTTTGGGCCTGATCTCAACGGAAACCCGCTTCACACTTTCCGGATCATGCCCCATTGCCCGGGGATTTCGTCGATGCGCGCGCTTGTGTTTTGCTCCACGGCCGTTCTGGCGGCTCTGCTTGCAGGTTCGCCTGAGGTCGCATCCGCCCAGATGAAGCTGGCGCCGAAGGCCACGGCGCCCGGCGGCGTCGAGACGCGCTATTTCACCTCGATCGACGGGCTGATGGACGGTAATGCCGACGTGATCCTGAAGGAGACACGCCAGGGCAAGACCGTCACCGCAGCCGTGCTCGACGTCTGTTATCCCGTCGCGAAGAATTCCGACCGCAAGGACCGCTTCGTCGTCAATCTCCAGGTCGCGGGCCAGAACCTGACGGGTACGACGCAGAGCCTCGGCGCGAAGGTGCCGGTCACCGTCAAGCTGCTGCGCAAACAGGCCGGAGACACGTTCGAATTCCGCGGCCAGATCAGCATTGGCCAGGCCGTGACCGAGGTCACCTCGCCCGACAATTCCGATCTCAGCGAGAAGGAATTCCTCGACAACCAGACCTCCGACGACGGCATCACGCCGCAGCCGAAGGATTTCACCGACGTCTCGCCGGAAGCGATCGCGGTCAAGGTCAAGCTGGATGCCGCAACCGAGTTCCTGAAGAGCCTGAAGGGCCAGGACGTCGAGGTGACGCTGGCGAGCCTCACCGTCGGCTGCGACGCGTTGCGCGCGGGCGAGCAAACCATCAACATGTCGGTCGATCCGGAGCGCGCCGGCGCGCTGCTGGCAAAATTCAAGGCGACGCCCGGCGTCACCGCCGCGGGCTGGACCGCGGGCATGACCGAGATGGACCGCACCATCCGCATTGCCGCCACCGACTGGCGCGACGGTGACAAGATCAACCGCGACAAGCTCGCGGCCGCGGTGGCTGGCGTGCTGAGCAGGACGCTCGCGGCAAAGCCGGTCTCGCAAAGCTTCAACCCGGCGACCGGCAAGCTCAAGCTGGTGTTCAAGCGGCCGAACCAGGACTTTCCCACACTCGAACTCACCGACACGATCGAGGTCGCGGGCCTCGTCTCGCCCGACAAGCCCGGCACCACCGACAAGCTCATGCTCTGGATCGGGAGTCCCGCGACCACGACCACCGACGAGAGCACCGGTGCCAAGCTCAACCTCTCGGACGAAGCGACCGCCGACGAGGAAGGCGATCAGCCCGACGACAACGGTTCGGTCGAGGCGCTCGCCAAGGAGCTGAAAGGCCAGCGCTGGGACGCCGACAAATCGGTGTGGAAGTAGACGCAGCCCCCCTGTCAGTCATCGCCCGCGAAGGCGGGCGATCCAGTACTCCGAGACGGCCGTGGTTGAATCGATAGGCCGCGGGGTACTGGATTCCCTGCTTGCCGCCTACGCTAAAACTTCGGCGCCCCTGGACCTCAACCCCGGCGAAGCCTAGGCGTAGCCGGGTCGCCGGGAATGACAGTGGTGGCTAATTGCCGTTGACGCGGAAGCGCAGCGGCTTGGGGCCGACGAGCGTCAGCACGTCGCCCTGGCGCTTCCAGGTCTCGACGCTGCCCAGCGCTGCAACGAGATCGTCGTCGGCCTGTGCCCTTGCCGGCGGGCAGGAGCGGTCCTGGATCTGGCCGGGAACGAAGATCACGGTGTTGCCGGCGACCGAGAACTGGCCCTTGCCGCCCTTGCACCAGAGCTCCAGCACGACCTCACCATTGTCGCCGATCTCGATGTTCGGAATCCGCTTCGAGCCCGGCTGCGGCAGCGCCTCCAGCGTCATCTCAGTGCCGAACGGAAAACCGTCCTCCGCACGCGCGAGCGTGGACATCGCGAGCATTGCAACCGCCGCACACACCGTCTGCCTGAACGAAACCATGAGACCTCTCGACCGACCTGATTTGCGCCACCTTCTATAAGACGGCGGCGCCGTTGAGAAGGTTCGCCCATGCGCCACGCAAAAATCCCCGCGAGGAGCAACCTCGCGGGGATTTGCGTTGAAGCCGGGCGTGGCCTGCTACTTCAGGACCATCGCCGTGAACGGATAGACATAGGCCTGCAGCGTCACGAGCACACCGACGAGGCAGGCCAGCACGATCGAGTGCCAGAACACGAAGCGCAGGATCGTGCCCTCGTGGCCGTACCAGTTGGTGGCTGTGGATGCGACCACGATCGATTGCGCGTCGATCATCTTGCCCATCACGCCGCCGGACGAGTTCGCCGCACCCATCAGGATCGGCGACAGGCCGAGTTGCTCGGAGGTGATCTTCTGCAGGTTACCGAACAGCACGTTGGAGGCGGTGTCCGATCCCGTCAGCGCCACGCCCAACCAGCCGAGCAGCGTGCCGAAGAAGGGATAGAGCACGCCGGTTGCGGCGAAGGCGAGGCCGAGCGTCGCGTCGACGCCGGAGAGCCGCGTCAGCGTGCCGATCGCGAGCATCGCCGAGATCGTGATCAGCGAGATCGCGCACAGCCGGATGGTGCGGCCGTACTGGATCAAGAGCTTGCCGGGCCCGACGCCCATCAGGAAGCCGGAGATGATCGCGGCGATCAGCATGCCGGTCCCGGTGAACGAGAGATAGGTGAAGCCGAACACCGCGCTCTCTTTCGTCGGCCCTGGCGCGACCGGCGGCATCTTGTTGATCATCTGATGCAGCTCGGGAACGGGATAGCTCCAGGTGAAGATCGAGTTCGCCCAGGTCTTGAACCCACCATTGCCCCAGATCAGCATCACGATACAGACGATGATCCACGGCAGCAGCGCGCTGAACAGCTCGCTCTGCGTCAGCGGCGTCTTGTCCATCGGTTTCGCCGCCGCCATGGTGGCGGCCGATTCGTCGCGGCCGCGCAGCGCCGGCGACAGCCAGAGCTGCCTGGGCTGCCAGACCTTGAGGAACAGGATCAGCGCCCCCATCGAGATCAGCGAGGCCCCGATGTCGACGATCCAGGGATTGACGTAGTTCGAGATGACGAATTGCGGGACCGCGAACGACACGCCGGTGACCAGGATCGCCGGCCAGACGTCCTTCATGCCTTTCCAGCCCGCGAACGCCCACACCACCCAGAACGGCACGATCAACGAGAAGAACGGCAATTGCCGGCCGACCATCGCGCCGAGGATATAGGGATCAAGCCCGGTGACCGAGGCCAGGCCCTGGATCGGCGTGCCCAGCGCGCCATAGGCGACCGGCGCAGTGTTGGCGATCAGCGACAGGCCGCTTGCTGCAAGGGGCGAGAAGCCGAGGCCGATCAGGACGGCGCCCGTGATCGCGACCGGCGTGCCGAAGCCCGAAGCGCCTTCGAAGAAGGCGCCGAACGAGAACGCGATCAGCAGCAATTGCAGCCGCCGGTCCTCGGTGACGCCGCCGACCGCGCGCTTGAGCAATTCGAAGCGTCCGGTGCTCACCGTCACCTGGTAGAGGAAGATGACGTTGAGAACGATCCAGCCGATCGGGAAGAACCCGGTGACGATGCCCAGCACCGAGGCGCGGATCGACATGTTCGCCGGCATGGTGAAGACGAAGATCGTGATCAAATTGGCCACGATCACGGCGATGACCGCCGCGATATGAGCCTGGACGCGGCCGCTCGCGATCAGGACCAGCAATGTGACGACAGGGACTGCCGCCGCGATCGTCGACAGCACAGGGCTGTGCAACGGGTCATAAACTTGATTCCACATGATCTTCCTCCCCCACGCATGTGTGCTGCAGGCGGCCCGCGTGGACAGCCGATCCTGCTTGACGCTGAAGCGATAACCCCCGAGCTGGACGCGAATTCCTCGCGAATGCAGCGGTTCCCGTCCGCTCACAAGCTCGCGAAATCCCGAAGGCCCCCACCCCGCGCCGATGCGCCCCATGCTAGGGTTGCAAGCTGCGACAAGCCAACGCAAATTGCAGGACTTGCGACTTTAGTCTAAGCGCGCCGATTTCCGCCGTCGTCCCAAGTCTTTGGCCCCGGGCAGTTGTGCACATCCCCTCAGGAGACAGAGCTCTGTGAAGAACATCAGCGCCACGCTCGCGATCGTCTGGCGAATCGCCGCCCCCTATTTCCGGTCGGAGGACAAATGGGCCGGCCGCGGCCTGCTCGCCGCTGTCATCGCGATGGAGCTGGCGCTGGTCGCGATCGACGTGCTGGTCAATCAATGGCAGAACCGGTTCTACAGCTCGCTGCAGGCAAGTGACTGGGATAGTTTCGTCAGGGAGATCTGGATCTTCATCGGCCTCGCCTCCGCCTTCATCGCGCTGGCGGTCTACAAGCTGTACCTGAACCAGTGGCTTCAGATCCGCTGGCGGCAATGGCTGACCCGGCACTATTTGGGCGAGTGGCTGCAAGGCGCCACCCACTACCGCATGCAGCTCAAGGGCGATGCGGCCGACAACCCGGACCAGCGCATCACCGAGGACGTCAAGAATTTCGTCGAGCAGACCCTGACCATCGGTCTCGGCCTGCTCTCGTCGATCGTGACGCTGTTCTCCTTCGTGATCATTCTCTGGGGGCTTTCCAACGCCGCGCCGTTGCACCTGTTCGGCGCCGATCTCATGATCCCCGGCTATCTGTGCTGGGGTGCGCTGGTCTACGCGATCTTCGGCACGGCGCTGACGCACTGGATCGGCGCCCCGCTGGTCAATCTCAATTTCGAGCAGCAGCGCTATGAAGCCGACTTCCGCTTCAACCTCGTCCGCGTCCGCGAAAATTCCGAGCAGATCGCGCTGCTCAAGGGCGAAGGCGCCGAGCGCGGCCGGCTGCTGGAGCGCTTCGGCTTCGTGATCGGCAATTGGTACGCCATCATGAGCCGTACCAAACGCCTCACCGCGTTCACCGCGAGCTATCAGCAGGCCGCCGTGATCTTTCCCTACGTGCTGGTGGCGCCGGCCTTCTTCGCCAAGAAGATCCAGCTCGGCGACATGATGCAGACCGCCTCCGCCTTTTCGAGCGTACAGGGCGCATTGTCGTTCTTCGTCACGGCGTACCGATCGCTGGCGGAATGGCGCTCGATCGTCGCCCGCCTCGACGGCTTCGAGATGTCGGTCGACGCGGCCGCGCACCTGCCGCCGCACGAGCCTGCGATTGCCCTCAAGGCCGGCGGCGGCAATCGCAATATCTCTCTCGAACAGCTCTGCGTGAACCTGCCGAGCGGCACGCCGCTGGTCGCCGCCGACGCCTTCTCCGTCCAGACGCCGGAGCGCGTGCTGGTGACCGGACCGTCGGGCTCCGGCAAGTCGACGCTGTTCCGGGCCATCGCGGGCATCTGGCCGTTCGGCACCGGCAGCATCTTCGTCCCGGAAAAGGCGAGGCTGATGATGCTGCCCCAGCGCCCCTATTTCCCGGTCGGCGTGCTGCGCGACGCGGTGGTCTACCCGGCCGCGCCGGGCGCGTTCGAAACCTCACGCGTCAGGGACGCGTTGATCGCGGTCGGGCTGCCCGACCTCGCCGAGCGGCTTGAGGAGGACGGTCATTGGAACCGGATGCTGTCGCTGGGCGAGCAGCAGCGCCTCGGGCTCGCCCGCGCGCTGCTGCACGCGCCGGACTATCTGTTCCTGGACGAGGCCACGGCCTCGCTGGACGAGCCGTCCGAGGCCCGCCTGTACCGGTTGCTGGCAGAGAAGCTGCCACAGGCCACCCTCGTCTCGATCGGCCACCGCTCGACGCTGGAAGCCTTCCATACCCGCAAGGTGACGATGGTGAAGCACGGCGCGATCCACGTTCTCGGTGATGGTGGTGTGCCGGTCGAGAAAGAGCCGAGCGCGGCACGCTGAGACGGCTCGACCAAGCCCTGAGGCTATGGCCCTTCGTTGCAGCCATCCTTCGAGACGCCCGCCTTTGGCGGGCCCTCAGGATGAGTTCTGTCCTCGCGGTGAAATCTGGGACCCCTCATGGTGAGGAGCCCGCCAGAGGCGGACGTCTCGAACCATGCAGGCCCCGGCCTGCGCCCCACACGCCCAAAGCAAAAGGGCGGCAGGTTGCCCTGCCGCCCTCATCAAGTCGCTTCGGGAAGAAGCTTACTTCAGGTTGCTCATCGCCGTCAGGTCGAAGGACAGCTTGGCAATACCGGCCGCGCCGCACCAGTTGGAGCCAGCGCCGCCCGGATTGATCGCGGTGACGTTGGTGGTGCCGGTGGCGTTGAAGGCGCTGGTGAAGGCGTTGCAATCACCCTTGTTCAGGTCGGTGTCGGAGTAACGCAGGTCCAGCGTGAACACCTTGTAGGTGAAGCCGATGCCGATATTCCAAGTGTTGTAGTCCTTGTAGGGGATGCCGTTGGCGAAAACAGTGCCGACGCCGGTGCCGTAGAAGGCGTCCGAAGTACCGAACCACTGCCGGCCGAACTCACCCGACACGTACATGCCCATGCCGGAGGGACCGAAGGCCGTGCTGGGCGCCGTGTATTTGGCGGTCAACGAAGCGTAGTTGCCCCAGGCACCCGAGTTCAGGAAGTTCGGCGAGTAGTACTCGGTCGCGCCGACCGTGAAGCTGTCGTTGATGGTGTAGTTCACCTTGCCGTAGACTTCGACGAAGCTGACGTCCTTCTTCATGACGTTGCCGTCGGCGAGGAAGATCGTGGTCGTGCTGACGCCGCAGACGTTGCCGCCGGGAATGCCGCCGGTGAGCACGTTGTCGGCGCAGCTGCCGCCCGGATACAGGTAGCCCCAGACACCGATGTCGAACGCGAAGGCGCCGAAGGTCGGGCGGATACCGCCGTAGATGTCGACTTCAGCAGCGGCACGATTGGCGAAGGAGATGCTCTCGGCGGACACGCCGACGTAGAGCTGGAGGTCTTTGTTGACGTTGTAGCGCGGCTCGAAATAGGCCGCGACCGACGGCTTGTGGTTCGACTGCGTGACGCCGCGGAAGATGTAGTCGCTCATGATGGCGCCGCCGAAGGCGATATCCCAGGGGTCAAACGCGACCACCGGCGGGGCCTTCAGTGCCTTCACTCGCATGTCTGCCGCGAAAGCCGAGCCCGTCACCATTGCCAGCGCCGTTGCCAACAAAGCCACTTTTTTCATTTCGATCCCCATCACCAGTTCTAAGACCCCAGCCGGATCCCGGAAGCCCCCGGAACGCACGACCTGATTGCAAATTTCGTAACTGCGGCAATCTGGATGGAGTGGCGTAAACCGAGAAGCAAAAAACGCGGGCATCTGCCGACTTTTTGGGCGTTCTGACGATTCCACGGAAGGTTGTCAGCCTGTGTGTCTTCTCGACCACATTATTTGCATTGCGAAGTGCACTGGCAGGCCCGGGTTAGTACGGGCCCGGCGGTACCGTGCTGGCCGCGCCACGAATCAGGCTGCTCCAGGACAAACGCGCCGTCACGCCGATGCAAAAAGGCCGCAGCATCACCGCTGCGGCCTTCCTGTCATCGATCATGGTCGTCGGATTGGATCCAGCCTTTGGCCTAATCTTGAGCCTAACCTTGGGCCTAACCTTGTCCTTCGGCCGGCGTCGTTTCCGCAGAAGACGAAGGCATCGCCCAGCTTGTCTCGGCGGCGGACTCGGGAGCCGGAGCTGCCGGCGTTGACGGCTTCGGCGCGGGAGCTGCCTTCGCCTTCTTCGGCGCCGCTTTTTTCGCAGCCTTCTTGGCGGCCTTCTTAGGGGCAGCCTGCTTAGCGGCTTTCTTGGCCGATTTCTTGGCCGACTTCTTGGCGGCCTTCTTCGGCGCAGCCTTCTTGGCAGATTTCTTTGTGGCTTTCTTGGCAGACTTCTTCGCGGACTTCTTGGCTGCCTTCTTTGAGGTCTTCTTCGCCGCTACCGCCTTCTTGGCCTTTTTGGCCTTCTTGCTTTTTTTCTTCTTCGCTTTCGCCATCGTGGTCCTCCTGTTGCCGCCGAACAATGGTCGATCGGGCGTCTTCAGCCGTCACCTCCGGACGAAAGCTCAGCCCTCGAAAGCTCAGTCTTCGAAAGCTCAGCCTTCGAAAGCTCAGTCTTGCGCGTTCAATGCCGGCCGCGACCCGCCCGTAGCCCAATCGAGAAGCTCAATCGTGTGTACGACCGGAACTGACGTGCCACTGGCAATCTGCACCATGCAGCCGATATTGCCTGCGGCAATCATGTCCGGCTTGACGCTCGCGATGTTGGCGACCTTGCGATCGCGCAACCGGCCCGCAAGCTCGGGCTGGAGAATGTTGTAAGTCCCCGCCGAACCGCAACACAAATGGCTCTCCGGCACATCTTTCACCACGAATCCATTATTGGAAAGCAATTCTTTCGGAAGGCCCGTGATTTTCTGCCCGTGCTGCAACGAACACGCAGAGTGATAGGCGACGACGATGTTGTCCTGTCGCGCGGTGGCCACGAGTCCAAGGCCGGCGACGTATTCGGTGATGTCCTTGGCGAGTGCAGAGACCTTCGCCGCATCGGCGGCAAACGCAGCGTCCTCGCGCAGAAGATAGCCGTAGTCCTTGATCACGGTGCCGCAGCCTGACGCCGTCACCAGGATGGCGTCGAGCCCCTCGCCGGCCGCTTCCGCGCGCCACGCCGCGACATTGGCGCGAGCCCGCCCCAATGCGTCCTGGTCGTTGCCGAGGTGATGGGTCAGCGCGCCGCAGCACTGCTCGTCCCTGACGAGGACGACCTCGATGCCGTGGCGCGTGAGGAGACTGATGGCGGCCTGGTTGATGCGCGGCGCCAGCACCTGCTGGGCGCAGCCCTGGAGCAGCGCGACCCGGCCGCGCTTTTTGCCGAGTGCCGCAAACACACTGCCGGCGGCGGGCCCCGGCGGCGGCAGCCGGCTCGGTGCAAGCGCCAGCATCGCCTTGAGGCGCAGGATCAGGCCGGGCGTCGCCGATGGCCGGGGCGTCGGCAGGAACGCGGCCAGCGGGCGGGCCAGCCGCGCCAACCGCATGCTGGCGCGGAAACGCTGCGGGTCCGGCAGGACGAAGGCCAGCACCCGGCGCAGCAGCCGCTCGGCCAGCGGCCGCTCGTAACGCTGCTCGATCCTGACCCGGGCCTGATCGACCAGATGCATGTAGTTCACCCCCGAGGGGCAGGTCGTCATGCAGGCCAGGCACGACAGGCAGCGGTCGACATGTTTGACCACTTCGGCGGTCGGCGTCTGGTCCTTCTCCAGCATCTCCTTGATCAGATAGATGCGGCCGCGCGGGCTATCGAGCTCATCGCCAAGCAGCACATAGGTCGGACAGGTTGCGGTGCAGAAGCCGCAATGGACGCAGGCGCGCAGGATCTTGTCGGCTTCCGCGATGTCGGGGTCAGCGAGCTGCGCGAGTGAGAATTCGGTCTTCATTCAGCAAGCGTCCCGCGTCAGCCGGCCCCGGTTGAGGATGGTCTTCGGATCGAAACTGGCGCGGACCCGCTCGCTCAACGCGGCAAGGCCAGGGGCTTGCGGGTGGAATACATCGATCGTGCGCCGGATGTCCTCGGCCGCCCGGATCAGCGTGGCGTGCCCGCCGGCCGCATTCGTACGTTCGCGCACGGTCGGGGCATGCGCGTCCGGCTTCGGTGGCAACGCCGCCCAGATCAGTCCGCCGCCCCAATCGTAGATCAATTCGCCGCCGGTCTCGCGCGCCAGCAGCGTCCCGAGCGCCGCGCCCGACGCCGGCGGACAGACGATCCGCCAGACCGGCCAGGCCCCCAGCGCGCCGTCAGCCGCGAACGGCAGGACGTCGCGGATCGTGGTCCATAGCGCCGCTGACACCGTGTCCTCGACGAGAGTTGCGGTTCCGAACGGCGCCAGCAATTCGCGCAGGGAGCCGGCACGATGGGCGGCCGAGGCGGTAATGCCTTCGAGCCGCAGCACGGTCAGCGCCTCGCTTTGGCCTGCGATATCGCCGAGACCTTCGATCTTGGTCCGGAACGCCGATGTCGGCAGGTGCGCGGCCCCGGAGACGTCGAAGGGCGAGCCGAGCGCCGCCGTCATCGCCTTGTTGGCGGCGGCATCGTCGAGCCCGCGCAGCAACAGCGTCCGCTCGGCCTCCGGCTTCGGCATCACCTTCAGCGTGACCTCCGTCATGACCGACAGCGTGCCCCAGGAACCGGCGAGAAGCTTGCAGAGGTCGTAGCCGGTGACGTTCTTCACCACCTTGCCGCCGGTCTTGAAGCTGTCGCCGAAACCGGAGACGGCATGGGCCCCAAGCAGATGGTCGCGCGCCCCGCCCGCCTTGATCCGGCGCGGACCGGCCAGGCCAGCCGCAATCATGCCGCCGATGGTGCCGAGCGCGGGCGTGCCGAGCAGCGGCGCGGTGTTCATCGGCTCGAAGGCGAATTGCTGGTTCTTGGCATCGATCAGCGACAGCACGTCGGCCAGCGGCGCCCCGGCCTGGAGCGTGACTATGAGTTCGTTGGGCTCGTAGGCGGTGATGGCATTCAGTGCCGAGACGTCGAGCACGGCGTTGGTCGCCATCGCATGGCCGATGCCCCGCTTGGAACCATGGCCGATGATCTCGAGCGGCTGCTCATTGGCAATCGCCGCGCGCACCACCTCTTCGACGTCTTTGGCGTCTCGTACCTTGAGCGTATCCACGCCCGTAGCGGGTAACGAAGTTTGCGGCGAAAATCAAATTTGGCGCGCTGCAGCGAGGTGACGTTAAAATCGCGGGATGTCCGGAAACGCCAGCTTGCCGGCGTGGACGTGCATGCGGCCGAGCTCGGCGCAGCGATGCAGGGTCGGAAACACCTTTCCGGGATTGAGCAGGCCTTGCGCGTCGAAGGCGCATTTCAGGCGCTGCTGCTGGTTGAGGTCGATCTCGCTGAACATCTCAGGCATCAGATCGCGCTTCTCGATTCCGACGCCGTGCTCGCCGGTGAGCACGCCGCCGAACTCGACGCAGGCGCGCAGGATGTCGGCGCCGAAGGCTTCGGCGCGCTCGATTTCGCCGGGCTTGTTGGCGTCATAGAGGATCAGCGGATGCAGGTTACCGTCGCCGGCATGGAACACGTTGGCGCAACCGAGCTGGTATTCTTCCGATAGCTCGCGGATGCGCGCCAGCGCCTTCGGCAGCGCACCGCGTGGGATAGTGCCGTCCATGCAGAGATAGTCCGGCGAGATGCGGCCGACGGCGGGGAACGCGGCTTTCCGGCCGGCCCAGAACAGATTGCGCTCGGCCTCCGAGGTCGAGATCTGGCAGGTGGTCGAGCCGCAAGCGTTCGCAATCGCCTCGACCCGCGTGATCAGTTCGTCGACCTCGATCTTGGGGCCGTCGAGCTCGATGATGAGAAGCGCTTCGACATCGAGCGGATAGCCGGCATGGACGAAGGCCTCCGCGGCGTGGATCGCGGGCTTGTCCATCATCTCCATGCCGCCGGGAATGATGCCGGCGCCGATGATGCGCGCCACGCATTCGCCGGCCGCCTCGACTTGCGCGAATCCGACCATCAGCGCGCGCGCTGTTTCCGGCTTTTGCAGGATGCGCACCGTGATCTCGGTGATGACGCCGAGCAGGCCTTCGGAGCCGGTGATGACACCCATCAGGTCGTAGCCGGAGTTCTCCGCCGATTTGCCGCCGATGCGCAGGATCTCCCCGCTCATCAGCACGATCTCGCAGCCGAGCACGTTGTTGGTGGTCATGCCGTATTTCAGGCAGTGCACGCCGCCGGAATTCTCCGCGACATTGCCGCCGATCGAGCAGGCGATCTGCGAGGACGGATCCGGCGCGTAGTAGAACCCGGCATGAGCGACGGCCTGGCTGATTGCGAGGTTGGTGACGCCGGGTTCGGTGACGACGGCGCGGTTGTCGAAATCGATCTCGCGGATGCGCTTGAACTTGCCGAGCCCCAGGAGCACGCCGTCTTCCAGTGGCAGCGCGCCGCCGGACAGCGAGGTGCCGGAGCCGCGCGGCACCACCTTGATGCCCTGCCCTGCACAATATTTCAGGACGAGCGAAACCTGCTCGGTCGTGTCGGGCAGCACCACGACCATCGGCGGCTGCCGATAGGCCGTCAATCCGTCGGATTCATAGGCCCGCATCTCGGCAGGCGTATCGATCACGCCTTCGCCCGGCACGATTGCACGCAATGCAGCCACGATTTCGGCGCGGCGCGCGAGCACGGCCTGGTCACTCGCGGGCATCATGATGGCCATAATATTTCCTTCACGGCAGATCCTTCGGCCGAGGCCGTACGATCGATTTGTCGCGGTAAATCAACCACGTCCGCGGTGGTTTGGGTAGGCCATCCGAAAGTCGGATCGACGATCTTGCGCGAGTTCGCTCTGGGACAAGTAGGAAATCGTGAAACCTGCCATGGTTTGGCGGCTTGTCCAATCCGAGCAGGCCTGCCAAAACCAGCAGGTCCGACGATTGCCGATCAGGCAAGCAACTGACCAGCCCCCAGGGAAGAGACGAAGAGCACCCGATGACAAAACTGATTTTTGGCGCATTGACCATCCTCACCGCGATTGCCACCGCACCAAGCGCGATGGCGCAGGACGTTGCGGCCGGCAAATCTTCGTTCAACAAATGCCTGGCCTGTCACGCGATCGGCGAAGGCGCCAAGAACAAGGTTGGCCCCGAACTCAACGGCCTTGACGGCCGCAAGTCCGGCACCGCGCCGGACTACAATTATTCCGACGCCAACAAGAATTCCGGCATCACCTGGAACGAGGCCGTGTTCAAGGAATACATCAAGGACCCCAAGGCCAAGATCCCCGGCACCAAGATGGCGTTCGCCGGCATCAAGAACGAGACCGAGATCAACAACCTCTGGGCCTACGTGTCGCAGTTCGACAAGGACGGGAAGATCAAGCAGTAAGCGCGACGGGCGGCCGCTGGAGCTTCGGTTCTGAACCGAAGCTCCAGCTTCTTGTTTTGACGCGTTTTCTTCACGCGAACCGGTATCCACTTCGCTCGCAAACGCTCTAATCGGCGGCCGCCCGCGCCGGGACGATTTTCCCGATCATCGTCTCGATCTCGGTCTTCACGAGATCGGGCACCGCGTTCTGCACCATGTGGCCGAGATCGGGCAGCACGATCAGCTTGGCATTCTGCACGGTGGCGGCGAACGGGCGCGCGTGAATGGCGGTCTTCACGGTCTTGTCGGGCTCGCCGGCGATGATCGTGACCGGCGCCGATATCTCGCCGTAACGCGCGACCTGCGCGGCGACCGCTTCCTTCAGCGTCACCAGATCATAGGCATTTGCGATGAACTCGCGCGGGCGCAGCAGCAGCGGCGTCGCGGAGTCCTGCACGAAACCATCCGGCATCATTTGCGGCAGGAAGACGTTGCGCGCGCCGGGCTCGCTCAGGAAATAGCCCAGCGGCAGGGTTATGGTGTAGGCGAGCAGCGGGCCGATCACGGGCGTTGCGATGATCTCGTTGTAGCGGCCGACGCCGCCGCGCCAGGGATGGGTGACGGGCGCGAGCATCACAAGGCCCGCGACGCGGCCGGGATGATCGAGCGCCAGCCGCGCGCCGAGCGCGCCGCTCCAGGAATGCACCACGAACACCGCGCGATCGATCCCGAGCTTGCCGAGCGCCTCATCGATCATCCGCGCCTGGACCTCGGGCGTCGAATCCTGCCGCCGCGCCCGCGTGCTCCAGCCGTGACCGGGACGGTCGATCAAGATGACGCGATGGTTCCTGGCGAGGAGATCGCCGAGCGGCCGCCGCATCGCTTCGAGGTTGGAGCTCGCGCCGTGCAGCATCACGACCGGCAGGCCCGAATCGCGCGGGCCGATATCGACGAGGTGAAGCACGGCACCATCGACCTCGATCATTCGGCCCTGCGGTGGAAACGCGCGCTGCACGGCGAGGACGCCGGCCTGCGTGACCAGCGCCAGCACAAGCAGCGCGGTCACGACTGACATCACGATCATGGATGGAATCCGGGCGATCCAGGGCACAGGGCAGTTACGTGGCTTGCGGGCGACAGTTTCGCCCGGGGAGCCCCCGCGCTCCACTTGAAATGCCGGGGCTGTGGATATGTGCATAATTCAAGCGGGAAAAACGCAACGAAATCAATACTGCTCCCCGCAGCACGCAGGCTTCGAAACAGCTTCATGCAGTCGTCATCGCGGCTTCCTTATAATCGCCACGGTCGGTTCCGCCATTTAGACGCAGGTGGGCGCCGATCCTGCTCGCAACCTCGGGGATGCGGGAAAGACCGGCAGGATTTATCCTGATTTGAACCGGAGAATTTCGATGAGCCTGAGATCCAAAGACACTGCGATCGACGAGATCGTGGCAAGCTGCCACGGCGACCTGCGCGGTGCCGTGCGCGCGCTGCTGCTGATCAACGAGCATCTCGAGACGGAGCTTGCAAAGGCCTACGCCGCAGCGGTCGATCGCGGCCTCGCCGAGCGCGAAGGCAGCGTTTTGCACTAGGTTGCTGTCGACCTAGTTCGTGCTGTCCTCGTCCTTTTCCTCCTCAGGCGTGGGTGCGGGACAGGCGCGGATGGTCGAACGGGCAAGCTTGGCGTCGGCCTTCGATTTGTAAGGACCGTCACCGAACCAGACATCGCCGATGATCACGGGATTGCTGGTCACGATGTTGCATTTTCCGGTGGCGCGATTGCCGACCACCCAGAACAGTCCGTCGGCGAGGCTCGCCGTGCCCGACGCCAGCAGCAATATACCTGCAAAGATCAAACGCTTCATGGCTGTGCTCCCGCCATGAAGGTAGGCCTGCGGCGGGGCAACCCATATCCCTCGTAACGCGGCGCGTGTCATCGTGGTTAATCGGCTTGCGCCGCATTCGCTCGAGCAATGATCGACTTGCCCGCTAAATATCGCGGCCTTCGACCTTCTCGGTCAGCGCCTTGACCTGGTCGGGGATCTTCTCGAGGTGCGGGTTGACGGCGAGCGCCTTGCGGTAGGCTTCGAGCGCGCGCTTTTCGTCGCCGACCTCCTGCATGATCATGCCGAGGCCTGCGAGCGCGCCGAAATGGCGGGGCTCACGGATCAACACCTCGCGGATGTCGGCGAGCGAGCGGCCATAATCGTTCTGCATGTAGTAGAGCGTCGCGCGACGATTCCAGGCCTCGATGTAGTCGGGCCTGAGCTTGACCACCGAATCCAGCAGCTTGATCGCAACCTCGATCTTCTTTGCGTCGACCGCGGTCTTGGCCCGCGCCATCAATAGCGCCGCGGTGTCGCTCGGGGTCTGGATCCAGATCGCCCAGATCCGCGCCTCGACATGCTTGGCGCTGGCCTCGTCGGGCGCAGCTTTCAGCGCGCCGAACAGGAAATCGAGATTCTTGGTGCGATCGACCTTGGGCAGCTTGGCCGGCGCTTCCGGAAGTTTCTTCTGCTTGCCGGGCGGGGCCGGCGGATCAGCCTGCGCCAGCGCCGGAGCGAAGCCGGCAGCTCCCAGTACGAGGGCCAGACACAGGGTGCGCGCGACGAAGAATCTCACTGCCATGGTCCAAGTCTAAACGCGCAAAGCCGCCCTTGCAAAGCAGGGGCGGCGTCAAACTCGTGTGAGACCGTGGTCTTGCGGGGCGCGCGCGGGCGTCCGGCAGGGCGAAATCAGCCCTGGCGAGCCTTGAAGCGGCGCTGCACCTTGTTGATCACATAGACCCGGCCCTTGCGGCGGACCAGGCGGTTGGCGCGATGGCGACCGCGCAGCGATTTCAGCGAGTTACGGACCTTCATGGCAGAATCCTGAACGTTCGAAAGGCCGTGTTCGGCACTACCGTTTCGGCACGCGCGAATGAGGCAAAATGAGATTTTCCCGCTGGCGGACTGACCGCCCGGGACGGGGCGGTTCTTAAGGCATGGGAGGACCGGATGTCAATGTTAACTGCCCCGATCCCACCCACCAAATTCTGGAAAACAACCCCATGCAAAGTAGAAGCGGCCGGATCGGCCCAATCTGGCTCGGACGATGCCTGTCCTACAACGCCTTGTCCCACAATGCCTTGCCAAATTCGTTATATCATATAATCAATTCGGCAACCCGTCGGGAGGAAACCCATGCCGAAGCTGAAGCTGCCGAACATCGACCACGTCGTCGCCATCGACATCCATACCCACGCCGAGGAGCCCTGCGGCACCCATCCCGACGACGGCTATGACGATTTTCAGGCGCAGATGGCGGACTATTTCAAGTCGCCGCACAAGCATCCGCCGACCGTGCCGGAGACCGCCGCCTACTATCGATCCAAGAACATCGCCGCGGTGATCTTCCCGGTCGACGCCGAGCGCGAGACCGGCTTCCGCCGCTACAAGAATGAGGAGATGCTGGAGATCGCCTCCGACCATCTCGACGTCCTCATCCCCTTCGTCTCGATCGACCCGCACAAGGGCAAGCTCGGGGTGCGCGAGGCGCGCAAGCTGATCGAGGAATACGGGGTGCGCGGCTTCAAATTCCATCCGACCATGCAGGGCTTCTACGCCAACGACCGCATGGCCTATCCGCTCTATGAAGAGATCAACAATGGCGGCGCGATCGCGCTGTTCCACACCGGCCAGACCGGCGTCGGCTCGGGCATGCCCGGCGGCATGGGGATGCGGCTGAAATATTCCAACCCGATGTACATGGATGACGTCGCGGCTGATTTCCCGGACCTGAAGATCATTCTCGCCCATCCCTCCTTCCCCTGGCAGGAAGAAGCGCTGTCGGTCGCGACCCACAAGCCGAACGTCTACATCGACCTCTCGGGCTGGTCGCCGAAATATTTCCCGCCGATCCTGGTGCGCTACATCAACTCGATCCTGCAGGACAAGATGCTGTTCGGTTCGGACTGGCCGGTGATCACGCCCGATCGCTGGCTGTCGGATTTCGCCAAGATCGAGATCCGCGACGAGATCCGGCCGAAGGTGCTGAAGGCCAACGCGCGCAAGCTGCTGGGGATCTAGGCGCGTACTCGTCAGCGCATCGAGGGCTTCGACGCTGCTATCGAAGCCCTCATGCTCAGGCCTTCAAGGCCTAAGACTTTGGCGCGGTGAGTCCGATGGCCGCGTTGCGTGCGATCAGTTCACGCTTGCCAGATAGCCCGCCAAAATTGTCCGGCTTTCGCTGAGCGTCTCGATACGTTCATCGATCAGGCCGACCTGCTGCGTGAGAATTTTTCGCAGCTCGTTGCACGGCGTGAAAGCCGGATCGTTGTTCCGCACGCACGGGAGCAACCGCTTGATGGTTTCGAGCGTCATCCCGGCGCCGCCGAGCATCTTGATGCGCCGTACGGTTTCCTCTTCGGCCATGCCATAGTCGCGATAGCCGGAGTTCGTCCGCAGGGGCGCGAGCAGTCCTTCGCCTTCGTAGTAGCGCAGCATTCGGACGCTGACCCCCGTCCGCCGGGAGAGTTCGCCGATTTTCATCTGAAGCCTCTTGACCCTGACAGTACTGTCAGACCTTACAGACTTTGCTCGTCCAAGTGAACGCCACTTGTGAAGGGAGCAACGATGAAAGCCTACCATTTGAATGGCCATGCTGGTGCTGGCCGCCTTGCGCGCGTCGAAATCAGCAAACCCGAGCCCACCAATGGCGAGGTCCGCATTCGGGTCGAAGCGGCAAGTCTGAATTACCGCGACCTCCTGATCCTCGACCGTGCAGGCCAAGGCGAGCTCAAGGGCCGCGTGCCACTCTCCGACGGCGCGGGTGTCGTCGACGCCATCGGCGCCGACGTCTCGCAATGGCGGCTCGGAGACCGAGTCGCGGCATCGTTCTTCCGCGATTGGATATCGGGGCCGTTCAACTCCAGCTATATTCCGTCATCCCTCGGTGGCAACACGATGGACGGAATGCTGGCTGAGTATGTCGTGCTGCCGGCGACCGCGCTGGTCTCAGTGCCGGCCCATCTGTCCGCGGTGGAGGCAGCGACCCTGCCCTGTGCCGGCGTTACGGCTTTCCATGGCCTCATCGCACGCGGCGGGATGCGCAAAGGCGACACGCTGTTGGTCCAGGGAACAGGCGGCGTCGCGCTGTTCGGGCTTCAATTCGCAGCGGCGCTGGGGGCGCGTGCGATCGTGATATCCTCCTCGGATGAAAAACTCGCCCGCGCCAAGGCGCTGGGCGGCTCGATCCTCATCAACTACCGCGACACGCCTGACTGGGATGTCGCCCTGATGAAGGCGACGAATGGCGCCGGGGCCAGTCATATCCTCGAACTTGGCGGTCCCGGCACCTATGATCGATCTCTGCGATCGGTCGCTTCGGGTGGCAAGATCGTCCAGATTGGCGTCTTGACGGGGTTCGGTCCCAAGCCCGACCTCGCGCGCCTTCAGTGGGAGAATGCCGACATCATCGGTGTCACCGTCGGATCGGTCGAACACTTTGCCGCGATGAATCGCTTCCTGACCGAACACGCGATCCATCCGATCGTGGATCGGGTCTACAGCTTCGACGAGGCACCCGAAGCATATGCGCACCTCCGGACCGGCTCGCATTTCGGCAAGATCGTGATCAGGCTTTAGAAACGAGGGGCCCAGTTCGCGTTTCCGTGTTGGATCGATACCGCGGCGCCTTGTATACTCCCTGGACCGCAACGATCCCGGAGGACAGGTCAATTGAGCTTCAAAGCCGTTGTCTTCGATGCCTACGGAACGCTCTACGACATCCAGTCGGTCGCCGAGATCACTGAGGATGCGTTTCCGGGGTACGGTGAGATCATCACGCAGGTCTGGCGGATCAAGCAGCTCGAATACACTTGGTTGCGCTCGCTGATGCGGCGCTACCAGGACTTTGCAGCCATCACGCGCGACTCGCTTGCCTATACACTGCGCGTGCTCGGGCTCGCTTATGAGAACGAGGCATTCGAGCGCGTGATCGAGAAATACCTGCATCTCGATCTCTATCCGGATGCGACGGCAGCGCTCACGGCTCTGAAACCGCGAAAACTCGCCATCCTCTCCAACGGCAGTCCAGATATGCTGAATGCGCTCGTGCGCAACTCCGGCCTCGACGCCCTGCTCGACGCCACGATCAGCGTCGACGCGAAGAAGATCTTCAAGCCGAGCCCGGAGGCTTATGAGCTGATCGGCGAGGTGCTCGGCACCGCGCCGGACGAGGTGCTGTTCGTCTCCTCCAACCCCTGGGACATCGCGGGCGCGAAAGCGTTCGGGCTGAACGTTGCCTGGATCGAACGGGTGACGCCCGAGGCGATGGCGCTGGCTTGCGTCGAGAACGAACTCGTGGCACCGCTGACGATGTTCAAGGCGATCCGCACCCAAATGGACGAGCTCGGCTTTGCGCCCGATCATCGCGTCCGGGCGCTCTCGGAGCTGCCAAGGATTGCTTAGGCATCGCCGCGCGCCCGCAAGTCTGGAATGACAAGTCTGGAATGAGCTGACTGGAATGAGCCTGGAATCCGTTCGCGCCTTCTTCGCCGAAAAAGCCCCCGACATATCAGTCATCCAATCCCCGATCAGCTCCGCAACTGTGGCGCTGGCCGCCGAAGCCTATGGCGTCGAACCCGGAATGATCGCCAAGACGCTGTCATTGCGGATCGGCGAGCGCGTGATCCTGATCGTCGCGGCCGGCACTTCGCGCATGGACAACAAGAAGGTGAAGGCGGCATTCGGCGGCAAGCCGAAGATGCTCGGGCTGGAAGAGGTCGCCGAGATCACCGGCCACGAGGTCGGCGGCGTCTGCCCGTTCGGATTGAGATCACCGCTGCCGGTCTATTGCGACGTCTCGCTGAAGGCGTTCGATGTGGTGGTGCCGGCGGCCGGCTCCACCCATAGCGCGGTGCGCATCACGCCGGAGCGGTTGGCAGAGCTGACCCGGGCTGAATGGGTCGATGTCTGCGAAGTCAGGCCGTAAGGCAGCTGCGGGATGCTTGATGCATTTGCCGGTCAGGGAGGCTAATGTACGGACCATGCCTGACGATAAGGTCAAACGACGGCTGACCACCGTGCTATGCGCTGATGTGCACGGCTATTCTCGTCTCATGGAAGCAGACGAGGCGGGAACGCTGGAGACACTCCGCCGCTACCGCACGGCCATTGCACGGTTAGTGGAGCGCCATGACGGCCGGATCGTGAATACCTGGGGCGATGCTGTCATCGCCGAATTCGCCAGCGTCGTCGAAGCCGTGCAGTGTGCGGTCGAGATTCAGCAGGAAATTTCCAACCAGGATTCGGGCCCACCTCCCCCGATGCGGTTTCGCATCGGCATCAATCTCGGCGATGTGATGGTGGACGGTTCCGACCTCTATGGAGACGGGGTCAATATCGCGGCGCGTCTGCAAGAACTTGCCGAACCCGGTGGCATCGTGATCTCCAGCTCCGCCTATGATCAGGTGCACAACAAATTATCTGTTGGTTTCGATTGCCTCGGCCAGCGTCCAATGAAAAACATTGCTCCCGTGACCAGCTATCGTGTGACCATGAGCGGCCAAACCGCTCAAGCACGGAGCTTTCCGCCTGGCGAACGCCTGACGTCTCAGACCGCAATTGCGGGCTCGCAAACTGACGCCGCGCACCGCGACAGATCCGAGTCATCCAATTGGATGGGCTTCATTTCAGAGGGGCTGGCGAAGCTGCCCCGCCCGGTTGCGGCGGCCCTCACGGTGTCGGCCTTTCTGATTCTGATCAATATTTTCACCGGCATGCACAAGATCTGGTTCCATTGGCCGGTGGCAGCTTTGCTCTTCGGCGCCATCATGCGGACGGCGCTCCGGGATCGACCTGAGTCGGGCGGCAAGGGCGAGCGCTGAACGAGGCGGCACAACCGCATCTTCGCGCACACTCCTGCGCGCGCGCCCGGATCATGCCTTGGGCAGCACTAATCGTCGCTATCGTCATAAGGCCGGGGCTGGGTCACTGGAGGCGGCGGCGCAGCATTGTATCGTGGCGCCGGCGCGGCGCGATTGCCCGGAACCTGCTGCTGCGGCGGCATCTGATTGTTGGACTGGAACACCGCGCGACAACCGCTGGAGAGCTGGGGCGTGTTCTGCCGCAGGCAAGCCGTGATACGGCTCACATCAGGGATCTGATCGCTGCACAGCCGCCACACATCCGGCGTGCAGGCCATCTGCTGCTCCATGGTTCCGCGATACTCTTCAGCGGATGCAGCGCCCTGCGCGACGATGCCGCCGATCGCAAGCGCCACACCCAGCGCAATCCGCTCTGTTCGCATGTCCGATTCCTTCGCGTGTCTCTCGAATTCTGTTCAATCAATGAGACGCGGAGAGGTTCTGGACCAACAAAAAAATGTGAAAGCGCGCCAGGAACCTATTCGACCTTGCCGATCTTCTTCACCGCCGCAATCAGCCGCGCGCTGTCGACCGCCACGAACTCGGCAAACGCCGGCGCGTCCTGATAGGCAACGAGACTGCCCGAGGTTTCGAAGGCCTTGAGCACGTCGGGGCTCGTCATCACCTGCGCCATCGCTTCGCGCAGGCGAGTCGCGACCGGCGCCGGCAGCGCGCTCTGCGCAAACAGCCCGGCCCAGATGTACATCTCGACGTCCTTGTAGCCGAGCTCCTGGAAGGTCGGTACATCGGGGAAGCTCGCGATGCGCTTGGCGCCGCAATTGCCGAGCACGCGCAGCTTGCCGTCCTCCACTTGCGGCTTCAGCGTCCCTGGTGCGGCGGCGATCGCCTGCACGGTGCCGCTGAGCAGCGCAGTGAGCGCCGGTCCGGCGCCGCGAAACGGCACATGCAGCAGCTTGATATCGGCGCTGCTCGCAAACATCTCCATCGCCACATGCAGCGTGCCGTAAGGCCCCGACGAGCCATAGGTGATCTGGCCGGGACGCTTCCTGGCATCCTCGACGAAATCCTGCGCCGTCTTCCACGGCGCCGAGGCCGGCACGGCGAGCAGCGTGGGATCGGCCAGCACCCGCGCGATCGGCATGAACTGCGAGAGCTCATAGGCGACCGGACGGTCGAACAGCCGGTCGGCCTCGGGCAGCACCGCGAGCGAGGACAGCGTCATCAGCAGCGTGTAGCCGTCGGGCTCGGCGCGTGCCGCCGCGGCATTGCCGACGGATCCACCGCCCCCGCCGGCGCGGTTGTCGACGATGACCGCCTTGCCGAGGATTCGCTCCAGCGCCTGTGCGACCGGGCGCGCCGCGAGGTCCGCCTGGCCGCCGGCCGGAAACGGCACGATCATGGTGACGTTGCGCGCGGGATAGGCTTGCGCGAAAGCCGCGCTCGACAACGCAGGCAACAGCGGCAATGCGGCAGCAGCGCGCAGGACATCGCGTCGATCCATGGCAGATTCCCCCTGTTTTCTTATTTCGCCGCCAGCCTAACGTGACCGTCCGCAAGAACAAGCCGCGCGGCGGGATTAACGAAGCATTATCCATGTTCCGCCCGGTCGGGAACGTCCCCCGGACCCTACCGTTGCCTCCCAGGGAGTGGAGCGATGAATAGACTTCAGACCATTGACGTGGCGCTGGATGAGATGCTGGTGAATCTCGCCGCCATCGTCCTGCGGCTTTCAAAGCCGGACGTGACGCGAACGCCGGAAGCGCGACGCGCCTTGGCGCAATCCGTGCATCAATACGCAGTCTGCGCGAAGCGCTCGCGCGATCCGCGTGTCCATGATTTGAAGTCCCAGCTGGAAGAGACGTTGAAGCCGAATTTGCGCGTGGTCGCGCGTAATGATGTGACAGTGTCGTAGTCCAACTTCGTCATTGCTTCGTCGCTTCGCTTCCTCGCAATGACGGAGATCGCTGAAGCCGCTCGCTCTACGACGGCTTTGCTACGAAGGCTTTGCCTTTCCGCGCACCCGCCGCTTGCACGTCCCCGGCAGCTTCGCCGCGAGAAAGTCGCCGAGCGCCTCGACGCGTGCGGGGCGCGGGCCGCCGGGTGGCGTCACCAGATGCACGGCGCCTTCGACCTGCTTCCAGTCCTTCAGGACCACTTCGACCTCGCCGGAGGAGATGGCTTCACCGACGATGAATTCCGGAAGGTCGGCGATGCCGAGGCCGGCGATCAGCGCCGGCATTACCGCTTCGCCGTTGTTGACGCGGAGCTGTCCGCCCGGACGCACGCTGGCCTGCTCGCCGGCCGCATTGGTGTAGTGCCAGACGTTCGGCGTGGAGAGATAGGCATAGCTGAAGCATTTGTGCGCGGCCAGATGCATCGGATGCGTCGGTCGTCCCTCGCGCTTCAGATAGGACGGCGCGGCCACCGTGAAACGCGGCATGGTGAAGAGCCGGCGGGCGATCAGCGAGGAATCCGGCAGCCGCGCGATCCGCACCGCCATGTCAAAGCCCTCGCCGATCAAATCGATGGTGGCATCGCTCAGGTGCAGATCGACCGAGACTTCCGGATAAGCCTCGAAGAACTCCGGCAGCAACGGCGCCACCGCCTTGATCCCGAACGACATGGGCACGGCGAGCCGCACCAGGCCCCGCGGCGCGACCGACTGCGCCAGCGCCTCGTTCTCCGCCGCCTCGCCGTCGGACAGCAGGCGCGTCGCACGCTCGGCGAGCTTGTGCCCGGCGTCGGTCAGCGCGAGCCGGCGTGAGGTGCGGTTGAACAGCCGGGCGCCGAGCCGCTCTTCGAGGCGCGTGACCGCCTTGGATACCGTCGCCTTGGACATCGCGAGTTCGGTCGCGGCCCCCGCAAACGACCGTAATTCCACGACTTTTGCGAAAATCGCGAGCGCCTCGAAATCGGGAAGTTTGGCCATGACAGCGGATCCAATTGGGGTGTTTAGGGAAACAATGCGTTTCAACAGTTTCTATTTCTATACTACAAACGGAGGCTTATCCAAGGGTCATCAGAAATTCAGCAATGGAGAAATCCAATGACCAAGAAGCTCTCAGGCAAGGTTGCCCTCGTCACCGGCGGCTCGCGCGGCATCGGCGCGGCCTCTGCCCGCGCACTCGCCGATCAAGGCGCGGACGTCGCCATCAGCTACGTCGCCTCTCCCGAAAAGGCGGAAGCGGTCGTCACCGAGTTGAAGGCCCGGGGCGTCAAGGCGCGCGCCTTCCGGGCGGATCAGGCCTCGGCCAAGGACGTGACGCAGCTCGTCAACGACGTCGCGAAGGAGTTCGGCCATCTCGATATCCTCGTCAACAATGCCGGCGTCGCGAGCGGAGGCGCGATCGACGATGCCAATGCCGACACCGAAGCGCTCGCCCGCCAGGATGCCGTCAACGTGCATGGCGTGATCGCGGCGATCCGCGCCGCTTCGCAGTTGATGGGTGAAGGCGGCCGCATCGTCACCGTCGGCTCGATGCTTGCCGACCGCGCCTCGTTCCCGGGACTTGCAGACTACGTCGCCACCAAGGCCGCCGTGGTCGGTTACACCAAGGGCGCAGCCCGCGACCTCGGCCCGCGCGGGATCACCGTGAATGTGGTGCAGCCCGGCTCGATCGACACCGACATGAACCCGAAGGACGGCGGCGAGTTCGCCGAGACCCAGCGCAAGCAGCACGCGCTGCAGCGCTTCGGCCGCCCCGAGGAAGTCGCCGCCGGAATCGTGTTCCTCGCAAGTCCGGAAGCCTCCTTCGTCACCGGCACGGTGCTCAACGTCGACGGCGGTTTCGGCGCCTGATCAAGGCGCCACCCCCTCAAACAAGGAATTACGCAGATGATCGAACTCAGACCCTTCGCAAAGCTCGGCGGCGCCGATCACGGCTGGCTCAATGCCAAGCATCATTTCTCCTTCGCAAGCCATTATGACCCCGACAACATGGGTCACGGCGCCTTGCGGGTGTGGAACGACGACGAGATCGCGCCGAACACCGGCTTCCCCGCCCATCCCCACGCCAACATGGAAATCATCACCTATGTGCGCGAGGGCGCGATCACCCATCAAGACAGCCTCGGCAACGAAGGCCGCACTGAAGCGGGCGACGTGCAGGTGATGAGCGCCGGCAGCGGCATCCGCCACTCCGAGTACAATCTCGAGCCGACCAGGACACGCATCTTCCAGATCTGGATCGAGCCGACCGCTCGCGGGGGACAGCCGACCTGGGGCTCGAAGCCGTTTCCGAAAGGAGACCGCTCGGGCAAGCTCGTCACCATCGCGAGCGGCTTCGAGCATGACACGGACGCGCTGCCGATCCGCGCCGATGCGCGGGTGCTCGCCACCACATTGAAGGCGGGCGAGAGCGCGGAGTACGTGCCGGACAAGTCACGGCACCTTTATCTCGTGCCCGCGGCGGGGTCAGTCGAGATCAACGGCGTGCGCGTCAACGCCCGCGACGGCGCCGCGATCCGCGACGAGGACAGGCTGAAGATCACGGCACTGGAAGATTCCGAGATCGTGCTCGTCGACGCGGCTTAGCAACGCATCCGTCATGGCCGGGTTTGTCCCGGCATGACGTCCCCGGCACCAACCCATCAAATCTGCATCCAACGGAGACCATCATGACCAAAGTTCTCGTCCTTTATTATTCCGCCTATGGCCACATCGAAGCGATGGCCAATGCCGTTGCGGAAGGCGCGCGCGAAGCCGGTGCCACCGTCGACATCAAGCGCGTGCCCGAACTGGTGCCGGCGGAGGTCGCCAAGGCGTCCTATTACAAGCTCGACCAGGCCGCCCCCGTCGCGACGATCGAGGACCTCGCAAACTACGACGCAATCATCGTCGGCACCGGCACCCGCTTCGGCCGCATGGCCTCGCAGATGGCGAACTTTCTGGATCAGGCCGGCGGTCTCTGGGCCAAGGGCGCGCTGCACGGCAAGGTCGGCGGCGCCTTCACGGCGACCGCGACCCAGCATGGCGGCCAGGAGACGACGCTGTTCTCGATCATCACCAACCTCCTGCATTTCGGCATGGTCGTGGTCGGCCTGAACTACGGCTTTGCCGGCCAGATGAAGCTCGACGAGGTCACCGGCGGCGCGCCTTATGGCGCCACCACGATCACCGGCGGCGACGGCAGCCGGCAGCCCAGCGCCAACGAGCTCGCCGGCGCACGCTATCAGGGCCGCCAGATCGCGGAGACAGCCAGGAAGCTGCACGGCTGAGCTACACGGCTGAGCTGCACGTCCGATGCGAGGGGAGCGCCCGTCAGCGCGTCCCCTTGCCAATCGCCTTCGCCGCAAAGGCGGCAAGCCTGGGATGACGGCGCAGGGCCTGGGCGGCGTGGTCACGCCACGCGAAGGGCACGCCGCGCCAAGACAGCGCGACGCTGACATCGGTCAGCGGCACCGGCTCGGCGCCGAAGCGGCGCTTGTAGTCCTGGTTGCCGATGCTGAGGTCGAAACGGCGCACGCCCTCCGCATGCAGCGCCGCCATGGTGCGCTCGGTCACGAGCAGCCCCGGCGAGCAGTTCGACCATGAATCGCCGGCGTGGCTGATGCGCAGCAGAAAATAGGTCGCACCGAATCTGACGCCGAGCGTGGTGGCAACGACGGCCTCGTCGCAGACCAGCGCCGAGATGACGGCATAACCGTCCGCGACACCCTGATGGGCGACTTCGCGGTAGAACTGCGCATGGGTTTCGTCGTTGAGGACGAAGCGCGAACCAAGCTTTCGCATGCGCGCCTGCTGCTGGGCATCCATCACGTCCAGCAGCTCGCGCGCACGCGCGACATCGGTAGCGATCTCGAATCGCGCGCCGTCGTGACGGCTGAAGACGCGCCAGCAGCGCGGCATCTGCATGCGCTTGATCGAGGCCTGGTAATCTTCATAGTCGTCGCCGGTCAGCACGACGTTGCCGTTGAGCGAGCTTGATCCGACCCGGCCGAGCGACACCAGCGGGTTCGGGTTGCCGCCGATCTGGACCGGCATCTTCTTTAGGCGCAGCAGATCGAAGCGATCCGGCAATGCGCGCAATGCGTCGATCAGCGCCTTGCCGATCGCATCCGTCGCCGCCGCGTCCAACGCGGCATCGAGCGCCAGGATCGGCGCGTTGTTGTCGGAGACGCCGAGATCGGCGAATTCGACGATGCGGATGCCGCGCCTGAGGTGGCTGATCATCGGCACGATTGCGATGTCCCTGCCGGTCGTGGCATCGGAGATGAATGCAATCAGCGGCGAGAGATCGTGGAACGCCTCGTACCAGGCGCCGAGCCAGTAGCCGTGCTGGAATGCAGTGCGATGACCTGCGTTCAGCTGCGATGCGGCCCGCTTCCAATCACGCACGAAATCGACCGCGATTCCCGACGCGCTGGACACAAGACCATCTGGTTGCTCGACGCTGAGGATCGTCATCCGCGGGACATGCGATTACTGGGTGTTTCCAGATAGATTATGTTTTGTCGCGGCCACAAGTGACCTCACCGCTTATCGTTAAGCCGATGCCACCGCAGCCGCATCGGCTGCGACAAGTTGTCGGAGTCCGGTTCCGTTTCCGCGACGCATTGGAACCTGGCGAGGAAGTGCAGGCCGGCCACGGCAACGGCGAACATGAACCAGATCGGATTTTGCCGTTCGAGCAGGAAGGTCTCGGTGGCCCCGTAGTACAGGCCGAACAGCCACACGGTCAGGAATAGCTTTGCCAACGCACCGCTGCGATTGTGAGTTCGGGCCGTCTGGAAATTGCCTAGCGGCGCGAGCACGAAGACGAGGATCACCAGCAACAGCCCCGGCAGGCCGATGGTGACCGCAAGGTCGAGATAGCTGTTGTGGCTGTGCGCCGCGCTCGTCGCCCATTCGGCGCCCTGGGCAGTCTGCCGCGCGGTCACGTCGTCCCAGAACGCCGCGTAGCCGTGACCGATGATCGGCTTCTCGGCGACAGCTGCGAGCGCGAATTCCCAGATGGCGGAACGGCCGGTGAAGGTGGGATCGAGCGGAAGCAGCCGCGTCATCGCCCCGAGCGCCGGGCTCAGGACGCTGCCGACCGTCAGGAGATTCATCACGATCAGCGGCACGAAGCAGATGATCCGCTTCAGCCACAGGCTCGGCGTCACGCAGACCAGCGAGGCGAGCGCGTAGATCGCAAGACACAGCACCGACGACGTCTTGCCGCCGGTGAAGATCAGGAAGAGTCCGGCCAGCGCGGCGATGGCCGGGCCCATCACGAACGAGCCGATGGCAGACAGGTAAATGCCGACATAGACCAGGATGGTCATGACCGGCGAGGCGATGTTCTTGTGGCCGAAGCTGCCGCGCCAGTCGCCGGCCAGCTGCGGCTCGGTGACGTCGAGTGCGCTATGGATCGAGTATTGCGGCGTGAGGAAGACGCCGAGATAACAGAGCGTAAGCAGTGCGAGCGCGGCGCCGCCGAGACACAGGTTGAAGCTGCGCTGCGTCGCCGGCAATAACGGCAACAGCACCGCGAGCGACATCACGCTGGCTGCGAGCACGAAGCGCTGAATCGAAACTCCGCGGTTCTCGGAGAAGACGATGTTGATCAACAGCCAGCCGAGCAGGCAGAGATGCAGCGGCGTCACCAGCGTCTTCAGCGCCGGCGCATCCGTTGCGGCGACCAACAGGACCGCGACCGCGGCCAGCAGGCCCCAGGAGACATAAGTGAGCGCCAATCGCCCGCCGATCACGGTGGTGACATCCTCGCTGCGCAGGTCCGGAAACGGATCGAGCGTCACCAGCACGAGGAGCAGCGCTGCGACTGCGACGAGGCAGCGCGCCGCCCGCACGGCGTTGACCCCCGCAAGCCCACCGCGCAGGACGTCGCCGAACGATCGGGCCTCGACGTCGGTCATGTCAGTGGCGCTGCGATCCATGGCTCGAGGTTGGTGGTGAAGCCGGGGGAAGCTCCAAGTCCTAGCCGATCCCTGTTAAGCATCCGTCAACCAGTCCGCCGGAGCTCTGCGGCGCCTGCTGCCGCACGATGCTCCGCGCGATCTCGTAATATTGCAGGGCACGCTGTTCCAGCGTGAGATTGTCGAGCACGAAACCGCGCGGATCGAACGTATCGGCGGCGCACCCGGCCCAGAACTCGTCCCATCCCGCCTCGAACCCGGCGATGTCGACGAACTTGCCGCCGCAACGATGGTCCCAGTACGGCACCGACGACACCGGCGCGAACTGGACGCGATGCGGATAATAGTCGGGGTCCCGCCAAGGGCCGCCGGGATCCCAGGCCAGCACCGGCACGCCGCAAGACAATGCCTGCTGGTAGGCAATGCCCTGGCTCTCGTTCTGGCAGAGGAAGATCATCGCACGCGAGCGCGCGAGCGCGGCCAGATAGTCTTCCTCCTTGTAGCTGCCGTAACGCAGCTCGGTGAACGAGCGGCCTTCCCTCGTGAGCCGGGCGCGGACGGGTTCGATCAGCTCCGCCGCATGGCGATCGCGGTCCCAGTGCACCTTGTCGTAGATCAGGACATCGACGCTGTTTTGCGACGTCGGCGACGGCGCCCAGAGATCCGTGTCGATGCCGATCGGCCAAGCCTCCGTGTCGGGCCAATGCGGCCGATACATGTCGGCGTACCACGGGCCGGGCACCACGACCTTCTTGACCGGCAGGCGCTTGAACAGGTCGGGATCGTCGAGCGGATGATTGTGGGCGGCGACGCCGAGCAGGATCGGATTTTTCCAGGCGAACTTGTCGAGCAGGAAGGTGCGGCCGATGATGCAGGCGAGTTCGTCCGGATGCCGCGCGATGTAGCCATAGTCGTTGACGCGGTAGCGGATACCGAGCCGATCGAGCCCCGCACAGAGATTGAGGAACACGCGGAGCTGCCCGCTCATGCGCGGCTCGCCGAGCAGCATGCGACGCGCCATGCGCCGCAGATGCCGGTCGCCGGGAAACCAGCGATCGTCCTTGTCCTCGTAGAACAGGTTGAGGACCATGTCGTTGGGATCGTAGTCGAATGTCTTTGCGGGCACTGGGGTCCATCCGCGGCGGCTGATGCGCATTCTCGCATGGGACCGGCTGCCGCACTCTTCCAAATTTGCCACAGGCTTAATGCCGGCGGCTTAACGCTAATTGACGAAACCAGCGCTGCGGCAGCCTTCACGGCGACGTTTTTTTCCAATGCGAGTATCATTCGCGACGGCCAAGGTCGCGATCGATCGCATTGCCAACGCGCCAAAGCGCCCTGGTTAACAGACGGTTAAAGGCGAGTCGTATCTTGATCACCGCGGAAGAAATTCTCGAATTGCCGGCGACATCGCGCGTCGTTCCGGCGGCGCGCGTGCCGCTGCAGGTCGGCTCAGCCACGTCGGTTTCCGTCGTCATTCCGGCCAAGAACGTTGCGGCCTATGTCGGCGAAACCCTCGCCAGCGCACTGGCTCAGGCCGAGGTCAGCGAAGTGATCGTCGTGGACGACGGCTCGACCGACGACACCACCGCGATCGTCCGCGCCATTCGTGACCCTCGGCTGCGCCTGATGACCAACGGCGCAGCCGGCGTATCCGCAGCGCGCAATCTCGGCGCACAGCATGCGAGCGGCCAGTGGCTGCTCTTCCTCGATGCCGACGATCGCCTGCGGCCCGGCGCGGTCTCGGCGCTGCTGGCGGCTGCGCGGGGTGCGCCGCGAGCGGTTCTCGTCTACGGCGACTACAACACGATCGACAGCGAGGGACGGCAGATCGGCCGTCGGGATCTGCTGAAAGGACGCCGCAAACCGTCCGGCGACGTGCTGGCGCGGCTCGCGGCCGGCAACTTCATCGTCAATGGCGGCATCGCGCTCGCACGTGCAGAGGCCTTCCGCGCCATCGGCGGATTCGACGTCTCGCTCAGATATTGCGAGGACTGGCACTGCTGGTGCCGTCTTGCCGCGATCGGCGAATTCGAATTTGCGCCAAACCTGCTGCTCGACTACCGCCTGCACACGGCCAACACCATGAACGCGGCGGTGCGGACGCCACAGGATTTCTTTCCGGCGATCGCGCGGGTATTCGACGACGGGCTGATCATGGCGCGACTGCCCGCGGGCATGGCAGCCGGACTGCGCCAGGCTGCCGAGGTTCATCTCGTCACGTATTCGGCCATGCAAGCGGTCCGCTTCGGCAGATACCGCCAGGCCTTCGCCTATCTCGGGATGGTCGGGCGCCGCTCGCTCAAATCGCTGCCACGCTCCGCGGTCAGGGTCGCCCTCGCCTGCTTCGGCATTTAGCCAGCCGCGTCGGCGTCAGGACACGATCTTCGAGGCCTCATAGGGCTTCGGCTCGATGCCGAACGCGGCGAGCGCCGAGCCGAGCGCGACCATCACGGGATGCATCGCGACGACGGCTTCCGACGATTTCAGCAGAGCGGCCGCGCGCACCAGCGACAACGGCAACCTCCCGAGCATCTGCGCAAACACCCACATGCGCGCCGCCGCGCCCTTCGCGGCCTTGGACTGCACACGATAATTGATCGCACCGATGCGCAGGCCTCGCTTCACGATCCAGCCGAAACTGGTGCGGCTTTGCGGCACCGTCTCGGTGATGACTGCTTCCGCCGTCCAATGGAACGTCATGCCGGCATCGCGGCAGCGCACGAAGAAATCGCAGTCACCGCCCCCGAGGAAGTTGAAGCGGGGGTCGAAGGCGGGACGGGCGAAGCTCTCGAACGCCGCACGCGTGATCAGGCAATTGCCGCAGCCGTAGATCAGGGGCACCGCGCCGCTGTAACCATAGGCGGGACAGAAGACGGGGTGGCGCGAAAGCCAGGGCATGCTGTGGTCCTCGAACACCGGCAGCACCGGCCCGCCGACCAGATCGGCGCCGGTCGCCTCCGCGGTGCGGACCATCAGCTCGAGCCAATCGGTTGAGGCGATCTCGTCGTCGTCGATCATCAGGAACCGGGTCGCGGCGGGAAACAGCGCCAGCGCCGTCTCGAACGCGGCGTTGATCGCCTGGACGTTGCCTTGCCGTTTCTCGACCAGGCAGACACCCTGAAGCTTGCCATCGGCGAGATATTCCGCGGCCACCGGCGCGCTTTCGCGCCGAACCGCATCGTTCTCGACCATGACGACGGCGAAGGAGCGCGGGGTGCGCTGGCTGGCGAGTGAGTCCAGCGTCAACCGCAGATGCTGCGGGCGGCGGAAGCAGGGGATGCAGACGACGATACCAACCGACAGGTCGATAATCCGCGAGCTGGCCGCGATCTCCCGGTTGGGATCGCGCACGGCATCCGAGATACGCGTGGCGGACAGGTCTGTCGGAATCAATGTCATGACGTTCTAGATGTCCGAGATAGATTGAAAAAGCCCTGCTTCGATCCCGGGGATCAGTGCCGTCCCGCGACGGCACATCGCCGCGGGACAGATGCGTCCCAAAATGAACGGCCGGTTTGAGCCTCGCGACGCGCCACGCCGCCGATGCTCGGCCATCCATATTTTTAACCGCTTTCGCGGTGTTTCTGCTGCGAAACCTTGCGCGCGTGATACTGCAATTCGCGGTCCACCGCGCCGATGGCGGCTGGCGCGGACGATGCCGTAGTTAACGCACATGCCGATTAACCCGATCGTAAGCACCGTGACGGGTGAAGCGTCGCGGCATCGGATTTGCTCTACGGCTACACGAGATTTTTCCTGTAAATTTAAGTCGAACAAGCGCGGTCAGAAAAAATATGAACAAGCCAGCCACGATCGATTTCGCGACAGCCACGGCGATCCCAAATCCCGCGGCCATCGGACACACTCAAGCGCTGCACGATCTCGTCCCCGGTGAAGCCCGCGACAGCCTGCTCGCCGTCCACGACCTACTGCGCCGCGAACTGCCGCAGGGCCAGCTCGCTATCTATGAAGCCGGAGGCGGCTCGTGCAGTGTCCTGCCACCGGAATTGCTGAGCCGCAGCAAGGTCACCGTCGTCGACATCGACGAGGACCAGGTTCGCAACAACAGCTACGCGGACGAAGCGATCCTCGGCGACGTCCAGACCTACCGCTTCGGGCGCGAGACCTTCGATCTGGTGATCTGCTACAATGTGATCGAACATCTTCCCAACGTCGACGCCGCACTCCTGAATTTCCGCGATGCGCTCAAGCGCGGCGGGATGATCCTGATCGGCGCGCCCAATCCGCGCTCGTTGTCCGGGGTCGTCACCAAATACTCGCCGCACTGGTTCCATGTCTGGTTCTACAGGCAAATTCGAGGCATCAAGGATGCCGGCTTACCGGGCGAGCCGCCGTTCCCGACCTTCTTCCATCCCCTGGTGTCGCTGCCGGCGCTCGAAGCGTTCGCCGCCGCCAACGGCCTCGAGATGATCTACCGCCGTGAGGTCGAGAGCCCGCGCTATCCCGAGATGCGCCGGCGCAAGCCGCTGTTCGCGGCTCTGGTCGACGCCGGCGCCGCCATGCTCAACGCCGTGCTCCCGCGCGGGACCGACGTCCGCCGCGGCGATTATCACGTTATCCTGCGGAAAAGCTGACCGCCATGGAGCGCGTACGGCCGATCGCAAGACCAGCGAAGCCTCGCGGCCACGACGCACGCGGTAACGAACCGTTAATCTCTCAAGGACCCCGCCATCGCACGCGTCACGACGACGCGTCGAAGAGTGGCATGTGTTTAAACGCTTTGTTTGCCATTTCGGTGAATAGTCCCTCAATGAGTATGGTTAATTTTCCCTGTTGCGTTGAGTGGGCACCTATATCCGAGGTGCGTGGCGTAGAGCGAAGAGTACCCCCTCAGCACGCGGCACTTGGAATGAAAGCTGGGGATCATGCTTGACTATAACCAGCCGATAGACCGGGCCAGACCGGAGGCCGCGCAGCAGCGGCCTCTGGCCGGTTTCAACGTGCTGGAGCTCGTCAATCTGCTCTGGCGGCGGAAGATCGCGATTGCCGTCGCCGCGCTGCTCGGTGCAACGGTCGCCGTCACCGTGGGCAAAAGCCTGACGCCCCGCTACACCGCCACCGCACAGCTCTATGTCGACCCGCGCGAACTTCAGCTCGTCGATCGCGAGCTGACGCCTCGCGCGCAGGACGTATCCGGCATGTCGATGGTGGTCGAGAGCCAGGCGCGCCTGATCACCTCCAACAGCGTGCTGCTCCAGGTGATCCAGCAGGCCGACCTGGACAAGGATCCCGAATTCGGCGGCGGCGCCGACGGCAAAGGCGTGATGTCGTCGCTGCTCGGCCTGATCGGCCTTCAGCCCCACGCGCCCTCCGCCACGGAAAAGAAGGAAGTGCAGCTCGCTGCCCTCGAGGCGCTGAACCGGCACATCACGATCCGCAAGACCGAGAAGAGCTTCATCGTCGACATCGAGGTCTGGTCGACCGATCCGGCGAAAGCGGCGATGCTCGCCAACACGCTGACCAGCGCCTACCTCGCGGAATCCCGCAACTCGCAGGCGTCCGCCGCGCGGCGCGCCACCAACGATCTCTCCGGCCGCCTGAAGGAGCTGCGCGAGCGGCTGCGCAACGCCGAGACCGTGCTCGCGACCTACAAGGCCCAGAACAATTTCGTCGGCACGCAAGATGCGCTGATCAGCGACCAGCAGCTTTCCGCCAGCAACCAGCGGCTTTCCGCCGCGCGCGCCGCGACGATGGATGCGCAGGCGCGCCTCGACCAGATCGAGGCGAGCCGACGCACCACGGCAGATGCAGGCGCGAACTCGGAGGCGCTGCAATCGCCGACCATCGCGAACCTGCGCGCGCAATATGCCGACGCACGCAAGAAATATGCGGAGCAGGCCGGCGAACTCGGCCCGCGTCATCCGGCGCTGCGCCAGACCGAGAAGCAGGTCGAGGATCTCAAGCGCACCATCAACGAAGAGATCGACCGCTTCGCCCAGTCCGCCAAGAACGATTTGACGCGCGCCCGCGACTTTGAAGCCTCGCTCAGCCGGGCGCTGGAGGCACAGAAGCGGCAGAGCGTCCAGCTCAGCCAGGCCGCCGTGCGCCTGCGCGAGCTCGAGCGCGAAGCCGATGCCAGCCGTGACGTCTATCAATCCTTCCTCAAGCGTTCGCGCGAGACCGAGGAGCAGGAGACGCTGAACACCTCGGCGGCCCGAATCATCGGCGAAGCGACGGTGCCGCAACGGCGCTCGTTCCCGCCGGCGATGAGCCTGTTCGCCATGATCGGTTTCATCTTCGGCGCAATCGCTGCATCGGGCTGGTTCGTCGCGGCCGAACTGCTGCTCGCCGGTGCGGTCGCGCCGGCGCCGGCCCGTCCCAATCGCACTCCGTTGCCGCAAGCTCCGCGAGTTCCAGAGCCTTCGCGAACGGCGGAGACCGCCCGGGCCCAGCCGGTCTCGCGAGCCCCGGAAGTCGCGGAGGCACTGCCGGAACTCGCCGCCCCGCCGCTGCAACCTTCGATGGTCGAAAAGCCCCTGATCGAAAAGCCGCTGATCGCGCGGCTGCAGGAGGCCGACGTCATCCACACGCTCGGCGCCATTCTCGCCACCGGCGGCGGCATAGATCTCACCCGGCTGGGCTGGCCAACGCTGCGCCCCGGCTTTCCACTGACGACGCTGCTCAACGCCTGGCGCGACATGCGCGCTACGGCGGCCCGGCGCGCCGGCGGAAAGACAATGCCGGTCATCGCGCTCGTCGATGCCAGCGAGACCACCGGGCGCAGCGTGACGGCGCTGAATTTCGCGCTCGCGGCCGCGCGCGACGGCGCCCGGGTGCTGATGATCGACGCCGACCATCAGGCGCACTCGCTCTCGAACAAGGTCAACCGTCCCCGCAAGAGCGAGCCGAGCAAGGTCGGATGGCTTTCGATCGGCAGCAAGGCCGCACGCGAGATCAAGACACTCAACGGCATCTCGGTATTGCCGGCCGTCGAAGGCGACGCTGGCAAGGCCACTGACGCCATCCGCAAGGCCATCGAGCAGGCGCGCTCCGCCGGCGGCTATGATCTCGTGATCCTCGACGGCCCCGCGGCGCCACTCACGGCCGGCAGCCGTAAGCTGCTTGATGATGCCGACGCGCTGGTGGCGGTGCTGCCGACCAGCCTCGACATCAACGACGGCCTGGAAGAGATATTGGGCACGCTCGGCCGCGCCGAACGCAAGCTCGTCGGCGTCGTGCTCGACGAACTCACCCCTATGGCCCAAGCTCGCCAACGAGGCAGACAATATGCTTGAGCGCCGCATCAATCTCGATGGCCGGGCCGCGACCGCCGACGTGCCGCGGATCACCATCGGCGGCCTTCGCATGGCCGCGCTCGACCTGGAAGCGACCGCAGATTTCATGATCGAGGCGACCGATCCGCGCCATCGCATCGGCCGTCCGCTGCACCTGACCTCGGCCAATGGCGAGGTGCTGGCGCGGTGCTCGACCGAACCGGAGACCGAGCGCCTGTTCCGCGGCGCCGACCTCATCAACGCCGACGGCCAGCCGCTGGTGGCGGCGTCCAGGCTGCAATCCTGGTTTCCGCTGCCCGAGCGCGTCGCCACGACGGACCTGTTTCACGTCGTCGCGCGCAAGGCTGAAGCGGTCGGCCGCACCTTCTACATGTTCGGCGCCAGCGAGGACGAGAACGCCGCTGCGGTCGAGAACGTCCGGAAGATGTATCCAAACCTCAAGATCGTCGGCTACAGCCACGGTTATCTCCGAGGCGATGCGCTGCGCGCGAAGGTCGACGAGATCAACGCGCTCGCGCCGGATTATCTCTGGGTTGCGCTGGGCGTGCCAAACGAGCAGGCGTTCGTCGAGGAATTCACCCCGCATCTCACCAATGTCGGCGTCATCAAGACATCCGGCGGCCTGTTCAACTTCTTGTCGGGCAGCCGCGCGCGCGCGCCGCGATGGATGCAGAAGATCGGCCTGGAATGGGCCTGGCGCACCTTGCTCGAGCCCCGCCGCCTGTTCTGGCGTTATTTGACCACCAACCCTCGCGCCATCTATCTGCTGTTCAGCCGCAACCGGCCCTTCAATCGGTGAGTTGAGAACGATACCGCCGCCGGTTATCAGCCCCGCCTGCGCTATGTCAGCGCCAGCGGCGCCGGTATTGCGCCTTGCGGGCCGGGCTCATAAGCGGCTAAAGAGACTGTCACAGTCGGCGTCGGCAACTTTCCCGGCCGCCGCATGTTTTGTATGTCGCTGACACGAGCGGCAAATCAGCTCAGCCAATAGCGCGAGCCAGCTTTTCACAGCGAAGGCCACGATCGAGTCCGCGCATCGGCCTGCTTTCAGGCGCGACCCAAGGGAGCACGGAACGAATGCATCAGGCCGCAAGCCTGCAATTCGAGCGCATGATGGACGAGCTCGTCCTCTGGCATGCCGTGCCGGAGGACGAACGATCGCCGGCCCCTGCCTGGTGGTGGGGTCCAGCGATGGCGGTGCTCGACACGCACGAGCCGATGCGGCAGGCATGGTGTCTTGAGCTCGGCCTTGGCGACGGCGCGAGCTTTGCCGAAGGAGCACATGTCCTTATCACGCTCTTCGCTGAACAAACCTCGCTTCCCTGGCCGGATGATTTTCCACGCAAGACGGAGATCAGGGACGAGGACGTCCGCGAGCTGCACCCGCAGCCATCAGACGACAGCGCTTTTCAGCCGTAGCGCCGCGGCCTCGGTAGCGGCATAGTCCCGCTCCGGCTGCAGCGGCGGCGCGCCGGGCAGCTGCATCGGCCGCAGCAGCTCGGCCATCTGCCGCGCCGGTATCGGCTTGGAGATCAGGAAGCCCTGCATCTCGTCGCAGCCATGGGCGCGCAGGAACGCCTCCTGTTCGGCGTTCTCGACGCCTTCCGCCACGACGGTCATGCCGAGCGCCTTGCCCATGCTGATGATCGCCTGCGCGATCGCCTGATCCTCCGCATCCTGCGGCAAGTCGCGCACGAAGGAGCGGTCGATCTTGATGGTGTCGATCGGAAAATGCTTCATCAGCGACATCGACGAATAGCCGGTGCCGAAATCGTCGATCGCCAGGCGAATGCCGCGGCTCTGGATGGCGTCGAGCACCTTGATCGCACGTCCGACATTGCGCATCATCATGCTCTCGGTGACTTCGAGCTGGAGCAGAACCGGCGACATGCCGCTTGCAGCGAGCGCCTCGTCGACGTCCTGCAAGAGATGCTCGTCGACAAACTGGCGCGGCGACAGGTTCACCGCCATCGACACCGGCAACAAGCCGCGTCGCTGCCAGGCCATGGCCTGAGCGCAGGCCTCCTTCATTACCCAGCGGCCGATCGGCACGATCAGTCCGGTTTCCTCCGCTAGCGGGATGAACTGCGCCGGTGAGATATTGCCGAGATCGGGATGCGTCCAGCGCAGCAGGGCTTCCACGCCCGTGATCTGGCCGGTCACCATGTCCACCTTGGGCTGGTAGTTCAAAGTGAACTGATCCCGCTCCAGCGCCCGGCGCAGCGCGCTCTCCAGCGACAGCCGCTCGATCGACTGCGTCTTCACTTCCTTCGAGAAGAAGCGATAGCCGTTCTTGCCATCCTCCTTGGCGAGATACATCGCCATGTCGGCGTTCTTGGTCAGCGTCAGCGCGTCGGAGCCGTTGGTTGGATACATCGCGATGCCGATCGAGGCCGTGGTGTGGCACTCATGCCCGGCTAGCTGCATGGGTTCGGCAAGCGCCGTCAACAGCTCGTTCGCGATGCGCTGGACGTCATCGATCTCGCCGCATCGATCGAGGATCACCACGAACTCGTCGCCGCCGAGCCGCGCCACCACGTCGCTTGCGCGCAGCGCACCACGCAGCCGGTTGGCCACTTCGAGCAGGAGCAGATCGCCGGCCTCGTGGCCCAGCGAATCGTTGATGACCTTGAAACGATCGAGGTCGATGAACAGCACCGCAAAGCGGTGATCGTGGCGCTGCGCTTCGTCGATCGCCTGATGCAGCAGCGCGTTGAAGGTCTCTCGGTTCGGCAGGTCGGTCAGGCTGTCGTGCGAAGCGAGGTATTCGATCCGCTCGTCGGCCTCGTTTTTCTCGTCGGCCCGGTCGAAATTCTCCATCGCGAAGGAGACGTTGTCGGCGAGGCGCTGCAACAGCTCAACGAACTCGGCCGTGAAGGTGCCCGGCTCGGTGGACATGTAGATCATGACGCCGACGGCCTGATCGTGCGCGACGAGCGGAAAAGCCGCGCCCGACCGAGCGCCGTCGTTGCGGACGATGTTATGAAAGGCGCGGACGCGATCGTCGTTGAGATAATCGTTGCTGATGCAGGGCTGGCGTGTGCGGAACGCCGTGCCGCTCATCCCGCGCCCTTCGGGACGTTCGGGGTCGATTGACAGGCGGACATTGCGCGTGGTGTCAGACGATGGTCCGGCGCTCGACACGATCTCCAGTTGGTCGCTGTCGGCCCTCGCAAGCGCAATGGTTGTCGAGGTGAACTTGGCGCCATTCGAGGCGGCAAGGCAGACGAGGTCGAACAGTTCGGCGCGCGACTTCGCCCGCATGATCGCCTCGTTGGTGGCGCTCAGCGACGCAAACATCCGCGTCAGGCGTTCCTTCTGCGCCTCGGTGCGGGCCTTCTCCTCCGCACGTTCGAAATTGTCGAGGGCGAAAGACACGTTTTCAGCCAAGCGCCCGAGCAGCTCGACCAGATCGGGTGTAAACGTATTCTCTTCGGGTGCGAGGAAAAGCAGGATGCCAATCGGCTCCTGGCCGGCTCTCAGCAGTGGGAAGCTGGCAGCAGCCCGGGTTCCATCCTCGATCGCCTTGGAATGCCAGTGCACCGATCGCGGATCATTCAGATAATCGTTGATGACACTGGCCCGGCGGGTCCGCAGCGAAATCCCTATGATTCCCCGGCCCTCAGGATGGTCAGCTGAAACACGACAGGTGCGTCCCACCATTCGTTCCTGGAGGCGTCCCCTCACGGCGACCACCCGGACGAGTTCACTTTTGTCGTCCAAAATGCCGATTGTCGCGGAGGCGAATACGCCGCCGAGCACGGCTGCCTGGCACGCCCCTTCGAACAGCTCCTCGCGCGTCTTGGCGCGCATGATGGCCTCGTTCGTTGCGCTCAGCGCCTCGAACATGCCGCTCAACCTGTCACGCTGCCTGTCGGCCTTCGCCTTCTCGTCGGCACGGTCGAAGTTCTCCAACGCGAAAGCGACATTGGCCTGGAGCTTGCGCAACAGCTCGACGAATTCGTCCGTGAAAGTGCCGCACTCGGGCGAATTGAACAGGAATACGCCTTCGACGCTGTCGCCGTTGAACAGCGGCATCGCGGTTGAGGACCTAATGCCATTGCGACGCGCGCTGGCGTGCCAAGGCTCGAGGCGGGCGTCTGCCAGGACGTCGTTGCTGACACAGGGCCGCCGCGTCCGGAACGCGGTGCCGGTCAGCCCGCGTCCTTCCGGCTCCTTGTCGCTGACCGAGAGTCTGAAGGATCGCACTTCTTCGGCGTTCGGTCCGAAGGACGCGACAACACGAAGCAGTCCCGCATCGCGGTCAAGCAATGCAATGGAGGTCGAGGCGAACTTGGCGCCGTGCACCGTGGCTTCGCAAACCAGATCCAACAGTTCGCTGCGCGACCTTGCCCGCAGAATGGCTTCGTTGGTCGCGCTTAGCGCCGCGTACATGCGCGCCAGCCGATCCTCCTCCAAGGCGATCTGGGCCTTCTCCTTGTCGCGGTCGAAGTTCTCGAGCGCAAAGCACACGTTTTCGGTCATGCGCAGCAACAATGCGACGATGCCTTCGTCTTTCGCCCAGGCTTTGCTCACGAAGAAAAACAGCACGCCGATGCTGGTGCCACGCTTGATCAAGGGAGCAGCCACGCAGGCGACGGCGCCGGCATTGACGTTGGCCTGCTCCCAGGTGGTCCCCTTGGTACGATTGACGAGGTCGTCCTCGACGATCGCTTGCTGGGTCCGGAACACCTCGCCGGAGATGCCCTTGCCGTAGGGACTCTCCGGATCAATCGAGTAGCGCGACTGTCTGATCAGATCCAGATTATGTCCGGTCGCTGCCACCGGCGTCAGCCATTCGGAATCCGGCTCGTGCAGCAGAACGAAAGTGGCAAGCGATTTGCCGCTATAAACAGCGGCGTCGCAGACCCGCTGGTACAAGTCCAGTTCAGTGCTGGCTTGCAGAATTGCTTCGTTCGTCGCACTGAGCGCGCCGAACATGCGGTTGAGCCGCCGCACTGCCCGCTCGCCATCCAGGCGGGCTCCCTCGGTCGCGAAGCTCTCCAGCGCGTGAGAGATATTGGCCGACATCCGTTCGAACAACGAGACCATCGCCTCGTCGAGCGAGCCGGCGCCCGACCGCGTAACATACAACACCCCAATACTGCGTCCCATGCAGACCAGGGGTAGCGCCGCGGCCGCGCCGACACCCGCCGCCACCGCGCCGTTGCGCCATGCCAGCGAACGCGGATCGTTCAGGAAATCGTTGCTGATGCAGAGCTTCTGGCTGCGGAACGCCTCGCCGCCCACGCCCAGGCCTTCCGGCGTGCCAGCCTGCGTGGTGATCTCGATCGCGCTCAGCCGCGCCACGTCATCGCCGCGACCAGCGGCAAAGCGAAGCTTATGGCCATCCGGCTCCACAAGGAACACGGCCACGGCCATGAAGTCTCCACTCGCAAACCCGGCGTCGCAGACCTTCTGGTACAGCTCATCCGGCGATTTCGCGTAGAGGATCGCTTCGTTGATGGCGCTCAACGCCGCAAAGGTGCGCGCGAGTGTCGTCGGCACGATCTCAGCTCCCGGGCATTTCTGCCTTTTTTTCCCGGATGACGTTATGACCGCCGATCGCCTAAGTGGTCGTTATTGCGCGCTGCAAAACGTCGATCAAAGTGAACGAGCTGCAAACAGCTGTCGCGAAACTGTCAAAAGTCGCTGTACTGGATGGCGGTTTCGGCCAAAGACGCGCTCCCTTTACGAATTTGCAGCCCTGTATTGGTTTACGGGAGATTGATATCGCCCCGGTGCTTTGAGACGATGGCCTCCAACAAGCACAGCCCGCCAAGGGCGAGACCTGAGGAAACGCCATGCCGATCGTCCGGGCCGACCGCCTCACGCGCATCAGTGCCGCGCTGCTTCGTGCCGCCGGGGCTTCCGAGGAAGAGGCCGACGCGGTTGCAAGCGGCTGCGTCAACGCCAATCTCGCCGGCCACGATTCCCACGGCGTGATCGCCATTCCCACCTATGTCGACCGGATCAAGGCCGGCCACATCGTGCCCGGCGCCAAATGGACTATCGTGCAGGAATCGCCGACGACGACCGTAATCGACGGCCAGTGGGGGTTTGGCTTCCACGTTAACGCCAAGGCGATGGCGCTGACGATCGAGAAAGCGAAGACGGCGAATGTCGCCGCCTGCACCGTGTTTCGGCAGAGCCATGTCGGCCGCCTCGCCGCATATCCGCTGATGGCGATGCGCGAAGGCATGATCGGGATCGCAACGGCGGATTCCGGCCGTTCGCCGAAGCATGTGGCGCCGTTCGGTGGCAGGGAGGCACGGCTCGGCACCAATCCGATCTCGATCGCGGTGCCGTCCGACCTCGATGCGCCCTTCTATCTGGACATGGCGACCTCTGCGGTCGCGGCCGGCAAAGTCCAGCTCGCGGTCGCCCGCGACGAGGAGATTCCGAGGGGATGGATCATCGACGCCGAGGGACGACACACCACCGATCCGACCCAATACCGCAAGGGCGGCGCGCTGCTGCCGCTCGGCGGCACCGAGGGCTACAAGGGCAGCGGGCTCGCCGCCATGGTCGAGGTTCTGTGCGGCCTGCTCACCGGCCTCGGTTTCGGCGTCGAGCCCACGGGCCGGCACAATGACGGCTGCTTCATGGCCGTGTTCAACGTCGCCGCGTTTCGCCCGCTGCAGGAGTTCAAGCGCGAGGTCGCCGAGTTCGCACACTATCTCAAATCGACCCCGCCCTCCGAGGGCAGCAAGGGCGTGTTCTATCCTGGTGAGATCGAGGGCGTGCGCGAGCAGCAGCGCCTGCGCGACGGCATCGAGATCGAGGATGCGACCTGGGAAAGACTGCGCGCGCTCGCGCGCGAGTACAGGCTCGATACGGTCCTCGATCTGGCCTGACGGATTTCGGCCTGACGCAATTCGGAGAACAGCAGCATGACGCGGCAGATGGTACTGGTCGGCTTCCTTCAGGCCCAGAACTGCACGAATTTGCCGAGCTCGTGGCGCCATCCGGACTCGCGCGACGATTCGATGTCGGCGGACTATTATCAGGAGATCGCCAAAATCCTCGAAGCCGGCAAGTTCCACATGGCCTTCTTCGACGACCGGCTGGCGATGCCGGACCGCTACGGCAACGATCACACCCACACCGTCGAATACGGCATCCGCTGCGTGAAGATGGACCCGCTGATCGTGCTGACGACGATGGGCATGGTTACGGAGAAGCTCGGGTTGGGGGCGACCGGCTCGACGACCTATTTCGAGCCTTTCGACATCGCCCGCCGCTTCGCAACGCTCGACCTGATGTCCGGCGGACGCGCCGGGTGGAACGTCGTCACCTCGCTCAATGACGGCGAGGCACACAACATGGGGTGCGACTCTCATCCCGAACATGATTCTCGCTACGACAAGGCCGACGAATTCATGGAGGTCGTGCTCGGCCATTGGGACACTTGGGAGGACGGCGCGCTCATCATGGACAAGACGAGCGGCCGCTTCGCCGATCCGGGCAAGGTGAAGCGGCTCGATCACAGGGGCAAATTCTACAAGTCGCGCGGTCCCTTCACCGTGCCGCGCTCGGATCAGGGCCATCCCGTGATCATTCAGGCCGGCGCCTCCGGCCGCGGGCAACGCTTTGCTGGTCGATGGGGCGAGGTGATCTTTACCGCTGCTCGCAACCTCGCCGCCGCCAAGGAAGGCTATGCGTCCGTGCGTAACGAGGCCGCGAAAGCCGGCCGCGATCCGGAAGCGATGTTCCTTTGCAACCTGACGACACCGATCTGCGCGGCGACCAAAGCCGAGGCCGAAGACAAGATGGCGCTGATCAACCAGCTGCCGCTGCAGATCGACGCGCTGTCGCTGCTGGCCGAAGCGCTCAACTACGATTTCGCCTCCAAGGATCTCGACGAGCCGCTCACCACGGAAGAGTTGAAGAGCATGCAGGGCATTCTAGGCATCCGCGACGGCGTGCTCAAGAACTCCGGCAAGAGCAATCCGAGCGCGCGCGACTTCGTCACCTTCTCCGGCCGCGGTCAGGTCCAGGATGCGATGGTTGGCGGCCCCAAGGAGATCGCGGACAAGCTCGAAGAAATGTTCGTCGAGCGCGGCTGCGACGGCTTTGTCATCGCCGCGACCTATGTGCCCGGCTCCTATGCCGATTTCGTGCAACATATCGTCCCGGAATTGCAGCGGCGCGGATTGTTCCAGAAAGAATATCGCGGCAAGACGCTGCGGGAAAATCTCGGGCTGAAGCGGCCGGCTGCCGGCGACTGGAAAGTGCAGCCGCGCGATGCCGCAGAATAACAACGGAGACAGGGCATGCGCTGGCTGAAATTCACCGCCACGAACAAGACGTCCTGGGGAATCGTCGAGGGTGACCAGGTCATCGCGGTCGACGGCGATCCCTTCGTGGAATGGCAACGCACCTCGCGCACGCATCCGCTGTCGCAGGTTAGAATCGAGCTGCCACTAATTCCCCGCACCTTCTACTGCGTCGGGTTAAACTACCTGAAGCACCTGAAGGAGGCAGCCGACAAGCGCGGCGAAGTACCGGCGGTGCCGGACAGACCCGAGATTGGCTATCGCGCCCAGAATGCGCTGATCGCACATGGCGAGGAGGTCGTGATCCCGTCCTTTGCAACGGACAAAATCCACTACGAAGGCGAACTCGTCGTCGTCATCGGCAAAAAGGTCAAGCATCTCACCAAACAGAATGCCATGGATTGCGTGTTCGGCTACACCATCGGCAACGACGTCAGCGAGCGCAGCTGGCAGAAGGCCGACCGCAGCCTGTGGCGGTCGAAGAACGCCGACACGTTCAAGCCGATGGGCCCGTGGATCGAGACCGAGGCCGATCTCGACAAGATGGAAACGATCGTCCGGGTCAATGGTAAGGAGACCAACCGCTTCCGCACCAATGACATGATCTTCGGCGTGGTGCCGTTCCTGGTCGAGCTGACCAAATACTTTACGTTATGGCCTGGCGACGTGATCTGGATGGGCACCGACGGAGCCTCGCCTGACATCAAGCACGGCGACGTCGTGGAGATCGACATCACCGGCATCGGCACGCTGCGGAACAGATTCGTGCGGGAGGAGCGGTGATCCAGGTTGCACCAACAGTGTCGTCCCGGCGAAAGCCGGGACCCATACGCCGCAGCAGATGTTTTGATTAGGACTCGTCGTTACGGCTTCGCAAAGGCAATTGGCATCCGTGGTTATGGGTCCCGGCCTTCGCCGGGACGACGATGCGCGGCCTCTCAAAACGGCAGCGCCACGCCGGTCTTGATCTCCTTCAGCACCACGTTGCTTCTGACATAGCGAATGCCGGGAATTCGGAACATGAAGTCGTCTAGGAATCTGTTGTAGGCCGCCATGTCCTGCACGACGACGCGCAAATGGTAATCGGCATCGCCCGTTGTCGCAAAGCACTCCAGCACCTCACGTCGCGTTGTCACCCGCGCGACGAACTCGTCGACGAATTTTGCGTCGTGCCGTTCCAGCGAGACGTGAAGGATCGCGGACATCGCAAAGCCGGCCTGCTCGCGCGCGACCAGGGCCGCATAGCCCCGGATCGCACCGCTCTCCTCCAGCGCGCGCACCCGGCGCCAGCACGCCGATGTTGACATGCCGACCGCGTCGGCGAGCTGCTGGTTGGTGGCGCGGCCGTCCTTCTGAAGGAAGGCGAGAATCCGCGCATCCTGGTCTTCGATCATGGAAACCACCAAAATGGATTGATCTACCTTTCTGTAGATCATTTTGGTTGCTTCTACCATAATGAGCCAGCTATTCGGAAAGATAGGTAAGACCTACCACTTGCCCAGGCTTACCCTTCTCCCATTCGGCAAGGATGCCGTGGGGAGGTCCGCATGGACGCCATTCCGTCTCTCGATCCTTACGAGCTTTCCGACCGCTACGATCGCGAAGAGGGTCGCGTCTTCCTCACCGGCACGCAGGCCATCGTCCGCATCGCGCTCGACCAGGTGCGGCGCGACCGTGCCGCGGGGCTGAACACGGCGGGCTTCATTTCGGGCTATCGCGGTTCGCCGCTCGGCGGCATCGACCTCGAACTGTGGCGCATCCAGGAGCGGCTGAAGCGGGACCGCATCGAATTCCTCCCCGCAGTGAACGAAGATCTTGCCGCGACTGCGGTGCTCGGCTCACAACAGGTCGAGACGCAAGCCGACCGCGAGGTCGATGGCGTGTTCGGGCTCTGGTATGGCAAGGGCCCCGGTGTCGATCGCTCCGGCGATGCGCTGAAACACGGCAATGCCTACGGCTCCTCGCCGCATGGCGGCGTGCTGGTGGTCGCCGGCGATGACCATGGCTGCGTCTCGTCCTCGATGCCGCACCAGTCCGACGTCGCTTTCATGAGCTGGTTCATGCCGACGCTTCACCCCGCAAGCGTCAGCGAATATCTCGAATTCGGCGAATATGGCTACGCCCTGAGCCGCTTCACCGGCATGTGGGTCGGTTTCAAGGCGATCTCGGAGATCGTGGAATCCGGCGCTTCCGTCGCGCTGCGCCCGCCGCGCGCCTTCCACACGCTGCACTTCACGCCGCCGCTTGGCGGCCTGCACTATCGCTGGCCCGATCTGCCCGGCCCGCAGATCGAGGAGCGGCTGGAGGCGAAGAAACACGCGGTCTACGCCTTCGCAAAGGCCAATCCGATCGATCGTCACATCTACGATATCCCGGGCGCTACCTACGGCATCGTCACCACAGGCAAGGCGCATCTCGATCTGATGGAAGCGCTGCGGCTGATGGGTCTCGACGAAGCAGCCTGCCGCAGCATCGGCATCGACATCTACAAGGTCGGCATGGTCTGGCCGCTGGCGCTGCATGACGCGATGGCGTTCGTGAAGGGCAAGCGCGAGATCCTCGTGGTCGAGGAGAAGCGCGGCATCATCGAAAGCCAGTTCAAGGAATATTTTTACGATTATCCCGGCGCAAAGCCCGAGCGCATGGTCGGAAAGCATGACGAGCAAGGGGCGCGGCTGATCTCCTGGATCGGCGAATTGTCACCGCGCGCGCTCGCGGGGGTGCTCGCACGCCGTCTCGATCCGATGTTCCCAGGCCTCAATCTCGCCGCACGCGTGGCCCCCTTGATGCCTGAAGCCGCGCGCACGATCAACGTCAGCGGTGCGACGCGCACGCCCTATTTCTGCTCGGGATGCCCGCACAATACATCGACAAAGGTGCCCGAGGGATCGAAGGCGCTAGCCGGCATCGGCTGCCATTTCATGGCGAGCTGGATGGACCGCGAGACCTCGTCGCTGATCCAGATGGGCGGCGAAGGCGTGAACTGGGCCGCCTCGTCACGATTCACCGGAAACAAGCACGTCTTCCAGAATCTCGGCGAAGGCACCTACTATCACTCCGGTTCGATGGCGATCCGGCAGGCGATCGCGGCCAAGGCCAACATCACCTACAAGATCCTGTTCAACGATGCCGTCGCGATGACCGGCGGCCAACCCGTCGACGGCCCGATCAGCGTCCACGCCATCGCGCACAGCGTCCGCGCCGAGGGCGTTGCGCGCATCGCGCTGGTGTCGGACGATCCCGCACAGTTTTCGCCGGCGGACCTGCCGATCGGCGTCAGTATCCATCCCCGCGAGGAGATGGACGCCGTGCAACGCGAGCTGCGCGACATCGTCGGCGTCTCGGTGCTGATCTATCAGCAGACCTGCGCGACAGAGAAGCGGCGTCGTCGCAAGCGTGGGCAGATGGCCGAACCCAAACGCTTCGCCTACATCAACGATCTCGTCTGCGAGGGCTGCGGCGACTGCTCGGTTGAATCCAACTGCCTCAGCGTCGAGCCCAAAGAGACGCCCTTTGGCCGGAAGCGCCGGATCAATCTCTCGTCCTGCAACAAGGACTTCTCCTGCCTCAACGGGTTCTGCCCGAGCTTCGTCACCGTTGAGGGCGCGACACGCCGGAAGAAGGGCGCAAGCCGGATCGACGCAGTCGGCCACGCGGCCACGCTTCCCCTGCCCGCGCCCGCAACGCTCGACCGTCCCTATGATCTGCTCGTCACAGGCGTCGGCGGCACCGGCGTGATCACGGTCGGCGCGCTGATCGGCATGGCGGCGCATCTCGAACGAAACGGCGTCTCGGTGTTGGATTTTACCGGCTTTGCGCAGAAATTCGGGCCGGTGCTGAGCTACATCCGATTGGCCGCATCCCCCGATGCGTTGCACCAGGTCCGTATCGACCAGGGCGCGGCCGATGCGCTGATCGGCTGCGACCTCGTCGTCAGCTCCTCGCCGAAGGCGTCCGGCACCTATCGGAAAGGCACGCGGGCCGCGGTCAACACCGCGGAGATGCCGACCGGCGACGTCGTCCGCTTCCGCGACGCAGATCTCGCCTCACCTGCCCGCCTGCGCGCGATCGGCCAGGTGATCGGCGACGGCAATCTCGACACCATCAACGCCAACGCACTGGCCGAACGCCTGCTCGGCGATGCCGTCTATGCCAACATCGTCATGCTGGGCTTTGCCTGGCAGCACGGGCTGCTGCCGGTCTCGCTCTCGGCGCTGTTGCGCGCGATCGAGCTCAACGGCGTCGCGGTCGAAAGCAACAAGCTGGCTTTCGCCTGGGGCCGGATTGCAGCGGCCGATCGTGACTTTCTGCCGAAGACGGACGAGGCGCCGAAAGCCGAGACGCTCGACCAGATCATCGCCCGCCGCGCCGACTTCCTCACCGCCTATCAGAACGAGGCCTATGCGGCGCACTACCGGTCCATTATCGAGAGAGTCCGCCGCACTGAGGCTCTGCTGGGCAGCGAGGCGCTCACCGAGGCAGCCGCGCGCGCCCTGTTCAAGCTGATGGCCTACAAGGACGAGTACGAGGTGGCGCGTCTGCACATGCAGAGCGGCTTCCTCGACGAGCTGAAGCGCGAGTTCGAGGACGGTTTCAGCGTCCGATACCATCTCGCTCCGCCCTTCCTGCCGTCGGAACGCGACGCGCGCGGCCGGTCGCGCAAGCGCGCTTTCGGTCAGTGGATCCAGCTGCCGCTAGCCATGCTGGCGCGATTGAAAGGGTTGCGCGGGACAGTATTCGATCCGTTCGGCTACACCGTCGAACGCCGCACCGAGCGAGAGCTGGTCACCTGGTATGAGGACGTGATCGAACGTATGCTCCGCGAACTCGATGCGGCGCGCCTGCCCGATCTCATCGTGATCGCCAAGGCGCCGATGGAGATCCGCGGTTACGGGCCGGTGAAGAACATCGCGATCGCGAAGGTGAAGCCAGCAGTCGAACGGCTTCTCGCCGATGTGATCGCAGCATCGCAAGCAAAGTTGCGCCCACGGTTGACGTGATGCCGGCGAGGCTTCAGCCTCCCGAATTCGAGGGCTCCATGATGGAGCCGGGCAAGCGGGTGACGCATCATGGATTTCGATCAGTTGACCCTCACCCAGGCCGCCGCCGACCTCCGCGCCGGCAAAGTGACGAGCGCCGCACTCACGACTGAAGCTCTTGCCCGTGCCAAAGCCAATGCCGACCTCAACGCCTTCGTCACCCTGCACGAGGCCGGCGCCCTGAAGGCCGCGGCCGCATTCGACGCGACGGGCGACCGGACAAATCCGCTCGGCGGCGTGCCCATCGTGATCAAAGACAATATCGAGGTCGCCGGGCTGCCCTGTAGCGCGGGCACGCCGGCCCTCAAGGATTACGTTCCCACGGCCGACGCGCCGGTTGCGGCAAAACTGCGGGCCGCAGGCGCGGTCATCATAGGCAAGACCAGCATGCACGAGCTCGCCTTCGGCATCTCCGGCTACAACACCGCATTCAAGACCGGCGCGGAGTTCGGCGTGCGCAACGCCTATGACCGCGCCCTGATCGCGGGCGGCTCCTCCTCCGGAACGGGCGCCGCGATCGGCGCGCGGATCGTCGCGGGCGGGCTCGGCACCGACACTGGCGGATCGGTCCGCGTGCCGGCTGCGCTGAACGGCTGCGCCTCGCTGCGTCCGACGATCGGCCGCTATCCGCAAGACGGAATCGCACCGCTCTCGCACACCCGCGACACCGCGGGTCCCATGGCCGCGACCATGGCGGATGTCGCGCTGCTCGACCGCGTCATTACGAGCGGCGATACTATCGCGCCGGCCGATCTGAACCAGGTGCGGATCGGCATCGTGAAGGCCATACTGACCAATCTCGACGCCGACACCGACGCCGCATTCGAGGCGGCCGTCACGAAAATGAAGGCGCAGGGCGTCACCGTCATCGAAATCGAGATGCCGCTGCTCGCCGAACTCAACAGCCAGGTGAGCTTTCCCGTCGTGCTGTATGAGGCCTATGACGACATGGTCGCGTATCTTAGACACACCGGTACCGGCCTCAGCATCGAGGCGCTGGCAGCGGAGATATCCAGCGCAGACGTGAAGGGCACCTATGATGGGCTGGTGATCCCGCGCAAACTGCCCGCCCCCGATGGCACGCTGGTTGACGCCAAGCCGATCTATGACGCCGCGATCAACACAGCGCGCCCCGCGCTTCAGGCGCTCTACAGCAGGACTTTCGCCGACAACCGGCTCGATGCCATTGCCTTCCCGACCACGCCGCGTGTCGCCATCGCCTCCAATCTCGATTCCAGCAGCCTCGAGAATTTCGGCTTGTTCATCCAGAACACCGATCCCGGCAGCAATGCCGGCATTCCCGGCATCCAGATTCCCATTGCGCTCGGCGCCACCAGCAAATTGCCCGTCGGCCTCGAGCTGGACGGCCCGCCCGGAAGCGATCGCCGGCTGCTCGCGATCGGCATGGCGCTCGACGCAGTGTTCGGGCGGCTGCCGGCGCCGCCCCCATCATGAATAGGGATTGATCAGCTTCTGCTGCTCGGCGCTGTGATGCACGAGCATGTCGATAAAGGTCCTGACCTTCGCCGACAGATGATGCCGGTGCGGATAGACGGCGTTCATCGACATCTCGACGGGACGATATTCAGGCAGCAGGCGAACGAGGCGACCCGCGTCGAGATCGTCCCGAACGAGAAAGCCGGCCATCAGGCAGACGGCAGCGCCTTCCAGCGCCACCTTCCGCAAGGCCTCACCGCTGTTGGTGATGAAGCTGCCGGAGATGCGCACCGATGCGGGCGCGCCCTTGCGATCGAAGAAGCGCCAATCGTCGCCGAACGGATAATTCAAGTGACGGGCGCAATTGTGCGCCGTGAGCTCATCGAGCTTCTGCACGCGACCGTGCCGTTCGAGATAGTCGTGCGAGCAGCACAGCACGTGGCGCCAGGTGGCGAGGCTGCGGACGATCAGGCTCGAATCCGGCGGCGCGGTCATGCGCAGGGCAACGTCGTAGCCTTCTTCGATGAGGTCGATCTCGGCTTCGCCCATGCGTAGATCAATCTTGAGCTCTGGATAGGTCGACAGGAGCTTTGCCACCACTGGCGCGACGAACGGCACCATGTGCGTGGCGACGTGAATTCGTAGCGTGCCACGCGGCACCGACTGCAATTCGCTCGCGATATCGTCGGCCTGTTCGATATCGGCGAGGATCTGGATGCAGCGGTCGTAATAGGCCTTGCCGATCTCGGTGAGGTTGACCTTACGCGTGGTGCGCTGAAGCAGCCTCACCCCGAGCCGGTCTTCCAGCGCCTGGACGTGATTGCTCACCATGGTGGTCGACATGTTGAGCTTGCGGGCTGCTGCAGAGAAGCCGCCGGTCTCGACCACCCGGCTGAAGACTTCGAGACTGGTCAATCGATCCATGCCGACTGATTATCCGCTCTTAGTCAACAATCGCAAGAAATTCCGTCGGATTATCCGTCAGAACATCCGTGTGCGGCATGGCAGTTGCGCTAGCCGCAATCCCTCGACAGAGGCGGCAATCGCTCTGGGGCAGCCGCACCTACGGCTCGGTAGACCCTTACGCGTAGGCGGGAGTCCCGGACTATCCACTCTCAGCGGATAATCCTTCCGGGATTTCGCCGATTATCGATCGAGCGAAGAAGACCGATAGTCTCAACTACCCGACAGGAGACTGCCATGTCCGAGATGCCCCGCAGCGAAAACTTCCAGCAAGCGACTGAGATACTGCAAGCTTCTCCGCCGGTGCCGGTGCGTGGTCCGACCCGGAATATAGTCCGGCGGGCGGCGTTGGCGCTCGCGTTCCTCGCGGGCACAGCAGCGATTGTCCACTACGGACACGACTACTGGGTCAACGGCCGTTATCTCGAGACAACCGACGACGCCTATGTGAAGGCCGATTCCACGATCATCGCGCCAAAAGTCTCGGGCTACATCGCCAAGGTGCTGGTCAGCGACAACGAAAAAGTCAAAGCGGGCCAGCTGCTGGCGAAGATCGACGACCGCGACTTCAAGGCGGCGCTCGACCAGGCCCGCGCCGATGTCGCTGCGGCGGAAGCGTCGGTGCGCAACCTCGACGCCCAGCTCGAACTCCAGCAGCCGATCATCGAGCAGAGCACGGCCGATGTCGCTGCTGCGGACGCGAATCTGAAATTTGCGCAGGAGGAGCGCGCCCGCTACGACGATTTGATGAAGTCGGGCTCCGGCACGATTCAGCGCGCACAACAGACTGACGCTGCGTTGCGCGCCAGCAACGCACAGCTGCAACATGCCAGGTCGGGCCTCGTGGCCGCGCAACGCAAGGTCGACGTGCTCACCACCCAGCGCGCGCAGGCTACGGCCCAGTTCGAACATGCGCGCGCGGTCGCGGAGCAGGCGACGCTGAATCTCTCCTACACCGAGATTACCGCGCCGGTCGACGGCGCCGTCGGCGCCCGCTCCTTGCGCGTGGGACAGTTCGTGCAGGCCGGCACGCAATTGATGGCGGTGGTGCCGCTCGATGCGGTCTATGTCGTGGCGAATTTCAAGGAGACGCAGCTCACCCATGTCCGCGCCGGCCAGCCGGTCGAGCTGCACGTCGACAGCTTCCGCAACCAAACCCTGCGCGGTCACGTCGACAGCCTTTCGCCGGCGAGCGGGCTCGAATTCGCACTGCTGCCGCCCGACAACGCCACCGGAAATTTCACCAAGATCGTGCAACGGGTGCCGGTGAAGATCGTGCTTGACGACCACAGCCTGACCGGCCTGCTGCGCCCCGGCATGTCCGCGGAGCCGACAGTCGACACCAAGGCGACCGTGCTGGCTGAGCGCGAGACGGCCAAGCGCCTCGCCGACAATGCGGCCCGTCCGAACGGCGGCTGAAGCCGGGAAGGTCCGTGGGATTTTCAAATCCTGACGGATGATCCTTCCTGCGCTTCTCCGATTATCGAAACCAACTGCCTGATCCATCCTGTCTCCGTAACCGAGACGAGGCTTCCATGAGCACGCTCCAAACGACCGCCAACGCCGCCTCCGCCGCCAATATCCCCGGTTCAGTCGCGGCCCCCACAACGGCTGCCGTGTCGACCAAGACCTGGATTGCCGTGATCGGCGCGACGCTCGGCGCCTTCATGGCGGTGCTGAACATCCAGATCGTCAATGCCTCGCTCGCCGACATCCAGGGCGCGATCGGCGCCGGCATCGACGACGGCGGCTGGATCTCGACCTCTTATCTGATCGCGGAGATCGTGGTCATCCCGCTCTCGGGCTGGCTGGCGCAGGTGTTCTCGATCCGCATCTATCTGCTCACCAACGCGGTCCTGTTCCTGATCCTGTCGGCCGCCTGTGCGCTGGCGCAGGACCTGCCGCAGATGATCGTGCTGCGGGCAGTGCAAGGTTTTACCGGCGGCGTGCTGATTCCGATGGCGTTCACGCTGATCATCACGCTCTTGCCGCGCGCCAAGCAACCCGTGGGCCTTGCGCTGTTCGCGCTGTCGGCGACGTTCGCACCCGCGATCGGCCCGACCATCGGCGGCTATCTCACCGAGAATTTTGGCTGGCAGTACATCTTCTACGTCAATGTCGTCCCCGGCGCGATCATGGTCGGCATGCTCTGGTACGCCCTCGATGCAAAGCCCATGAAGCTGTCGTTGCTGCGCGACGGCGACTGGGCCGGCATCATCACCATGGCAATCGGACTGTCGGCGCTGCAGACCGTGCTCGAGGAAGGCAACAAGGACGACTGGTTCGGCTCGCCCTTCATCGTCAAGCTGTCCATCATCGCGGCCGTCGCGCTGACCGCCTTCCTGATCATCGAGCTGACCGTGAAGAAGCCGCTCCTCAACCTACGTCTGCTGGTCCGCCGCAATTTCGGCTTCGGCATGCTCGCGAATTTCCTGCTGGGAATAGCGCTCTACGGCTCGGTATTCATCCTGCCGCAATATCTGGCCCGCATCCAGGGCTACAATGCCGAGCAGATCGGCATGGTGCTGGCCTGGACCGGGCTGCCGCAGCTCCTGCTGATCCCCATGGTGCCGCGGCTAATGCAGAAGCTCGATGCGCGGCTCATCATCGGCGTCGGCTTCGTCCTGTTCGCGGCATCCAACTTCATGAACATTTACATGACCGGCAACTATGCCGCCGATCAATTGCTCTGGCCCAACGTGGTTCGTGCGATCGGCCAGGCGCTGGTGATGGCACCGCTGTCTGCGGTGGCGACCTCGGGCATCGAACCGGAGAACGCGGGCTCGGCCTCTGGCCTGTTCAACATGATGCGCAATCTCGGCGGCGCCGTCGGCATCGCGCTGTTGCAGACCCTGCTGACCAAGCGCGAGCAGTATCACTCCAACGTGCTGATGCAGTCAGTCTCGCTGTTCGAGCAGGCGACGCGGACACGGCTGGAGCAGCTCACCCAATACTTCGTCAATCACGGCATTCTCGACCGTGCGGACGCCTCGCATCGCGCCTATGTTGCGATCGGCCATATCGTGCAGAAGCAGGCCTATATCCTCGCCTTCAGCGACACCTTCTATCTGCTCGGCGTGGCACTGATCGTCGCGCTGATCGCCACCCTTTTCCTGAAGAAGGCCGGCCATGCCTCGGCCGGCGGCGCCCACTGACATCAACCCAGCAAGCAAGGAGAACGACCATGAAACCCCGCATGAATTTCTACCAGGCCGCACCCGACACGATGAAGGCGCTGATGGCGCTGGAAGAACAGATCCAGTCGACCGGCCTTGAGAAATCGCTGATCGAGCTCGTCAAGATCCGCGCGTCGCAGATCAACGGCTGCGCCTTCTGCATCAACATGCACACCGAGGACGCCCGCAAGCGCGGCGAGGCCGAGCAGCGCATCTATCTGCTCAACGCTTGGCGCGAATCCCCGCTCTACACCGACCGCGAGCGCGCGGCGCTGGCCTGGACTGAATCGGTGACGCTGATCTCCGAGACGCACGCGCCCGATGACGTCTACGAGCAGGTCCGCGCGCAATTCTCCGATGCGGAGACGGTGAACCTGACCATGCTGATCGGCGCCATCAATGCCTGGAACAGGATCGCGATCGCGTTCCGTGCGGTTCATCCGGTGAAGGTGAAGGCGTCGGTGGCGTGAGATGCTGACGCATGAGGCCAAACCGCCTCAATACATTCGACTGTCATGCCCCGGCTTGACCGGGGCATCCAGTACGCCGCGGCTTGTCGAGTCCAGCACTCCCGTCACGGAGTACTGGATCGCCCGGTCAAGCCGGGCGATGACACCGAGCGTGTGGCCTAAACCGCCGTCGCCTTCGCGAACTCCACGTAGATCTCGCGCAGCCGCATGGCCATCGGGCCGGGCTTGCCATTGCCGACCTTCTTGCCGTCGATCGCAACCACCGGCTGGACGAACAGCGACGCCGAGGTGGCAAAGGCTTCCTTGGCGGCGAGCGCTTCGGCGACCGTGAAGGAACGCTCCTCGAGACGGAGCTGACGCTCTTCCGCCAGCGCCACCACCGCCTTGCGGGTGCAGCCCGGCAGGATCGCGTTGGAGTTCTTGCGGGTCACGATGACGTCGTCCTGGGTCAGGATGAACGCCGAGGACGAACCGCCTTCGGTGACGTAGCCGTCTTCCAGCATCCAGGCCTCGCCCGCACCAGCTTCGGCCGCGGCCTGCTTTGCCAGCACTTGGGCGAGCAGTGCCACGCTCTTGATGTCGCGCCGCTCCCAGCGGATGTCGGGCACGGTGATCACGTTGATGCCGGTCTTGGCCGAGGCGGCGTTGATGATGTCCCTCTCCGACGTGAACATCACCAGGCTCGACTTGACGTCGCTCTTCGGGAAAGCGAAGTCGCGGCCCTTGTCGGCACCGCGGGTGACCTGGAGATAGACTAGGCCGTTCTGGACCTTGTTGCGCGCGATCAGCTCCTTCTGGAGCTCGGTGATGCGCTCGACCGTCTCGGGCAGCTTCAGCTGGATCTCGCCGACCGAGCGCTCCAGCCGCGTCAGATGCGAGGCATTGTCGACCAGCTTGCCGTCGAGCACGGCCGAGACCTCGTAGATGCCGTCGGCAAACAGGAAGCCGCGATCGAGCACCGAAATTTTGGCGTCCGAGAGCGGGACGAATGAGCCGTTGACATAGGCGATCGGATCCAAGGCAGGTCTCCTGGCGGGAAGAGAGATTTGGTGCGGTTATACGGGATTTGGCTGCGCCCTGAAACCCGCCTTCGGCGCATCCGGAATAACGCGAGAAATTAATGCGACAGGATCTTCGACAAGAACTTCTGCGCGCGGTCGCTGCGGGGCTTGCCGAAGAAATCGTCCTTCGGGGCGTCCTCGACGATCTCGCCGCGATCCATGAAGATCACGCGGTTGGCAACCTTGCGGGCAAAGCCCATCTCGTGGGTGACGACCATCATGGTCATGCCCTCATGGGCAAGGTCCACCATGACGTCGAGCACCTCGCTCACCATTTCGGGGTCGAGCGCCGAGGTCGGCTCGTCGAACAGCATGACAATGGGATCCATCGCGAGCGCGCGAGCGATCGCCACCCGCTGCTGCTGGCCACCGGACAGGTTCGCGGGATACTTTTGCGCCTGCTCCTTCAGGCCGACGCGCTCCAGCAGCTGCATGCCTTTTGCCATCGCCTTGTCGCGCGACCGGTCGAGCACCTTCTGCTGTGCGAGACAGAGATTATCGATGATCTTCAGATGCGGAAACAGCTCGAAGTGCTGAAACACCATGCCAACCCGCGAGCGCAGCTTGGGCAGATTGGTCTTGGGATCGTTGACCTTGGTGCCATCGACGCTGATGTCGCCTTTCTGGAACGGCTCCAGCGCGTTGACGCATTTGATCAACGTCGACTTGCCTGATCCCGACGGACCGCAGACCACGACCACCTCGCCCTTGGTGACGCTAGTGGTGCAGTCGGTCAGCACCTGGAAGCTCGGGCTGTACCATTTGTCGACGTGGCTGATCTCGATCATGACAAACTCTATCGAATGATGGCGATGCGCGCCTGCAGGCGGCGAACGCCGAAGGACGCGACACAGGAAATGGTGAAGTAGACGATTGCTGCGAACAGATACATTTCGACCAGACGACCGTCGCGCTGCGCGACCTTGCTCGCCGCACCGAGGAAATCGGTGATCGACAGCACGTAGACCAGCGAGGTGTCCTGGAACAGCACGATGGTTTGCGTGATCAGCACCGGCAGCATGTTACGGAAGGCCTGCGGCAGCACCACGTAGCGCATGGTCTGGGCGTAAGTCAGGCCAAGCGCGTTGGCGGCGGCCGGCTGGCCGCGCGAGATCGACTGGATGCCGGCACGCATGATCTCGGAGAAGTACGCGGCCTCGAACATGATGAAGGTGATGAGCGAGGACGCGAACGCGCCGACGCTGATCGGGCGCGACGCACCGGTCACCCACTGCCCGATATAGGGCACCAGGAAGTAGAACCAGAAGATCACCAGCACCAGCGGCAGCGAGCGCATGAAGTCGACATAGACCCCGGCGATGCGCCCCAGGATCTTGAAGCCTGACAGCCGCATCAGCGCGATTGCCGTGCCGAAGATCAGCCCGCCGAGCGCCGCAAGTCCCGTGAGCATCAGCGTGAACGTCATGCCCTCGTAAAACAGATAGGGCAGTGCGCGACGGATGACCTCGAAATCGAAATTGCTGAACATGGCGTTATTTCCCCGTGATGTAGCCGGGGATCGCGACGTAGCGCTCGAGGAAGCGCATTGCGGTCACGACGACGGCGTTGACGAGGAGATAGAGAAGGGTCGCGGCGGTGAAGGCCTCGAACACCTGGAACGAGAATTCCTGCATCGAGCGCGCCTGTCCGGTCAGCTCAAGCAAACCGATGGTGATGGCCACAGCCGTGTTCTTGATGGTGTTGAGGAACTCGGACGTCAGCGGCGGCAGGATGATGCGGAACGCCATCGGCAACAGGATGTAGCGATAAGCCTGCAAGGTGGTCAGGCCGAGCGCGGTCGCCGCCATCTTCTGCCCGCGCGGGAGCGATCCGATGCCGGCCTGCAACTGCACGGCGACGCGCGCCGACATGAAGAAGCCGATGCCGATCGCCGCTGTCCAGAACGGCGCATTGGGCAGCTGCTTCAGCCAGAGGCCGGCAGATTTCGGCAGCAGTTCCGGCAGCACGAAGAACCACAGGAAGAGCTGCACTAGCAGCGGCATGTTGCGGAAGAATTCGACATAGGCAAAGCCGAACCAGTACGCTCCCTTCGATGGCAGCGTGCGCATCACGCCGACGATCGAACCCATGATCAGCGCGATGATCCAGGCGAGCGCACCCGTCTTGAGGGTCAGCACCAGGCCCGACAACAGCATGTCGAGATAGGTGCCGGTCCCCATCGGGTTCGGCTGGAAAAAGATTCCCCAGTTCCAGTTATAGTTCACGTGTCCCCCGCGCGAACGCGCCAGCCATCGATGTCCCGGCGCCTATGCAAATGTCCGGCCACCTTGGAGTCAAGATGGCCGGACACGATCCCGATCGAAAGATCGCGGTTATAGCTTACTTGTAATCGTCCGGGTTCGGCGAGTCCGTCGGCTTGGCAAACTCGTTCTTCAGCTCGGCCGAGATCGGCGTGTTGAGATTCAGGCCCTTCGGCGGGATCTTCTGCGTGAACCACTTGTCGTAGATCTTCTGGCCCTCGCCGGAGGTGTAGAGCGCAGCGGTCGCCGCGTCGACAACCTTCTTGAAGGCCGCGTCGTCCTTGCGCAGCATGATGCCGTAGGGCTCAGGCTTGGAGAACGCGTCCTTGGAGATGACGTAGTCATCGGGCGACTTCGAGCCGGCAACGAGGCTCGCGAGCAGGATATCATCCATCACGAAGGCGACCGCACGGTCGGTCTCGACCATCAGGAAGGCCTCGGCATGATCCTTGGCCGGGATGATGTTGGCGCCGAGGCTTTTTGCAACGTTGGCCTCGGTGAGCTGCTTGATGTTGGTGGTGCCGGCGGTGGAGACCACCGATCTTCCCTTGAGGTCGTCAATCGCCTTGAGGCCGCTCGACTTCTTGAAGACGTAGCGGCTGGCGGTCAAATAATGGGTGTTGGTGAAGGCAACCTGCTTCTGGCGCTCGGCATTGTTGGTGGTCGAGCCGCATTCGAGGTCGATGGTGCCGTTCGCCATCAGCGGGATCCGGGTCGCCGAGGTCACCGGATTGAGCTTGACCTCGAGCTTGTCGAGCTTGAGCTCCTTCTTCACGGCGTCGACGATCTTGTAGCAGATGTCCATCGCGTAGCCGATGGGCTTCTGGTTGTCGTCGAGATAAGAGAACGGGATCGAGGAGTCGCGGAAACCGAGCGTAATGGCGCCGGTGTCCTTGATGTTCTTGAGCGTGCCGGTCAGCTCCTCGGCCCCGGCCTGGCTGACAGCGAAGGTCGCGGCGAGCGCGAGGCCGATGCTACGGAAATGTTTCACTTTTGGGTCCCCTTTCAGGATGATGCCGGCGGGATGCAAGCACAAATTGGGTTGGAATAGAATGTGACTTTTGGCTGGATCGCGGCTCCGGTTAACGGCTCAGGCGGGCCGGCGCGTTAGCGGGTTAGCGGTCCTGGCAATTCCCCGAGATCCCAGAACAGGCCGGCCATCACCGTCAAGGCCTCTTCGGTCAATGGCAGCAGGATGTGCTCATTGGGCGCATGCTGGGAGCAGCCGGGATAGGAGTGCGGCACCCAGATCGTCGGCAGGTCCAGGATCTCGGAGAACACGTCGTTGGGCAACGAGCCGCCGAAATTGGGCAGCACCGCCGGCACTTTGCCGGTGGTCTGGCGCACCGAATCCGCCGCCCATGTGATCCAGGGGCTGTCGAAATCCGTGCGCGAGGCGGCAAAGCTCTGCGCCGCCCGCACCTCGACCATCGGAAAGCCCTTCTGCGCCAGACGCGCGCGGATCGCCTCGATCAGCCCATCGATCCTGGTGCCGACCACGAAACGCAGTTGCAGCACGGCATTGGCGTGGCCGGGAATGGCGTTGGCCGGCTTCTCGATATTGCCCGACGACATCGCCAGCACTTCGAGCGTGTTCCAGGCATAGAGCCGCTCGGCCGCCGAAAGACCCTCCTCGCCCCAGTCCTCGGCCAACGCCGGCTCGTCCTCGGTCGGCACCACCTGCACGTCCGCAAGATAACTGCGGATCTGGTTGGTGAGGCGCGGCGGCTTCAGCGCCTCCAGCTGAAGGCGGCCGTGGCCGTCGACCAGCGTCGAGATCGCGTTGACCAGAATGGTCGCGGGGTTGGCGAGCACGCCGCCCCAATTGCCGGAGTGATGGCCGCCGTCGCGAAGGTTCACATCGAGATGAATGCGGATGCCGCCACGGCAGCCGAGGAACAGGGTGGGACGGTCGGCGGACAGGCGCGGCCCGTCGGAGGCCATGAACAGATCGGCCTTGAGCGCATCGCGATTGAGATCGCAGACCTTGCCGAGATCCGGCGAACCGATCTCCTCGCCCATCTCGACGATGAACTTGGCGTTGAAGCCGAGCTTGCCGCCGCGGGCCTCGCGCACCGCGCGGAGTGCGGCCATGTTGATGCTGTGCTGGCCCTTGTTGTCGGCCGTGCCGCGACCGTAAAGACGCGTGCCCGAAACCGTGGTGCGCCAGGGATCGCGGCCGTCGCGCCACTCGCCTTCCATGCCGTCGACGACGTCGCCATGGCCGTAGATCAGCACGGTCGGCGCCGTCTCGCTCTCGTGGTGTTCTGCGAACAGGAACGGCGCCTTGCCGCTGGGAGATTCGATCATCCGGCTTTGGAAATCGAGCGCGGCGAAAGCGGGCACCATCTCCCGTTCCAGATAGGCGCGCAGCTCGACGCTCCGGTTCGGATTCTGGCTCTCGGTCCGGTAGGCGACGCGACGGTCGAGTTCAGCGAGGAATGCGCCGGATTTGAAATCGTCACGGGCGCGGGCGATGGCATCGGCTCTGGTCATTATTTTCTTTTTTAGGTTGCGAGACGAAGGAGCATACCCGATACGGGCGGGCCTCCGAAAGTGGCGGGGACTTCGATAGTCTTGGGATTTCGTTCTTGCTCTCTTGAGATTGGCTTGCCAAGCGCGGCAGCGCCGCTGATTTTGGCCTTGCCAACGTCGCGCTATATGCAAGAACTTCGCCAAGTTCGGGCGCAGCTCTATCATTCGAAGAGCGCCCGGTACAGGGCGCCGGGGGACCATCATGGCCAAGCAGATCAGGCTCAATGCATTTGCGATGAATTGCGTCGCACACCAATCACCGGGCTTGTGGACCCATCCGCGCGACCGCACTGCCGAATATAATCGCCTGCCCTACTGGATCGACCTTGCCAGAACACTGGAGCGCGGCCGTTTCGACGGGCTGTTCCTGGCTGACGTGCTCGGCGTCTATGACGTCTACGGCAACAGTCCTGACGCAGCCTTGCGCAATGCAGCCCAGTCGCCCTCGAACGATCCGCTGCTGCTGCTGTCGGCAATGGCGGCGGTGACGCAGAATCTCGGCTTCGGCGTCACCAGCAATCTCTCCTTCGAGCCGCCCTATCCGTTCGCGCGGCGCATGTCGACGCTCGATCATCTCACCGAGGGACGTATCGGCTGGAACGTCGTCACCGGCTATCTCGACAGCGCCGCGCGCGGCGCCGGCAAGGACAAGCAGATCGGGCACGACGACCGCTACGAGATCGCGGACGAATATATGGAGGTCGTCTACAAGCTCTGGGAAGGAAGCTGGGAGGACGACGCCGTGCTGCGCGACCGCACGCGCGGCATTTTCACCGATCCCTCAAAAGTTCATCGCGTCAACCACGAGGGCGCGAACTGGCGCATCAACAACACCATCCATCTCAGCGAGCCGTCGCCGCAGCGCACGCCGGTGCTGTACCAGGCCGGCACCTCGCCGCGCGGACGGAAGTTCGCGGCACAGCACGCCGAATGCGTGTTCATGTCGGGGCCGTCGGCCAAGGTGATCGCGCCGCGGGTGTCGGCGATCCGTCAGGAGGCCGCCGCTTTCGGGCGCAATCCGGCGGAAATCCTGATGTTCTCGATGATGACGATCATCCTCGGGCGGACGGAGGCCGAGGCGAACGAAAAATACGCCGACTATCGCCGCCACATCAGCCCCGAAGGCGCGCTCGCGCTGATGTCGGGATGGACCGGAATCGACTTCTCCGGCTACGAGCTCGATCAGCAGGTGCGCCATGTTCAGAACGATGCCGGCCGCAGCGCACTCGATAACGTCACCCGCGCCGATCCCGATCGCGTCTGGACCGTGCGCGACGTCATCGAGCATGTCGGCGTCGGCGGCGCCGGTCCCGTCGTGGTCGGCACGCCGGAGATGGTCGCTGACAAGATCGAGGCGTGGTTCGAGGCGACCGATGTCGACGGCCTCAATGTCGCCTTCGCGATTTCACCCGGCGATTTCGAGGACATCGCCGACATGCTGGTGCCGGAGCTGACGCGGCGTGGGCGGTACAAGGCCGAGTACGCGCGGGGCACGCTGCGGGAGAAGCTGTTTGGTGACGGGCGGGCGCGGCTGGGTGCGCCGCATCCGGCGGCGAGGTTCAGGGTGGGGAAGACGGGGTAAATTGCGACCACCCCCTCGGTGTCGTCCCGGCGAAGGCCGGGACCCATAACCCCAGGGAGCAGTTTAGCGAAGACTGGTCGTTCTGGACCGGCACCACCCGCAGTCGACAGATCACGCGGTCTGGGTCCTGGCCTTCGCCAGGACGACAGCAGGGCTACACCTTCCCGTCCACCATCACCTCGATCAGCTTCGTCCCCGGCCGGCCAAACGCCGACGCCAGCGCCGCCTTCAGCTCGCGGGGATCGCTGACCTTGATCGCCTCGCATCCCAGCGCCTTCGCCACGCCCGCGAAATCGACCGGCGGATCGACAAAATCCATGCCGACGTAATTGTCGTCGCCGTGGAAGGCGAGCAGACGCTGCTTGATGATGCGGTAGCCGCCATTGTTGGCAATGACCACATTGAGCGGCAGCTTGTGATGCGCGGCTGTCCACAGCGACTGCATCGAATACATCGCGCTGCCGTCGCCGGAGAAGCAGACCACGGGGCGATCGGGATTGGCGATGCTGGCGCCTACGGAAGCCGGCAGGCCCCAGCCGATGCCGCCCGAGGCAAGGCCGTGATAGCCAAAGCGGTCGCGGTGCGCACGCAGCGCCGTGATCTGGCGGCTCGAGGTGAGGCCTTCGTCGACGAGAATGGCATTGGCGGGCATGGCCTCGACCATTTGCAGCACCAGCCAGTCCGGATCGATGGGGCTGCGGTCCGCGGCCTTGCCGATCTGCTCGACCAGCGCGGTACGCCTTGCGGTCCAGTTCTTCGGCGCGAGCTCGGCGAGACGTTGCCTCGCACGTTGCGCCAGGGCAGCGCCGCCCATCTCCTTCAACACCGGGATCAGCGCACGCAGCGTTTCCTTCAAATCCGCCTTCAGCGCGATCTCGGCACCGTAGTTCTTGGCGATCTCCCAATCGCCGAGACCGATCTGCACGATGCCAAGCCCTTCCGGCAGCGCGTCGACCTCGCTGTAGACCGACATCCGCAGGGGATCGCCGCCGAGCGCGATCAAGAGGTCGTACGGCGCAAGCGTGTCGCGCGCGACTTTCTGGACACGAGCCAACGTGCCGACGAAGCTCGGGCTCTCGGAGAGGAAGTGCGAGCCATAGGGCGTCGAGGATTGGTACGCAGCCGCGCCCAAAAGCTCGGCGAGTTCGGCGGCTTCCTTGAGCGCGTCACTCTTCACCACCTCGTCCATGGTGACGATCACGGGACGCTCGGCCTTGAGCAGCCGCGCGGCGAACGCCTTGAGTGCCTCATCCGATGGCCTTGTGCGAGCGTCGATGCGGGTGGAGCGGCCGAGATCGATCCCGGCCTCGCTGTTGAGGATGTCACCGGGCAACGAAATGAATACCGGCCCGGTCGGCGGCGTGGTCGCGACTTTTGCGGCGCGGCGCACGATGCGCGGCAGATCCTCGAGCCGCGTCACCTCGACCGCCCATTTCACCAGCGGCTCCGCCATGCGCACCAGCGGGCCGTAGAGCACCGGCTCCATCAGGCCGTGGCCCTGCTCCTGCTGGCCCGCGGTCAGGATCATCGGCGTGCCGGTGAACTGGGCGTTGTAGAGCGAGCCCATCGCGTTGCCGAGGCCGGGCGCGACATGGACGTTGCAGGCGACGAGCTTTCCGGAGGCGCGGCTGTAGCCATCCGCGATCGCCACCACCAGGCTCTCCTGCATCGCCATCACATAGGTGAGATCAGGGTGGTCCTTCAGCGCATGCATGATCGGCAGTTCGGTGGTGCCGGGATTGCCGAACAGATGCGTGATGCCCTCGTCCTTGAGCAGCGCGAGAAAGGCGGAGCGGCCGGTGATCTTGTTCTTCATGTTTCCTCCAGAGGCGGACGTTGCCGCAAGGCAGGGCGCATGATGGCCGAAATCGCGGGAGGCGCGCAAGGAAGCGCGGTCATGGCTGCGTTGCGGGGGAGAGCGCTACATCTCCTCGCGCCCCAGCTCGAACGGATCCTCGCCGCCTGCCCGCTTCTTCTTTTTCGAGCGCTGCCAGACCACACCGGGAAAACCTTTCAACGGCACCAGCGGCTCGCCGGTATAGGTCCATTCCTGCAGCTCCTCGATCGCGATGTGATAGAGCGGCTGGCGGCCGGTGCGGTCCCTAAACAGCGCACGGGGAATGTTGACCATGTGCGGCCCGCGCGGGCGCTCATATGCGATCGGCGTGCCGCAATGCGCGCAGAAGCTGCGCGAGGTCTTCGTTGCCTTGTCCTCGTAGCGCGTCAGCGCCGTCTTGCCTGCGGTGATGCGAAACCGCTTCTTCCAGCTTCCGACATAGGTCGCATAGGCAGCGCCGTGGGCGCGACGGCTGGCGGCGGAGTGATCGTGCCAGGCCCAGCGTGCGGGGACGTCGATCTCGAAGGTGACCTTGCCGCAGAGGCATTGGCCGGTGGCAACTCCTGCGGCGGCTGCGGCTTTGGCCATGGTGCTTCCCTCCCCGTCGTCATTGCGAGCGCAGCGAAGCAATCCAGAGTCTTTCCGGCGAGGCAGTCTGGATTGCTTCGCTGCGCTCGCAATGACGGAGTTTGTGGTGCGATCACGCGACAAATCAAGCTGGTCATTCCGGGGCGCGACGAAGTCGCGAGCCCGACGGAGGTGAAAGCTTACGCCGGCGTCAGCTCGTCATACACCGGATAGTCCGTATAGCCCTTCTCCTCGCCGCCGTAGAACGTCGCACGGTTATACGGCGTGAGAGGGTAGTCGTGCTGCAGGCGGCGCGGCAGATCGGGGTTGGAGATGAAGATGCGGCCGAAGGCGATGAGGTCGGCGTGTCCCTCTGCGATCGCGGCGTTCGCCGTCTCGCCCGTAAACCCGCCTGCCGTCATCAGCACGCCGCTGTAGAGCGGGCGGAATAGCAGCATCGCCGACGGCACGTTCTGCCAGTTGACTTCGGCGCGGCCCGAACCGCTGGAGCGCGGTTCGATAAAATGCAGATAGGCAAGACCGAGTTCGTCGAGCGCCTTGACCACATGCGTGTAGAGCGGCATCGGATCGGGCTCGTCGGAATCATTGGCGATGCCGTGGGGCGACAGCCGCACGCCGACACGGCCCGCGCCCCAGACGTCGATCGCGGCCTGGGTCACTTCGAGCAGAAGCCGCGCGCGGTTCTCGATCGAGCCGCCATATTGATCGGTGCGCTGGTTGCTGCGTGATTGCAGGAATTGCTCGAGCAGATAGCCGTTGGCGCCGTGGATCTCGACGCCGTCGAAGCCGGCGGCCAGCGCGTTCTTCGCACCCTGCCTGAACGCCTCGACAATGCCCTTGACCTCGTCCGTCTCCAGCGCGCGCGGCGTCTCATAGTCGGAGATCCTGCCGTCGGCGGTCATTGCCTTCATGCCTTCGGCCCTGATCGGGATCGCCGAGGCCGAGACCGGCAACTCCCCGCCGTGGAAGGAGGAATGCGAGACGCGGCCGACATGCCAGAGCTGGAGAAAGATGATGCCGCCCTTGGCGTGCACGGCGTCGACAACCTTGCGCCAGCCCGCGATCTGCGTCTCCGAATAGATGCCGGGCGTCGCCGGATTACCGCGGCCGTGCGAGAGCACAGGCGAGGCCTCGGCGATGATCAGGCCGCCTGACGTGGCGCGCTGACCGTAATATTCGGCATTGAGCGGCCGCGGCGAAAAGCTCTCGCGCTCGGCCCGCATGCGCGTCAACGGCGCCATCGCGACGCGGTGCGCGAGCTTGTACGGACCGAGCTGCAACGGTTGAAACAACGCCTCGAATTTCATGGTGGCCCCAGAATGGCTTAGGAAGGATGCGCATCATATAGCGAGGGGCGGCCACCAGGAAAGGCGCCGCCCCGCAAAACCTGATATTCCCTCCCCGCGGAACGCTGGAGAGAACAGGCCTTACGCCGTCTTGATCCAGACGGCCTTCACGTTGAGATATTCCTCGACGTGCTGCTTGCCGGATTCGCGGCCGTAGCCGCTCATCTTGTAGCCGCCAAAGGGCACGGCCGGATCCATCGCCTGGTAGCAGTTCACCCACACCGAACCGGCACGCAGGCTCTTCGCGACCGCATGCGCCTTGCTGACGTCCCGCGTCCACAGGCCCGAGCCGAGACCGAACGTGGTGGCGTTGGCGCGCTTGACCAACTCGTCCATATCCTTGAACGCGATCGCGGAGATGACCGGACCAAAAATCTCCTCCTGCGCGATGCGCATATTGTCCTGGACACCCGCGAACACCGTCGGCGAGACGAAGAAGCCTTTTGCAAGCGCGCCTTCGGTGACGCGGCCACCGCCGGCGAGCGCCTTGGCGCCTTCCTTCTGGCCGATGTCGAGATAGCTGGTGACGCGCTCGAGCTGCTGCTCGGACACCAGCGGTCCGATCTGGGTGTTGGGATCGAGGCCGTTGCCGACCTGCAGTTTCTTGCCGAACTCGGCGACGCGGCCGACGAATTCCTCGTAGATCGACTGCTCGACGAACAGCCGGGTGCCGGCGCTGCAGATTTGCCCCGAATTGGCAAACACCGCCATCGCGGCGCCCGGCACGGCCGCATCGAGATCGGCATCCGCGAACACGATATCCGGCGACTTGCCGCCGAGCTCGAGCGAAACACGCTTGAGGTTGCCGGCCGAGGCGCGGATGATCGACTGGCCGGTGACATGCGAGCCGGTGAAGGCAACCTTGTCGACGTCGTGGTGCGAGGCAAGCGCCGCGCCCGCGGTCTCGCCATAGCCGGGCACGACGTTGATGACGCCGGGCGGCACGCCCGCTTCCATCGCGAGCTCGGCGATGCGCAGCGAGGTCAGCGGCGCCTCCTCGGCGGGCTTGAGCACGACGGTGCAGCCGGTCGCGATCGCCGGACCGATCTTCCAGATTGTCGCAGTCAGCGGACCATTCCAGGGAATGATGGCGCCGACGACGCCGATCGGCTCCTTCAGCGTGTAGGAAAATATTTCGCCGGGCAGCGAGTTCTCGATGGTCTCGCCGTGGATCGCGGTGGTCTGGCCGGCATAGTAGCGCAACATGCCGACGGCGCGCAGGCGATAGGCGCGGGTGCGGCTGAGCGGCGCGCCCATGTCGAGCGTGTCGAGCTGCGACAATTCGTCGAAATTCTTCTCGACGAGGTCGGCAAGCTTCAGGAGCAGGTTCTGCCGCTCGAACGGCTTGACCTTGCTCCACGGCCCTTCGAAGGCGCGGCGGGCGGCAGCGACCGCACGGTCGATGTCTTCCTTGTCGCCCTCGGCCACGGTTGCGAGCAGTTCGCCGGTCGCCGGGTTGTGGGTCTCGAAGCGCTTGCCTGAGGCAGCATCGACCCACTTCCCGTCGATCAGCATCTGCTTGTAGGACCCGTTGGCGAATGGATGGCGCGTGATCGGAATAGCCTGCGACACAGCCATGGCTGAACTCCCTGTCAATGATTGATTGGCTCGATCTGGGCGGGATCGTTGGTCGATAGAATACTGCGATGCCGGACAGGCGTAAAGGAGAGGCGTAAAGTCGGCACGGAACGAAGACCTCCCATGCCGACTTGTGCAGGGTCGCGCGAGTGCCATGATATAGCACGACCGAGCCCCTCCCCCGGAGACCGATCCATGCCGCACCCCGCGATCGTCAAAGACAATGTTGCCGTGATCACCGGCGGCGCGTCCGGGATCGGATTCGCTGCGGCTTTGGCGTTCGCGCGCGACGGCATGAAGGTGTGTATCGCCGATGTGGATCAGGCGCGGCTGGCGGACGCCGCAACAAGGCTCTCATCCCTCACGGCCGCCACACATGTGATGACCTTCGCGATCGACGTCAGCAAGGCCGAGAGCGTGACCGAACTGGAGCGCGCCGTGCGCGAGCGCTTCGGCGGCACCGACATTCTCATGAACAATGCGGGCATCCAGCCCGGCAGCACACTGTTCGGCGATCCCGACAACTGGCAGCGCATCATCGGCGTCAACATGTGGGGCATCATCAACGGCTCGCGCATTTTCGCGCCCAACATGATCGCGCGCGGCAGGGCGGGCCTCATCATCAACACCGGCTCGAAGCAGGGCATCACCACCCCGCCCGGCGATCCCGCTTACAACGTCTCCAAGGCCGGCGTGAAGGCTTTTACGGAAGCGCTCCAGCACGAGCTGCGCAACACTGCGGGTTGCCGCATCACCGCGCATCTGCTGATTCCCGGCTTCGTCTTCACGAACCTTACCGCGAAGGCCCGGACGGAGAAACCTGCGGGCGCCTGGACAGCCGAGCAGACCGTGGATTTCATGCTGGCGCGGCTGGAGGCCGGCGATTTCTACATCCTGTGCCCCGACAATGACGTCCCGCGCGCGCTCGACGAAAAGCGCATGCTGTGGGCCGCCGGCGACATCGTGGAGAACCGCCCGCCGCTGTCACGCTGGCATCCGGACCATGCGGATGCATTCGCGAAGTTCGTGAAGGGGGATTAGGCTGTTTGATCCTCATGGTGAGGAGCGCGGAACGCGCGTCTCGAACCATGCAGGCCCGGCTGGGGACTCGATCCTTCGAGACGCCCGCTTTCAGCGGGCTCCTCAGGATGAGGGTTTACATAGGGGGCGCTCTACAGCGTCTCTTGCTGATGCCCACAATTCTTGCAGGCGAACTTGATGCGGGTCTGGCCCTTTGGCGCCTGCACACGGTTCGGGGCGCCGCATTTACCGCAGACGGCCTCGATGCGGGTATCACCCTGCTTGACGACGACGGTTTTCTTTTCCATCGATTCGCGGATCAGGCGCTCGGCCTCCTCACGCAGGGATTGTTTCGACAAAGCTCGTCTCCGCCATAAATGCGGGCGAGGCTTATCCCACCTGCGGCGAAATCACAATCCGAAACGGCTACTCAGACCTCGACAATCACGTAGCTGTCCTCGACATGCACCGGAAACGTCTCGGCGACATACGGACCCTTCTGGAGTTCCTCGCCTCGCTCCACCGCGACCGGATATGACCTAATCTTGACGCGCTTCGGGTCGAACCAGGATTGGCCGTTGCGCATGTCGAACTCCCAGCCATGCCAGGGACAGCGCAGCATCTCGCCGACGCGCGAGCGCTGATAGATGCCGGGCTCGGGCGAGGTCAGTCGCGCGACACAGGCCGCCTTCTCCAGCGGCGCGCCTTCGTGCGGACAGCGGTTCAGCAAAGCGAAGAACTCGCCATTGACGTGGAACACGACAATGTCGCGGCCGGCGACATCGACGACCTTGTTGCCACCGCGTGGGATCTCCGAGGTGGACGCGACGATGTGACGGGCCATACCGTGCAGACCTCCTCAGAACTTGTAGACCGCGCGGGCATTGGTGCTGAAGATCTTCTTTCGCTCGGCGTCCGTCAGCGGCGTCTTGAAGGCGAAGCGCGGATCGTCGAAATCCCAGTGGGGATAGTCCGACGAGAACAAGAGACGATCAATGCCGACCCATTCGATCAGCGAGCGCAGGTGCCGGGCTTCGTCAGGTTCGTCGATCGGTTGCGTCGTGAACCAGAAATGCTCGCGGACATATTCCGACGGTTTGCGCTTGAGATGCGGCACCTCGCTGCGGAAGCGCTCGAAATGCTGGTCCATTCGCCACACCGCGGACGGGATCCAACCGAAGCCGCCCTCGATGAAGACGAACTTCAATTTTGGAAAGCGCTCCGGCACGCCTTCGATCACGAGACTGGCAAGCTGCGCCGCAATCGTGTGTGCGTTGGACTGGTGCTCCTCGACATAATAGGACGGCCAGCCGCCACCGGTCGGCGCATGCCCGCCATAGCCGCCAACATGGATGCCGAGCGGCAGACCTAGTTCTTGGGCACGCTCGTAGATCGGCCAGTAGCGGCGACGGCCGAGCGGCTCGTTGGCGCGCGGCGAGACGTTGATCTGGACGTACTCGCCGATTTTCGCGCAGCGTTCGATCTCGGCAATGGCGAGATCGACGCCATCCTGACCGACCAGGATCGAAGCCTTCAGGCGCGGGTCGCGATGCGACCAGAACGCCAGCTGCCAGTCGTTGATGGCACGCTGGATCGCGGCGCCGAATTCGAGGTTCTGCTGCGAGAAGATGAAGAGATCGAGCACCTGCAAAATCCCGAACTCGACGTCGAGCGGATCGAGATGCTGCTTCTGCATGAAGGCGAGATCCGAGCCGGGCGGCCCGCCCGTCGGCGGCCAGGCATCGCGCCGCGCGATCAACGGCGAGGAGCGTGGATAGGGCGTGGTGAAAAGATACGGCGTGCGCAAATGGCTGCCATATTCCTTCAGATGCTGCTGCCAGCGCTTTGGTAGGAACTCGCTGAGATCGTCGGTCGAGCGTAGACTCGGATGCACATCGCAATCAACGATGCGCAGCCGCGTAGCGGCGGGCTTGTCGTCTTCCCGCAGCGGGCGGTCGATGACTTCACTCATGCGAACCTCCAAATTCAGTTGGCGAGCGACAGCCGCGGAAACGTCTCCAGCGGGTTGTCGACGCACATCTTCGAGATGATGCTGCTCGGCAGGTTCGGCGGGACCGGATCGTCGCCGTCGAACTGCCAATGCGGATAGTCGGACGCGAACAGGAACATCTTTTCCGAGCCGATCTGGTCGATGATCTCCTCGACGCTTTTCGCATCCGACGGCGCATCGAACGGCTGCATGGTGACGCGAAAATTATCGCGGATGATCGCAACCGGCTCGCGCTCGACCCAAGGCACCTCGACGCGCACCCCGCGCCAGGTCTTGTTGGCGCGCCACATGAAGGCCGGCAGCCAGCTCACGCCGGATTCCATCAGCACGACCTTGAGGTTCGGAAACTTCCCGAATACGCCCTCATAGATCAGGCTCAAGATCTGCGCCTGAAACGCCTGCGCCTCGACGAAGTAATATTCGTAGCGGTGCGACGGCCAGCCGGCCGAGCTCGGCGCCTGCCGATATTGCGTGCCGGCGTGGATCGCGAGCGGTAGCTTGTATTTCTCGGCGAGCCGATAGACCGGCCAGAAATGCCGCCGACCCAGCAGCGTCTCGCCTTGCGCCAGGACGAGGATCGAGACGAAGCGGTGATCACCGGCGCGGCGCTCGATCTCCTCGATCGCCAGATCCGGGTCCTGCATCGGCACCACGATCGAGGCACGCAAGCGCGGATCGCGCGACAGCCACTCAGTGGCGATCCAGTCGTTGATCGCCTTGCAGAAGTCGGCCGCCATGTAGGGATCGAACACGGCCTGCGCGCCGTAGAGCACGTTGAGAATCGCGTGGCTCGCACCCAACTGCTCGAATGCGCCCTTCTGTACCATCGCAAGATCGGAACCGGGCTTTGCGCCGTTCGCCGGACGCCAGTCGGTACGGCCCGCCAGCGGCATGCTCGGTGGATAGGAGGTGAGATCGAGTCCATCGATGGCGCGGCTCACCACCTGCTCTTTCCAGTGATCGCTGAGATAGGGCAGCAGCGTCGTGCGCGTGCCACCAACCGCCGGGTGGATGTCGCAGTCGATCCGCGTCGCTGCCATCAGGTTCCTCACCGAGATCTTGTAAGCACATCTTATTGGCGGCGTTCTTGTGCGCCGCCTGTGAAGACTGCCCCTGCCCGTGCGATTGCGCAAGAGCGCGCGCCTGCGCGATCCGTCATGGCTCGGTTGCATTTCGCAAGCGCGATATGAAGTTTGGCAGAATGTACTCCGGCGAAGCAGCGGGGCGCATGCTCCGCTGCTTTCTTGCGTATTGCCTATGCCTCTCAAGCCGCCTTGGAGACTTCCATCAGCAGACGTTCCGCCTTGGCATCCTCGATGCGGTTCACCATCCGGCTGCTTTCGTGATTGTCGCGGATGGTCTTGGTCAGGGTGACGCAAGTCTGGATCAGCATCACCACCCCCATGGTGAGATAGCCCTTCATCCAGAAATCGATCGGCAGGAAGAAGATGCCGATGGCGACGAGAAAGGCGGAGGCTGCGAAGGACACGTAAGTGAAGGCCACCCAGGCGCCGCTGTGGGGCTGGCCGTTCTGGTTCATGATGGTCTCCTGTTGGTTCGAATGATGATGGGGATTGGGATCAGACAGTCTGCGTGCGCTTGGACTTCAACCGCGCCAGCACGTCGTCCGCGGTCGTCTTGAGCCGGGGGCCAAAACCCTGCTCGGCGAGTTTTTCGGCAGTGGCGCGCGGGCCGGTGGCAGCATCGAGCTCGACCAGCGCGTCATCTGCGGCCTGGGCCTCCATCTGCCGCTCACGAAGACGCCTCAAAGTGCTCTCCGCCTCCGGCAGCGTGGATTCGTAGGGGCGTGCCGCCTCGATGCCGCTGCGGCGAAGCGAGCGCACCGCTTCCGAGGCACGGGCGACGCGGCGGCCGCGGTCGAGCTCGGTGATGCGGGCCTGCGCGCTTGCGACGTGCCGCTTCAGCCGCGCAATCTCGGTTGCGAACAGCGCGCGTGCCGTCAGCGCCGCATCGCGGTCGGCCTCCAGGCCTGCGATGGCTTCGGCGGCATCGTTGGCGAGATCCTCGCGGCCGCCATCGAGCGCCGCAACCGCGCGGGTCTCGAGATCGGCGATGCGGGCGACGGTCGCCTCGAGCTTGCGGCCTTCCTGCTGGTCCTGCGCGATCGCCAGCGCCAGGGTCCGTTTGCCCCGCTCGAGGGCGGCGGCCGCATCGCGCATCTGTTGATCGAGGATCAGAAGTGCCGTGCAGTCTTCCAGTTCTTCGCCCGCGGCAGCCACGCTGCCGCGGAAAAGCGTCACTACGGTCTTGAACATTGTCGGCTCCCTGTTATGAGCGTTGCTCACAGACGGTTTGTAGCAAGAAACTTGAACATCGTTCAACGAAAACATGAGCGCCGCTCAAATATTTGATTACAGATGACTAAACCATTGGACCGGCGAGACAAACTTCGATCCGATTTGATTCTGGCGGCGGAACGAATGATCGCCGAGAGGGGATTGGCGGGCCTGAAAACCCGCGATCTCGCCCGCGAGATCGGCTGCGCCAACGGCGCGGTCTACAATCTCGTCGCCGACGTGGACGAGCTGATCCTGCGCGTGGGTTCGCGCACTTTGCTTCGGCTCGACCAGGCCCTGAGCACGGCGGAAAGCGCGGGCGAGCCGTCGCCGCAGGAGAGGCTGGTCCGCATCGCCCTCGCCTATTGCGATTTCGCCGCGGAGAATCTCGAACTATGGCGGGCGCTGTTCGAGCACCGCATGGCAGCCGACAAGCCCCTCCCCGACTGGTCCATCGACGACCAGCTGCAGCTGTTTCGCCACGTCTACCAGCCGCTGGCCGCGCTGTTTCCACAACGCAGTCGGGAGGAGCTCGGCATCACCGCGCGCAGCCTGTTCTCGGCGGTGCATGGCATGGTGGCGCTAGGACTGGAGCAGAAGCTGGTCGCGGTACCGCTGCCGGCGCTCCGGAAGGAAATCGCGGGCCTGGTGCGCGCGATGATTGACGGACTGATCGCGCGGGCGGCGTAGAGGCCGAGAGAGCACGGCTCAACTGGCGGCGGCGACTGACTATAATTTCACCTGTCGCATCGCATGCAGCGCGCTTACCTTCGCGAGGTTCATCTTCTTTATCCGGAGCCTCTCATGCCACTCCTCATCCGCGGCGGCACCGTCGTCAATCATGATCATTCGCGCCGCGCGGACGTGCTCATCAACGGCGAGACCATCGTCGCGGTCGGGCAGTCGCTCGATGCTCCGATGGGGTGCGAGATCATCGATGCCGGCGGCGCCTACGTCATCCCGGGCGGCATCGATCCGCATACCCATCTCGAAATGCCGTTCATGGGCACCGTGACCGCAGACGATTTCGAATCGGGAACCAAGGCGGCGCTGGCCGGCGGCACCACCATGGTGGTGGATTTCTGTCTGCCCGATCCCGGCCAGTCGATGCTCGCGGCCTATCAGGAGTGGCGGCGCAAATCCGAGAAGGCGGCCTCCGACTACGGCTTCCACATGGCGGTAACGTCGTGGTCGAAGCAGATCCATGACGAGATGGAGACCGTGGTCAAAACCTACGGCATCAACACCTTCAAGCACTTCATGGCCTACAAGGGCGCGCTGATGGTGAACGACGACGAGCTCTACAACTCGTTCGCCCGCTGCGCCCATCTCGGCGCCATGCCTGTCGTGCATGCGGAGAACGGCGACGTCGTCGCCCTGATGCAGGAGGCGCTGATCGCGCGCGGTGTCACCGGGCCCGAGGGACACGCTTATTCACGACCGCCGGAGGTCGAGGGCGAAGCCACCAACCGCGCCATCATGATCGCCGACATGACGGGGACGCCGGTCTACATCGTGCACACGAGCTGCCGCGAGGCGCATGAGGCGATCGCGCGCGCACGTGCGGCGGGCAAGCGCGTCTATGGCGAGCCGCTGATCCAGCACTTGCTGCTGGACGCGGGTGAATATCAGAACAAGGATTGGGATCATTCCGCGCAGCGCGTGATGTCGCCTCCGTTCCGCGACAGGTCGCATCAGGATAGTCTTTGGGCCGGCCTGCAAGCCGGCTCGCTGCAGGTGGTCGCGACCGACCACTGCGCCTTCACCACCGAGCAGAAGCGATTCGGGCTCGGCGATTTCAGGAAGATCCCGAACGGCACCGGCGGCCTCGAAGATCGCCTTGCGCTGCTGTGGACCGCGGGCGTCGCCACGGGACGGCTGACGAAGGAAGAATTCGTCGCAGTGACCTCGGCGAACATCGCCCGCATCCTCAACATCTATCCGCGCAAAGGCGCGGTCGCTGTCGGCTCGGACGCGGATGTCGTGATTTGGGATCCCAAGGCGAGCAGGACCATCAGCGCGAAGCGACAGATGAGCCGGATCGATTACAACGTGTTCGAGGGCTTTTCCTGCACCGGCGGAGCGGCGGCGACGCTGTCGCGCGGCCGAATCGTCTGGAAGGATGGCGATTTGCGCGCCGAGGCCGGCGACGGCCATTATGTCGAGCGCCCGGCGTTCTCGCCGGTGCATGTCGCCAATTCCACCTGGAAAGAGCTGACTGCCCCGCGGGCCGTGAGCCGCGGAGCGGTGACGCCATAGGATTGAGGTCCGCGCAGCATGCGACGCCGCGAAGCGCGGCCGATGGCATGCGCCTTGCCTCTTTATGGTGCAAATCTCTCAAGAGTGAGGCACCATGAGCGCATCATCTTTCGACCTAAACCGCCGCAGCGTGCTTGGCGGCCTTGGCCTCGCCGGAATAGCGGCCGTTACGCCGCGCTTTGCCTCAGCGCAGGGGCGCAGCGAGACGCTGCTGGTTGTGCAGGAGCTCGGGCCGAACTCACTCGACATGCAGGGCGTCGGCTCCAACCAGACCGTGAACGGGCTGTCCTGGAATTGCTACGACCGCCTGCTGAGCTACGCCTCCAAGACGCTCCCCGACGGCACGCTGTCTTATGATCGCGAGAAGCTCGCGCCTGAACTCGCCGAGAGCTGGGAGGTTGCGGCCGGCGGCATGTCCTGCACTTTCAAATTGCGGAAGGACGCGAAATTCCACGACGGCACGCCGGTCACCGCGAAAGACGTCAAATGGTCGTTCGACCGCGCGGTGAAGGTCGGCGGCTTTCCGACCTTCCAGATGTCGGCGGGATCGCTGGAAACGCCCGAGCAGTTCGTCGTGGTCGATGACCACACCTTCCGCATCGACTATGTGCGCAAGGACAAGATGCTGCTGTTCAACGTCGCGGTGGTCGTGCCCTTCATCATCAACTCGGAGCTCGCGAAAAAGAACGCGACGGCGGAAGACCCGTGGGCACTGGCGTGGCTCAGGAACAACGAGGCCGGCGGCGGCGCTTACAGGATCGAGAGCTGGAAGCCGGGCAGCGAGACCGTGCTGGCGCGCTTCGACGATTGGAAGAGCGGGCCTCTCCCGAAGCTCAAGCGCGTGATCGCGCGCGACGTCCCCTCCGCCGGCACCCGCCGCGCCATGCTGGAGCGGGGTGATGCGGATATCTCCAGCGGCTTTGCGCCGCGTGACTTCGAGCAGATCATTAGGGAGGGCAAGGTCAAGGTCTCGGGCGTGCCGATCCCGAATGCGCTCTGGTCCGTCGCGCTCAACACGGCAAAACCGCCATTCGACAATGTGAAGCTGCGCCAAGCCGTCGCCTGGGCGATGCCGTACGAGCAGATCCAGAACAGCGCTTTCTTTGGGCGTGCCGTTCCCATGTATGGCGGAGCAGCAGAGGTCTCAAAGCCGGTCTGGCCGCAGGCGTTTCCGTACGCCACCGATCTCGACAGGGCCAAGGCGTTGATGAAGGAGGCGGGATTCGAGAGCGGTCTGGAGACGACGCTGTCGCTCGACACGGGCACGGCCACGGTCGGCGAGCCGACGGCCATCCTGATCCAGGAAAGCCTGGCCAAGATCGGAATCAAGGCGGCGATCGACAAGATCCCCGGCGCGAACTGGCGCACCACGCTGAACAAAAAGGAGCTGCCGCTCGCGCTGAATCGTTTCAGCGGCTGGCTCGATTATCCCGAATATTACTTCTACTGGAATTTCCACGGCAATAATTCAATCTTCAACATCTCCTCGTACCAGAACAAGGAAATGGACGCGCTGATCGATAAGGCGCGGTTCACCACGGATGCCGCCGAGTACGACAAGGCCGTTAAGGATTTCATCGCGCTCTGCGTGCGCGATGTTCCCGTCGTCCCGCTCAACCAGCCGATCCACGATGTCGCCATGCAGAAGGCCATCACTGGTTACGAGTTCTGGTTTCATCGCGAGCCTGACTACCGTCAGTTCGCGAAGGGCTAGTTTTGGCGGGCGACGCTGACGGTGCGTGAGGCGGCTCGCGCCAGCTCGGACGGGAAGCCTCGCGCGAGCCGCGCCTCGCTCGCGCGCAGCATCGCTGTATCGAGCTTGCCGTGTCGCGATCCATCCAGGGCGCAAGCGAAAACCCGGTAGAACTGCGCGCCGTCATAGGCGACCAGCAGCAGATCGACGCCGGCGTTGATGGCCTCGACCACGGCCCGGCAGACGTCGTGCTGGTAGATCGCGCCCATCACGAGATCGTCGGTCATGACGACGCCCTGATAGCCCCATTTGTCGCGAATGATCCCCTCGACGACGCGCTTCGAATGCGAGGCGGCTCGGTCGGGATCGACGGCCGTGAGCGTGACATGGCCGACCATGAGCGCGCTGCGCGAATGCGACAGCACCTCGCGGAACGGGAGCCAGTCGGCTGCCTCCAACTCCTTCACCGGCGTGTCGAGGTTGGCGCTGAAATGATGCGTGTCGGTGCGCACGCGCCCGATGCCGGGAAAATGTTTGAGCGTGGCGCCGACGCCGGATTCTTCCAGCCCGCGCACATAGGCGCTCGCGATCGCGCCGACGACGGTCGGATCGGTAGCAATCGCGCGCTGACCGATCAGAGTGTGGAAGTCTAGGCGATTGCGCCGGCCCGGCGGCTTGAGATCGAGCACCGGTGCGAGATTGAGGTTGACACCGAGCCCGGCGAGGTCACGTCCGTGGATGCGGCCGAACTCTGCCGCTTTGGCCTGCTGGTCATCGGGGGCAAGCCCGGCAAGCGTCGCCAGCGCCGGCAGCTTCGTCAGCGGCGGCGCAAGATGCCCGACGATGCCGCCCTCCTGGTCCGCGGCGACGACCAGCGGCGGCAGGCCGGCGGCGCGCCGCTTGTCCTGGAGCGTCGCGATCTCGGCTCGCAGCGCCTCGACGGTCCGGCCGCGGATGTTGTGCCGGGTGACGTAGACACCGCCGATCAAGCCTTGCTCGGCGAGGCCCGCGACCTCCGGGAAGGAGGAATAGCCGACCATGAAGTGAGACCCGAGCTGACGCGCCTCGGCCGCACTGGCGGCAAGAACATCGTGCTTGCGCAGTTCGAATTTCAGGTACGCCGCCGACATCAGGAGCGGCGGAGCGCACCAGAGCATGACGAGCAGCTTGCCGGCGATGCTATGCCAGCGCCCGCAGCGCAGCAGCACGATGACGATCACGATGCTTGTGACGACAAGTGCGATGTTTCCAACGCCGCGCAGCACGAGCAGATAGGGGTCGTTCCTATTCGCGGCCGCGAACGCGACGAGAGGCGCGGCAAGCCAGAGCAGAATGAGGCCGATGCGGTTGAGGGATTGCATGATGCGTCACGCCCAATGTGATGAACACATCGCACCTATCAAAGCGACTTGCGCCGCGTAAGGACCAAAACCGCGCCTGCACATAATCTGCAAAAGACTCCTGAACTCGTGCAGACGACAATCCCGCCTTCTGCACAAACGACGTTCAGACTTCGTGATGCCACCCATCACGAAAGGTCTTCTGGACATGACGAGCCTGGCTACGACGTCGACGACGGAAATCAAACCGATCAGGCCTTCGGCGCTGTCGGCAAAGCTCGCGTTGGCATTGGTGCTCACCGCGCTCGCGGACTTTCTGCTCTACGGGCAGCGATTGGGGCTGTCACTGGTGATCATGGCCATCGCGATCGCCTGCGCCTCGCTGCTCGCCAACCACGCGACGTTGGATCATCGGCGTGCTGCGATTGGCGGCGCGATCATTGCGCTTGGTCTCGTTCCGGCCGCGGAAGAGCTCAACACGCTCTCGTTTCTAATCCTCGTGGCAGCGCTGGTCGTCGCCCTCCTGCTCGCGACCAATCCGGAGACGACCGGGCTCGCCGACCGCACCCGCGCGCTGCGAAACTTTGTCCTGATCAATCCCTTCAGGGTCTTCCCCGATGCACTTCAAATCTTCAACATGTCGGCACTCACCCGGAGCATCGCACTCTGGCTTCTGCCTGCAGCGCTGAGCACGGTCTTCATCGCACTGTTCGCCGCGGCCAATCCATTGATCGAGCAGTGGGTGTTCCTGCTCAATCCAAAGTGCATCCTCGACTATGTCAGCTTCCCGCGCGTGCTGTTCTGGACCATGATGCTGTCGCTGGTCTGGCCGTTCATCCATGTGCGCTGGCGGCGCAGAAAGATTGTCACCACGACCATCGCCGATATCCCCCTGCCGCCGCCGCTGCAGTCGCAAGTCTCAGCTGAGTTCCTAGGCTCCCCCACCATCCTGCGCTCGCTGATCCTGTTCAACTTGCTGTTCGCGGCGCAATCGATCCTCGATGGCATCTATCTCTGGGGGCATGTCGCGCTGCCGACCAATTTGACCTATGCGGCCTATGCCCATCGCGGCGCCTATCCGCTGATCGCGACCGCACTACTCGCCGCCGCCTTCGTGCTGGTGGCCATGCGCCCCGGTGGACCGGCCGAAAAATCAAAGGTGATCCGGCTGCTGGTCTATCTCTGGGTCGGGCAGAATGTGCTTCTGGTCGCGTCCTCCATCCTCCGCCTCGACCTCTACGTCGACAGGTACATGCTGACCTATTGGCGCATCGCCGCTTTCATCTGGATGGGGCTGGTGGCACTCGGGCTGATCCTGATCGTGGCCCGGATCGCGCTCGACCACACCAACCGGTGGCTTGTCGGCGCTAATCTGATGGCGTTAACGATCGTGCTCTATACTGTCTCGCTGGTGAACTTCGACGCGTTCATTTCCGACTACAATCTGGCGCACAGCAGTGAAATGTCGGGCAAGGGCATGATGATCGATACCGACTATCTCCTCACGCTCGGACCGCAGGCGCTGCCCGCGCTCGACAAGGTAATAGCCCATCGCAAGGGCGACGACTGCCTTGCGCGGCGCCGCGATCGGCTTGTAGAAGCTCAGCGGCTGAACATGGTCTGGCGGGCCTGGAGCTTTCGGAGCTGGCGGCTGCAGCGCCGGCTCGATGCTGGGGCCAAAAGCCAGCCCGGCAATCAGCCGGCGGGCTGAGCGGAGAGATTCTTGGCGCATCGCATTCTCATCGTCGACGACGAAGGCCATATCCGCGAGGTCATCCGCGTCGCTTTGAAGAAAGCCGGCATGGACGTGATCGAGGCGCGCGACGGCAAGGAGGCGCTGACCCGCTTTGCCGCCGACAGGCCTGACCTGATCGTGCTCGACATCGGCATGCCCGAATTCGACGGCCTCGACGTCTGCCGCGAGGTGCGCAAAGCCTCCGACGTGCCGATCCTGTTCCTGTCGGCCCGGGACGAGGAGATCGACCGCATCCTCGGCCTCGAGATCGGCGGCGACGACTACGTGACGAAGCCGTTCAGCCCGCGCGAGTTGGTGGCGCGGGTCAACGTCATCCTGCGCCGTCTCGGCCCGCGCAATGGCGAGGCCAAGGCGGGGCCGTCGGCACTCGCGCAAGGCGGCCTCCTGGTCGATCCCGAGCAGCATGTCGCGTCGTTCGCCGGCACGCCGCTGAAGCTGACTGCGATCGAGTTCGGCATCTTGCGCGCGTTCCTGACCCGGCCGACCTCGGTGTTCAATCGCGAGCAGCTGATGCGGGCCGCCTACCAGCTCAACATCCAGGTCTCCGACCGCACCATCGACAGCCACATCCGCAACATCCGCGCCAAGCTCGCGGCGCTGGCCTGCGACAATGTCATCGAGACCATCCACGGCGTCGGCTTCAAGCTCGGCCGCTGCGAGAAAGAGGCATGAGCGCGGCGCCCGACAAATGGCGGCCATCGCTTACCCTCGTGATCTTCACGGTGCTGGCGACGGTCGGCGTGCTGCCGCTGGTCGGCCTGTTCTTCTTCCGTCTCTACGACAACCAGCTGATCCGCCAGACCCAGGCCGAGCTGATCGCGCAGAGCCGCGTGCTCGCGACGATCTACGCGCAGGAGATCACGGCGCGCCTCGACAGCGGCCTGACGCTCGGCGCCGAGGTGCCGACGAACGTGCTGCCTGATCCAGGCGACCAGGTCACCCCGATCCGTCCCGCGCTTGACCTCACCGCCAACGACCTGCTGCGGCGGCGGCCAGAGGCGCAAGCCGCTCCACAGCCGCCGCAGCCCGTCTATGTCGAGATCGGCGCAAGACTGACGCCGATCATCCGCGAGACCCAGAAGGTGACGCTGGCAGGCTTTCGCATCCTCGATCCCCAAGGCGTGGTGATCGCGGGGCGGCAGGAGGTCGGGCAGTCGCTCGCCCATATCGAGGAGGTCGCGGACGCGCTGCATGGGCAATACCGCGCCACCTTGCGCAACCGCGTGCCCGACAAGCCGCCGCCGTCGATCTATTCCTTCAGCCGCGGCCTCGGCGTCCACGTGTTTTCGGCAATGCCTGTCATCGTCAACAACCGCGTCGCGGGGGTGATCTACACGACTCGGACGCCGAGCAACATCTTCGACCATCTCTATCAGGAGCGGGCCAAGTTCGTGCTGGCGGGGCTCGCCGTGGTTTTCGGCACGATCGCGATCGGCCTCGTATTCTCGCGCACCATCACGCTGCCGATGCGCGAACTGATCGATCGCGCCACCAGAATAGGCCGCGGCGACCGTGAGGCGTTCAGGCCGCTCCGACACTACGGTACGCGCGAGTTCGCGCAGCTCTCACACAGCTTCCTCGGCATGGCCGAACAGCTGGCGCGGCGCTCAGACTATATCGCGACCTTCTCGGCCCACCTCACCCACGAGCTGAAGTCGCCGCTAACCTCGATCAAGGGCGCCGCCGAGCTGTTGCAGGATTCGGTTCAGGGCAAAGCGGGCAGCCTGACGCCGGCCGAGCAGGAGACGTTCATCGCCAACATCCTGTCGGACACAAAGCGGCTGGAAGCGATGGCGCAGCGGCTGCGCGAACTCGCGCGTGCCGAAGGCCTGCCGCAAAACGAGCGCACGGAATTGGCGCCCGTGGTTGCCGAACTCAGGAGCCGATTTCCGGCGAGCTCGATCGAAGCCAGCGGCAGCCTCGACCTGATGATCGGCATGTCGGCTGAGAAGGCGCTGATCGTGCTGTCGCACCTCGCCGACAACGCGATGCGGCACAAGGCCGGGACAATCAGGCTGGAAGTGATCGACGAGCGTACGACCCTGCGTCTGACGGTGAGCAATGACGGCGAGCCGATCTCGGCGCCGAACCGCGACAGGATCTTCGACGCGTTCTTCACCACCCGCCGCGACCAGGGCGGCACCGGGATGGGGCTCGCGATCGCGCGCGCGGTGATGGCGAGCCATGGCGGCTCGATCAGGCTCAAGCCGACCGATCAGGGCGCGGCGTTCGAGCTCCAGTTTCCAATGGGCTAGATCGCGAACACCCAGGCGGCGACGATGGTGCCGATGGTGACCAGACCGGCGATGGTCCAGCCGGCGGCGTATTCCAGCTCAGGATGACCGGTCGCCCGCATGATCTCTGCCGGATCGGCGGTATGCTTCTCTGCCATGACAGCCTCGCACGTTACTTTCCGCGTCATATGTAAGTCGCATCAGCCACCATTAGGTTCCATCACGGAAATGCGAGGAATGACGCAGCTTGGTTTGTTCGCCGATCCGCAAACAGGGCCCGCCGGCCTTCGCTATGCCGATGACTTCGTCGAGACCGCCGTCGAGCAGGCGCTCATCGGCCGCATCGCAGCATTGCCGCTCCAGCGCTTCCAGTTCGGCGCCTTCGAGGGCAACCGCCGGGTGGCGTCCTTCGGCTATCGCTATGACTACACATTGCAGCGGCTGGCCGAGGCCGAGCCGATCCCGGACTGGGTGCTTCCTGTCGCGCGGCAGGTCGAGGCATGGGCGGGGCTCGCCGGCGGCAGCGTGCGGCAGGTGCTCTGCACCGAATACGAGGCCGGCGTCGGCATCGGCTGGCATCGCGACAAGCCGCACTTCGACAAAATCCTCGGCCTGTCGCTCGGCTCGTCCTGCAAATTCCGCTTCCGCCGCCGTAGCGGCGACAAATGGGAGCGCCATACGCTCGAAGCCCGGCCGCGCTCGCTTTACATGATGGACGGCGAGGCGCGGTCGCAATGGGAGCACAGCATCCCGCCGGTCGAGGCGCGCCGCTATTCCATCACCTTCCGGACGATGAAGCAGGCCTGACCGGCCGGCCAAACAAAAAACGCGAAAACAATCCCATGCACAGTAGAACGGCCGTGTCGGTGCGAGGCTGGGCCCCGCGGCGTAACCGTTTGACACCTCGGGGCAAAACAGCCGCACCGCGCAAAGGCGCAAGGCCCGGCGAACTTGCCTCCAATTCGCGTTTACATGCTAATCTGGTTCCGCGCGCTGCCCGGAGGGAAGCCGCGATTGCAGGTCCAGGGAGGCAAGATGAAAGCCGGTCGATTGATCCTCGCCTGCACCCTCGTCATCGCGACCGCCTCCGGCGTTGCCGATGCCTCCGACGCGACGCCCGCAAAGGTCTCGGGCTCGACGGCGCTGGCGCTCGCGGGGGTGATCGCGCCGCTGTCATCGGTCCTGTCCGGCGCCGAGAAGAAGGCGATGGCGATGCTGTTCGCCGCCAACAGCGACATTCCCTACAAGAGGCCGATCGTGGTGACCGCTGATCGAATCGTCTGTCGCGCCGGCAATGTCGACATCACCATCCGGAACTGCGAGGTCACCTTCGGCAAGAAGACCAGGACGGTGAACGGCTCCACGGCCGGCGAGATCTTCGCCACCGAAGCCCTGGCCGGGATTCCACCCGACGGCGCCGCAGGATCGAATTTCGAGAGCCTGACCAAGCTGAGTTGCACGATCGACCCCAACGCCATCCGCCGGAAGGACGGGAGCGGCGCGGATTGCACGTTCCAGCCGGGGAATTGAACCACGCGTGGAGGACGCGCCGAGAGAACCATGGGTGCCGTGAAATCGCCTCATGACCAGCTAACTAATAAGGCGAATTGAAAAGACGGGCCAAACGCGCGAGCCCATATCGGGCACGCAGGGCCAACACCGACATGAAGAATTTTCTCGCATTTTTTCTGATTCTGGGCGTGACGGCAGCCTCCGCACACGGTCCGCTACCGATGCGGTCGGCCCCGCCGTCCGATCTCGTCCGGGTCGGCCTCACCGACAACGACACCACCGCGGGCGGCACCGCGCGGCTGTGCGAGCAGGTCACCTTCTCGCGCGGTCTGCGCTACGGCGAGAGCGAAGCCAATGTGCTTGATGTCGCCACCGCCACGACCAAGGCGGATACGCCGCGGCCGGTGCTGCTGTTCGTGACCGGTGACACCTTCACCGGCGACCGCGCCGCGCCGGAGCTGTCGCGCCAGATCCAGGACCAGGCCATGTGCTTTGCCGCCCGCAACGACATGATCGGCGTGCGCGTCAACTACCGGCTGGCGCCCTCGGCGACGTGGCCGGCGGGTGCGACCGACGTGGCGGCGGCGCTGTCCTGGGTCCACGGCAACATCGACCTGTTCAACGGTGATGCCCGCGAAATCGTCGCGGTCGGCTACGGCGCGGGCGCCTTCCATGTCGCCACCCTGCTGGCCCATCCCGAACTCCAGACCGACCGCGCCGATGTCGCGGCGGTCGTGCTGGTGTCCGGGGTCTACCGCGCCGGCAAGGACGCGAGCGACAGCGAGAAGGCCTATCTCGGCAGCGACGCCAGCCAGTACACCAAGCGTTCGGTCTTCCCCGGCATCCTCAATGTCGACGTCCCAATCGTGCTGGCCTGGGCTGCGGATGATTCCGCCGGCATCACGGCGCAAGGCGAAACCCTGAAGAAGACGCTCTGCGGCGCCGGCCATTGTCCGCGTAGCGCGCTGCTGCGCAGCCGCGACGGCATCGCCAGCGCCTTCGGCCTCGACGGCTCCGGCGACAGCCTCGCCGAGCCGACGCTGCTGCTGGTGCATCAGCTCGAGGCGCGCGGGCTGCCGTAGCCGCCCCTCCGTCAGTACGGCTGCCATTTGGCCCGACGCGACGAGCAACTTCGAAGCGAGCCGCCAAGACACACGAATGACAAACGCTTGACGTAGATCAACCGGCCTTGCTGCGGAGTGAGCCGACCTCGTTGGGGGCGAACGACAAGGTGTTGAGCATGGGCGTCACCGGCAGAATGCTGTTCGTTTCGATGATCGCGTTCGCGTCGCTCGGGGCGATGTCCGAGCAACGCGCCGATCAACCCACCGCCGACAACGAAATCCGCATCGGCAATGTCATGCCGTACTCGGGACCGCTCTCGGAGTTCGGCGCCATCGGCCAGGCGGAAGCCGCCTATTTCGACATGATCAACGCGCGCGGCGGTATCAACGGCCGCAAGATCCGCTTCATCACCCGCGACGACAATTCCGACCCGACGACCGCGCTGGAGCTGACGCGCAAGCTGGTCGAGACGGACGACGTGCATTTGATGTTCGGCTCGTTCGGCACGCCGGGCAATCTCGCCGCGCGCTGGTACCTGAACGCGAAGAAGATCCCACAATTGTTCGTCGCCTCCGGCGACGAGGAGCTGAGCCAGGCCAAGGCGTTTCCCTGGACCATGGGCTGGCAGCCATCGTTCCGGTCGGAGGGGCGCATCTACGCCAACTATCTCCAGGCCTATTATCCCAGGAAGAAGATCGTGGTGCTCTGGCAGAACGACCAGTTCGGGCGTGCGCTTCTCAAGGGCATGGAGGAAGGTCTTGGCGATCTGAACCGTCTCGTCCTCGTCGACATCGCCTTCGACATTGCCGATGAGCATCTCGACGGACACGTCTCGATCCTCAAGCGCGCAGGCGCCGATATCTTCGTCTTTCTCGGCGTGCCGTCGACGGCGTCCAAGGTGATCAAGCTGGCGGCATCAATGAAATGGCGCCCGGTCTTCATCGTCAACGACGCCTCCGCCTCGATCGCCAACGCGATGGCGCCCGCAGGCCTGGAGAATTCCTCCGGCGTGATCTCGGCGGCCTTCCTGAAGGATCCAAGCGATCCCGCATGGAAGGACGATCCTGCCATGAAGGACTGGTTCACTTTCATGGACAAGTACCATCACGACGAAAGCACCAACAGCAGCGCTGCACTCTTTGGCTACGCCGCGGCCGAGGCGCTGACGCAGGTGCTGAAGCAATGCGGCGACGATTTATCGCGCGAGAACATCATGCGTCAGGCGGCTTCGCTGAGGAATTATCAGCCCTCGGTCGCCCTGCCGAACATCAGGATGAACACCTCGCCAAACAGCTACCTGCCGATCAGGCAGATGCGGCTGGTCCAGTTCGACGGGCGCTCGTGGCAGCCTTTTGGCGAGGTGATCGAGACGGCGTTTACGGAAGGCGCGGCGCGGTGAGGTGATTTGGGCAGCGGGAGAGGGTTGGGGAGAGGGTGCATCCACAATCGAGAATCCCGAAGAGGAGAAAGCCCTCACCCGGCGCGCGGGACGATGCTTCGCATCGCCCGGACGCGCCGACCTCTCCCGCAAGCGGGAGAGGCGACGCACCTGCATCTTGGCAACATCCGGGAACGACCCGAGCTGAATTCGGCTCACGCCGGCTTCAGTGAGGCCAGCGCGTTCTCCAGCAGCAAGCGCACCCGCGCTGCGTCGCCGGATTTCACCACGGCGGGATCGAGATAGAGCTCCAGCCCCGGTGCGCGCTCGGTGATGATGCCGCTTGTCTCCACTGAAGCGTCGTTCAGCGCATCCACGGAGTACGGAATCACTTCGCGGCTGATGCCCTTCATCGTGATCGCGGGCAGCGCGTGGGCGCTGACCAGCGCGAAGGTTTCATAGCTCAGCACGATGCCGCCGGGCTCGGCGATCGATTGCAGGCGCGCGGCGAGGTTCGCCTCCGCACCGATGATGGTGTAGTCCATGCGGTCGCTGCTGCCGAAATTGCCGACATTGCAATAGCCGGAATTGATGCCCATGCGGGCCTTGAACGGCAGCTCGATGCCGGAGGCGCGCCATTTCGCATTGAGCTCGGTGAGGCGGTGCTGCATGCGCCAGGCCATCCGGAGACAGGCCTGGGCGTCGGCGCGGTCGCCCTTGGTCTCGGGGTCGCCGAAGAAGATCAGCATGGCATCGCCGATGAACTTGTCGATGGTCCCGCCAAATTCGTGGGCGACCGCCGACATCTCGGTGAAATATTCGTTGAGGAGCTGGGTCAGCAACTCCGGCTGGAGCCGCTCCGCCGTCGCGGTGAAGTTCTGGATGTCCGAGAAGAAGATGGTGAGCTTCTTGCGTTCGGTGTGGATGGTGACGTCCTTCTGGCCAGAGAAGATGCTTCGGTAGACCTGCGGCGGAATGTAACGCGAGATCTTCATCGAGAGTGAGGCGAGGAAGTCGTTGGCGGATTCGAGCTCCTTGTTCATGCCCTTGATGCGGCTCGCCTGACGGCGCTGCAGCGAGAGAAACGATAAGCCGCTGCCGGCCGCGATCAGGAAATAGGCCAAGAGGAATTTGAACGAGAAGATGTTGGCGGCGATCGGCTGGGCGATGATCACCTCCTGGATGCCCCTGACGTCACCCACCTTCCAATCCTTCTTCGGACTTTCGGGGTGGCTGTTGTGGCAGCTGACGCAGGCCGGGCCCATCATCACCGGAGCGATCAGCCGGACCTTGTCGTTGAACAGCGAGGTCTCGGTCTCGACGATCTTCTGCTCGGGATCGTTGCGAAGCGATTCGAGCGCATCCTTCTCGAACTTGTCGAGCTGGTGCGGGGCGCGATTCTGGAACGGGAAGTCCGAGACGAAACGGTAGGTGATGTTTTCCTGCTGCGCTCCGATCACCCGCCCGAGCTCCAGCGACAGCGTCGCCGGGATCGGGATCGCGCCGGGGACGGATTCGTAGTTGTGAACGACTTTCGTCGAGCCATTTGGATTGGCGATGATGCGCCCGACTACATTGGTCGCGTAGTAGCTGCGCACGCTCGTGATCACCGAATTCAGGTCGATCGCCTGCCGCCGCAGCGCGGTCTTGCTGAGCTCGGTCAGGTCCAGCCAAACCGCGAGCGGCAAAGCGAGCAGGAGGAAGGCGACCGCGGCACCGGTCAGGATGCCGCTCTTGCGCTGTTCTTCGGAGATCTCTTGCTTCACTCTTTGGCTCCGTGATGAGCGTTCTTGTCTCGAACTCGGGGGATGCGGAACAGAGCCAATAAACGCGCTCCCGCGCAACCCCATTTTATGGTGATCGCGCCAAGCCGCTT